>CAJOIQ010000012.1 GCA_905234795.1 uncultured Bacteroidales bacterium | reverse complement strand
CATTGTCCTTTGTTAAACTTTCTTTATCGGCATAAATTTACTATTTTTGCCATACAAACCTGATTGCAGAAAACTACGCTGCAAATCTAAGGTTTGTGTCTATGAAGACACGGTTACTGGGAAAAACGCCCGAAGAACTTACACAGATTGCCCTGGAAGTTGGCCTGCCGGCATTTGCCGGGAAGCAGATGGCGCAGTGGCTGTATCAGAAGCGCATCAGGAGCATAGACCAGATGTCTAACCTGTCCAAGCAGGGCAGGGAAGCGCTGGTCCAGCGCTATGAGGTGGGCATGATTGAGCCCATAGACGTGCAAACGTCAAAGGACGGCACCCGCAAGTACCTGTTCCCGTTTGAAGGATTGGACTATGAAGCCGTAATGATTCCGGACGAAGACCGCAAAACGCTTTGCGTGAGTTCCCAGGCGGGATGCAAGATGGCCTGCAAGTTCTGTATGACAGGCCGGCAGGGCTTTCACGGGAACCTGGATGCGGCCGACATCCTGAGCCAGTACTTCGCCGTAGAAGAGGCCGGGGAGCTTACCAATACCGTGTTCATGGGGATGGGAGAGCCGCTGGACAACTGGGACCAGGTGAAACGGGTGATAGAGGTCCTCACGGCCCCCTGGGGCCTGGCCTGGAGTCCTAAGCGCATTACGCTGAGCACCATCGGCGTCCTTCCCAAACTCAAAATCTTCCTGGACGAGTGCAAGTGCCACCTGGCCGTGAGCCTGCACAATCCTTTCCCGGAAGAAAGGGCTCAGATGATGCCCGTACAAAAGGCTTGGTCCGAAACAGAGATCATCCGCCTGTTAAAGCAATACGATTTCACCGGCCAGCGCCGCGTGAGTTTTGAATATACCGTCTTCCACGGCTGGAACGACACCCCCAGTCATGCCCGGGAGCTCATCCGCCTTCTGAGCCATCTGGAGTGCCGCGTAAACCTCATCCGCTTCCACCGCATTCCGGATTTCCCTTACGGACCGGCGGAGCAGAAGGACATGGAGGCCTTCCGGGACCTCCTTACCGAAGGCGGAATAACCGCCACCATCAGGGCTTCCAGGGGAGAAGATATCTTCGCCGCCTGCGGCCTGCTGGCCGGCAAACACAAGGAATAGCCATGAAGAGACTCATTTTTATCCTGATAAGTCTGCTGCCCGTCATCGCATCGGCACAGAACACCAATCTCAAGGATCCGCCGTCCTCTACCTTCGGTCTTGACAAAAAGGACCAGCGCGCGGTAGAGCAAATCCGCGCCCGTATGGCCGAAATCCGCAAAACCCGTCCTACCGTGGCCCTGGTGCTGTCCGGCGGCGGTGCAAAGGGTGCAGCCACCGTGGGTGTGCTCAAATATCTGGAGAAGTTCAACATCCCCGTGGACATGGTGGTGGGCACCTCCATCGGCGGCATGCTGGGCGGCCTGTATGCTCTGGGTTATAACGCCGACTATCTGGATTCCCTGTTCAAGAACATGGACTGGGAGATGGCCCTCAGTGACAAAGTGGACCGCAAATACATGCCGTATTCCCGTATCAGAAACAAGGAAAAATACCTGCTGCAGTTTCCTTTCTATTACAGGGCCGACGATTATATGAATTACCTGCGGGGAGACATGCCCTTTGCCCCCGGCCGTTCGCGTGAGCTGCACCTGGGTGCCAATTCGGGAGAAGATATGAGCACCATGGCCCGCAACAATCTCATGGGCAGCCTGCCCTCTGGCTTTGTCTTTGGCCAGAACGTGAACCACATCATCAGCTCCCGTACGGTGGGCTACAGTGATTCCACGGACTTCTTCAAATTTCCCATTCCCTTTGCCTGTATAGCCACCGACATGGCTTCCGGCAGGGCCAAGGTGTGGCACGCCGGTTCCATCAATATGGCCCTTCGCTCCACTATGAGCATCCCCGGCCTCTTTGCACCGGTGCGCACCAACGGCATGGTGCTGGTGGATGGCGGCATGCGCAACAATTTCCCCGTGAACGTAGCCAAGCGCATGGGGGCCGATATTGTGATAGGAGTGGACCTGAGCGAACGTTCACTCCATGCCACGGAAATCCAGAACCTGGGAGACATCATGATGGCCGGTATGGACCTTTTCTCCAACGACGCCTTCGAGCTTAACCAGAGTCTGCTGGATATCCACATCCATCCCGATGTGAGTGGCTACAACATGCTCAGTTTCAACAGGGAAGCTGTGGACTCCCTGTATAAGAGAGGCTATGAGGCCGCCCAGAAGGCCGCTCCGCAGTTGCGGGCGCTCAAAAAGCGGCTGGGTTCCGCCGGCCGCCGGCTCAACGCCAAGAAGGCGGTGGACATAGACCTTATTCCTGTAAAAGTAGGCAAGATCGAGGTGGTGGGCGTGGATGAGGCCGAGGCCGAATACATCATCCAGGGCATGCAGGTGAAAGAGGGCGCCACGGTGCACCGTGACCAGATTGAGGACGATATTGCCCGCATCTTCGGCCGTGGCTCCTACGATTATGTCAACTACGAACTCCGCGGCAAGAAGGAACCCTATACCCTTCGGGTGCTGTGCAAGCGGGGCCCCATGCACAAGATTGGCTTCGGTGCCCGTGTCGACACGGAAGAATATGTGTCCCTGCTGTTCAACGTCGGGTTCAATACCAATGCCATGCGGGGCCATTCGCTGGACATTACGGCCCGCCTGAGCACCCACCCGTACCTGGACTTGCTCTATGCCTACAACGGCCGTAATTTTGCTACCCTGAACGCCCGTGCCAACGTGAGCTATCTGGAAAAGACTTTTTTTCTTGATGACCTCACTCCGTTCAGCATGACCTTTATCAAGAGTGACCAGGAACTGTTTTTCTCCAATATGCACTGGTCCTCCTTCGATGTGAAGATGGGTCTGCGCAACCAGATTTTCTGGACGGACAATGTGGGACCTACCCTGGTCAAGCGCGCCATGTTTTTCCCCGGCTTATTCGTCGACGCCCGAGTGGAGACCCTGGACAACGGATATTTCCCTACCAAGGGAGTTTCGGCCGGCATCAGGGGCACCCTCATTTATTCCGATCTGAACGAGGCGGCCAGCACCAAGTTCACCGGTATCGTGGCCGCCGATGTCACCGTCCCCATTTCTTTCAACCGGTTTACCCTCACCATGAAGGGCAATGCCCGGATGGTCTTGTCCAGCGCCGCTCCGCTGGTATATAACAACTTCATCGGAAGTGAAATGGCCGGCCGCTACCTGGACCAGCAGATTCCCTTCGTGGGCGTAAGCGGCGCCATCGTCTGTCCCAACAAGATTGTGGTGGGACGCCTGGAAGCCCGTTACCGCCTGGGCAAAAACAACTATCTTTCCGTCTTGGGAGATACCGGTATCGACTTCGAGGACTTTGCCCATATGGCTGATGCAAAACTGCTGGCCGGCGTAGGGGCGGGTTATGCCTACAACTCCATCGCCGGACCGCTGAAGGCCCAGATCGGATGGTCCAACGTGACCAAGAAGCTAAGCTTCTACGTTTCTTTGGGCTATAATTTCTAGGCCGATGGACGCTTTCCGTTGTCTTTCGCGCCTGCAGAAGCTGTGCTCCAAGGCCGAGTACTGCACCGCCGACATCCGCCGCAAGGCCCTCAAGGACCTGGAAGGCGATGCCGATGCCGCAGAGAAAGTGGTGGCCTCGCTCATAGAAGACCGCTATGTGGACGACGCCCGCTATGCCGCCGCCTTTGCCAGGGAGAAAGCCAATATCCAGGGTTGGGGACCGGTGAAAATAGGCTTCCAGCTTCGTGGGAAGGGAATTTCTGAAGCTGCCATCAGGGATGCTCTGGCCGAAATCGAGCCGGAAAAGGCCGATGCCAAGCTGGAAAAAGTGCTGGAGGCCAAGGCCCGCACGCTGCAGGGAGACCCGCAGTTCAAACTCAAACTGCTCAAGTTCGGCCTCACCCGCGGTTACAATTACCCGCAGGTAGAGAAGGCCGTTTTCAAAATTATTGCTACCTTTGCAGCCGCAGAATAAAGTGGTAAGGCGATTTGTCGCGGCTCCTGCCGCCGGGCCCCCGTTTTAGGGACAGGAGCTGAGGAAAGTCCGCACAGGGAAGGGCACCCGTCTGTGGAAAGCACAGTGGGGAGTAATCTTCAAGCAGCGTAACAGAGAATGTCTGCCCAGCAATGGGTGATGGTGAAAACGCGGGGTAAGAGCCCACGACGTCATGCGGCGACGTATGACGGGTACGCTGCCCGGGCCTGCAAGACCAAATATACCGGCAGATGAGGGCTGCCCGTCCGATGCCGGGGGGTAGGTTGCGAAGATAAATGACAGATTCAAAAACAGAAAGCGGCTTACGGCTTTACCACTTTTTTTCTTAACTTTGTTCCCCGAAACTATCCTTTATTATGAAACAGGCTTTTAAAATCGTTATCGGCCTGGCACTGATTGCCGCCGGAGTACTGTGGATCCTGAATGTGTTGGGCGTGCTCACCTTCGAGTTCTCTACCAAGGGATGGTGGGCGCTGTTTGTGATTGTGCCCTGCCTTTTCGGCCTTATCAATGACAAGGACAAAGTGGGCCCGTGCATCGGCATCTGCGTGGGCGTGCTGCTGCTTCTGGCGGCCCGCGACGTCATTTCCTGGAACATGATGTGGCAGATCGGCCTGGCCCTGGCGGTTATCGGCCTGGGTATCCAGCTGCTGCTGGTCAAACCTTTCTGTCATCAGGGCGTGTGCGAATGCGAGACCGTTTCCCGTGACGGCAGGAATATCCGCCGCATCGAGACTTCCTTCGGCAAACAGAGTATTTCCTTCGCCGGAGAAACGTTCGAAGGGGCCGATGTCCAAACTTCCTTTGGCGGACTCACCCTGGATTTCAGGGGCGCCGTCATTACGGACCAGGCCTTTGTGGACCTGAACGTAGGCTTCAGCGGTGTTTCCATCATCGTGCCGGAAGGCTTGGCCGTCAGGACTTCTGTGAACAGCGGTTTTGGAGGCGTGTCCGACAACCGTCGCACCAAAGTGGACAGCGGAACCCCCATCCTCATCATTACCGGAAAAGTGGGTTTCGGCGGAGTAGAGATTAAAAACTAAACAAACAATATCATGATTAAAGTAGACGTGAAAGGTTGCGCTTCCTTCGTTGAGGCCGCCAAGTATGAATCCTATGTGAACAAGGCCCTGGACGCCTTTGATGTGCTGGAAAGCGAGAAAGGCGCTGGCAACGACTTCCTGGGTTGGAAACACCTGCCCAGTGAGGTTCCCGCCTCCATGCTCTCCGACATCGACGGCATCTGCAAGGAATGGAAGGGAATGGGTGTGGACCTGGTGATTGCCATTGGCATCGGCGGCTCCTACCTGGGCGCCAAGTGCGTGATCGAGGCCCTGAGCCACAACTTTGCCAAGCAGCTCAGGAAGAAGGACGCCCCCGAGGTAGTCTTCGCCGGCAACAACCTCTCCGAGGAATATCTGGCCGAACTCATGGACCTGGCCGCCGAGCGTAACGTAGCCTGCATCGTCATTTCCAAGAGCGGCACCACCACGGAGCCTGCCGTGGCCTTCCGCATTGTGAAGCAGTACATCGAGGAACGCTATGGCAAGAAAGAGGCCGCCATCCGTATTGTGGCCATCACCGATGCCAAGAAGGGCGCCCTCAAGACCCTGTCCACCCAGGAAGGATACAAGACCTTCGTGGTTCCGGACAACGTGGGCGGCCGCTTCTCCGTGCTCACTCCCGTTGGCCTGCTGCCCATCGCTGCCGCCGGTCTGGACGTAAAAGCCCTGCTGGAAGGCGCCAAGGAGGCCGAGAAAGCCCTGGCTAAAAAGTCCAAGGACAACCCCGCCATCGTATACGCCGCCATGCGCAATCTCCTGCACAGCGAGTGCGGCAAGAGCACCGAAATCCTGGTGAATTACAATCCCAAGCTCACCTATGTGGCCGAATGGTGGAAACAGCTCTACGGCGAATCCGAGGGCAAGGACGGCAAGGGCATCTTCCCCGCCAGCGTGAACAACACCGCCGACCTTCACTCCATGGGTCAGTTCATCCAGGAAGGTTCCCGCGTGATGTTCGAGACCGTGCTGCATGTGGAGAAAGCCCAGCGCAGCGTGGTCATCGGCTCCGATGCCCAGAATCTGGACCAGCTCAACTTCCTTGCCGGCAAGCATGTGGAGCACTGCAACCACATGGCCGAACTGGGCACCGTCCTGGCCCACATCGACGGCGGCGTGCCTCAGATTCAGGTGGCCTTCGAGAAAGTGGATGCTTTCAATCTGGGCGCCCTGCTGTACTTCTTCGAGTTTGCCTGCGGCGTGTCCGCCTACACCCTGGGTGTGAATCCTTTCAACCAGCCCGGCGTAGAGGCCTACAAGAAGAATATGTTCGCCCTGCTGGAGAAACCCGGCTACGAGGAAGCCACCAAGGCCATCAAACAGCGCCTTTAGGCATCATCGGCCATTTCGGCCTCTGTTGTGCGGTCGATTTCGTCGTCGAAGCCCTTGAGGGCGGCGAAGGGCGCAAACTGGGCGGCCCGGTCCTGCATGGACATGGGCTTGTGCCGCCGGGAGACGGGGTGCGGCAGGCCGATGATATCGGCATATCTGTCGACCATTTCCTCACTCATGCTTTGTGTCCTCCTATCTGATTGTTGCGCTCACGCGTGGTGGCTCCTTCCTCGAAGTTCATGCCCTTGAGGATGGCGTTCTTGCCAAAGCGGCGGCGGATTTCCAAAATGGCCTCCTGCTGACGGCGCTCTTTGGCCAGGTCCACAGGTGCCTCGTCGAAAAGTCCCAGCTGAAGGCCGTCGGCCTTTTCTTCCGGGATGATGTGGGAGGCTACCACATAGATGCGCCGAACCGTCAACGACGGATCCATGATACGGTCAAAAAGTTCCATGGCCGCCTTCATGATGAGGGTGGTGGACGAAGTGGCGCCCGGCAGGTTTACGCTCCCATGAGCGGGTTTGGGGGTGGGACGGCCGTACCAGTCGGCCACCACGGGACCTTTGTAATCCTTTGCGGGGCTGCTTTCATAACCGATATGCAGCACCAGCTGGTCTGTCACCAGCTTTTTCTCAACCAGGTCCAGGACCAGCAGGTCTATCATCTCCCGGACAATGATTCCGGCTTCCCGGGCCGAGTAAGGCCTGGTGAGTACCTGCCCGCTGGACAGCGAGCTGGTCACGGGCCGATACCCTTTGATGTACTCCATGGTACAGGGCTCCCAGCCCCAGGCATGGTCTATAAGCAGTTCGGCGTTCACGCCAAAGGCCTTGTACAGGCTTTCTTCGTCGGTGAGGGAGCGGCGGGCTACGTCTCCCAGCGTGTACAGGTGCAGGGCCTCCAGCCGTTTGACTGTGCCGCGACCGATGCGCCAGAAGTCGGTGAGGGGCCTGTGCGCCCAGTATTTGCGCCGGTAGCTCATCTCGTCCAGGGCTGCTACGCGCACGCCGTCTTTGTCGGGCGGACTGTGCTTGGCCTCTACGTCCATGGCCACCTTGCACAGATACAGGTTGGTGCCGATGCCGGCCGTGGCGGTAATGCCGGTCTCCTTCAGGACCTCCCGCACGAGCCGCATGGCCAGGTCGTGGGCGTTTGTGTTATATAGCCGAAGGTACTGCGTGGCGTCGATGAATACCTCGTCAATGCTGTACACATGGATGTCTTCCGGAGCGATAAAGCGCAGATAGATGCTGTAGATCTTGCTGCTCACCTCTATATAATAGCTCATCCGCGGCGGTGCGATGATGAACTGCACGCCCGTGCCCCTGAGCTTCTGGTTCACTTCGAACAGGCGCGCCCGGCCGGGGATGCCGTAGGCCTTTAGAGAAGGCGACACCGCCAGGCAGATGGTCTTGTCCGTGCGGGAGGCATCGGCCACAACCAGGTTGGTCGTCAGAGGGTCCAACCCCCTGGCGACACACTCGGCCGAAGCATAGAAACTCTTCAGGTCTATGGCAATATAGGTATGTCCCATCTGATGCGTAAATTTAACAAATTTATTGTGTATATTTGCACTGCCAAATGAAGAAACTGCTGCTCATAACCCTGCTTTTTGTCACCTGTGCCTGCACGGCTCAGGTAAAGCAGTACAGGCCCAGGGTGGTCAAGGAGTATCCGCACAGCGTGGAAGCCTATACCCAGGGACTTTTTTTTCACAACGGTACCCTGTATGAGACCACCGGCCAGTATGGGACCAGCACCATCCGCACCGTGGATTTGGACACCGGAGCATCCATCGTGGAGAAAAAGCTGAACCGGAAATACTTCGGGGAAGGTTCCGTCATCCTGGGGGACGACATGTACATCCTCACCTGGACCAATAAGGTGGCCTTCCGCTACGATGCCAAAACCCTCAGCTTCAAGCAGACTGTGGGTTATCCCCGGGAAGGCTGGGGCCTCACTACGGACGGGAAGCAACTCATTGCCAGCGACGGCAGTTCCCAGCTGTATTTCATGGACAAGGACCTCAAAGTCCAGAAAAAACTGCCTGTGACGCTCAACGGCCGCCCGCTGCGCAACCTGAACGAGCTGGAATGGATAGACGGTAAGATCTGGGCCAACGTGTACCTCACGGACATGATTGTGATCATTGACCCTGAGACCGGCAAGGTAGAATCCAGCGTGGACTGCACCGGCCTGCTGCCCAACGCCTTGTATACATCGGCCACCGACGTCCTCAACGGCATCGCAGTAGATGCCGCCGGCCGCATTTACGTTACCGGAAAAAACTGGCCCAGGCTCTACCAGATTGAATTGATAAAGAAATAAATAACAGGGGTATCCGGAAGGTCCGGATTGAGATTATACCCTCATAACTTGATACGGTTCATACCGTCGTAAGGAAAAATGAAAAAAACTTTGCTTTTGGCAGCGCTGTGCGTGCTGCCGTTGTGCGTAAAAGCACAGGAAGAAAAGACCGAGCGTCTGGACTCGGCTGTGGTGTCGGTCTCACGTGCCGGCAAACAGACTCCCGTTACGTTTACATCCGTCTCCAAGGACCAGTTGCAACAGGCCAATCCCATGGCCTCGCTGCCCATGGCCCTGGACCTGCTGCCGTCGGTGGTTACCTACAACGAAGGCGGTACCGGACTGGGGAATTCGGCCATGACCATCCGCGGATCCAAGGGTAGCCAGATCAACGTTACGCTCAATGGCATTACGCTCAATGACGCCGAAAGCCAGGAAGTGTTCTGGGTGAATATCCCGGCGCTCACCGCCATGCTTTCCGGCGTTCAGGTGCAGCGTGGACTGGGAACCAGCGCCAACGGTGCCGGTGCCTTCGGGGCCAGCGTCAATATGAATACGGCCATGGTGGGGGCGGTGCCCACGGGGTCCCTGGATTTGTCGGCCGGTTCCTACGGCACCTTTATCGGCTCGCTTTATACCTCTACGGGCCTGCTGCCGGGCGGCTGGTATTTTAACGTGGCGGCCAACCTGGGACGCACGGACGGTTATATCCGCAACGCTTTTGTCCGTTCCTCTTCCTTGTTCGCTGTACTGGGCTGGATGTGCGGCCCGCGATCCCTGCGCCTGACCTACCTGATGGGCAAACAGAAAAGCGGCATCACCTGGGACGGTATCGACCTGGAGCAGTATGCCATTGACCGGCGATATAACGGAGCGGGGGAGTACAAGGATGACGACGGGAATATTTGCTATTACCCCAATCAGACCGACAATTATGCCCAGCATCACCTGCAGCTCAACTACACCCGGGCCTTTGGCGACCGCTGGACCTGGACCAATACCTTTGATTATACCCGCGGGGATGGCTATGACGAGTATTACAAAACCAACAAGAAACTGAAGAACTACGGTTTCTCCGATCACTCCCGTTCCGACATCACCTACCGCAAGAAGATGGACAACGACTTTTTTGTCCTGAACTCCAACCTTCGCTACCGTTCGGCCCAGCTGGACGTGACCCTGGGGCTGAATGGCAGTTATTACCGGGGCGCGCACCGGGGGCAGGTGCTGTGGGTAAGGACGAAGGGAGACGTCACTTCCCCGGACTGGTATGCCAACTACGGCCGCAAGCTGGAGGGATCGGCCTTCCTGCGTGCCGAATACCGCCCCTGGCCCTGGCTCACGGCCTATGCCGACCTCCAGTATCGCAGCATCGGCTACCATTTTACCGGAGTAGATGACGACTGGATTGAATACGGACGCAATGCGGCCGACCGTTTCGATTATCACCCGCGCTGGCGTTTCTTTAACCCCCGTGCCGGCCTTACGGCATCCTGGGGCGGCCATAAGCTGTATTTTTCTGCGGCGTTAGGGCACCGGGAACCCGGCCGGAGCGACATCAAGGAGAACATCAAGGGCAATGGCCTGGAAATCAGGCCGGAACGGATGCTGGACCTGGAGGCCGGGTATCAGTTCAGCGCTGATAACCTTGTCCTGTCGGCCAACGTGTATGCCATGGAATACCGTGATATGCTGCTGGAAACCGGCCGCCTGTCCGATTCCGGCTATGCCATTAAAGAGAACGTACCGCGCGCCTGGCGACGGGGGATTGAACTGGCCGCCGGTTGGCAGCCGTGGAAATGGCTGCGCCTGGACGGAAACACCACCCTGTCCCGAAACCAGATAGCCGATTACACCTCCTACGTTCCCTATGACGACTATTCCGGCGCCACGCTCCCCGTTTCCTACGGCTGTACCACCATGCTGATGTCGCCTTCGGTGACG
Source organism: uncultured Bacteroidales bacterium (assembly GCA_905234795.1). GTDB lineage: Bacteria > Bacteroidota > Bacteroidia > Bacteroidales > UBA932 > Cryptobacteroides. Next base: position 40,808 of record CAJOIQ010000012.1, on the reverse strand, counting down.
GGAATGGTCCGGCTGGAACTCTTCCCGTGGAAAGGCGGTACCCTGAGCTTGAACGGGAAGTATGTGGGGAAGCAGTATCTGGACAATTCCATGAGGGAGGATCTGGCGGTTCCGGCCTACTTTGTATCCGGTGCCAGCGTCAGCCAGAAATGGGGTTTAGGCTTAGGGAATCTGGAAATAGCCTTATATGCCAATAATCTATTCAACAGGATGTATTATGCCGCCGGGTGGCGCTGGGAGGCTTATAGCGCCGATTCCGGACAAGTGTATTATGGTATGGGCGTCTATCCACAGGCACCGCTGAACGTGATGCTCAAGATGCGCTATAGTTTTTAAAAAAATTTATTTAATAAAGAAATGTTTAATAAAATTTGCAGTTTAAAAAACTTTATTTATCTTTGCATTAGAAAAAGTAAGAACGCATCTTCTAACCAACTAATTAACCTTCTTCTTAAGGTAAGAATACACTACTAACTAACCAAAATAAGGCTCGCAGTGATGCGAGCCTTATTTTGTTGATATTCTTGAACTTGACTACTCCTGAAGCATCTTTTTGATAGCATTGAGCGTCTTCTTTTCGGCCCCGGCCTTGAAGCCGTGTTCCTCTCCGGGATAGATGGTGAGGGTGGCGTTCTTGTAGGCCTCCTTTGCCTTGATGGAGTACTCTACGGGAACCGTGGTGTCGGCGTCTCCGTGGAAGATAGCCACGGGCCCCTCGTACTTGGCAATGGTACCATAAGTATCAAAGTCGTAGAGGTCCTTCAGGTAGGTGCGGCCCAACTTGACACCCCAGTAATACAGGCCGTCCGGCATGTCGGTGAGCTGGGGATATAACTTGACCCAGTCGTCCTTGATACAGAAAGCAGGGTAGATGAGCGCCATGCGCTTGATGTCCTGGGGACGTTCGGCCGCCACCATGGCCGCCACCAGACCGCCCTGGCTTTCTCCGATGAGCGTGACATTGTCCTTGTCTATGAAGCTGAGCTGCATCAGCTGGTCCAGCACGGCGTTAAGGTCGGCCTTTTCCGTGAAAATGGACATGTCGGTGGTTTTGCCGTCGGAGCGGTTGTCGTTGTTGCCGCCACAGAAGTCGAAGCTGTATACGGCAAAGCCCATGGGAGCGTATTCCTTGGCATATTGCAAGCCATGGACATAGCTGCCTCCAAACCCGTGGCACAGCACGATGAGCGGGGCTTTGGCTATATGGACGGGGTGGTACAGCACGCCATATACCTTGTTGCCGCCGCTGTCCAGGATGAGTTCTTGCTCGGTGTATTCGTACCCTTTGGTGCCGCAGGACGTAAACAGGGCGGCCGCTGCCAGGATGTACACAAGGATTCTTTTCATGGTTATTGGTTTTGGTTATTGTCTTTGGGAGTGTCGTCGGTGGGGATGCCCTTTTTGCGCAAGGCCCTCAATTCATCCAGATAACTGGCCGTGATAACGCCGGAAGGAAGGGCGATGACAGCCACGCCGAACAGGGAGGAGAGCATGCTCACCAGCCGGCCCAGGTTGGTGACAGGCACCATGTCTCCGTATCCCACGGTAGTAAGGGTGACGGTGGCCCAGTACAGGGCGTCGTAGAAATCCCGGAAGGTGGGTTCTCCCGTGACCGGGTTGATGTGGGGCTCGGCGTTGAACATGATGAGCGCCGTAATGAACACATAGAAAACGGAAATGCCCAGCACGGTGAGCAGGACCCGTTTTTCCTTTCTGATCACGTCCAGCAGGATTCGGATCTGGGTGGCATAGCGGATGATCTTGAGCAGGCGAAGGATCCTGAGCAGGCGTGCCATACGCAGGATCTTGAAGCCTTGGGAAAGCATGGTGAATGCCGGCAGGATGGATACCAGGTCTATAATGGCCCAGGGGGTGAAGGGATAGATGAGGAAGGATACCCAGTCTTTTTTGAGCTTGAGGTCGGCCGTGGACCAGCGGTAGATATAGTCCATGATGAAGAGCACCACGGTTACCTGCTCGATTACATGGAAGGTAGCGCAGCTTTCAACGAACATCAGGGGGATGATGCTGGCGAAGATGGCCACCAGCATCAGGATGTCGTAGGCATAGGATGCTTTATCCCGGGAATAATCTCCCGGTTCAACTATCTGGAACAGTCTTTGACGGTTGAAAGGTGTCATGTGGCTAACGTTTTCAACCTCAAAGATAATAAAAAAAGAATAGAAAAACTATTTGAGGAGTTCGGGCCGGCGTTCCCGGGTGCGGGCCACGGCTTGTTCGTCCTGCCAGGCCTGGATGAGTTTGGGGTTGCCGCTCAGCAGGACATCGGGCACTTTCCAGCCGTTGAATTCGGCCGGACGCGTGTAGACGGGAGGGGAGACCAGGCCGTCCTGGAAGGAATCGCTCAGGGCCGATGTTTCGTCGGTGAGTACGCCGGGCACCAGGCGGATGATGGAATCGGCCAGCAGCGCCGCGGGGATTTCCCCGCCGCTCACCACGAAGTCTCCCACAGAGATTTCCCGGGTGATGAGATGCTCCCGGATTCTCTCGTCGATGCCCTTGTAGTGGCCGCACAGCAGGATGATGTTCTCCTTGAGGGAAAGCTCGTTGGCAATGCCCTGGGTGAGGATTTCGCCATCCGGGGCCATGTAGATGACTTCGTCGTAATGGCGCTGCGCCTTCAGGTCATTGATGCAGTTGAAAACGGGCTCTACCATCATCACCATGCCGGCGTCTCCGCCGTAGGAGTAGTCGTCCACGGTCTGGCGGCTGCCCAGACCGTACTTCCGGAGGTCGTGTACATGAATCTCGGCAAGGCCCTTTTTCACGGCGCGGCCGGGAATGGAATGGCTTAGGGGACTGTCCAGGAGTTCGGGGACTACGCTGATGATGTCTATTCTGAGCATGGCTATACGATTGTGTTGCAAAAATAGCGTTTTTTCGCGGAATATTCGTATATTTGTGAGCTATTGTTAAACCTTTATTTGATTAAGCATGACTGAAGAATTGAAGCCTGTGGTCCAGGAAGAGACCGTTCCCGCCACCGCAGATGTAGCACAGAAAGCAGAACAGGTTGCCCAAGAGGTGAAAGAAGTTGTTGAGGAAGTGAAGGAGGAAGTGGTGAATCTGGCCGACAAAACGCTGGCCGAACTTACCATCCTGTTCCAGGAATTGAAAGACAGCGAGGACAGCATGAAGCGGTCCAAGGAAGCCGACGCCATCAAATCGGCTTTCTACAAGAAACTTTCCAAGGAGAAAGCCGCTGCCGGCGAAGACGCCACAGTAGAAGAACCCGACGACAATACGCCCGCCGAGGACGCCACGGTTCCGCTCCAGAGCGGCCCCGTGAGCCCCTTCGCCGCCATCGAGGCCGGTTTCAAGGCCTTGTACATGGCATACAAGAAGGACCGGGCCGAATACAATAAGGCGCAGGATGCCCTCCGCGAGGAGAACCTGGCCAAGAAACAAGCTATCATCGAGGAGCTCAAAGCCCTGGTGGAGGAGCCCGGAGAGATGAAGGACGCCTTCCCCAAGTTCCGGGACATCCAGAACCGCTGGCGGGAAGTAGGTCCCGTGCCTCAGCAGAGTTTCCGCGACATCAACGATACTTATCAGCTCTACATCACCAAGTTCTATGACCTGGTGGATATCAACCGGGAGCTTAGAGATCTGGATTTCAAGAAGAACCTGGAAGCCAAGACCGCTTTCTGCGAGCAGGCCGAGGCCCTGGCTCAGGACGAGGACGTGGTGGAAGCCTTCAAGGAACTCCAGAAACTGCACGAGCAATGGAAGGACCTGGGCCCCGTGGCCAAGGAATTCCGTGAGGAGATCTGGGAGCGTTTCCGCGCCGCCACATCGGTCATCAACAAGCGTTACCAGGCCCACTTTGAGGGCATGAAGGCCCAGCAGCAGGACAACCTGGCCGCCAAGACCGCCCTGTGCGAACAGGTAGAGGAAATTGCCAACAAGGAAATCACCTCCTCCAGCGAGTGGAACGCCCTCTCCAAGGAAATCGAGGAAATCCAGGCCAAATGGCGCACCATCGGCTTTGCCACCCGCAAGGACAACCAGAAGGTCTATGACCGCTTCCGCGCCGCCTGCGACAAATTCTTCGAGCGCAAGCGTGCTTCCTTCAGCGAGTTCAAGGACAGCATGAACGAGAACCTGGCCAAGAAGATGGCCATCATCGAGGAAGCCGAATCCCTCAAGGACAGCACGGACTGGAAAGCCACCAGCGACCGTCTCATCGAGCTGCAGAAGCAGTGGAAGGAGATTGGCGCCGTGCCGCGCAAGAAGAGCGAACAGATCTGGAAGCGTTTCCGCGCCGCCTGCGATGCCTTCTTCACAGCCCGAGACAACCGTCCCGACGGTCAGGGCAGCCTGAGCGCCAATCTGGCCGCCAAGAAAGCCCTCATCGAGGAAATCAATGCCTATGAACCCTCGCCGGAAACCGACGCCGAGGCCCGCAAGGCTTTCGTGGAGAAATGGAATGCCATCGGCTTTGTTCCTTTCAAGGAAAAAGACGCCATTCAGGCTGCCTACAAAGAGGCTATGGCAGCCAAGTTCCCCGGCCAGGGTGGCCGCGGTGCCAGAAGGAACGAGCGTGGCGGTTCTTCCCGCCAGGAGCGCCGTCCCCTCACCGAAGTGGACCGTCTCAAGGAGCAGTTCACGGCCCTGCAGCAGGAGATTCAGACCTACGAGAACAATATCGGTTTCTTCGGTATGAGCAAGGGTGCCGAAAAACTCAAGGCCCAGATGCAGGAACGTATCGACGCCGCCAAGGCCAAGCTGGAAGAACTGAAAGCGCAGATCCGCGCCAAGGAAGCGGAGGGACAGGAATAGCCTATGGACAAGAATTCAATCATCGGCTTTGTCCTGATCTTCCTCATCATGATGGGGTTCTTCGGGTACCAGAGCCATCAGGTAAAGAAACAGCAGGCCTACCAAGCCCAATTGGATTCCATCGCAGCCGCCGAGGCCTATGCCCAGTGGCAGCAGGACAGCATCTGGCGGGCCAATAACCCCGAGGCTGCTGCCCTGGACGAGGCTGTGAGCACACCTGCGGCCGTTACCGCCACTCCGGATGCTCCCGTGTATTCCGACGCCGAGCTCAACGCCGCCGCCCATGCCGAATCCCAGCTGATTACCCTTTCCAACGACAAACTGGAAGTTACCTTCACCTCCCGCGGCGCCCAGCCGTATTCGGTGCTGGTGAAAGATTACCTTACCTATAGCAAGGAACCGCTGTATCTGTTGCAGCCCGGCAAAACCGAGTTGGGTTATGTGGTGTATGCCCCTACGGCAGTAGACACCCGCAAATTCAACTTCCAGGTGGCCGAGACCACCGACACCACCGTGGTGATGCGTCTTCCTTTCTCTACCGGCGGATACATTGAGCAGAAGTATACGCTGCTCAAGGATTCCTACTCCGTGAACGAGACCGTGTCCTTCGTGGGCATGGGCAGTCTCATTCCCCGCAATGTGGGCAGCATCGACGTAGACTTCGACGCTGTCATTCCCCGCATGGAGAAGGGCTATAAGAACGAAACCCAGTATTCCCGGCTCAACTATTATTTCCCCGACGACAACAAGCCGGCCAATATCGGCAACGGCCGCAAGGGAGACAAGCGCTTCAACAACAACATCGAGTGGTTCGCCTTCCAGCAGCAGTTCTTCAGCGCCATCATGCGCGCCCCCGGCAACTTCAGCTACGGGGAGTTCAGCATCGACTTCCTGCCCAAGGGAAGCGAGGACCTGATGCACTGCCAGGCTGCCCTTCGGGCCGACATCACTCCGGGAGCCGAGCGTATTGACGTTCCCTTCGAATTCTACTTCGGTCCCAACGATTACAAGGGCCTCAAGGACTATGGCCATGCCTATGAAAAGGTGATTCCGCTGGGCGGTAAGGTGATCGGCGTGTTCACCAAGTACGTGATCATCCCGCTGTTCGACTGGCTGTCCCGCTTCATCTCCAACTTCGGCATCATCATCCTGCTCATGACCATCTTCATCAAGATTGTGGTGCTGCCCTTCGCCTACAAGAGTTATTCTTCGTCGGCCAAGATGCAGGCCCTCAAGCCCTTCATGGAGAAGATCAACGCCAAGTATCCCAAGCAGGAGGACGCCATGAAGAAGCAGCAGGAAACCATGGACCTGTACAAGAAGGCGGGTGTTTCTCCCATGGGAGGCTGTCTGCCCATGTTGCTCCAGATGCCCATCCTGTGGGCCATGTTCCGCTTCTTCCCGGCCTCCATCGAACTGCGTCAGCAGCCTTTCCTGTGGGCCGAGGACCTGAGCGCCTATGACGACGTCATCCATTGGGGCACCAGCATCCTGGGCATGGACCACATCAGTCTCTTTGCCCTCCTGATGGCTGTATCCATGTTCTTCTACTCCAAGATCACCATGCAGCAGCAGGCCGGCAATGATCCCAATGCCAAGATGATGCAGGCCATGAGCCTGTACATGATGCCCATCATGATGTTCTTCATCTGTAACAACCTGTCCTCCGGCCTCAGCTATTACTACCTGCTGTCCAATATCATCACTTTCCTGGAGACCTGGATCATCCGCAAGTGGGTGGTGAATCCGGAAGAGATTGTGGCCAAGGTAAAAGCCGCCGAGAACAAGCCCGCGCCCAAGAGCAAGTGGCAGCAGCGTCTGGAAGAAGCCCAGAAGATGCAGCGGGAAGCCCAGAAGAACAACAAACGCCGGTAATGATTGCAGAGAATCTGCATAGTATTACAAGGAAACTGCCATCAGGGGTGACTCTGGTGGCCGTTTCCAAATTTCACCCGGTGTCGGCCCTGCAGGAGGCCTACGACGCCGGTCAGCGGGACTTCGGGGAAAACCGTCCCCAGGAACTGGCTGCCAAAGTGCCGCTCCTTCCTGCCGATATCCGCTGGCATTTCATCGGCCATCTCCAGACCAATAAACTCAAGATGGTCCTGCCGTACGTCTCCCTGGTCCAGTCTGTGGATTCCCTTCACCTGCTGGAAGCCATCCGGGCCTGGGCCGTGTCCAACAATCGCCTGATTGACATCCTCCTGGAACTTCACCTTGGCGCCGAAGAAACCAAGCACGGCTTCACTGAAGATGAGATCATCTCTATTTGTCATTCTGAGCGAAGCGAAGAATCTATGATTCGCATCAGGGGACTGATGGGAATGGCGACGAATACGGAGGATGTAAGGGTGATAGAGGAGGATTTTATCAGGATTGAGAAGCTGTTCAAACGGATTCAAGCCATGGGTCTGCGGGACTTTGACCAATTATCTATAGGGATGTCGGGAGACTGGCCCCTGGCGGTGAAGCACGGCGCTACCATGGTGCGCATCGGCACCGATATCTTTGGCCCAAGGGAGTATTAACCCAGGAGTTTAGCTAGTTGCGCATCCGTGGCCTCGGGAAAGAGGCTGCGGATTTTTTCTTTCAGCATTTGATAGGATTCCCCGGGGGAATGATCCACCTGGAGACTCTGCTCCAGGGTTTCAAAACCGGCAAAGAAGGGAACGGAGGTGGTTTCAAACAAGTCCTCCGGGGTACAGAAGGAAGACGTTTGCCAGCCATTGTAGTGAAGGTCGGGGCCGCGGTAGACGCGGATGATGTCACCCGTGACCACCCGGCACTGCATCATGAGCCTGGTGATGATGGCATCGGCCGCCCCTTTCTTGATTCCCAGCAGTCCGCGCACTTCCTTGATGCCGACGCTGCCGTTTTCGGCCAGATAGTCCAGGACCTGCTGCTGGGCGGCGTCGGGCCGATATTTTTCCAAGGATTGCCGATAATTGCGAAGCTCGCGGTACCATTCTACGGTAGCGAATGCCGCCTTGCCGCCCAGCAGGAATTTGCCGTAGGCGATTTCCCCGCTCTGAACACAGGGAATCTTCCAGTCCCAGGGCGTGAAACTCAGATTCTCCTGGGTATCGAACCAGTTACCGGCAGGGGTCATTTCCTCAATGGAATAGCCTGGAATGATGTTTTCGAAAAAAGGCACTATTCCCAGTTCCTGGATGGTATCAAGCATAGCCTCCGCACTGGTTACGCGCGGAGGCTGGCTGCTGACGGCTTTTTTATCGAAGGACATTATCGGCGACCGAAGAGGATTTCCCGGGTAAGGTCGGGGTCGTTGGTGGTAATCTGGTCCACGCCCAGCTCTTTCATGGCACGGATGTCGCTGGCGTTATCCACCGTCCAGACATTCACGCTCATGCCCAGGGCGTGCGCCTCTTTAACCCATTCGGGATGCTTTTTGAAATAGGAGAAATGGTAATCGATTCCGTTGATGCCGTCGGCGTGTACCGTGGCGGGATCCTTGTCTCCCTCCAGATACTGGACTGTAAATCCGGGGCATTTTTTTGCCAGTTCCTGGCAGATGTGATAGCTGAAGGAGATGAACGCCACTCGCTTGGGATCCAGCAATTTATTGGCTTTGAGGCTTTCCAGCACTTTGCCGATGAAAACATCCTCACGCTGGGCGTTGGCGTGGGGTTTTAGTTCCAGGACCAGCACGCAATCCTTGTTTTTACCGCCCTGTTTGAGATACTCTTCCAGGGTGGGAACGGTTTCTCCGTTCTTGAGGGTATGCTTGCGCACTTCCTCCAGGGAACTGGTCTGGATTTGGGTTCCGCCGATGGTGGCGTCGTGATTCACCACCACCTGGTCATCGGCCGTGAGGTGAAGGTCGAATTCGCTGCCCCAGCAGCCGAATTCCTGTGCTTGGGTAAGGGAGGCGATGGAGTTTTGGGCATTTCCTTTCCAGAATCCGCGGTGGGCGACAATCTGTGTATGCGGAACGCGCGTAGTCAGGAACGCTTTCACGTCGGCCCAGTTGTAATACGGGCCTTGCACGGCCTGGAGGGCTGGAATGGCAGTTTCCCGTTCGTTGACCAGGAACTTGACCAGGACAGGCGCACCGGCCTTGCGGTAGAAAATCATCTGCAGGTTGGCGGCGAAGGGGCAGTTCCATGAGGCCATCCATTGGGCGGCGGCGTCCTCCGTTGAGAGACGGTCACCCACGCCTTCCAGTCCCAGGTAACTGCAAAGTCCCAGGAAAGGCCAGTCGTGGCCGAAGGTGAGGTCGGCCGCACGCCGGGATGCACCGGAGATTACTCTGTCGGCCTGGACCACCAGGCTGTCCACCAACGGCTTGTTCAGGGGAAGGCGGATGTCTCCGTTGAGTTTCGAGTTGCACTCATTGAGGTAGGCGCTCAGGAAATTCTGCTCGTGGAAGGTGTAGACGGCGTCAAAGGGAAGGTAACGGAACAGGTTGTCGTCAATATCGTTGGCTTCGGCCACCTTGGCAACGGCATAGATGCCATACAGGAACGCGTACTCATTCTGGACATATTTCTTGCCTTCATCGGGGTTCTGGAAGAGGGTTTTGTACACGTACTGCGCGTCCATGGGCTTTGCCGGGCGGGCGGCCAGGGCCTTCTGGGTGCGGGCACGCACGGTGCCGTTCTCTCCTTGGGCAATATAGGAATAGAACTTCTCTCCGGTGTCCAGATCCATGTCCAGGTCCGGCTGCAGGGCCAGAAGCTGGGCGGTGAAACCGTTCATGGAAACAATGCAGCGCGGCGTGGTGCTGGAGACGGCCCGGATCTTTTTGCTGCCGTTACGGAAAACCTCCGGGAAGCGGTTGTACATACGCCGGGCCAGTTGACGGTGCTCGCGCACGCCGCGGGGCGTCAATCGGCCGTCCATGCCGTCGTATTTCTCATAGATAAAGGCTGATTCCCGCAGCAGGGAGTCTCCGGCGGGGGTTAAGGCAACTCCGTCGGCCTTGGCCTGGGCCAGGATATCCCTCACCACCTTATAGGTGTAATTGCCGGCCCAGTCGCTGCGGGAGCCATGCCGGCCATAATGGCTGATGTAGAACGCTTTGTAACCCTTGGGTGCCGGGGTGTCCTTGACGTCGATAAATTCGTAGGAATGGGTGTTGAATCCGGCCCGCTGGGGGAATTCCTTAAGGAACTGGACTATTTGGGGGCTTTGCTCCTGGGCATAAGACGCCAGGCAGACAGCCAGCAGGCAAAGGGCAGAGAGATAACGTTTCATATCAATGCTTTGTTTCCTCAAATTTACAAAGAATTATTATTTTTGCACAATGAAATTGCGCGTCCCCAATACTTATGTCATCATAGCGTTCCTGCTGCTCCTGTGCGCCGTCATCACCTGGCTGGTGCCCGGAGGACAATATGTGCAGGGAGAAGACGGCACACTGGGGTATGAAACGGTAGATTCCGTTCCCCAGACCTGGCAGGTGTTCAGCGCCGTGTATCACGGATTCGTGAAACAGGCCGGCATCATCGTCTTCATCCTGGTGGTGGGGGGCGCCTTCTGGCTGCTCAATGCTACGGGCGCGGTTTCGGCTGGAATCAGCCGCTTCATCGTGCGTGTGGGTAAGCGGGACAAATGGGTGCTGGTAGCGGTTACGCTGCTGTTTTCCCTGGCCGGCGCCGTCTTTGGGATGAGTGAGGAAACCATCCCTTTCGTGGGCATGGTGGTCCCCCTGATGCTTTCTATGGGCTATGATGCGTTCATGGGCATGCTCATCGTTTACGTGGCGGCCAACATGGGGTTCTCAAGCGCATTTCTCAATCCGTTCACCGTAGGCATCGCCCAGGGCATGGCCGATTTACCCCTTTTCTCCGGCATGGGGTACAGGATAGTCTGCTGGACCATACTCACCGCTCTTCTCATAGTCTTTGTGCTGCTTTATGCCGCCAGGACACGGAAGGCTACACCTGTAACTCAGGAAACAGCTGTTGCGGTCCCGCTAACCGGGCGGCAAACCGCCATCCTGGCCGTTTTGGGAATTACGGTAATCCTGCTGGTGGTGGGCGTTACCTGCTGGGAATGGTACCTGCCTGAAATCACCGGCCTCTTCCTGCTGATGGGAATCGTGTGCGGCATCATCGCCGGTTTTTCGGCCAACAGGATTGCCGAAGAACTATTGTCCGGAGCCAAGGATATTTTGTCTGCCGCCCTTGTGGTAGGTTTTGCCTCGGGCATCATTGTCATCCTGCAGGACGGAAAGGTGGTGGACAGCATCCTGCATGCCATGCAGGAAGGTCTGGACGGTCAGGGCCCCATGGCTTCCTTGTCGGCCATGTACGGTATTCAGGCAGTGATCAATTTCCTCATACCCAGCGCATCGGCCAAAGCAGCCATCACCATCCCCATCATGGCGCCCTTTGCCGACATGGTTGGTGTCTCCCGGCAGGCCATGGTCCTGGCCTTCCAGTTCGGTGACGGTTTTACCAACATGCTCACACCCACTTCCGGCGTGCTGATGGCCGCCCTGGCCATGGCCCGCATTCCCTATGCAAAGTGGGTGAAATGGGTGTGGAAAGGTACGGTAGGGCTGCTTTTCGTCGGCCTTCTCCTCCTCCTCGCTACCCTCTTGATAACTTTCTGATAATCAATAATATAAGAAAATCTCTTTGGGCCAAATAGCCTAAAGAGATTTTCTTAAAACGCTAATAATCAATAAGTTTTATGCTAGCAGCCTAGTGTGCTAATATAGCTCCTACTAGACAAAGAATAGCGTAGAATTCCGGGAGAGCGGCGTAGATGAGGGTGTTGGTTACCACGTTATGGCCCTGGGATACGCCTACGATACCGTTGGCGCAAACCTGACCCTGTCGGATGCCGGAAAACAGAATGCCGATACCTGCGGCAAGGCCCACGCCAAAGCAGATCCATCCGCTGATGGTGCCACCGGTGTATTTACCCATCATGACCAGGAATGCCACAAAACCGTAGATACCCTGGGTGGAGGGGAGTGCGCTCAGCAGCAGGTAGCTGCCGGAGGCCTCCGGTTTGCGTTTGAGTGCACCTTCGGCCGCGTTGCCGGCGATAGTGGTGCCGATGGATGAGCCGATACCCGCCAGTGCAAGGACGAGTCCGAGTCCGAGATAAGCTAGAATTTGTTCCATAATGAGATTGTATTTATTTTGTTATTTCTTTAGCGGGTTGTAATTGCGGCCGGCTGCTTCATAACCGGCATTCTTGAAGAACTCCAGGAAGTTCAGACGCAGGGGGTGCACAAAGGCTCCCAGGGCGCACATGGCGATGTTGAGCGTGTGTCCAAAGATGACCAACAGCAGGAATCCCAACCATTTTCCAATATTGGGAGAATCTCCCAGGATCATCACTCCCATATCGTTGAAAGCCATACCCAGCATGCTGCCGGCAAGGCCCAGGGCGTACAGGCGGATGTAGCTGAGGACGTCACCCACCAGACCGGTAATCATATTATAGGTATCCCACAGGCCCATGCCGATGTTGGCGAACTTGTTGCGATGAGGGTCGTTGAACACAAAGATTCCCAGGGCGCTCACAACGCCCAGGACTATCACAATCCATTTGGTGAGCGTGGCGTTGAGTACTCCGGCAAAGGCGAAAGCCGCCACGATGATGCCGCCCACGATGAGTAGTGTCCATCCCCAGGTGCCCAGGGAAGCGAAGAAACCCTTGGTCCTGGTCTGGTGGATGGTTTTGACTACCATGGCCAGACTGATGTGCAGGATACCCACCACCAGGGACAGGACCATGGTGGCGTCGTTTCCGGCTATCTGTGCGGGCAGGAAAATGCCCTTGATGGGAGCGAAAATCTGCCACTGCGAAATGTCCATGGAGAAGAAGGTGTGGAACAGGAATCCTATCACCACCGTGGCCGATCCCAAGATGACCACCAGCGGGGACATGTCCTTGAAACTGTCCACTTTCTTCAGCAGTAGTCCCACAAGTATGAGCACCAGACCGTAGCCGCAGTCTCCCATGCAGAAGGCGAAGAACAGCAGGAAGAAGATGCTGATGAACGGGGTGGGGTCGAAGCCGTCGTAGGCCGGACGGCCATACATGTCGGTAAGGGTTTCGAACTGCCTCACGAACCAGTTGTTGCGGAAGCTGATGGGAGGGTTGTCCTCGACCACGGCCGCTTCTTTCAGGTAGAATACGCCGCTCTTGTCCAGAGTCTCGGTGACAACTGCGTCTTTTTCCGTAGGGGCATAGCCCACCAGGGTGACGATGGTGTCCTCGGCGGCCGGAACGGCTGCCGTTTCGGCTAGGTACAAGTCCAGATCGGCCAGGGTGTGGGCCTTGCGCTCCTCCAGCTCGGGGATACGCTCTTTGGCACTGGCAATACGGCTGAGGACCACCTTGTAATGTTTTTTCCTGTCCCGCAGCTCTTTCTCCTTATCCTTCACGTTTCCCGTGGGGGCGGGGATTTCGCCGGGAAGGGGATCTTCTCCGGCTACCACAAAGCGCAGGCGGTTTTTATCGGTCCTGATAACACGGAGGGCGTATTCTTTCTTCCATTCCTCCTTGAACGCTTTGCGGGAGAGGACATGGAAGTGTATGGGAACACCGGCTTCTTCCAGCTGCTTGATGGTGTCCATGTCATAATCGCCCCAGCCGCGAAGGTTGTCAATCTCCTTCTCCAGCTTTTGGATATCTACCTGGTCGTCATTGTATCGCATGAGCATGCCGCCGGCAAGGCGCACGATGTCTCCATCGATGACTTCGGGCTGGATGTCTTCGGGGATTTCGGCATTCCCCAGACCCTTGATGAGGCCATCGATCAATTCTACCTCGGCCAACATTTCCCGTGATTTGTCGTTCATGGGTTTGGCGCTGCGTGTAATATCCACCAGGCCTGTCTGCTGCAGGGTTTCAAGCAGGTCTCCTTGCTTTCCATTGAGCAGGATGAAGGAGTATTTGGTCATGGATGCTATCATACCATGGAGGCCTCCTCTTCCTCGGCGTGACGGTTTTTAACAATTTTGGAGGAAGCTTTGGACAGGTTTTCCTCGTCTTCCATATATCGCTTGATCTTGCGGATGGCCTCCTGATACCCGGGAATCTGCACTTTCTCGTACAGATTCACTTTCTGGGTGGTTTTCTTGCGCTGGTAGTCCAGGATGCGGGCCTTTTCCAGATAGACTTCGCTCTCTATTCCCAGGCGGCTCAGGTCTTTGAGGATGGCTACGCCGTCGGCGAACCAGGCAGGCTTCACAAAGGCGTTGAAGGGCTTGATCTCATAGTGGATATCTCCCAGGGCGGGGGTCTTTACTCCGGCTACTTTTTTGGTGTACAGATCCACGTCCACGATGGAGATGAGGCCGGGTTCGAACTCGTTCCACAGGGCGGCCAGGTAATCGTACCGCTTGAGGGCGTCCTCCAATTCCGCAGTCAAACGCTCGCTGTCGGCCTTGGCCTTGCGCACTTCCAGCCGCAGGGCGCTCTCCTTGTTCTGAAGCGTGGGGAGTGCCCGCTGGCGGACTTTCAGCTGCTTGCCCAGTTCCGTCAGGGATGTTTTGTTGTATTGGAATTTAATGGCCATTATTGAGCCCAGTATTTGTCAATGAGTGCCTGCTTGATACCGGTTTCGGCCGGGCTGAAGTACTTGGCGAACAGCTTCCAGGCGGTATCCAGCATTTCGGTAATGGTGATGTTTACGTCTATGGCCAGCAGCTCCCGGGCATAGTCCTTGGCATAGGCCAGGCAGCGGTGGTCGTAGTCGGAAAGGTCGAAGCCGTTCTCCAGCTTGGTCTTGGCGTTCTGGGCATCGGCGTACAGACGCACGGAGGCGTTCATCACCTGGGAGTGGTCCTCGCGGGTCTTCTTGCCCTGCACCAGCTGTTTCAGACGGGACAGGCTGCGGAAGGGGTCGATGATCACCTTGCCGGTATCGGAATCGGCCCGCAGGAAAAGCTGGCCCTCGGTGATGTAACCGGTGTTGTCCGGGATGGCGTGGGTGATGTCTCCGTCGTTCAGCGTGGTGACGGCGATGATGGTGATGGAACCCTCGGTGGGCAGCTGTACGGCCTTTTCATAGATCTTGGCCAGGTCACTGTACAGGGAGCCCGGCATGGAATCCTTGGAAGGAATCTGGTCCATACGGTTGGAAACGATGGACAGGGCGTCGGCATACAGGGTCATGTCGGTGAGCAGCACCAGCACTTTCTCGTTCTTCTCCACGGCGAAGTATTCGGCCGCGGTGAGGGCCATATCGGGCACCAGGAGGCGTTCCACCGGGGGATTCTCCGTGGTGTTGATGAAGCAGATGATCTTGTCCAGGGCGCCGGCCGATTCGAAGCTGTGTTTGAAGAAGAGGTAGTCGTCGTTGGACAGGCCCATGCCGCCCAGGATAATCTTGTCTACGTCGGCGCGCAGGGCCACGTCGGCCATGACCTGGTTGTAGGGTTGGTCGGGGTCGGCGAAGAAGGGGATCTTCTGGCCGGAGACCAGGGTGTTGTTCAGGTCGATGCCGGCGATACCGGTGGGGATGAGCTGGGAAGGCTGCCGACGCTTGTAGGGGTTCACGGAAGGGCCGCCGATCTGGCGTTCCTCACCCTCGATCTCCGGCCCGCCGTCGATGGGATGGCCATAGGCGTCGAAGAATCGGCCGGAAAGTTGCTCGCTCACCTTAAGGGTAGGGGGTTCTCCCAGGAAAACGACCTCGGCGTCGGTGGGAATACCCTCCGTTCCGGAGAAAATCTGCAGGGTTACCATGTCTCCCTTGGTGCGGACCACCTGGGCCAGGCGGCCGGCCACAACGGCCAGTTCGTCGTTGCTCACTCCTTTGGCGCGGAGGGAAACCGTGGCTTTGGTAATGCCCTCCAGCTTGGTGTACACTCTTTGGTATGCTTTGGTCATGGCTATGCAATCATTTTCTTAACGGATTCATTGTAGGCCCAGAACTGCTCGCTTTCGTAGGCGGAATAGTTCATCTGGCGCAGCTCGTTGATGAGGTTCTTGAAGAACTCGCGGCATTTTTCGAAGTCCTCGAAGTCGTAGTCTTTGTCGCAAATCTCCAGCACCAGGTCCAGCATGAAGCGCTGACGCTCCAGCGGGCACAGGGCGTCGATGGCGTCGAAGGCGTCCTGCTGCAGGATGACGAAGTCCACCAGCTCGCTCTTCCAGAAGTTCACGTGGTAGCTCATGGGCACGCCGTCGTCTCCCAGAATGTTGATCTGTTCGCTGGCTTCCTTGCCGCGGCGGATGTAGTTCTTGGCCTTGAGCACTTTGTCCACCCAGCCTTTCTCCACGGTCTGGTCCAGGTATTCCTTGATCTCGGGATAGTCCAGATACTTGGAGTAAGAATCCAGGGGACCCACCGCGGGATAACGTTTTTGGTCGGCGCGGTTCTGTTCCAGGGCATAGAAGCAGCGGGCGGCCTTCTTGGTGCTCTCGGTCACAGGTTCCTTGAGGTTACCGCCGGCAGGGGATACCGTGCCGATAAAGGTGACGGCGCCCGTCTGGCCGTTGTTCAGCACCACCATGCCCGCGCGGGCGTAGAAGTTGGAGATGATGGCCGATAGGTCTACGGGGAAGGCGTCGGCGCCGGGGAGTTCCTCCATACGGTTACTCATCTCACGCAGTGCCTGGGCCCAGCGGGAGGTGGAATCGGCCAGGAGCAGGCACTTCAGGCCCATGGCGCGGTAATATTCGCAGATGGTCATGGCCGTGTATACAGAGGCTTCACGGGCAGCCACGGGCATGTTGGACGTGTTGCAGATGATGGTGGTACGCTCCATCAGGTGACGGCCGGTGTGAGGGTCGATGAGTTCGGGGAACTCGGTGAAGATTTCCACCACCTCGTTGGCGCGCTCACCGCAGGCGGCCATCACAATGACGTCGGCGTCTCCCTGCTTGGCGATGGCGTGCTGCAGCACGGTTTTTCCGCAGCCGAAGGGGCCGGGGATAAAACCGGTGCCGCCCTCGGCGATGGGGTTCATGGTGTCTATCACACGCACGCCCGTTTCCATAATCTTGTTGGGACGCGGTTTTTCCTTATAGCCCTTTACGGCCACCTTCACGGGCCATTTCTGGACCATGGTCACTTTGACGTCTTCTCCGTCCTCGTTGGTGAGCACGGCAATCTCCTCATCGATGGTATATTCTCCGGCAGGCTTGATGCTCTTCACGGTAAAATCTCCCTTGAAGGAGAAGGGAACCATGATCTTGTGGGGCAGCCAGCCTTCCTTTACTTCTCCCAGCCAGTCGGCCGCAATCACTCTGTCTCCGGGTTGGGCCAGGGGAGTGAACGCCCACTTCTTCTGGTGGTCCAGGGGGTCTGTGTATTCTCCTCGGACCAGGAATACCTCCGTCATGGTGGCCAGGTTGTTCTGCAGGCCGTCGTACACGCTGGACAGCAGGCCGGGACCCAGCTGCACTTCCAGCATGCGGCCCTCGAATACCACGCTGTCTCCGTTCTTGAGGCCGCGGGTGCTCTCGAACACCTGGACGGATGCGGTATCTCCGTTCACTTTGATGACCTCTGCCATCATCTTCACGCCTTGAAGGTCTATGTAGCAGATTTCATTCTCGGCTACGGGCCCGTCCACCTTCACGGTGACCAGATTGCTCACGATGCCCGTAACTATACCTTTAGTCTTCATATAGTAATGTTTTATTTATCTTGGAATTCTACTCCCTTGAAAGTGCCGCGCACCTCTCTTACCAGCTGGTGGAACAGCTCCCGGCCCGTTTTTTCGTCCAGGGCCAGCCAGCGGTTCACGATGCACAGTTTGGCCACATAGGCCAGTACAGCCGTGATGTCAAAGTAATGGAAGGTCTCCAGGGCGCTTATTTTTGCCCAGCAGATGTCGTCCAGTTCTTTTTCCCGGGACAGCAGGTCTCCGGAGGCCAGGGCGGTTTCCACTTTGGCGGCTTCTTCAAATTCTCCGGCCTTGAAGCGGTACAGGTCAATGTCCAGGTCTTCGTCGTCGGGACCGCCTTTTCCAGTAACCACGTCTAACTCGGCATCCCGGCCCAACTCCTGGTTCAGGAAGCGGACCTTGGCGTTGCGCAGGTTAAGGTCGAAGCGGAAGTACTCCCGGATGAACTTGACGGGATGCCCCAGGGCCTGGGCATAGAAGTCGGGGTTCAGCTGGTCCGGCTGGAAACCCTTGAGCAGGAAATCCAGCACGGCGCAATCCTTTTCTCCCAGGTTGTCATTGATTTCATCGATGACATGCCCGAAGCCCTGGCCGTCGGCATACTTGAAGTCTACGGTGAGCCAGGGGAGGCTGGAGATGATGTACTCGAAATTACTCATTCTCCAAACAGGATCTTCTTGGTGGCGGGACGAAGGTATTCGCCGATAAGGCTCTGGAAAGCTTCGTCGGTGAGGGAAATGAAGTATCCGCCGTCTTTGGGGCCGATTTTGAAGCCGCCGGCCATCTTCTTGGAGAAGGAGGCCTCTACGCCTTTGCCGATGGTTTTGGCGAGTTCTCCTTTCACGAAGGGCTCCAGATTCTTCTGGAGTTTCTCCGGCAGCACCAGGGCGATGTCGGCACTCTCCTGGGCGCTGAAGCGCTGGGCCACGGCGGTGATGATTTCCTTGAGGTAGGCTTCGTCGGCCAGGATGCCCTTTACGGGTTCCGTGGCCTTGGCCACAATCAGGTTCTCGATACCGGCACGGGTGGCCTGTACGGCCTGGACCGACGCCATCTTCACATCTCCTTCCACCTTGATTTTGTGGTCGGCGGCTTCTTTCTGAGCCTTTTCCACAATGGCTGCGGCCTCTTCCTGTGCCTTCTTCACAATTTCTTCGGCCTGCGCCTTGGCTTGAGCCACAATGGCCTCGCCCTCTTCTTTTCCTTTCGAAAGACCCTCATTGTACAGTTGCTGGGTCAGTTCCTGGAGTTTGTCCATATAATGATTCTTTAGTTTTTCTATGTCTTACAAAGTTAAGAAATATGCTTCCGATTTGCAAGGGGTTATCGGCCGATGGAAGCAGCGACTATCGAGGCGACAGAACTGCGCAGGCGCGACGTGGAACCGTCGTCAAACGGATGCACGCGGTGGGCCAGGACGATGACAGCCGTGTTGGTCTCCGGATCCAGGATAATGGAAGGGCCGGTGTATCCGGTGTGCCCGCGGATACTGGTCACGGGGAATACGTCACCGCTGGTGTACGGTTCCAGATAGTAGCAGTCCCAGCCCAGTGCACGGGCCACGCGCGGGGCGTTCCCCTGCGGCACTTCAAACATCCTCTTTACCGTGAGCGGGCTCAGAATCCGGTGCCCCCGGTAACTGCCGTCGTTCAGTAGCGCCGCGCAGATGACGGCCAGGTCCTCCACATTGGAGAACACGCCCGCATTGCCGGAATTGCCCAGATTGATGAGTCTGGCCGTAGGGTCATGCACCTGTCCCCGCAGCACGGAGCCATCCTCCTGCATCTCCGTCGGGGCGACCTCTTTAAGGGCTACCTCGGAGACTAATGAATCACCCCCTTCCAGCACCAGCGGAAAATAGGTGGTATGCTTGAGGCCAAGGGCGTCGAAGACGTTTTTCTGGGCGTAGTCGCACAGGCGTTCTCCGGTGATGCGCTGCAGGATGTGCTGCAGGGTGATGAAATTGAGGCAGCTGTACAATTGCCGTGTGCCGGGCCGGAAGCAGCGCTGGATGCGCGTGGAGATGACCATCATCAGGGAATCGGGGGTTCCCGGACCGAATTCTTCCAGGTAGGCGTTCACGTCAGGAATGTAGGGTTCCAGGCCAGAGGAGTGGGTGAGCAGGTGCTGGACGGTGATGGGCACGCGTTCTCCGGTATCGGGATTCACCCAGGGCAGGAAGCCGGGGATGTAGTGGGCCACGGTATCCACCAGGCGCAGTTTACCCTGTTCCACCAGTTGCATGACGGAAAGGGTGGTGCCCACGCATTTGGAGACGGAAGCCAGGTCGAACATGGTTCCCACGGTCATGGGCTCTACCTCCGGGTACACCGCCTTGTTGCCAAAGGCTCTTTCGTATACCAGTTTTCCATTGCGTACCACGCCCACAACGGCGCCGGGGATGTCCCCGTCTTGTATGGATGCGTTTACGATACTGTCAATCAGGGACAGGTATGCCCCGTTCATCCCCTGGCGGTCCGGGGTGCTGCGGCGGATGGAACTGCCGTTGAAGCTACAGGCTGAAAGGACCAGCACAGCAGCCAGGATGGTAATAGTTTTAGAATACATAAGTGGTTGCCATTCCTACCATGAAGTCACTGAGCTGCGGGTCAAAGGCTTTGCCGAAGTCCAGTGACAGGATGAAATTGGTGTTCATATGCAATTTGCCCCCGATTCCGGCGCTGGCCATCACGGGGAGTTTCTTTTCCTGATAATATTGGGTTCCCAGCACTTTCTGCTGGCCCAGCCGATAGTTCCTTGTAATGGCGGCCAGGTCCAAGAACGGGTTCAGGACCAGGTCAAAGTGTTGCCCGAACAAATTGAACTTGAAGGGAATCACGCGCAGCTCGATGTTGGCCCAGGCATATCCGGCCGCTACGATACGGTTGTAGCGGTAACCGCGGATGCTGTATCGGCTGCCCAGCCCCGAACATTCTTCGTAGGCATAGGCGATGGTGGCCAGCTCGTTCAGGTTGTAGTAGGGGAGATTCCCGGCCAGGGTGTGCTGCCACCCTATGTGATAGGCAAAGATGAGGCGTTCCGGCCACAGGGTGATAAACTGTTTCCAGTGGGCCGACAACTGCAGATAATTGTATTTCCACAGCCTGAGGTCGGCGTTGCCGATGAATAATACTTCTCCGTAGAAGCCCTTTGAGGGAAAGAGTTCCACGTCCCGCGTATCATAGGTGATGCCGGCCTTGAGCTCCAGGGAAGTGCCGCCGGCCAGTTCGTCATCGGCAATGAGCCCGATGGAATTGTAGGCCAGGTATAGACTGTTGCCGGAGTCGTAATTCTTGAGGGAGAAGTCGCCCATCAACACGTGGCGGAACACGGCGCCGCCCACCCAGTTCAGATGGCTGGAAATGTTGCCCTGGAAGGCGACCGATGCGCGAAGGAAACGGCGGCGGTTGGTGTACCAGGCCGTGCGTGTTTCCTTATTGAGTTCCATATCCGGGTAAAAAGGTGCGGCTATGCCGTTGAATCCGTAGAAATTGTTGGCGCGGGCGTCCCTGTAGGTGGCCGATGTGCTGATGCGGAGCCCGGGGATGAGTGCCACGGATTCGAAATAGCCGTGCAGATACCAGCTGCCTTTGGTGGCATAGGCTCCCGAGAAACCGGCGTGATGCAGGAAGTTGGGATAGATACTTCCGTCTCCGTAATAGAAGAAATCACAGAAGGCACCCAGATTCAAACCCAGGTCGGTGTTATAGCTGAGGTTGGGCATGGGGGTATAGACCCAGCCGGTTTTGGGCGTTTCCTGTGCATGGAGCGAGCATACGGCCAGCAGGCCGGCCAGAAAAAGGAGGCGTTTAGGTTTTATGAAAATGCTCGCATTCATTTTACAAATTTAGGATAAATCCGTGAAAGAAAAAAGAAAGTAAATATTTTAAAGTAAAATTTGGAATCCCGCTTTAAATTTTTAAATTTGTAAATCGATTTGGAAGCAATAATCGCAAAACTAACAACATATTACTAACACTATGGCAGAAAAGAATCTTCTTTTGGGAGACGAAGCATTGGCTCTGGGAGCCCTCCATGCCGGATTGTCGGGAGTTTATGCATACCCCGGCACGCCGTCCACGGAAATAACGGAGTATATCCAGGCCCATACCCTTACTCGGGAGCGCAATGTTCACTGCAGCTGGTCCGGGAATGAAAAGACGGCCATGGAGGCTGCTCTGGGCATGTCCTTTGCCGGCAAGCGCGCCCTGGTTTGCTTCAAGCACGTAGGACTGAACGTTGCCGCCGATCCTTTCATGGGATCGGCCATGACCGGCGCCAACGGCGGTCTGGTCATCGCTTCCTGCGACGACCCTTCCATGCACAGTTCGCAGAACGAGCAAGATTCCCGCTTCTACGGCGCCTTTGCCATGATGCCGGTCTTCGAGCCTTCCAATCAGCAGGAAGCCTATCATATGGCGCGCGCCGCCTTCGATTATTCGGAGAAGCGCCGCATCCCCGTGCTCTTCCGTCTCACCACCCGCATGTCCCACTCCCGCGCCGTGGTGGAGGCCGATGACAAGCTGCGGGACCAGAATCCCCTCAAATACCCGGAGAATCCCCGCCAGTGGGTTACTCTTCCCGTCAATGCCCGCGTACGCAACCGCCAGCTCATCAAGGATTACGCCACTTTTGAAGAGGATGCCGTGGTTTCCCCCTTCAATTTCTTCAAGGATGGAAAAGACCACAGCATGGGCGTGATCGCCTGTGGCATCGCCTATAATTATCTGATGGAAAACTGCCCCGACGGCTGCCCGTATCCCGTCCTCAAGGTTTCCCAGTATCCGTTCCCGTGGGAACTGGCCCGCAAGATGGCCTCCATGGTAAAAACCATCCTGGTCCTGGAGGAAGGCCAGCCCCTGGTGGAAGAGCGTCTCAAGGGAGTTTTGCCCACCGGAATTACGGTGAAAGGCCGTCTGGACAACAGTGTGAACCGGGATGGAGAACTCACGCCCGATGCCGTGCGCGCCGCCCTGGGTCTTCCTGCCCTTCCGCAGCCCGCCGCCTCCCAGGTGGTGGCTCCGCGTCCCCCGGCACTTTGCGTGGGATGCGGTCACCGGGATTTCTTCACGGCCCTCAACAACGTCCTCAAGGACTATAAGGATGCCAAGGTGTTCGGCGATATCGGCTGTTACACCCTGGGCTGGATGCCTCCGTTCCAGGCCCTGGACACCTGCGTGGAGATGGGTGCTTCCGTCACCATGGCGCAGGGATCGGCCTATGCCGGTACCTGGCCCTCCGTTGCGGTCATCGGCGATTCCACCTTTACCCACAGTGGCATGACAGGCCTGCTGGACGCCGTCAATACCAATGCCGATATTGTAGTATGTATCTCCGACAACCTCACCACCGGTATGACCGGAGGTCAGGATTCGGCCGGAACGGGCCGCCTGGAGGCCATCTGCGAAGGCCTGGGCGTGCCCAGGGAGCACATCCGCACCATTGTCCCGCTGCCCAAGAATTACCCCGATATGGAAAAGGTTATCCGGGAGGAAATCGAGTACCACGGCGTCTCGGTAGTCATCAGCCGCCGCGAATGCATCCAGACCCTTAAAAGACACGCGAAGAAATGAAAAAAGATATCATTTTAGCGGGTGTGGGAGGACAAGGTATCCTCTCCATCGCAACCGTTATCGGATCGGCCGCCCTGCAGCAGAACCTGCATCTCAAACAGGCCGAGGTTCACGGCATGAGCCAGCGCGGCGGTGACGTGCAGTCCAACCTGCGCCTGTCCTCGGAACCCATTTTCAGCGACCTCATTCCCAAGGGAGGAGCCGACCTCATCGTTTCTCTGGAGCCCATGGAGGCCCTCCGCTATCTCCCTTACCTGGCTCCGGACGGCTGGATCATCACCAACACGGCCCCCTTCGTGAACATTCCCGATTATCCCGACATGGAACGGGTGAAGGCCGAGCTGGCCAGGTGGCCCAACGTAGTGGCCCTGGACGTGGATACCGTGGCCAAGGACCTGGGAAACGCCCGCGGCGCCAACATGGTGCTGCTGGGAGCCATGGCGGCCGTGCTCCATATCCTGGAGCCTGAAGCCCTCCGGGAGGGAATCCGCCGCATCTTCGCCCGCAAGGGGGACGTGATAGTAGAGAACAACATCAAGGCTTTTGACGCCGGTCTGGCTTTCTCCCAAAACTGCAAGTAATCATGACTCTTCCAATTCCCAAAGAGGTTTTGTACGGGAAGTTTCAGGAGATGGGCATCGAGGACATTTCCCGCACAACCATCCGTCAATGCTCCATGGTGGGTTCCGCGCTGGAGGAAGTTTCGGGCGTGCCGTATTCCCATCTGGAGTTCGGCGTTCCCGGCATTCCGGCCTGCCCCATCGGCATCGAAGCCCAGAAAAAGGCGTTGGATGCGGGTATTCCGTCCATCTATCCTTCCGTTCAGGGTATTCCGGAGCTCAAGAGGAACGCTTCGCGCTTTATCAAGGCCTTCATTGACATCGATATCGATCCCAAGGGCATCGTACCCACCGTGGGCTCCATGCAGGGGAGTATGACCTCTATCCTGGAATGCTCCCAGCTGCAGCCGGGCAAGGATACCATCCTGTATATCTGCCCCGGTTTCTCGGCGCACGGACGTCAGCCGGACATCATGGGCATCAAGAACCTCACCTTTGATATCTACGAGTACAGGGCCCAGAAACTGCGCGACAAACTGGAGTCCTACTTCAAGCAGGGCAACATTGCCGCCATCCTGTACTCCAATCCCAACAATCCGGCCTGGATATGCCTCACGGAGGAAGAACTGCAGATTATCGGCGAACTGGCCACCCAGTACGATGTGATTGTGCTGGAAGACATGGCCTATCTATGCATGGACTTCCGCAAGGACCTTTCCGTTCCTTTCCAGCCGCCGTTCCAGAGCACCGTGGCCCGTTACACAGATAATTATGTGATTATGCTGTCGGGCTCCAAGATCTTCTCCTATGCCGGAGAACGCATCGCCGTGGTGTGCATCTCGGATAAGCTGTACAACCGGGAGTATCCGGAGATGAAGAAGAAGTGGGGGATTGCCAAATTTGGAGACAACTTCATTCTCAATTACCTGTATGTGAACACTTCGGGCGCCTCGCATTCGGCCCAGTATGCCCTCTCTGCCATGTTCGAGGCATCGGTGGACGGCCGGTACAACTTTGTGAAGGAACTCCGCAATTACGGCCTTCGCGCCCACCGTTCCCGGGAAATCTTCGACGCCAACGGCTTCCGCCTGGTGTACGACAAAGACATGGAACAGACCATCAGCGACGGTTTCTTCTACACGGTTACTTATAAGGACCTGAACAACCGGGAGCTGCTGGAGAACCTGCTCCGGTGCGGCGTCATCGCCATTCCGCTCAACACCACCGGAAGCGGCCAGAGCGGTATCCGTGTGTGCGTGTCCCGCCTGCTCACGGACTGGGATTTCCGCCAGCTGGACAGCCATTTGAAACAATTCGTAAAATTAGTAGGATGAAATACGTAAGTGCCGACGAAGCCGTCAAACTGGTGCGCAGCGGGGATACCATTGCCTGCCAGGGCGGCGCATCCGTTCCCGTGCTGCTGCAGGAAGCCCTTGCCAGGCGTCACGCAGAACTCAAAAACGTCACCATCACCTCCGGCTTCAATGTCCACAAAGAGCCCGCACCTTTCTGCAAGGAAGAATACAAGGACTCCTTCCTGGTGAACAGCATCTTCATCAGCGCCGACCAGCGCGCCCACGTGGCCGCCGGATACGGCAGCATGACCCCCGCTTTCCTGGGAGAGGTGCCCGGCATGTTCCGCCGCGGGGAATTCCCGGTGGACGTGGCCTTCATCGTGTGCTCGGAGCCCGATGAGAATGGCTACTGCAGCTTTGGCATATCGGCCGATATCGCCGTGTCGGCGGTAGAGGTTGCCCGGGTGGTGATTGCCGAGGTGAGTCCCAACATTCCTTACCTGTACGGAGACTGCCTCATCCATGAGAGCAGGATTACCGCCGCCGTACATTGTGACGTGGCTCCTGTGGCCATGGTATTCGGGGAGCCCACTCCCATCGAGGCCGCCATCGGCGCCAACGTGGCTTCCCAGATTCCCGACGGCGCGTGCCTGCAGATTGGCGTGGGAGGCATCCCCAACGCCGTTCTCAACGGTATCAAGCACCATCAGCATCTGGGCCTGCACACCGAGGCCATGACCGACGGCGTCATCCGCCTGATGAAGGAAGGCGTCATCGACAACAGCCTCAAAAAGGTGAAACCCGGCATCAGCGTGGCTGCGCTGGCCATCGGCTCCAAGCCCATGTACGAGTACATAGACCACAACCACACCATGGAGTTCTTCGACGTGGCCTATACCAACGATCCCTTCCTCATCGCCCAGAATCCCCGCGCCTGCGCCATCAATTCGGCCATTGAGGTGGACCTGACAGGCCAGATCTGCGCCGATTCCATCGGGGAGACTATCTTCTCCAGCGTGGGCGGCCAGCACGACTTCATGTACGGTTGCGCCCTGTCCGAGGGCGGCCGCACCTTCATCGCCCTGCCTTCGCGCACGGCCAAGGGAAAGGCCAAGATTGTGCCCACCCTCACGCCCGGCGCCGGTGTGGTGACCACGCGTTTCCAGACGCAGTATGTGGCCACCGAGCACGGTATAGTGTATTTACGCGGAAAGAGCCTGGCCGAAAGGGCCAAGCTCCTCATTTCCATTGCCCATCCCGACGACCGGGAGGAATTGGAGAAAGCCGCATGCAAGCGCTTCGGCTACAGTTTCTTAAGGCTCAAAGCCTAACCCAGGAAACCGAGTAAAATACCTGCCGCTACGGCAGACCCGATGACCCCGGCTACGTTCGGGGCCATTGCGTGTGTGAGCAGGTGGTTGGAAGGATCGGCTTCCAGGCCCACGCCCTCGGATACACGGGCGGCGTCGGGAACGGCGCTCACGCCGGCATTGCCGATGAGCGGGTTGATCTTCTTGCCTTCCGGCAGGAACAGGTTCATGAACTTGACGAAGCTCACGCCGAAGGTGGTGGCAATCACGAAGGAGGCCAGGCCCAGTCCGAAGATGAGCACGCTGCGTCCGGTGAGGAACACGTCGGCCTGGGTGGAGGCGCCCACGGTGAGGCCGATGAGGGTGGTGACCACGTCGATGAGCGGACCACCGGCAGTGGCGGCCAGACGCTTGGTTACGCCGCTCTCCTTCAGGAGGTTACCAAAGAACAGCATCCCCAGCAGCGGCAGGCCGGACGGTACGATGAACGCCGTGCAGATAAAGCCCACGATGGGGAAGATGATCTTCTCCCGCTGGCTCACCACGCGGGGCTTGTTCATGCGGATGAGGCGCTCCTTCTTGGTGGTGAGGAGCAGCATGATGGGTTTCTGGATCACCGGCACCAGAGCCATATAGGAATAGGCCGATACCGCGATGGCGCCCATCAGTTCCGGCGCCAGTTTGGAGCTCAGGAAAATGGCCGTAGGGCCGTCGGCGCCGCCGATAATGCCGATGGCACCGGCCTCGTTGGGCAGAAAGCCCACTGACAGGGCCAGCAGGTAGGCGCCGAAGATGCCCAGCTGTGCGGCCGCACCAATGAGGATGAGCCGCGGCTGCGAAATGAGCGCGCTGAAGTCCGTCATGGCGCCGATGCCCAGGAAGATGAGCGGGGGATACCAGCCGTTGCGCACCCCGTGGTACAGGATGTTCAGCACGGAATTCTCCTCATAGATGCCAATCTTGAGGCCCAGGCCTGTGGCCGGGTCAAAGAACAGCGGGATATTGCCGACGATAATGCCAAAGCCGATGGGTACCAGCAGCAGGGGCTCCCACTTTTTGACGATACCCAGCGTGATGAATACTAACCCGATGAGGATCATCACCAGGTGCTGCCAGGTGCAGTTGGCAAATCCGGTGAATTGCCAGAACTGCTGCAGGCTGTCAAGTACGGTATCCATTAGCCGATGGTTACAATGTCTGCGCCTTCCAGGACGGAATCACCCTTGCGGGCGTGAATGGCGGTGATGGTGCCATCTACCTCGGCCAGGATGTCGTTTTCCATCTTCATGGCCTCGATGACGGCCACTTTTTGTCCGCGCTTCACCGCCTGGCCCTCCTTCACGTCGATAGAGATGATGATGCCCGGCAGCGGGGACTTGATGGTCTGACCCGCACCCGCAGGTTTTGCGGCTACGGCGGGGGCAGTGTCTGCCGCCGCTGATTTTTGGGCCGATGCGGCGGCAGAACTGCCCACCGCCTGCGCCGGCACTGCAGGCGCGTTTTCCAGTTCCACCTGATAGTCGGCGCCGTTCACATTCACCGTGAGCATCTTGCCGTCGGCTTCCCCGATGGCCACCGCGTAATCCTTACCGTTGATCTTGAATTTATATTCTTTCATGGCGTTATATATTATCTGGGTAATTTTCTGAAATTCAATGTCTTATTATTCCATGCGCTGTCTTTGCGCACAATGGTGACAATACCGGATTCTACGTCGTGGACACTGTCATTGAAGTACAGGTGCACGGCCGTGGCGATGGCAGCATACACGTCGCCGCCGTTCTCCATATCCAGGGCCAGGGCGATGGCTGCGGCTACCTCGGCATCCGGCGTGCCTTTGACGGCCTTTTTGGCCTTGGGCGCACGCTTGAACTTGCCGGAGAAGATGTTGCCGGAGAGGTTGTACACGAAATACAGTACGATGAGCGCGGTGAACACCACGGTCACGCTGATGAGGGTGAGTGTCCAGCCGTGCGGGTCCGTTTCCATCATCCGGTCTCCGCCCGCCGTTAGGAGCATACTATAAAGGAAGGTTGTCATGTTTCTTGGCGGGTATTTCTTGTCGTTTTCCGGCCAGCTGCTCCAGGGCGCGGATGACGCGGAAGCGCGTGTTGCGCGGCTCTATCACGTCGTCGATATAGCCCTTCTGGGCGGCCTGATAAGGGTTGGAGAACAGGTCCTCGTATTCCTTCTTCTTTTCCTCGAAGATCTCTTTGGCGTGCTCGGGATCGGCCTTGATTTCTTTGGCGTAAAGCACGTTCACGGCACCGTCGGCTCCCATCACGGCAATCTGCGCGCTGGGCCAGGCATAGTTGATGTCTCCGCGCAGCTGCTTGCAGCTCATGACGATATGGGCGCCGCCGTAGCCTTTGCGCAGGGTGACGGTGACCTTGGGCACGGTGGCTTCACCGTAGGCGTACAGCAGTTTGGCGCCGTTGGTGATGATGGCGCCGTATTCCTGCTGTGTTCCGGGCAGGAAGCCGGGAACATCCACCAGGGTGACCAGCGGAATGTTGAAGGCATCGCAGAAACGCACGAAGCGGGCGGCTTTGCGGCTGGCGCCTATGTCCAGCACACCGGCCAGTACGGCAGGCTGGTTGGCCACCACGCCCACGCTTCGGCCGTTCATATGGGCAAAGCCTACGATGATGTTCTTGGCAAAGTCCTTGTGAACCTCGAAGAACTTTCCGTCGTCCGCAATGCTGTGGATCACCTTGTACATGTCGTAGGCCTTGTTGGGATTGTCGGGAACTATGCTGTTCAGGGCGTCTTCCATGCGGCTCACGGGATCGGCCGTCTCCACAAACGGAGCGGTCTCCATGTTGTTGGAGGGCAGATAGCTCAGCAGTTCCTTGATGGTGGCAATGGCGTCTTCCTCGGTTTCGGCCGCAAAGTGGGCCACGCCGCTCTTGGTGGCGTGCACGGATGCACCGCCCAGCTGCTCCTGGTCCACTACTTCTCCGGTGACACTCTTCACCACGGCGGGGCCGGTGAGGAACATATAGGAGGTGTTTTTCACCATGAGGGTGAAGTCCGTGAGGGCGGGGGAATACACCGCACCGCCGGCGCAGGGACCCATGATGCAGCTGATCTGGGGGATAACCCCGCTGCCCAGGATGTTGCGCTCGAAGATTTCTCCGTAGCCGGCCAGGGCGTCAATGCCTTCCTGGATGCGTGCTCCGCCGGAATCGTTCAGGCCGATGCAGGGGGCGCCGTTGCGGATGGCCATGTCCTGGACCTTGCAGATTTTCTCGCTCATGGTCTTGGACAGGGAACCGCCGCTCACGGTGAAATCCTGGGCGAACACGTACACCAGACGGCCGCCGATGGTACCGCAACCGGTAACCACGCCGTCTCCGTCGGGGTGCGAGGCTTCCATGCCGAAGTTGGTGCAGCGGTGCTGCACAAACATGTCGTATTCTTCAAAACTGCCGGGGTCCAGCAGCATTTCCAGGCGTTCGCGGGCCGTTTTCTTGCCCTTGGCGTGCTGCGCCTCGATGCGCTTTTCTCCACCGCCCAGGCGGGCTTTAGCCCGGCGCTGGACCAGTTTCTCAATATTGTCCGTTTGGATACTCATAAATATATCTTATCTAAACATTTTATCTACGTCTTTCACTGCGTCCGGCAGGGCGAATACCGCCACGCGGTCGTAGGGCTCAATCTGGGTGTGGCCCACGGCAATGAAACTCTCTCCACCGCGGATGATGCCGCCGATGATGGCGTTGGCGGGGAAGTCGGTCTCCCTGAGCGTTTTTTTGGTAATCTTGGAACCGGGGGCGGCGGTGTATTCCAGAACCTCGGCGTCGGTTCCGCTCATGTAGCGCACAGAACGTACTTTGTCACTCAGGGTGAATTTGAAGATGCGGCTGGCGGTGACCAGTTTCTTGTTCACTACGCTGTCCACGCCCATTTCCTCGGCCAGACGCACGTATTCCAGGTTTTCCACCTGGGCAATCACGCGCGGTACTCCCAGTTTCTTGGCCACCACGCAGGTGAGGATGTTGGTCTCGTCGTTGCCGGTGACGGCCAGCACGGCCTGATAGCTGCGGATGTCTTCTTCCTGGAGGAAATCCGTGTTGCGCACGTCTCCGCTCACCACGCTCACTTCGTCGGGAAGAATCTCCGACAGCCGGCGGCACTTGGCGGCGTCTATGTCGATGATCTTGATGTCGTCCAGTTTCTGGCCAACCAGGCGGGTGGCCACCATCTGGCCGATCTCGCTGCCGCCCAGGATCATCACACGCCGCACGTCAATCTTGTCCTTGCCCAGGAATTTGACCAGGCCGGGCATGCTGTCCCGCACGGTGATGATGTACAGGTAATCGTAGGCTTTGAAGGTGGTGTCAAAGCTGGGGATGATGGTCTTTCCTCCACGGGCGATGGCTACAATGCGGAAATCATGGTCGGCATTCTTCTCCTTCATGGCATGGGCGAATTCCTTCACGTTCATGTCCAGCAGGGGAGAGTCGTCGTCCAGCTTGAACACGGCCAGCTGCAGCTTGCCGCGGGCGAAGTCCATGGAATCCGTGGCGGCGCTGTGACGCAGCATGTCCAGGATTTCCTCGCTGGCACTCTTCTCCGGGAAGAACATCATGTCCATGCCCATGTCCTTGAACAGGAGCTTGTTTTCCGGGGCTAGGTAGGATTCGTCGTCAATACGGGCAATCACGCGCTTGGCGCCCAGTTTCTTGGCCAGCAGGGCGCTCACGATGTTCACGCTCTGGTTCATGGTGGGATTCACCGCAATGAAAAGGTCGGCGTTGGAGCAGCCGGCTTCCGTAAGCAGTTCCACCTTGGACGGCGGCCCCTGGATGGCGGCCACGTCGGCCGTGGTCATCAGTCCCCGGATACGCTCCGGATCGTTGTCGATGACCGTTATTTCACTGCCTTCCTGGCTGAGCATCTTGGCCAGATGTGACCCAACCTGTCCGGCGCCTTCGATGATAATTTTCATAATAATGAAAACCTGAAATATTCTGCAAATATACTACTTTTTCCCGAACAAGCCTTTGGGGACTATCCAGCTGTTGTACAGGCCGGCGGGCATCTGCGGGTTGGGGGGGATTTCTCCGGGCCTTCTGAGCTGCCGATATTCCCTGTGCGCCTGCACCACGGCCTGGTAGAAGCTCCAGCGCCGCGTGACCAGGTACACCAGGGCCGACAGCCCGTCCAGGCACATCCGCAGGAGGATGCGCCGGCGCGTTTTTCGCCGGGCGTGAGTTACGCCTTCTGCCGCGAAGGTGGCAGGCAGATTATTCTCTAGCAATAAGAGATTATTCCTGAAGTTCAGCCTCAGTTTGAACGGGGACTCATTGGGGAGGGTACCGCCGCCGATGTGATAGACAAAGGACTGCGGCACCAGGGTCACTTTCCAGCCGCGCAGCTGCATGCGCCAGCAAAGGTCAATCTCCTCCATGTGGGCGAAGAAACGATCGTCCAGACCGCCCAGTTCCTTCCACACGGAGGCACGCACCATCAGGCATGCGCCACTGCACCACAGGACGTCGGCGGGCTCATCATACTGTCCGTGGTCTTTTTCCACCTTTTGCAGGATGCGGCCGCGGCAGAAGGGGTAGCCGTATTTGTCCAGCTGTCCTCCGGCCGCGCCGGCGTATTCAAAGGTATCCCGCTGCTGGTAGGAGATGAGTTTGGGACCGCAGGCACCGCACTGCGGATGGCCGTCCATCCATTCTACCAGAGGTTTAAGCCAGTCTTGGGGAACCTCTATGTCGCTGTTGATGAGGACGTAATAATCGGCCTCTACCTGTGCCAGAGCGCGGTTGTAGCCGCCTGTGAAGCCAAAGTTCTCCTCCAGGACGATGAGCGGCACCTGGGGGAAGCGCTCCTGCATCAGGGCCACGGAGCCGTCCCGGGACGCGTTGTCGGCCACCACCACCTGGGCGTCCAGGCCCTCGCAGGATGCGACGAGGCCCGGCAGGAAACGCTGCAGGTAATCGGCAGTGTTGTAGTTCAATATGACAACGGCGGTTCTAGGCACTTATATCAACGTTTTTAAAGGCCAGGGTGGGAATGAGCTTGGACTGGCAGGGACGGGCGTCATCGGCGGTGACCAGCAGGTTGTTCCACAGGGTGAGGAAGTTGCCGGTCATGAGTATTTCCCGAACGGGGTGGACCTTTTTGCCGCCCTTGATAAGGAAACCTTCTATGCCATAGGAGAAATTGCCGGTGGCAGGGTTGGAATTGCCGCCGTTGAAGCCGGTGACCAGGATGCCGTCCTGCACTTTCTGCAGCACTTCTTCCAGGGTTTTGCAGCCTCCAATGGGCAGCAGTTTGGCGCGGGTAATATCCTCTACAGTGGGATCCAGCCCCATTTTGGCCGATATGTAAGTGTTCAGGAAATAGGTTTTCACCACACCTTTCTCAATGACAGGCATCTCCCGGGTGGCCACGCCTTCGCTGTCAAAAAGGCGGCAGCCGGTGTCTCCTTGGGTGCAGGGCGCATCCAGGATGGTGAGGTTGTCGGGGAATACCTTCTGATTCAGGCTGTCCACCAGGAAGGAATTCTTCTGCTGCAGGCTGTGTCCGCCCAGCGCATTGAGCACAGGGGTGAGCAGTTTGCCGGCGCATTCGCTGTCTACAATCAAGGTATATTTACCGCTTTTTACGTTTTGGGGATTGATTTGCTCCTTGGCCCTTTGGAAAGCTTTTTGTGCGCAGCCCTCCAACTGGAGGTCTTTCAGTCGGGGACTGGCATCCCACCAGTAACTGCTCCAGTGGTTGCCCTGTGCGTCTTCCACGGTGGATTCATATCCGATCTCGAAGGAAGTCTCGGTGTGACGGGCATACAGGCCCTGTGAGTCGATGGTGAGAGAGTCGAAGACGGAGTCGGAGTATTCGCCTTCCTCGGAAATCAGTCCCGGTTGTGGCCATGCAGTGGACCCGAGGGCCATGTCCCGGCGCTGTTCGGCGGTGAGGGTGTCGTAGGCGTCGTCGTACAGGTCCAGTTCCCGGCCGGTTACGGCGTCCTTGACCAGACGATCGGGGGCGGGGAGGGCGCGGCTCTCATCGGCCTCCAGCATTCGCACGGTGTCGATGGCCTCGCGAATGAATTCCTCCATGCCGTCTTTTTCCAGGCGATTGCTGGAGAACGTGCCGAAGCGGCCGTCCACAAACAGCTGCAGCTGCAGGCTGCGGTCCAGGGCGTGGGCGGTTTTGTCCACCTCTCCGTTGAGTACGCCGATGAGGTTCATCAGCGTCTTGGACAGCGTGATGCGCACCCCTTGCGCTCCGTGCTCCAGGGCATATTCCAGGCAGTGCCTGGCCAATGCTACCTCCTCCTCTGTGAGCGTGTTGTGTAATTTGTTGTCAGTCATTTATTTATAAAAATCCTCCTGGGAGTTTATGACTAGGAGAAAATTTGTAATATATTAATACTCAGTTCTTTCCACATCACGCCTTATTCTCCGCCCACGGTCAGGTGCCCAATCAGCACCGTGGGAATGCCGCAGGAAACGGGCACGGACTGCTCTTTGCCGCAGGTCCAGGCGCCCGGGTCTATGGCCAGGTCATCGGCCACGCCCTGCATGTCGGCCAGGGCCTGGGGGCCGTTGCCGATGATATTGATGTCCTTGACGGGCATGGTGAGGCGACCGTTTTCTATAAGATAACCGGCCTTTACATAGAAGGTAAAGTCTCCTTCCCCAATCTGCACCTGCCCGTTGGAGAATTCGTCCACGTAGATGCCTTTCTTGACGCTGGCAATGAGGTCTTCGGCCTTGGCGTTTCCGCTTTCCATGTAGGTGGCTCTCATACGGGGGATGGGGGCGTAGCGGAAGCTTTCCCGGCGGCCGTTCCCAGTGGGCTTTACGCCGTAGTGGGCGGCCGAAATGCGGTCGTGCAGGTAGGAGGTGAGTACACCGTCTTCTACCATATAAGTCTTTTGTCCGGGGATGCCTTCGTCGTCGAAGTTCAGGGCACCCCGGTTGCCCTGCATGGTACCGTCGTCAATGATCTGGATGCCCTTGGGGCAAATCTGCCGGCCCATTTTGTCGGCAAAGATGGACGTGCCCTTGCGGTTGAAATCGGCCTCGAAGGCGTGTCCCATGGCTTCGTGAAGGAGGATGCCGGAAGCGCCGGCGCCCATCACCACGGGCATCTGGCCGCCTTTGGGACGCCGGGCGTCAAAGCGCTCGTCGATGCCCTTGACCACATCGGCCGCCATTTCTTCTATGAGGGCGACGGAGAGCATGTCGGCCCCGCGGCGGAAACTGCGGGAGGTGGACTTGTTCTCTGTTTGGCTACCCTGCTGGAATACGGCCGATACGCTCACGCTGCCCATGGGGCGCGTGTCCCACTTCAGCTCCCTGGAACTGTTGTACATCAGGACGTCGGTCACTTGGAAGGCCAGGTTCACAATCACTTTCACGATGCGCGCGTCCCGGCGCTTGATATCGGCCTCCAGCTTTTGCAGGAAGGGGAGGAAAGTGCTCATGGGTACACCGCGCCAGGGCTGGACGATGGGATAGCGGTCGGCGGCGGGATTGGGTTCTCCGCGGCTGGGATTGCGCGTGCCGTAGGGATTCACGTCCACGGGGGCCGATGCAATCTGGGCCGCAGCGCGTGCACAGGAGAGCATATCGGCCGGAGCCGTGCTCTCGGAATAGGCGTAACCGGTTTTTTCTCCAGCAAGCACCCGTATTCCCACGCCGAAATCCACGTGGTTTCCGCCCGAAGTGACGGCACCGTCCCGCAGCAGCAGGCTGCCGTAGGTGGTGTTCTCAAAAAAGAGGTCGCAGTAGCTGCCGCCACTGCGAAGTCCTTCTTCCGTAAGGCGGTCCAGCAAAGGCGTGTCCACCTGGAATAGATTGAAATAGTATGATTTACTTAGAATCATTACTTTCCTGATTATTGGGCAGTGCACCCTCGAAGGGTACGCCGTCGTGCGCCAGCGGAGCTTTGGCGATTTCCTTGGCGATGAATTCGGTTACGTTTTCTATAGGTGTCTGCGGCTGCAGGACATCGGTAACCATGCTGCGCACAATATTGTATTTGGTCATGTCGCGGATGATGAGACCTTTTTTGGAGCCCTCGGCAATGACCTCGAACGGCGGATGGGAATTGTCGGCCAGAATCCATTTGTCGCAGGTTTGCATGTACTGGTGGAACAGGTAGTTGAGTCCCATGTAGTAGCGGCGGCGGATGGTTTCCTCCGGGATGTCGTGGCCTCCGGCCTGCACGCGTTGGGCTACACGCTCGATGGCAATTTCCGGTTTGTTCAGCCAGAAGTACAGCACGGTCACATAGTAGCCTTTTTCCTGGGCATTGCGCGTCATCTTGATGAGCGCACGCGTGGCCAGGGTGGTCTCTATGCAGAAGTCCTCCCGCCGGTCAAACAGGTACTGGACTTTGCGCAGCATCAGGCGGCTGGCCGTGATGTAGGCGCTTTCCGGCGCAAAGGGGGACAGGTGCTTGGCGAATTCGTCGGAATTGACAAACTCACTGCAGTCCAGCAGCTCCGGGAGCACGCCGTACGAAGCGGTTGTCTTCCCGGAGCCGTTAGGACCAGAGATGATGTATAATCTAGGCACGAATTTGATTCGCAAACCTACCGGGCCGCTACTCGGTAGCGGCCTCGAGTTTCTTCATCATGGTGAACATGAAGATGGCGGAGATCACGCAGACTCCCAGGAACACGGCCCAAACCACCCACAGGGGAATATTGCCCCAGAGGTGACCGCCAACCTGCACCAGGAAGTTACCCAGGGCGGTGGCTACGAACCACATACCCATCATCATACCCTTGTACTTGGGCGGAGCTACCTTGGAAACGAAGGAGATGCCCATGGGGCGTAAACGGTGATGAGCCAGTACGGGGAAACCAGGGTTTCGGGCATGCCGGCTTCGCGGGCTGCCGCCTGTACATCGGGGGTATTGAGGCCGATGGAGGCGAAAGCCATCAGGGCGAAAGCGATGGCGGCTACAAGCATACCGTAGGCAATCTTGCGGGGGGCGGAAGGCTCTTTACCCTTCTTGGCCAGGGCGCCGAAGATGGCCATGGATACCGGCGTAAGGGCAACCACATAGAACGGGTTGAAGTGCTGGAAGATGGGGGCGCTGATGGCGATGGAACCGCTCAGGCGGCTGTACTGCCATACCAGGTATGCGCAGGCCAGGGCAACAACACCCACGCCAATCCATTTGCCTTTCTGGCTGGTCTCTTTGTCAAATACGGAGAAGAGAGCGTACACAATGGCTATCACGGCAACCAGGTTCCATACATTGAAGGGCATGGAAGCAATGCCGGAGGCGCTTCTCTCCGTGAATTCATCGGCAAAGTAGGTGAGGGTGAGGCCGTTCTGGTGGAAGCTCATCCAGAAGAAGATAACCACGGCAAACACCAGGAACAGGGCTACCATGCGTTTCTTGGTCTGTTCGGGGGTGAGGGTGTCCACCACCTGGGCTTTCTCGCCTTTGGCATGGCCGCCTTCCACGTGCTTGAACCAGCTGCGGAAAGCATAGTAGATAGCAATGGAAACAATCAGGGACACGCAGGCGACGCCGAAGGAGAAGTGATAGGCGGCATTTCCGTCGAAGCCCAGGCCGATGGCCCATTCGCGGATCTTGATGGCCGCGGTGGGGGCGAACAGGGCGCCGATGTTGATGGCCATGTAGAACAGGGAGAAGCCGGAGTCACGCTTGGCGGCGTACTGAGGCTCGTTGTACAGGTCTCCCACCATTACCTGGAGGTTGCCCTTGAACAGGCCCGTTCCGAAGCCGATGAGCAGCAAGGCGGCCAGCATGGCCACCAGGGCTACGGTGCCGCCTCCCAGCGGAACGCTCAGGAGAAGATAGCCCAGGAACATGACGATGATGCCGGAGGTGACCATTTTGCCGAAGCCGAATTTGTCGGCCAGGATACCGCCGATGAGCGGGAAGAAGTACACCAGCATCAGGAATGTGCTGTAAATAAGGCCAGCGGTACCGGCTTCCAGGCCGAAATTGGCGCGCAGGAACAGGGCGAATACGGCAATCATGGTGTAGTAGCCGAAGCGCTCACCGGTGTTGGCCAGAGCAAGGGCGAATAATCCCTTTGGTTGTCCTTTGAACATAATTGAGTTATAGGTTTTAGTTTATTTTACAGGAATATTTGCCAGAACCGCCTTCAGGTACTCCCATGTGCGGGCTACGGAGGCGATGTTCACTTTTTCGTCGGGGCTGTGCGGGTATTTGATGGTGGGGCCGATGGAAACCATTTCCCAGTTGGGATACTTGGCTCCCATGATGGCGCATTCCAGACCGCCGTGCGTGGCCATGATCTTCATGGGCTTGCCGTATACTTTCTGGTACTGTTCCATCATCACCTTGTTGGCGGGGGTGTCCAGCTTGGGCGTCCAGCCGGAGTATCCGCCCTTGAACACCACTTGGTCGGCTCCTGCAAGCTCGAAGATGCAGCGGACGCGCTGGGCCAGGGCGGCCTTTGCGGTGTCCACGGCGCTGCGCATGAGGCTGTGGATGGTGACCTTGCCTTTCTCGGTGCGTACGATGGCCATGTTGATGGAAGTCTCGGTGAGGCCCTCCATGGTGCGGCTCATGCGGATGACGCCGGACGGGCAGGCCAGCATGGCCTTCACGGCGCGCAGCATTACGCTGTTCTGGATGTATTTGGGTGCGGCGGGCACTTTGTCCAGGAACAGGACGGCGGAAGGATCGCTCTCGGCGAATTCGGCCTTAATCTCGGCAAAACCGTTCTGGATGCACTTGATGACGGCGTCCACATTCTCCTGAGGGAGGACCAGTTCGGCCTCGGCCTCGAACGGGATGGCGTTACGCAGGCTTCCGCCGGTGAAGCTCACCACCTTCACGCCCAGCATTTCCATCACGGGAAGGAGCATGCGGGCAACGGCCTTGTTGGCGTTGGCGCGGTACAGGGAGATGTCCATGCCGGAGTGACCGCCCTGCAGGCCCTTCACGGTGAGTTTGAGGCCCTTGTAGCCGGCGGGAGTGTTGTATTTATTGTATTTGAAGCTGGCCGATACATCCAGGCCGCCGGCGCAACCCACGCACAGCTCGCCTTCTTCCTCGGAGTCCAGGTTGAGGAGGATGTCGCCCTTGAGCACGCCGGCTTCCAGGGAGTTGGCGCCGGTCATGCCGGTTTCTTCGTCGTAGGTGACCAGTACTTCCACGGGACCGTGCTTGACGCTGGGATCCTCCAGCACAGACAGGCCCAGGGCTACGCCGATACCGTTATCGGCACCCAGAGTGGTGCGGTCGGCGGTTACCCATTCTCCGTCCACATAGGCCTTGATGGGGTCCTTGAGGAAATCGTGGGGGGAATCGGAGGTTTTCTGCGGAACCATATCCATGTGCCCCTGCATGATGACGCCCTTGCGGTTTTCCATGCCGGGCGTGGCGGGAACGCGGATGATGATGTTGCCGGTGGCGTCCTTGACGGTCTCAAAACCGTGGGACTTGCCCCAGTTGTACAGGTATTCGATGACTTTTTCCTCGTGCTTGGACGGACGGGGAATCTGGGTGAGAGCGTAGAAGTTCTTCCAA
Organism: uncultured Bacteroidales bacterium; assembly: GCA_905234795.1. Taxonomy (GTDB): domain Bacteria; phylum Bacteroidota; class Bacteroidia; order Bacteroidales; family UBA932; genus Cryptobacteroides. Next base: position 2,182 of record CAJOIQ010000012.1, on the reverse strand, counting down.
ACTACCTTGGGCTCTAAATCTTGGATATTCATAGATTATGTAAAGTGGTTATTTGTACTGGGAAAGGACAGCTTCCATACCCAGCTGGTAAACGGGCAGACGGGTTTCCAGCAGGCGCTTGCTGTCACAGGTAAGACGCACTTTGCACGTCACGGGAATACGGTAACGGATGACGGTGACCTTGAGCTTGCTGCGGTTGTCCTCCGGGAAACTCATGTCCTGGGGTTCCAGCTCCAGGTAATAGGGGACTCCTTTGGCGCCCTCGGACACAGGGCCGGTTTCCGTGAGGCGGAAGGCCAGGTAACGGTGGTTGCGGGCTTGGGAACTGGGCGTTACGTCAAAGCAGGTCTCATAATTGCTGATGACGGAACGGCCGCGGAACAGGGCCAGGTATTCTTCTTCCAGCTGGTCCAGCTCCTTAAGGGCGGCGCTCATGGCCTCTCCGGAATAACTGGCGTCGGTATCTCCGGAAATGATGTTGATGCGGTCCTTGCGCACCTTGAGCACCATTTCGGCGGCCTCGGCGGCCTTGTCCTCCAGGGTCTTGGCCTGTTTGACCTTATGCTCTACGGGAACCTGGATCACGCCGTTTTCGCTCTGGATCTTTTTGTAAGTAATGCGGGTTTCCAGTTTGTCGGGGCTGGATATACTGCCTTCAAAAGCATAGGAAGCCTGAGGAGGGAAGCGCCAGTTGAGCTGGGCGGCTTCGGCCCGGTTCTGCAGGGCGATGAGGCCCTGGCTGCTAAGGGCCAGCAGGGTGGCATTGTCGGCCTCACAGGTGTAGAGCGCCTTGGGATCGGCCTCTATCCTGGGAATGAGTTCCAGGGCTGTGACGGTGGACAGGGTTTCGTCGGCATCCCGCACATCCAGATTGAGGAACTTCTTGGCATAGGCGGCATAGGGGCCGGCGTAGAAGTTTTCCTGCTGCACTTCCACCTTCACGGTGATGGTGGTCATGGGCAGCGCGTAAGTGACCTCCTGGGCCCGGGCCGATGCGATGACGGCCAGGGTGAGGAATAATGTGGTTAAAGTTCTTTTCATAATTCACAAATATAAGAAAAAAGGGCTAACTTTGCAAACGGTAATGAAAAAGAAAAGGACTTTAGGCGTTATTCTGGTGGGCGGGTCTCTCCGTCTGCTGGGGCGGCTTCCGCTGGGCTGGCACCGCTGGTGGGGACGCCGGCTGGGCGGTTTCATCGGAAATACCCTGCATTACCGCAACGATGTGGTCATGGCCAACCTGGCCCGCAGTTTCCCGGACAAACAGTACGGGGAGCTAAAACAGATTTCCGGGAAGTTCTACCGCCATTTTGCCACCACCCTCACGGAGATGCTCTGGTTCGGGGCCTGCCGCGGGGAAAGAGGGCGCAAACGCCTTCATCGCAGCCACATTGTGGAATTCACCAACCCCGGGGAACTTAACCGGCTGTACAGCGGCGCCAGACAGCTCATGATCCTCCAGGCCCATACCGGCAACTGGGAACTCATCGGCGGTATCAGGAACTACAGTTATGGGGAGTCCATGCTCATTACTCCCGAGGCTTTCGCCGTCACCTATAACAGCCTGAGCAGCGGCCTTTGGGACCAGATTATGGCCGATAACCGCACGGCCCCTGTGCAGGACCAGGGCTTCGACGGCTATGTGGAGACCAACCAGGTACTCCGTTTCGCCCTCTCCAAGAGAGAACAGAAATTCGGCTATTCTTTCATCACGGACCAGTTCCCGTATACCTATGGCACGCATCCGGTGGTGGATTTCATGCATCAGTCCACAGAAACCATGACCGGCGCCACAGCCCTGGCCTGCAAGCTGGATATGGCCGTGGGTTATCTCCGTTACCGTTGCCGGGAAGACGGCGGATACACCATGACCATCGTCCCCATCTGTGAACACGCGGCGGGGGAGGATCCCCTGGACCTGATGCAGCGCTATTTCCGTCTGCTGCAGGAGGATCTGGAGTACCAACCCTGGAACTATCTGTGGACGCATAAACGCTGGAAAAAGCGTTAATTATATTTGTTTTTCAAAGAAAAATCCCTATCTTTGCAATCCTTTTTGGGCTTCCACTGGTCCCAAAAGGATGTAAAACATTTATAAACAATTAATTAACAAACAATGGTTAACCAGTACGAAACCGTTTTCATTGCAACTCCCGTTTTGTCTGACACCCAGATGAAGGAA
>CAJOIQ010000011.1 GCA_905234795.1 uncultured Bacteroidales bacterium | reverse complement strand
TCGGCGACCAAACAGTATAAAACGACGAGTTTGATGCGTCAGCAACAAGGGATGGCTCCCGCACGACTCAAATAAAAAACATTAAACGACAATCCCTAGATAAGGCCCGCGTTGGGCAGTTCACCGGCTTTCTGCAAGCGGGAGAAGAGTTCCCTGTGCCGATACGTGAACCAGAATTCGCACACCACCATGCAGCCCGCATGGAGAAATCCACTCCGGGGGTGAGCTTCTTACCGTCGGCCCGAAGCTCCATCTTTCCGGGGAAGGTGTTGATGTCGATGGTGAAAGGCTGAAGCGTCACCTGGTCCACGCCAGCCTTGGTAAATTCCTTCTGCAGGTACTTCCCTGCCTTGTTGGCTCCTCCCCGGGCATAGCCGCGGCCCTGGTATTTGGCCGAGCTGAGCTCTTTCACCACTCTTTTGTAATGCGCCAGATCCTGCGCAGGCAGCTGCACGGAAACCAGTAACAGCAGCATCCAGATAATCTTTCTCATTTCTTGGGTTCCATATGTAAGGTTACCAGTGTCTCGGGGCCGAAGCGCTCCTTCAGTTTGTGCTCGATGGCCGTGGCCTGCTCGTGCACCACATGGAGCGACAAGTCTCCGTCCATACGGATGTGGGCCTCGATGGCAATGCGGTTGCCTATCCTCCGGGTGCGAAGGTTGTGCGGCTCCGTCACATCGGGGAAGGCGTTGATGATATCCTCTATCTCCTTCTCTTCTTCGGCCGACAAGGACTGGTCCGTCAGTTCTCCCAGGCTGCCTTTCAGGAGGTCCCAGGCCACTTTGAGGAGCATGCCGCCCACCACGATGGAGGCCAGCGGATCCAGCACGGCCCAGCGTTCTCCCAGCAGGATGGCGCCGCCGATGCCGATGGCCGCGCCGATGGAGGATAGGGCGTCGCTCCGGTGATGCCAGGCATTGGCCACCACCGCCTGGGAATTGAGTTTACGCCCCTCGGCGGCGGTATAACGGTACAGGACTTCCTTGAGCACAATGGAGACCAGCGCAGCCCACAGGGCCAGTTTTCCGGGCACCTCCAGCGTTTCCCCGCCCAGCCAGTGGGCAAACTTCACGGAGCCGGAAACGATGATGCCGATGGCAGCGCCCACCAGTGCAAGGCCAATGAACAGGGTAGCCAGCGTCTCGAACTTGCCGTGGCCGTAGTCGTGGGATTCGTCCTGGGGCTTGGCGCTTACCTTCACAAAAAGAAGGACGATGAGGTCCGTAAAGAAGTCCGACAAGGAATGGACAGCATCGGCCACCATGGCGGCGCTGTGTCCCAGCACCCCCGCCACAAACTTGAAGGTGAGCAGCGCCAGATTCCCGGCACTCCCCACCAACGTCACTTTATAAATCTCTTTTTCCCTGTTCATGGATTATATGGTCATGGTTCCTGTCTTTTTGTTAAGGGACAGCCAGCCCAGCGCAATGGCACATAAGGCGATAAAGCCCAGCAGGTACGGTTTCCATTGCTGCAAGAATTGAACCGCTTCGTTGAAGATGGAGCCATCCACCTTAACCGGGCAGAACTGGACCAGCGCCGTAACCACACAGCCCAGGACAAGCCCGGCCACCAGGGCGATGACCACGGCCCTCCTCCAGCGGCGGTGTTCTCCGTCCACCGTCTGCTTGATGCACTCCACCTGGCTCAGCCGGGCGTTGGTCTCCAGGAGGAACTGTCCTTCCTCCGGCGTTTCCGGAGCATTCTCTCTCAGGAATTGTTCGATGTCTTTCATAGGCGAATGTGCTGTTTGAGGTGGTCCCTTCCCACCGAAAGATAATATTTGACCGTTCCCGCAGGGGCCTGCATGATGGCGGCGATTTCCTTTACCGGAAGGTCCTCGAAATAGTGCAGGACGATGGCGGTGCGCTCCTTTTCCGGAATCAGGGCCAGGGCACGGCGCAGTTCCTCGTGCTGGAAGGAGGCATCGGAGGCGCTGCCATCGGCCACGTGCTGGGCCGCCGGAGCATCCAGGTCCACCGCCGGGGCGGGAATGCGACGCAGGTTGTCGATAAAGCAATTATAGGCAATCTTGAAGATCCAGGCCTTGAAGTTGCCGATAAACCGGCCGCTGCTCACATAGGCCCGCACCAGGGCTTCCTGCGCAATGTCATCGGCCAGGGCGGAATCTCCGCACAGCGATGCCTGGAACCGCCGCAGCGGTCCCTGACACGCCCTCACTTCGGAGATAAACCGGTCCCGGGTCATGGCCTCACTTTTATTCGGAAAGCTTCTTTTCCTCGGCCTCGATCTCCCTGGCCAGCATCTTCTTGCCCGCAAAGTAGGAAATGAACAGGCCCACGCCCACTGCCATCATCACTACACCTGCCACAGGCATCATGTCCGCAAAGAAGAAACCTCTGGGAACGCCGGAGCCGTATTCGTTCCACACGAAAAGCGCGATGAAGGCAATTCCCATCAAGAACGTGATGCATGCACCATTCAGCTTTTCCAGCAAATCCTGCTTGATGGTCTTGGGGGCCTTTTTCTCCGTGTTGAACTGGTTCATATCCACGGTTGCACCTGCCTCGATGGCTTTGAGCATAACCTCGGCCTTACGGTCTGTCTCGTTCTTGCGGGTACGGGCGACAATCCACACGACGAGAACAGGCAGCACTACACAAATACCAAGCGGAATTAAGATGTTTTCCATTGTATCAATACTTAAGTTGTTTAACTTTTCCCCTTTTCCGGGGCGGTTTCACAAGGATAACGCAAAACCCGGCCAAAAGGTTGGGAAAAAAATCACTTTATTTCAAAGATACGCTTTTTTTCACTAAATTTGTACACATCCTGTAGTGTATTTATCATGGAAAAGAAAAAGTTAGATGTTGTGCTCGGCCTCCAGTGGGGGGACGAGGGTAAAGGCAAGGTAGTGGACGTACTCACACCGTCCTACAAAGTGGTGGCCCGTTTCCAGGGCGGCCCCAATGCCGGCCACTCGCTGGTTTTTGACGGAGACAGCTTTGTGCTGCACACGGTTCCTTCCGGCATTTTCCGCCAGGGAACGGTGAACGTCATCGGCAACGGCGTAGTGGTGGACCCTGTCATCCTTATGGAAGAGATTACCGCCATAGAAAAAATGGTGGGAGACGTCACCGGCAAAATCGTCATCTCCAAACGCGCCCATCTCATCCTTCCCACGCACCGTATGCTGGATGCCGCCAGCGAGGCCGCCAAGGGCAAGTCCAAAATCGGCTCCACCCTCAAGGGCATCGGCCCCACCTATATGGACAAGACCGGCCGCAACGGCCTCCGCTTCGGAGACATCCTTTCCCCGGATTTCCTTGACAAATACAACGCCCTCAAGCAGAAACACTTCGGCCTGCTGGCCCAGTACGACTTCCAGTACGACATCACGGAGTACGAGAAACAGTGGATGGCAGCCGTGGAGGCCCTCAAACGCTTCCCCTTCATAGACACCGAGGTCTACGTAAACCATCTGCTGGACCAGGGCACACCCATCCTGGCCGAGGGTGCACAGGGTTCCCTGCTGGACATCGACTTCGGCACCTATCCCTTCGTCACTTCCTCCAACACCCTTACCGCCGGCGTGTGCACGGGTCTGGGCATCGCCCCTTCCCGCGTGGGCAAGGTCTACGGCATCTTCAAAGCCTACTGCACCCGCGTGGGCAGCGGTCCCTTCCCTACCGAACTCTTTGACCAGGACGGAGAGCGCCTGCGCCAGATCGGCCACGAATTCGGTGCCACCACGGGCCGTCCCCGCCGCACCGGCTGGCTGGACATGGTAGCCCTCAAGTATGCGGTGATGATGAACGGCGTCACAGACCTCATCATGATGAAGTCCGACGTCATGGACGGCTTCGACACCATCAAGGTGGCCGTGGCCTACAAAGAGGGAGACCGGATTATCGAGGACTTCCCCTACGACGGCGGCGCCAACGTGACGCCCGTGTACAAGGAGTTCCCCGGCTGGAAGACTCCCCTGAGCGCACTGCGCCGCTTTGAGGACTTCCCCGAAGCTTTCAAGCAGTATATTGCCTTTATTGAGAAAGAGACCGGCGTGAAAATCAAGATCGTTTCCGTAGGTCCCGACCGCGACGCCACGGTAGTACGCTAAATTCCCACGCGGGAGAAGATTTCCTCCACGTTCTTGAAGTAATAGTCCAAGGTGAAGCAATTGTCCAGCTCCTCCTTGGACAATTTCTTTGTCACATCGGCCGATGCTTCCAGCAGGGTCTTGTAGTCCTTGTTCTGGGTCCAGGCCTCCATGGCGATGGGCTGCACGGTGTCGTAGGCCTGCTCACGGGAGAGGCCCTTGGCAATGAGGGCATTCATTACGCGCTGGGCAAAGATGACCCCGCGGGTGCGGTAAATGTTGGAGAGCATGTTCTCCGGATACACCACCAGGTTCTCCAGAATGCCTTTGAAACGCGTGAGCATGTAGTCCAGCAGTTCCGTGGCGTCGGGCAGGACAATGCGTTCCGTAGAGGAATGGGATATGTCACGCTCGTGCCACAGGGCCACATTCTCATAGGCCGTAGCCATATAACCGCGCATGACGCGCGCGCACCCGCATATATTCTCGCTGGAGATGGGATTGCGCTTATGAGGCATGGCGCTGGAGCCTTTCTGGCCCTTGCCGAAGGCTTCCTCCACCTCGCGGACCTCCGTGCGCTGCAGATTGCGCACCTCGAAGGCCATCTGCTCCAGGGTGGCGGCCACCAGGGCCAGGGCGCCCACATAGCAGGCGTGGCGGTCCCGCTGCAGCACCTGGGTGGAAATGGCGGCACTCTGGATGCCGAGTTTCCCGCACACATAGTCCTGGATAAACGGCGGAATGTTGGCGAAGTTGCCCACGGCACCGCTCATCTTTCCGGCCTCCACGCCGGCGGCGGCATATTTGAAGCGCTCGATGTTGCGCTTCATTTCCTCGTACCAAAGCGCCCATTTGAGGCCGAAGCAGGTGATATCGGCATGGATGCCGTGCGTGCGGCCGATGCAGGGCGTGGCCTTGAACTCCACGGCACGGCGGCGCAGCACTTCCTGGAATTCCTCCAGGTCCTTGAGGAGAATGGCGTTGGCCTGCTTGAGCAGGTAACCGTTGGCGGTATCCACCACGTCGGTGGAGGTGAGGCCATAGTGGACCCACTTGCGCTCGGGACCCAGGCTCTCGCTCACGGCACGGGTGAAGGCCACTACGTCGTGGCGGGTCTGCTGTTCAATCTCCTGGATACGGGACACATCGAAACGGGCGTTGGCGCGGATCTTCTCCACGTCTTCGGCCGGAATGACGCCCAGCTTGCTCCAGGCTTCGCAGGAGAGGATTTCCACCTCCAGGTATGCTCCGAACTTGTTTTCCTCGGTCCAGACGTCCCGCATCACTTTCCTTGAGTAGCGCTCGATCATGACTTAGCAGGTTTTGAGGAAGTTCAGGATATTCTTCTCGATACGGGCGGTGACGTCCTCGCATTCCGTACGCTGGAAAGGAGCGTCGCTCAGCTTGTTGTAAAGCTCTATGTAGCGGTCGGTGATGCCGCTGACCACTTCCGGGGTCATCTCCGGAACCTTCTGTCCTTCCTTTCCCTGGAAGCCTCCGGCCATCAGCCATTCGCGCACAAACTCCTTGGACAGCTGTTTCTGGTGCTCGCCTTTGGCCAGGCGCTCCTGGTAACCCTCGGCATAGAAATACCGGGAGGAATCGGGCGTGTGGATCTCGTCCATCAGGACAATCCTGCCGTCCCGCTTGCCGAACTCATATTTGGTATCTACCAGGATGAGGCCTTTCTTGGCGGCGATTTCCGTTCCCCGCTGGAACAGGGCCAGGGTGTATTTCTCCAGCTGCTCGTATTCATCGGCCGGCACAATGCAGCGGGCGATGATTTCCTCCCTGCTGATGTCTTCGTCGTGTCCCTCGGCCGCCTTGGTGGTGGGGGTGATGATGGGATGCGGCAGCTTCTGGTTCTCCTTGAGCCCATCGGGAAGCGTTACTCCGCAAAGCGTGCGGTTGCCGGCCTTGTACTCACGCCAGGCATGACCGGCCAGATATCCGCGCACCACCATTTCTACCTTGTAGGGCTCGCAAAGCAGGCCGATGGTGACCATCGGATCCACCACCGCCACCTTCCAGTTGGGCAGGATGTCCCGGGTAAGGTCCAGGAACTGGGCGGCAATCTGGTTGAGCACCTGTCCCTTGTAGGGAATGCCCTCAGGAAGGACAACGTCGAAGGCCGAGATACGGTCTGTAGCCACCATTACCAGGTAACCGTTGTCAAGGGTATATACGTCGCGGACTTTTCCCGTGTATTTTGATTCCTGACCGGGAAGACGGAAGTTGGTTTTTACAACTGCTTTCATGGGAAATAGAGAGTTATGCGCAAAGTTATAACCCAAAAGCTTCATGTGCAAGCCTTTTCTTAAATTTCTTTATTAACATGCCCGTGTTGACAAATTATTCAAAGGCAAATCTTGTAAGTGTCAAGGATTCGTTGTAGCTTTGCAACTTGTTTTAGTAGGTATAATCTCTCTTACAATGAAGGTAGCGATTATCATGGGCAGCGCCAGCGACTGGGACGTAATGTCCCCGTGCTGCACTACGCTGGAAGACTTCGGCATCCCTTACGAAAAACGCGTGCTCAGCGCACACCGCAACCCTGGTCCGCTGGCCGAATATGTGGCTTCCCTCCCGGACAAAGGCTGTGAGATTGTCATCGCCGGCGCCGGCGGGGCCGCCCACCTCCCCGGAGTCATCGCCGCCCTCACCACCCTCCCCGTCATTGGGATCCCGGTAAAATCCAAGGCGCTTAACGGCATGGACTCCCTCCTGTCCATCGTCCAGATGCCCTCCGGCATTCCCGTGGCCACCATGGCCATTGACGGTGCCAAGAATGCCGCCCTGTTTGCGGTCTCCATACTGGCCCTGAACGATAATGCCCTGGCTGCCAAACTCCAGCAGTTCCGCAAGGACCAGAGCGACAAAGTACTGAATACCGTTATATAATATACTGCCCACCACGTTTGCGCGCTGGTGGGCAAACTTTTTTATAGGATGGAACAAGCAAGACGACTGTTTGTAGAAAAGCGGGAAGCCTTCCGCGTAGAGGCCGCCAGCCTGCTCAAGGATTTCAATGAAAACCTGGGACTGTCCCTGGGGAGCCTGAGGCTGGTCAACGTCTACGACCTCTTCGGCTTCTCCCCCTCCCTGGTGGAGAAATGCCGATACAGCGTATTCGGAGAAAAGGCTACGGACCTGGTAACGGACGAATACCCCGCCGGAAGCAAGTACCTGGCCGTAGAATTCCTCCCCGGGCAGTTCGACCAGCGAGCCTCGTCGGCCGAGGACTGCGTGCACCTCATTGAACCCGATGCCGACATCCGCATCAAAAGTGCCCGCCTGCTTGTTTTTGACACCGACGTACCCGGCCAGGTGATTGACCGCATCGCCGCCTACTTCATCAACCCTGTAGAGTGCCGCCGCAAGGATATGGACATCCTCTCCCTCCAGGACCAGGCCGATGTGAAGCCCCTGGAAGACCTCGCCGGTTTCATCCAGATGGAGGAAAAGGATTTCTCCGGCTTCTGCAAGAGCCACGGGCTGGCCATGAACGAGGACGACCTCCGGGAAGTGGTGAAATACTTCCGTCAGGAAGGCCGAAATCCCGGGGAAACCGAGCTCCGCATCCTGGACACCTACTGGAGCGACCATTGCCGCCACACCACCTTCACCTCTACTCTGGAGGATATCCGCGTGGACGATTCCTTCATCAAGGACGATATCGAGGCCAGCCTTTCCCTGGTGACCCGCATGCGCAAGTCCCTGGGCCGGGAAGCCAAACCCCTGTGCCTGATGGAGCTGGCCACCATCGGCGCACGATACCTCAAATCCAAGGGTCTGCTGGAGGACCTGGAGCAGAGCGAGGAAAACAACGCCTGCAGCGTCTTTGTCACCGTCAACGTGGACGGAAAGGACGAACAGTGGCTGCTGCAGTTCAAGAACGAGACCCATAACCATCCCACCGAGATTGAACCCTTCGGCGGCGCCGCCACCTGCCTGGGAGGAGCCATCCGTGACCCGCTCTCCGGCCGTGCCTACGTTTACCAGGCCATGCGCGTGACGGGGGCCGGAGACATCACCGCCAAGGTGGCCGACACCATCCCCGGGAAACTGCCCCAGCGCATGATTTCCCACAAGGCGGCCGAGGGTTATTCCAGCTATGGCAACCAGATCGGCCTGGCCACCACGCACGTGCGCGAAATCTATTCGGCAGGATATACCGCCAAGCGCATGGAGATTGGCGCCGTGGTGGGTGCCGTGAAGGCGTCGGCCGTACGCCGGGAATCTCCCGCCCCGGGAGACGTGATCCTGCTACTGGGCGGCCGCACAGGTCGTGACGGCATCGGCGGAGCCACCGGATCCTCCAAACAGCACACCGAAGCCTCCCTGGAGACCTGCGGCAGCGAGGTTCAGAAGGGTAACGCCCCTCAGGAGCGCCAGCTTCAGCGCCTGTTCCGCCGCAAGGAAGTCACCCGCCTCATCAAGAAATCCAACGACTTCGGCGCCGGCGGTGTGAGCGTAGCCATCGGAGAACTGGCCCCCGGGCTGGACATCTACCTGGACCGCGTCCCCGTGAAATACGCCGGCCTCAACGCCACCGAACTGGCCATCAGCGAATCCCAGGAGCGCATGGCCGTGGTAGTGGAAGCCGCATCCGCAGATTCTTTCAAGGCGCTGTGCGCCGCCGACAATATAGAGGTAACCCATGTGGCCGATGTTACCGGCACCGGACGCATGCGCATGTTCTTCCACGGACAGAAAGTGTGCGACCTCTCCCGTGAATTCATCGACAGCGCCGGCGCCCCGCACTTCGCCAAGGCCGCCATCGGCGCCGTGGAAAACCGCAACCCCTTTGTGCAGCAGCCTGTGGGCAACACGCTGCAGGCAAAACTGCTGTCCGTAATGTCTTCCCCCAACGTGGCGTCCCAGAAGGGACTGGTGGAGATGTTCGACTCCACCATCGGCCGGTCCACCGTGCTCATGCCTTACGGCGGCGCACGCCAGGCCACCGAAACCCAGGTTTCCGTACAGAAACTGCCGGTGGACGGCTACACCGACACCGCCAGCGTCATGGCCTTCGGCTATAACCCGGACCTGGCCCTCTGGAGCCCTTATCACAGCGCCGCTTATGCCGTGGTGGAAGCCTGCACCAAGGTAGCTTGCAGCGGTGCCGACTGGTCCCGCATGCGCTTCTCCTACCAGGAGTACTTCCAGCGCATGACGTCCGAGCCCCATACCTGGGGCAAGCCGCTGGCCGCCCTGCTGGGTACCGTCAAGATGCAGGAAGCCCTGGGACTGCCCTCCATCGGCGGAAAGGATTCCATGAGCGGCACCTTCGAGCACATCCACGTGCCGCCCACCCTGGTGGCCTTCGGCATCACCACCGTGGACGCCCGCAAAGTGATTTCCCCGGAATTCAAGAAGGCCGGAAACAAGATTTACCTGTTGCAGCATACCCCGCTGCCCGATTATATGCCCGATACGGACCAGCTCAAGGCCAACTGGAACTGGCTGGGCGTGCAGATAGCCGCCGGAAAGGTGGTGTCGGCCTGGTCCCTGAGCTACGGCGGCGTGGCCGAAGCCCTGGTGAAAATGGCCCTGGGCAATGGCCTGGGCGTGAAAGTGAACCTGCCGGAGGAACAGCTCTTCTCCCTGGGCTACGGTTCCGTGGTGGTGGAAGCCACCGAATCCCTGGAAGGCGCTACCCTGCTGGGAGAAGTGACGACCGACGGCATTTGCATCAACGGCGTCACCATGGCCCTGGAGGCCCTGGAAGAGGCCTATGAGGGGCGCTACTGGAAGGTATTTCCGCCCAGGGTGGAGAGCCCTCGACAAGCTCGGAATGACAATGAGATTCCTCGACAGGCTCGGAATGACATTTATCCGGGAGCTCCTGTGGCGCATCCGGTGGTATGCCTTCCCATTTTCCCGGGCAGTAACTGCGACTACGACACCGCCAAGGCATTCCGCAAAGCCGGGGCCGAGGTGCGTCCCTTTGTATTCCGCAACCTCACCGGCCAAGACGTCCTGCGTTCCATCGATGAATTGTCGGCCCGCATCGACCAGGCCCACATCCTGGCTTTCTGCGGCGGCTTCTCTTCCGGTGACGAGCCCGACGGCAGCGGCAAATTCATCGCCAGCGTCATTTGCAACGCCGCGGTGAGCGCCGCCATCGGCCGCCTGCAGCAGCGCGGAGGCCTCATCCTGGGCATCTGCAACGGCTTCCAGGCCCTGGTCAAGAGCGGCCTGCTGCCGTACGGAAAAGCCGGCAGCGTTACCCCCGATTCCCCTACCCTGTTCCGCAACGACATCAACCGTCACATCTCCCTCATCGCCCGCACCCAGGTGACCTCGCTGAACTCCCCCTGGCTTTCCGGCATGCAGCTGGGAGAAGTGCACAGCATCGCCTTCAGCCATGGCGAGGGCAAGTTCGTAGTGAACCGGAATCTGGCCGAGGAGCTCTTTGCCAAAGGCCAGGTAGCCTTCCGCTATCTGGACAATCCCAACGGTTCTTATTACGACATCGAGGGCATCCTGAGCCCCGACGGCCACATCCTGGGCAAGATGGGACACTCCGAGCGGTTCGAGGACAACCTTTACAAGAATATCAGCGGCAACTGCCGTCAACCCCTGTTCGATAACGCCGTACATTATTTCAGAAAAGACCGATGAAAAAAGAACTCCTCTTTGAAGGCACCGAAAAAAGAGTATACGCCACCGACAATCCCCACCAGGTCATCTTCCATTACACGGATGTGACCGTGGCCTACAACAACGTCAAGCGCGCCCGCCTGGTACGCAAAGGCATGTACAGCAACAAAATATCGGCCTTGCTCCTGGGATATCTGAACAGCTGCGGCATCCCCACTCACTTCATCGAGCTGGTGGACGACCGGGAACAGCTGTGCCGCAAGATCGAGCTCATCCAGCTGGAGGTGGTGGTGCACAACCGCATGTGCGGCACCCTGGCTTCCAAACTGGGTGTGGAAGACGGCTACAAACCGGGCAACACCATCGTAGACCTGTGCTACAACAACGACGAACTGGGAGACCCGCTGGTGAACAGCGACCAGGCCGTAGCCCTGGGCCTGGCTTCCTATGAGGACCTGGAGACCATGTTCTCCATTGCCAAACGCGCCGGAAAACTGCTTACGGAGCTCATGGAAAAGGCCGGCATCGAACTGGTGGATGTCAAGTTTGAATTCGGCCGCGCCTCCGATACCGGAGAGATTATCATCTCCGACGAAATCAGCCCCGACACCTGCCGCATGTGGGAGATGGAAACCGGCGAGCGGCTGGACAAAGACCGTTTCCGCCTGGACCTGGGAGACGTGATCCCGGCCTATGCCAAAGTACTTGAAAAACTGGAATCGATACAATAATGGGAGTCCTTGCAGTATATGGCGTCCCCGACGCCTCCACGCACATTTATTACGGTCTGCACAACCTGCAGCACCGCGGCCAGGAAGGCGGCGGGATAGCCACCTTCGACAACGACGGGAAATACTGCCGCTACCGCGGACTGGGGCTCCTGAGCGAGATTTTCACCAACGGGGAGCTGACCCACCTGCCCGGCACGCTGGGAATCGGCAGCGTCAAATATGCCAACGCCTCCAAAGGCGGACTGGACAACGTGGAGCCCCTGTTCTTCCATCACCGCAGCGGCGACTTCGCGGTGGCGGCCGACGGCAACGTGGTGAATTCCCGCCAGATTGCCGACTACCTGGAAAAACGCGGCACCATCTTCCAGACGGGAACCGACAGCGAGCTGCTGGCCCACCTGGTGAAAAAGAACGCCGGCGAGGACCGTATCGTGAACATCGTCAAGGCCCTCAACATGATGGAAGGCGGCTTCGCCTTTGTGATCATGACCCCCAACCGCATCTATGCCTGCCGGGACAAACACGGCATCAAGCCGCTGTGCATCGGCACCCTGGGAGAAGGTTTTGTGGTGAGCAGCGAATCCTGCGCCTTCGATATCATGGGTGCCCGGTTCCTGCGAGACGTCAAGCCCGGTGAGATTGTTTCCCTGGACCGCCACGGCATCCGCAGCACTCTGTATTCACGCTTCTCCCGCCACCAGATGTGCGCCATGGAATACATCTACTTTGCCCGCCCCGACAGCGACATTGACGGCTGCAACGTGCACGCCTACCGCAAGGAGGCCGGCCGCCGTCTGGCCCGCGAATGCCCCGCCCAGGCCGACATTGTGGTGGGTGTCCCCGAGAGCAGCCTGAGCGCCGCCATGGGGTATGCCGAAGAAAGCGGCCTCCCCTATGAGATGGGCCTGGTGAAGCACAAATACGTGGGCCGTACCTTTATCCAGCCCGTGCAGTCCATGCGGGAACTGGGCGTGAAGATGAAACTCTCCCCCGTACACTCCATCGTGAACGGGAAACGCATTGTGCTGGTGGACGATTCCATCGTACGCGGCACCACCTCCCTCAAGATTGTGAAGATGCTGCGGGAAGCCGGTGCAAAAGAGGTGCATGTGCGTATTGCCAGTCCCATGATGCGCTTCACCTGCCACTACGGCGTGGACACTTCCACCCCCGAGGAACTGCTGTGCTCCCACCGCACCCTGGACCAGGCCCGCGAGGCCATCGGCGCCGATTCCCTGGGCTACCTGAGCCCGGAATCCACCCGTGACTCCTGCTTCGGCTGTGCCGATCCCTGCCAGGCCTGCTTCACGGGCCAGTACCCCACCTTATTATATGACGACATTCCCTCTAGCGAAGACTGATATGGCAAAATCTTACGAACAGTCCGGCGTAAACCTGGAAGCCGGTTATGAAGTAGTACGGCGCATCAAGCAGCACGTGGCATCCACCGCCCGCACGGGCTCCATGGGCAACATCGGCTCCTTCGGGGGCATGTTCGACCTCTCGGCCCTTAACGTGAAAGAGCCGGTGCTGGTGAGCGGCACCGACGGCGTTGGCACCAAGCTCAAGATAGCCTTCGCCATGGACAAGCACGACACCATCGGCATCGACGCCGTGGCCATGTGCGTGAACGACGTCCTGGCCCAGGGTGCCGAACCCCTCATTTTCCTGGACTACGTTGCCCTGGGGCACAACATCCCCGCCAAGGTGGAAGCCATCGTGGCCGGTGTGGCCGAAGGCTGCCGCCAGGCCGGTTGCGCGCTGGTGGGCGGAGAAACCGCCGAGATGCCGGGCATGTACGACGACGGCGAATACGACATCGCCGGCTACACCACGGGCGTGGTGGAAAAATCCAAACTGATTGACGGCTCCAAGGTAAAAGTGGGAGACGTGCTGGTGGGCATCGCCTCCAGCGGCGTGCATTCCAACGGCTTCTCCCTGGTTCGCAAGATAGTGGCCGATGCCGGGCTTTCCTACCAGCAGCCCATTCCCGAATTCGGCGGCCGAAAGCTGGGAGAAGTGCTCCTCACCCCCACCAAAATCTATGTCAAACAGATGCTGGACGTCATCCGCCAGTGCGACGTGCACGGCGTGGCCCACATCACGGGCGGCGGCTTCGATGAGAACATTCCGCGCGTGCTGCAGCCCGGCCAGGGCCTGGAAATCCATGAGGGCTCCTGGGAAATCCTGCCGGTATTCAAGATGCTGGAGAAATGGGGCGGCGTTCCGCACCGGGAGATGTTCAATATCTTCAACATGGGCATAGGCATGGTGGCCGTCATGGATGCCGCCGACGCTCCCAAGGCCATTTCCATCCTGGAATCCCACGGAGAGAAGGCCAGTGTCATTGGTAAAGTAACAGATAAGGAAGGCGTATGCATCATCTAGCCGTATTTGCCAGCGGAACGGGCACCAACTTCGTGGCCATCGCCAAGGCCTGTGCCGAGGGACGCATCCCCGCGCAGGTGGCCGTGATGGTGTGTGACAAACCGGGCGCTCCCGTGATTGATCGGGCCCGGGAATTGGGCGTGGAGACCTTTGTCTTCAACCCCAAGGATTATCCTTCCAAGGCAGCTTATGAGGCCCGGATTGTGAAGGTGCTGGATGCCAAAAACATCGATCTGGTGTGCCTGGCAGGCTATATGCGCATTGTGGGAGAAACCCTGCTGGGCGCCTATGAGGGCAGGATTATCAACATCCACCCTTCCCTGCTTCCCGCCTTCAAGGGAGCCCACGCCGTGGAGGACGCAGTCGCTTATGGAGTAAAAGTATATGGCATTACTATTCACTTTGTTGATGAGTCGCTGGATGGTGGCAAGATTATCGCGCAGCGAGCATTCCCGTACGAGGGCTCAGACCCCGCCGAAGTGCACCGCATCGGACAGAAGATAGAGCACGAATTATATGTAGAAACAATCAATAAATTATTATGCGAGCGTTAGTTAGTGTTAGTGACAAAAAAGGTTTGGTGCCCTTTGTGAAGGGCCTTGTAGACCTGGGCTGGGAAATCATCGCCACGGGCGGTACACAGAAACTGCTGGAAAAGGAAGGCGTGAAGACCATCGGCATCAGCGAAGTGACCGGTTTCCCGGAGATTTGCGACGGCCGCGTGAAAACCCTTCATCCCAAGGTGCACGGCGGCATCCTGGCCCGCCGGGACGTTCCCGCCCACATGGAAACCCTTAAGGAGAACGGCATCCAGACCATCGAGCTGGTGTGCGTGAACCTCTATCCTTTCCGCCAGACCATCGCCAAGGAAGGCGTCACCCTGGAGGATGCCATCGAGAACATCGACATCGGCGGTCCTTCCATGGTGCGCAGCGCCGCCAAGAACTGGAAGGACGTGACCATCGTGTGCGATCCTGCCGATTATGACACGGTGCTGGCCGAACTCAAGGCAAACGGCAAGACCAGCGACCAGACGCGGCTGCAGCTCTCGGCCAAAGCCTACACCCATACCGCCGAATACGACGCCTGCATCGCCACCTACATGCGCGCCCAGGCCGGCCTGAACGAGAAACTCTTCCTGGAATACGACCTCAAGCAGGGCCTGCGCTACGGCGAGAACCCGCACCAGAGCGCCAAGTTCTACGCTGCCCTGGAGCCTGCCTCCTTCTCTCTGGCTTTTGCCACCCAGATCCAGGGCAAAGAACTCTCCTACAACAACATCCAGGACGCCAATGCAGCCCTCAACGTACTGCGGGACTTCGAGGAACCCTTCTGCGTGGCCCTCAAGCACATGAATCCCTGCGGCGCCGCGGTGGGCAGCACCATCGAGGAAGCCTGGCAGGCCGCCTATGAGGCCGACAAAGTAAGCATCTACGGCGGTATCGTGGGCGTGAACCGCACCCTCACCGCCGAGGTAGCCGCCGGCATGAAACCCATCTTCCTGGAGATTGTGATTGCCCCGGACTACACCCCCGAGGCCCTGGAAATCCTCTCCACCAAAAAGAATCTGCGCGTGATGAAGGTGGACATGACCCGCACCGGCGCTCCCATTCCCCAGTACATCAGCGTCAACGGCGGCATGCTGGCCCAGCAGCTGGACACCCAGGTAGAAATTGTGACGCCCGAGATGTGCGTCACCCGTGTCAAACCCACTCCCGGTCAGCTGGCCGATGCCAACTTCGGCTGGAAGATGGTCAAGCACGTGAAGTCCAACGCCATCACCGTGGTTCGCGACAACCACACCATCGGCGTGGGCGCCGGGCAGACCAACCGCGTGGGATCGGCCCTCATCGCCCTTGAGGAAGCCAGGAATGCCGGCTTCACCCAGGGTCTTGTCCTGGCCTCCGACGGCTTCCTGCCCTTCGACGATACTGTGGCCCTGGCCGCCAAGTACGGCGTAACCGTCATTGTGCAGCCCGGCGGCAGCATCCGCGACGAAGACGCTATCAAGAAGGCCGACGAACTGGGTATCTGTATGTTATTTACCGGCGTACGTCACTTTAAACACTAGTATATATGGGCCTTGTTTATCCCCTTCCCTCTATCAAGCCCGGCGCAGGCGCCACGGAAATCAACCTGGAAGACGTCCTGGGCAAAACCGTACTGGTCATTGGCGGCGGCGGCCGTGAGCATGCCATTGTAGATGCCCTCAGCCGTTCCCCGCAGGTGTCCAAGATCTACTGCGCCCCCGGCAATGCCGGCATCGGCGCCCAGGCGTTTAACGTGCCGCTGAAGGATACGGATGTGGAGGGACTGAAGGCTTTTGCCCTGGAGAACAAGGTAGACCTTACCGTGGTGGGTCCCGAGGCTGCGCTGGCCGCCGGCATCGTGGATGCCTTCCGCGCCGCCGGGCTGGCCATCTTCGGCCACACCCAGGCTGCCACGGCCATCGAGAGCTCCAAGGAGTTTGCCAAGGAACTCATGGCCAAATATGGCATCCCTACCGCCGCATACCGCAGTTTTTCGGACTACGAGGAAGCGCTGGCCTATGTCTCGGCCCGTCCCTTCCCTGCCGTGCTCAAGTACGACGGTCTGGCCGCCGGCAAGGGCGTGGTCATCGCCCAGGACGTGGACGAGGCCCGCAAGGCCCTGGCCGACATGCTGCTGGACAAGACCTTCGGCGAAGGCCGCGTGGTGGTGGAAGATTTCCTCACCGGGCCCGAATTCTCCTTCCTGTGCTTTGTAGACGGTGAACGCGTGTACCCCATGCCGCTGTCCCAGGACCACAAGCGCGCCTTCGATGGAGACAAAGGCCCCAACACGGGCGGAATGGGCGCCTACACAGGCCTTCCATTCATTACGCCGGAAGACAAGGAGTTCGCCTACCGTGAAATCATGTGCAAGGCGGCATCGGCCATGGTAGCCGAAGGACTGCCCCTTTCCGGCGTCCTGTACGGCGGTCTCATGAAAACCCCGCAGGGCATCAAGGTCATCGAGTTCAACGCCCGCTTCGGAGACCCCGAAACGGAGGTGGTGCTGCCGCTCATGAAGAGCGACATCTACACCGTCTTCGAGGGTGTGGCACTGGGTCAGCCGGTTGCACAGCCGGAATGGACCGACGGCGTCACCCTGGGCGTGGTCCTGGCCTCCAAAGGCTATCCCGGTCACTACGAGAAAGGCTTTGAAATCCGTGGCCTGGAACAGGTGGAATCCCAGGTGTACCATATGGGAACGGCCTTCCGGAACGACGAATACTTCACCAACGGCGGCCGCGTCTTAATGGTTGTCTCCGGCGGCAATGATTTGGCCGATGCCCGCCGAAAAGTCTACGAAGAAGTGGCCAAGATTAACTGCGAAAACCTCTTTTATAGAAACGACATAGCACATATTGCATTTGAATAAAATGGGAAATATCATTGACGGAAAAGCCCTAAGCCAGGTGGTGAAGGACGAAGTAAAGGCCGAAGTCCCTGTGCTGGAGGCCAAATATGGCCGGAAACCCTGCCTGGTGGTGATCATCGTGGGCGAGAACCCGGCAAGCCAGGTGTATGTACGCAACAAGGTGAAGGCCGCCGCCTACACCGGAATGGAGTCCCGGCTGGTGGAACTGCCGGCCGATATCAGCGAAGCCGCCCTGCTGGAGCAGATCGTGGCCCTGAACAAAGACCCTCTGGTGGACGGCATCCTGGTGCAGCTGCCCCTGCCCAAACACATTGACGAGGAAAAGGTTATCGACACCATCGCCCGGGAAAAGGACGTGGACGGTTTCCACCCCGGCAACGTGGCCGGTCTGTGGCTGGGCAAGGACTGCATCGTCCCCTGCACCCCCGCTGGCATCATGCGTCTGATTGACAGCGTGGGCGTGGAGCTCAAGGGCAAGCAGGCCGTCGTGGTGGGCCGCAGCAACATCGTGGGCAAACCCGTGGCCAAGCTGCTGCTGGACCGTCACGCCACCGTGACCATCGCCCATTCCCGCACCGCCGACCTGGGCGCCGTTTGCCGCACCGCCGACGTCCTGGTCCTGGCCGTGGGCAAAGCCAAACTCATTACCGGAGACATGATCAAGCCCGGCGCCGTGGTCATCGACGTGGGAATGAACCGTGACGAGGAAGGCAAGCTGTGCGGCGACGTAGACTTCGCATCGGCCCAGCCCGTTGCCTCCTGGATCACCCCCGTTCCCGGCGGCGTAGGTCCCATGACCATCGCCATGCTCATGAAGAACACCATCGCCTGCTTCCTCTCCCGCGAAGGAAAGTAATACTGAATTGGCGCAAAAACGCCGAAAAACGTGCCCGTTCAGTCGCAGCAACGAGTGAACGGGCACGAAAAGTGTCAAAAGTGTGCCAGTTGAGGCACAGGCTCACTTAGATTTCCGGATGTTCCTTCAGAATTATGTCGGTCATGGAGCGGAAATCACTCCAGCGGTAATACTTGCCCTGGACGGGAGTGAGATCGGGCAGCGTAGCCTCGTTCTCGTTGAGCACCACCTTGAACAGGATGTCGTTCTTCTTGTTCTTGTAGAAGACGAACAGGATGGTGCCCGCCATGGGGATATTGTAGTTCTGGAACCAGTATTTGGCCTCTTCCGGCTTGGCGGGGATGGTACCCATGCTGTTCACATTGAGCAGGGTCACCAGGCCTTCCAGGATGTAATCGTGGCCAAAGCGCAGGTGAGCGGCGCGGTTGGTATCGTTGAAAGAAGCCTCGGCCTTGCCGATGATGTCTTCCAGCAGGGGAATGACAGCGTAACGGGCGGTGATGTCGCTGTAGAAGGAATAGTAGCTGGCGGCCTCCCAGAACTTCAGGCGCTGGTCATCGGTGAGAAGATCGTCAAAGAGGGGCTCTTTTTCATAGTTGTGATAGCCGCACAGAAGCTCGAACAACTGGTCCAGGAAGGTCTCGTCCTTGTCCTGTTCCATTTCCTTGATGAAACTGCTGTCGGTGAACAGCTTGTCCAGGACTTCCTGAGGGTTGCAGGTACGGTTGAAGAATTCCTCGGGGGTTTCCATCTGGGGCTTATCCTTCTGGCCCTTGAACGTACGGCGGATGGCACGGGGGGCGCTGGGCGGGGCGATGATGCCCATGCCCATGTGGTCCGACTGCATGCGGATCTGCAGTTTGGGATTGCCGCTCATGAGGCCGGTGTTGAAAGCGCCCATGCTCACGATGCAGCGCTGGCCGGTTGAGGAGAGGGCGTCTACCTTTTTGCGACCCTTGAACACCTGAGGGAACTGCTCATACACAAACGTGCCGATGGCCAGATGCTGGTCAAAACCCAGAGGAACCAGGTCTCCGGTGTTGATGTAAGGCTCCTGATAGAAGGCCTCGTACTTTTTGGCAAACTCCTTTCCGTAGGGAGTGAGGAGGTCCTTCTTTTCGGCCTTCCGGAATACATCCCGGATGAGCGTGTAAGTCTCTGAATTCCAGGCATAACGGGAGCCGTGGCGGCCGTAATGGCTGATGTAGAAGGGTTTGTACCCTGCCGGCGCTTTGCTCATGGTGCCGAATTCATCCAACCGGTGCGGGCCCTCCATACCGTAGGACTTGCGGGCATCGGCCTTCACTTTGTCTAAAACATCGTATTGCTGTGCGCTGAGCACCAGGCAGGAAAACAGGATTCCTGCGAAAAAGGTTATTAGTTGTTTCATAGCATTCAAAGGTACTTATTTCCTTGATGAAATCCAAAAGAATGACTACCTTTATGCCCGCATTAAAACTGAGACCATGAAACAACTCATCGAGTGCGTCCCCAACTACAGTGAAGGACGAGATAAAAGTGTAATTGAGGCCATTGTCGCGGCCATTAAGACAGTAGAAGGAGTAAAGGTGCTGGATGTGGATCCCGGAGAGGCCACCAACCGTACGGTAGTCACCTTTGTGGGAGAGCCGGAGCCCGTGTGCGAGGCCGCTTTCCGCGGTGCCGCCAAGGCCCAGGAGCTCATCGATATGCGTCAGCATCACGGGGCGCATCCCCGCAGCGGCGCCACCGACGTCCTGCCCCTCATTCCCGTTTCCGGCATCACGCTGGAGGAGTGCGCAAAGCTGGCCCGCCAGCTGGCCGAACGTCTGTGGAAAGAACTGGGCATCCCCTGCTACTGCTACGAAGCCGCGGCCTTCAAGCCGGAGCGCAAGAACCTGGCCGTGTGCCGCGAGGGCGAATACGAGGCCCTTCCGGAGAAAATGGCATCGGCCGATAAAAAGCCGGACTTCGGCGGTGACTGGAACGACGTAGCCGTCAAGGCCGGCGCCACCAATGTGGGCGCCCGCGGCTTCCTGGTCGCTGTAAACTTCAACCTGAACACCACCAGCACGCGCCGCGCCATGGCCGTGGCCTTCGACGTGCGGGAGAAAGGCCGCAAAGCCCGCGAGGGCGGTTCCCTCACCGGCAAGCTCCTCAAGGATGCCGACGGCAAACAGATCTGGATCCCCGGCACCCTCAAGGGCTGTAAGGCCATCGGCTGGTATATTGACGAATACGGCATCGCGCAGGTGTCCATGAACATCACCGACATCGACGTCACTCCCCTGCACGTGGCCTACGAAGAAGTCACACGTGCCGCCGCCGCCCGAGGATTAAGGGTAACCGGCGCCGAGATTGTGGGCCTGGTGCCCAAGCGCGTGCTCATCGAAGCCGGCAAATACTACCTGGAAAAGCAGCAGCGCTCCCTGGGCATCAGCGAGGCCGAGATAGTGAAGATTGCGGTGAAATCCATGTCCCTGGACGACCTCAAGCCGTTCAAGCCGGAAGAAAAAGTCATCGAGTATCTGATGGCCGACGAAAAGCATGGCCTGGCCCAGATGACGGTGGAAGGCTTCACTCGGGAAACCGCTTCCGAAAGCGCAGCCCCCGGCGGCGGCTCCGTATCGGCCTGTATGGGCGCCTTCGCCGCTGCCCTGGCCACCATGGTAGCCAACCTGTCCAGCCACAAACGCGGTTGGGACGAGCGCTGGAAAGAGTTCTCCGACGTGGCCGAAGAAGGCCAGAAGCTGGTAGACGAACTGCTGGCCCTCATCGATGAGGACACCGCCGCCTTCAACCGCATCATGGACTGCTTCTCCATGCCCAAGGGCACGGAGGAAGAGAAAGCTGCCCGCGCCGCCGCGTTAGAAGAAGCCACCCTTTATGCCGCCCAGGTGCCGCTGCGCACGATGGAGGCCTCTTTGAAAGCCCTTCCGCTGGCGCTCCAGATGGCCCAGAAGGGTAATCCCGCATCGGCCTCCGACGCTGGTGTGGCCGCCCTCGCCGCCGTAGCCGGCATCCAGGGCGCCCGCCTGAACGTACGCATCAACTGCGCCGGCCTCCAGGACAAAGCCCCCGCCCAACCCCTCCTCTCCCGCGCCGACGCCATCGTAGCCGAAGCCCTGGCCCTGGAGAAACAGGTGCTGGCCGAAGTGGATGCCCATATCCTGGCGTGACGACGCCCAAACTTAAGCGTGATGCAGAAGTGTTTGAATATCAATAATATACACAAATCCTCCTTTCCGATTTCGCTGGGGAGGATTTATACAACAAACTAATAGTCAATGGATTACACATCACGGTTTTCTCAGGAGATACTGGCTGGCATTCCGGCCACGCTACCGGAAGCCAAGCCCTACGACCCCCAGATTAACCATGCGCCCAAGCGCAAGGATATCCTAACCCCGGAACAGAAGGTTCTGGCGCTCAAAAACGCCCTCCGGTACTTCCCGGAAGCCCTTCACGCGCAACTGGCGCCGGAGTTTGCCCAGGAGCTCAAAGCCTACGGGCGCATCTATATGTACCGGTACCGGCCTTCCTATAAAATATATGCAAGGCCCATCGACGAATACCCGGCCAAGAGCCGGCAGGCGGCAGCCATCATGGCCATGATCCAGAACAACCTGGACGAGAGAGTGGCCCAGCATCCGCACGAGCTCATCATCTACGGCGGGAACGGCGCCATCTTCCAGAACTGGGCGCAGTACCGCCTGGTGATGCAGTACCTGGCCACCATGACCGACGACCAAACGCTGGTGATGTACTCCGGCCATCCGCTGGGCCTGTTCCCCAGCCACAAGGACGCCCCCCGCGTGATTGTGACCAACGGCATGGTCATTCCTAACTACTCCAAACCCGACGACTGGGAGCGTTTCAACGCCCTGGGCGTGAGCCAGTACGGCCAGATGACCGCCGGCAGCTATATGTACATCGGCCCTCAGGGCATCGTGCACGGCACCACCATCACCGTGATGAACGCCTCCAGGAAGGTATTGGCGAAGAGATTCGCGGTCGATGACCGGAAGGACATCGGCCATCAAATTAGTCCTTCCGGTCGCGACCGCGAATCTCTCGCCGGTCTGCTGTTTGTCACCGCAGGCCTGGGCGGAATGAGCGGCGCGCAGCCCAAGGCGGGCAATATTGCCGGAGTGGTGAGCGTGACGGCCGAAATCAACCCCAAGGCCGCCGAGAAACGTTACCAGCAGGGCTGGGTGGACGAGCTGCACAGCAACCTGGACGAGCTCATCCCCCGCATCAAGAAGGCCGTAGCCGCCAAGGAAGTGATTTCCCTGGCCTATGTGGGCAATGTGGTGGACCTGTGGGAACGCCTGGCCGACGAAGACATCCGCGTGGACCTGGGCAGTGACCAGACCTCCCTGCACAATCCCTGGGCCGGCGGTTACTACCCCGTTGGCTACACCCTGGAGGAATCCAAGCACCTGATGGCCGAGGATCCCCAACTCTTCAAGGAAGCCGTGCAGGCTTCCCTGCGCCGTCATGTGGCCGCCATCAACCGCCTGGCCGCCAAGGGCATGTACTTCTTCGACTACGGCAACGCCTTCCTCCTGGAAAGTTCCCGCGCCGGAGCCGATGTCCTCAAAGAAGACGGCAGCTTCCGTTACCCTTCCTACGTGCAGGACATCATGGGCCCGCTGTACTTCGACTACGGCTTCGGCCCGTTCCGCTGGGTGTGCATGAGCGAAAAACCGGAGGACCTCCAGAAGTCAGACGACCTGGCCGTGAAAGTGCTCTCCGAAATCGCCGCCAACTCTCCCGAGGAGATTGCCGGGCAGATGCGGGACAATATCCACTGGATCAAGGAAGCCGGCCGCAACCACCTGGTGGTGGGCTCCCAGGCCCGCATCCTCTATGCCGACTGCGAAGGCCGCACCAAGATAGCCCTGGCCTTCAACGAGGCCATCCGCAAAGGTGAGATATCGGCCCCCATCGTGCTGGGCCGGGACCACCACGACGTTTCCGGAACGGACTCCCCTTTCCGAGAGACCTCCAATATCTATGACGGCAGCCAGTTCACGGCCGATATGGCAGTGCAGAACGTGATTGGAGACGGCTTCCGCGGTGCCACCTGGGTATCCATCCACAACGGCGGCGGCGTGGGCTGGGGAGAAGTCATCAACGGCGGCTTCGGCATGGTGATCGACGGCTCCGAGGACAGCGCCCGCCACATTCGCGAAATGCTGTTCTGGGACGTGAACAACGGCATCGCCCGCCGCTCCTGGGCCCGCAATGAAGGCGCCCGCTTCGCCATCGAACGCGAAATGGCCCGCACCCCCGGCCTCAAGGTCACCCTTCCCAACCTGGCCGATGAAAACTTAATCAGAAAAGCTTTACAATAGTATGCATTCCATTTCTCATGCGCATCTCTCCCTGGAGAGAGTAAAAGAAATCATTGACAATAAAGAAAAACTGGTACTGTCCCAGGAGGCCACGGACGCCATCGTCAAGTGCCGGGAGTATCTGGACCACAAGATGGATGATATCGGCCGTCCGGTATACGGTGTGACCACAGGCTTCGGTTCCCTGTACAACGTGACCATTCCCAAGGAGGACCTGAGCCAGCTGCAGCACAACCTGGTGATGTCCCACGCCTGCGGCGCCGGAGAAACGGTAAGGCCGGAAATTGTAAAGCTGATGCTGCTCCTCAAGGTGCAGAATATGTCCTACGGCCACTCCGGTGCCCAGCTTTGCACCGTGCAGCGCCTGGTGGATATGTTCAACCAGGACGTGCTGCCGGTAGTGTACCAGCAGGGTTCGCTGGGCGCTTCCGGAGACCTGGCTCCCCTGGCCCACCTGTGCCTGCCCATCATCGGCATGGGAGAAGTCCTGTACAAGGGTGAACGCCGTCCGTCGGCCGATGTGTGGAAAGAACTGGGCTGGGAACCTATCCGGCTGCAGTCCAAGGAAGGCCTGGCCCTGCTGAACGGCACGCAATTCATGAGCGCACATGCCATCTGGAGCATCCTCAAGAGCATGCGCCTGAGCGCCTGGGCCGATATCATCGGCGCCATTTCCCTGGACGCCTACGACGGCCGCATCGAGCCCTTCCTGCCCCTCACCCACCTGCTTCGGCCCCATACCGGACAAATCCTCACGGGCAAGAAATACATGGAAATCCTGGAGGGCAGCGAGCTCATCAACCGGCCCAAAGTCCATGTACAGGACCCGTACAGCTTCCGCTGCATCCCGCAGGTGCACGGTGCGGTGAAAGACAATATCATGTATGTGAAGTCCGTGATTGAAAACGAGATTAACTCGGTCACCGACAATCCCAATATCTTCCCCGACGAAGACATGGTGATATCGGCCGGCAACTTCCACGGAGAACCCATCGCCATTCCCATGGACTCCCTGGCCATCGCCATGAGCGAGTTGGCCAGCATCTCCGAGCGCCGCACCTTCCAGCTCATCGACGGCCTGCGCGGCCTGCCCAAGTATCTGGTGGCTGCCCCCGGCCTGAACAGCGGCTTCATGATTCCGCAGTACACCGCCGCCAGCATCGTGTCCCAGAACAAGGGACTGTGCTGGCCCGCCTCCTGCGACTCCATTCCCTCTTCCCAGGGCCAGGAAGACCACGTTTCCATGGGCTCCAATTCTGCCACCAAACTGGTGCGCATTGTGGACAATGTGGAAACCGTGCTGGCCATCGAACTGATGAACGCCGCCCAGGCGCTGGAATTCCGCCGCCCGCTCAAGAGTTCTCCCAAGCTGGAGAAGATTGTGGCCGATTACCGCAAAGAAGTGCCTTTTGTGGACACCGACACCTACATGCATCCGCTCATCGAGAAGTCCATCCAGTTCATCCGGAATGAGTCTTATCTATAATATAGGTCTGCTGGCCGGCATCCAGCCGGAGGGCGTGCTGCGCGTAGAAGGCGCCGCCCAGGGCGAAACCGGCATGCTGCGCAACGCCTGGCTCCGCATAGAAGACGGCAGGATTGCCGATTTCGGCACCGGCCCCCGCAAGGGCGACATTGATGCCTGCGGCGGCATGGTGATCCCCGGCTTCTGCGATTCCCACACGCACATCGTGTACGCCGGTTCGCGCGACGGCGAATTCCTGGACAAGATCAACGGGCTGTCCTATGAAGAAATCGCGGCCCGGGGCGGCGGCATCCTCAATTCGGCCGACCTTTTGCACCAGACACCCGAACGGGAACTGTATCGGCAATCCATGGTGCGCGTGAAAGAGATGATGAAAAAAGGCACCGTGGCCCTGGAAATCAAGAGCGGCTACGGCCTCAACCCGGAGGACGAGCTCAAGATGCTGCGCGTCATCCGCCGCATCAGGGAAACGGTCCCCGCCACCGTCAAGAGCACCTTCCTGGGCGCACACGCCATCGGCCGCGGTTATACGCACGAGGCCTATGTCCAGGCGGTGATCGACATGATTCCCGCCGCTGCGGAGTATGCCGACTTCGTGGACGTATTCTGTGACGAGGGTTTCTTCACGGTAGACGACACGGACCGGATATTATCGGCCGCACAGCACCTCCTCACCCCCAAGATTCACGCCAACGAACTGGCCGTGAGCGGCGGCGTGCAGGTGGGCGTCAAGCACCAGGCCCTTTCTGTGGACCATCTGGAGCGCACCACCGATGCCGAAATCGAGGCCCTGAAGGGCACCTGGACCATGCCCACCATGCTCCCCGGCTCCTCCTTCTTCCTGGGACTCCCCTACGGCCGGGCCAAGGATTACATCAAAGCCGGTCTGGGCGTAGCCCTGGCCAGCGACTACAATCCCGGCTCCTCTCCTTGCGGAGATATGCGTTTTGTGATGGCCCAGGGTTGCATCAAGATGCGTCTCACCCCCGTGGAGGCCTTCAACGCCGTCACCCTCAACAGCGCCTATGCCATGGGCGTTTCCACCGAATACGGCTCCATCACCCGCGGCAAACGCGCCGCCCTCATCCTCACAGAACCCGGCTGGGACCTCACCAAACTGGCTTATCAGTATCAGACGCCCTTCATCCGGAAAGTGCTGTTTTAGCCGCTCGTATCACAATTAACTAATAATCAACAGTTTAGTTTTTTCTCTTGATCCCATTTGGTATCAAGAGAAAAACTTAACTATTTGGTTAGTAGGAATTTAACAGCACTGCGCAAAAACCAGCTTTTTTTCTTACCTTTGCGTCTGTTAAATTTTGCTGTGATGAAAGTGATGAAATTCGGCGGCACCTCGGTGGGGACGGCCGCCAGAATGCAGGCAGTGGCCCGGCTGGTGATGAGCGCCGGACGCAACGTGGTGGTACTCTCCGCCATGTCCGGAACCACCAATGCCCTGGCCGAGATTGCCGGCTATCTGTATAACCGCAACGCCGACGGCGCGCGCGACGTCATCGGACGCCTGGAAACCAAATATCTGAAAACCATCCAGGAGCTCTATTCATCGGCCGACAGCAAGAAAGCCGCCGAGGCCTTCATCCATCAGACCTTCGAGGGCATCTCATCGGCCACGCGGGAACTCTTCGGCCAGCAGCAGGAAAAGCTGGTGCTGGCGCAGGGAGAGCTGCTTTCCACCCGCATGATGGAGCTTTACCTGAAGGAGCAGGGGGCCGACGTCCTCCTGATTCCGGCGCTGGAGTTCATGCGCACCGACGCCCAGGGAGAACCGGACCAGGACTATATTGCCGCGCATATCAAGCCTTTCCTGGAGCAGAAGGCCGATATCTACCTCACCCAGGGCTTCATCTGCCGCAACGCCCACGCCGAGGTGGATAATCTCCAGCGCGGCGGCAGCGATTACAGCGCATCGCTCATCGGCGCGGCCATCGGTGCCGAGGAAATCCAGATCTGGACCGACATCGACGGCATGCACGACAACGATCCCCGGCTGGTAGAGAAGACTTCGGCCGTGCGGCACCTGCACTTTGAGGAGGCCGCCGAGCTGGCCTACTTCGGCGCCAAAATCCTGCACCCCACCTGCATCCAGCCCGCCAAGTTCGCCAACATTCCCGTCCGTCTCAAGAACACCATGGAGCCCGATGCACCCGGTACGCTCATCGACAATCGGCCCGAGCCCGGTACCATCAAGGCCGTCGCCGCCAAAGACAAGATTACAGCCATCAAAATCAAGAGTTCCCGCATGCTGCTGGCGCACGGTTTCCTGCGCCGCGTCTTCGAGATTTTCGAGAGTTACCATACGCCCATCGACATGATCTGCACCTCCGAGGTAGGTGTTTCCATGTCCATCGACGACACCCGCTATCTGTCCGAGATTGTGCACGACCTCAAGAAGTACGGCACCGTGACCGTGGACCTGGACATGTGCATCGTGTGCGTGGTGGGAGACATGGACTGGGAAAACCTGGGCTTCGAGAGCCGCGTGCTGGAAGCCCTGAAGGACATTCCTGTGCGCATGGTGAGTTACGGCGGAAGCAATTACAACATCTCCCTGCTGGTAAAAGGTGAAGACAAGGCCCGGGCCCTGCAGGCCCTGAGCCGCCATCTGTTTGCGTAATGCTCAAAGGAACTTACCCGCTGGACCGCTTTCAAGGCCTTCAGACGCCTTTCTACTACTACGACACCGCTCTCCTGCAGCACACCCTGGATACCATCAAGGAGCAAATCAGGAACCGGCCGCAGTGGAAGGTTCACTATGCCGTAAAAGCCAACCATAACCCCGTGCTGCTGAAGCAGATAGCCGCAGCAGGCATGGGAGCCGACTGCGTGAGCGGAGGAGAGATCCGCGCCGCGCTGGAAGCCGGATTCCCGCCGGAGGGCATCGTCTATGCCGGCGTAGGAAAGGCCGATTGGGAAATCAACCTGGGGCTGGATGCCGGAATCGGCCGCTTCAACGTAGAATCATCGGCCGAACTGCAGGTACTCGCGGAACTCGCCGCCCAGAAGGGTTTGGTGGCTCCCGTGAGCCTGCGGGTGAACCCCGACATCGGCGCGCATACCCTGGCCGGCATCACCACGGGCCTGGCCGAGAACAAATTCGGCATCTATCACGGGATGGTGGAAGAAGTGGCGCGCGAAGCTCTGTCCCTGCCGTCCATCCGATTCTGCGGGCTGCACTTCCACATCGGCTCGCAAATCCTGGAAATGCCCGATTTCGCCGCCCTGTGCAACCGCATCAACGATTTGACGGACAAGCTGGAGCGGCACGGCATCCCCGTGGCCGATGTGAACGTGGGCGGTGGCCTGGGCATCGAGTATGGCCATCCCAACCACTTGCCCATGGCCGATTTCGCCTCCTACTTCGGCACCTATAAGCGCCTGCTGCCGGGTTTGCGTCCTGTGCACTTTGAGCTGGGCCGAAGCATCGTGGCCCCCTGCGGCACGCTGATTACGCGCGTACTGTATGTGAAGGAAGGACTGGCCCGCCGTTTTGCCATTGTGGACGCCGGCATGAACGACCTCATCCGCCCGGCCCTCTATCACGCCGTCCACCGTATTGAAAACATCTCCTCCCACGGTCCCGAAATGCGTTACGACGTAGTGGGCCCCTGCTGCGAGAGCTCTGATGTCTTCGGCAAGGACGTTCTGTTGGAAGAATGCAGCCGCGGAGACTTCATCGCCATCCGCAGCGCCGGCGCCTACGGAGAATCCATGGCCTCCCAGTACAATTGCCGTCCCCTGGCTCCCGCTTATTTTTCGGAATAGGCGACGCCACGCCCTTAACTTCCTTGTTTTCAATTACTTAACTTTTTCTCTTTATCCCATTTGGTATCAAGAGAAAAACTTAACTAATTAATCATCAATGTTTTACACGACAAGCGCTATCCAAAGGATTTAGGCCGAAGGCCGCACGGCAGGTGGCTTGGGGGGCACGCCCCCCAATAAGTGAAACGTCTTGGTCACCCAGAAGATTTGGGATTGCAATGGTACTACTTTTTTAAGAAACGCCAAATTATTTTTCATATATTTGTGGTTAACTGCTTGATAACACTGCTATGAAACGGATTCTTCTTTCTTTCCTGGCTTGCTTTGTTGCTGCCTTTGTCGCCTTTGCGCAGAACGATACCATTCCCACCTTTGACGTAAACAATAACCTTACAGAGCAGCTGTTGGATCAGATTCTTTCATCGGCCTCGCCCGCGCCGTCCTATGCGCCGTTGTCCATGGAAGAGGATAAACGGACAAAGGATGAAGTCTTCACCGAAGACCACAGCTGCTGGGAGTGGGGAGACTACGTTATTGCCCTTGACGGAGCCGCATATTATTCCTCAGACAATACAGCTTCTCTCAAGAATAAGGTGACGGGAGAGTACATTATTCCCCGACTAACCTCAAAACAGATCAAGCATTATATCAAGCCCGGTCTTCCGGTGGGCACCATGCATATCGCTCAGGGGACTTCGGGGTGGAGGAAAAACCGCATTATATTCCTGGACTCTTCCAAGCTGAACACGCCTCCGGAACTGGACGGTCTTGTGTACATCGATGCCGAACAGTTCTACCTCCCTTCCTGGAGCAAGAGAAAGACCTATACGCAGGATTTCACCGGCCTCTACCGCATCGAGGCAAACTCCCTGAAGCCCGTGGTGGAGATGCAGCATATCCAGAAATACCCCAGCCGGGATTATTTATCCTTCGACCCTTATTCCTTCATTCGTGCCGTCCGTTCCGAAGAGCTGAAGGACGACGAAGGCAACACGCACCGCTTTAAGGTATCCAATCTGTACAGCTTCGACGGAACCCTCCTCAAGAAGGATGTCCTGTATGCCGCCGCTTCCCAAAAGGGAGACTTCTTGTGGATACTGTGTAAAGAAGATGTTCGTGACTTGAAGGAACTCTTCGTGAACAAGTGGACCTTTATAGATTACGGCCCCAAAGCCTATGACTTGGAAATGAATCCTTTGCCGCGCTTTGAAGAATATGACTACCTGAGCCCCCGCAAGAGTGCCGGTCATCCCTATGTCGTGGCCGGAAAGGAGGACAGGTACGGTGCCATCGATGAAGACGGAAAGGTGATGATTCCTTTCCTGTATCTGATTCCCGAACAGGTGGTGGAAGTGATGACCATGTATTCCCGCGTGGGCTTTACTCCCTGGTACAGGAAAAAGATTGGCAGATTCATTGCCGAAAAAGGTGAATTTGAGAAGCAGGAGCATTTCGAGGCCCGTTCCCAGAATCCTCAGATGCAGAAAGAGTATCTTCTGGAGCAACTCCCCAATGCCCAGCTGACATACATGGAGGAGCTTTATGCAAAGGGCTACTCCATTACCCTGGGGAAATATGACACCGAACGGGAACTTTTCCCCATCTACGTATCTCCGGGCAGCTGGAACAGCTTCACGCTGGCCATCCCCATTGACGAGGCGCAGGCCTTCAAGGCTGCCTTCGATTCCGTCAAGGGCGATGCCATAAAGAGCGCTACATTCCAGATTCGCTACGACACCATTGCCCTCGAGGATATAACCTTTACCCTCCCCGACGGGAAGAGCTACACAGCACACATAGAGTAAGGCATAAGACCCTGCGATTTTATTGGATTTTTATTTGCAATTTCTTAAAAAAGTAGTATCTTTGCAGTCCAATTTTCTGGATGTAGCGCAGTTGGTAGCGCACCTGGTTAGGGACCAGGAGGTCGCTGGTTCAAGTCCAGTCATCCAGACATCTAGAAATCAAGCACCCACGGAATCGCGGGTGCTTGTTTTGTTTTAGTCAATCATAGATCCGTCGGCAGGGTCCAGGTGGTGCCAGGAACCGTCTTCCAACTGGATGCTGATGCTGGGCTCGTCCTTGTATTTGAAATCCTTCAGGTCGTTATACAGGCGCTCTCCTTCCAGATTGAAGATGGAGTAACCCTTTTTGTCATCGGGATGGAAGGTGCCGATGATAAGCTGATGGTTGGGGACTACCTTGAAATAGGCGTAGCGGGCTTCCCAGAGGTAGGCCTTTTCCAGAAGACCTCCGGATTCTACGATGGGAACCAATTTGTCATTCTCGATGCGGAATATCCCGCAGTGGCCCTTGCACAGCCAGTTGTTTTTGGGATATTCGATACCCTTGCCGTAGGTGAAGCCGAAGAACACGTTCACCAGACCCTGGGCTTCGGGAACATAGTCTTCACCCTGGATGAAAGTCACCTCCGTGGTAGGCAGGAAGAACAGGGTGTGGTTCTTCTTGTCTACAATGGGGGAAGTCACCCAAACCTTGGTGGCATTGTCCCAAATGGCCGTTACGGGGGAATTCGAGGTGTATTTTCCCTTACCTATCTTTATTTCATAATCGCCATATTTCTGGCCCAGACCTCCGTTATCCTGGGCACTCAGAGAAACGCAAAGAAGTGCCGAAAAAGCAAGAACAATAAACTTTTTCATAATCAATATAAATCTGAATAGTTAACAATGGGACCGGTGTAGCCTTCCAGGCCCGGGTTTACGTAATGATAGGTCTTGCCGTCTGGCAGCGTTATGTCCATTTCGGCAATCTGTGCGAAGTGCTGGTAAATAAACACCTTAACCGTCTGCAGCAAGTCTTTGGTGCGCAGGGACGAAAGGGCCTGTCTAAAGGCGGGGCCTTCCCCAATGGGTACGGAAAGATAGTAGATCGGGAGAGCCGACAGATTGCTGGAGAAGGGGAACGCTTCCCGCTCGGCATCGTAGTCGTGCCAATTGATGGTCATCCCGGTGTTATACTTGAGGGCCTGATTCAACTGAGCCCGAAGGAACTGCTGCGGAAAATCCGCCATCTGCTTCTGCACATAATCTTCATTGGCGGCAGGGTCAAAGCGTCTGGCCTCGAACTGTGCCTGGGTCTCGAATTCACCCTTGCCGGTTCTGTAATAGTCCCGCTGGTCCCGTTCCATCATCATAAAATCGTATGTCTTGAGCGTCCCCAGATAATAAAGTATCTTACTCCTGTCCAGTACCATCGGCTCCATGAGATAGCTCCCGTCAGTAAAGTGCTTCACGCCCCATTTCCCGTCCTTTTTGACAAAGAACATCTTCTTCCCCACATAGTCGTCGTTTACCTTTGTGAATTTTACCAGTTCGGGATCATGATCCACAATCTGGATACTCTCGAACCCCGCTTCCAGCACCGTCTCTCCCTTATTGTTGGCAAAGCCGTACAGGCCGTCCTGTTCAAACACATAACCATCTTTGGTAAAAGTGACGTCGTCATAGAGGGCGGGGGTCTGGGTACCATCGTTCAGGAATACGAAGTACTTGCTCTCTCCTTCCCGGCGGGCCGATACGCCATACTCGTCCACGTGCATATTGGAATGGACGAAGGGAAGGATGACCTCACCCTTAGTATTGATTAGGCCGCAGTCGCCGTCGCTGTTCACCGCCCAGGCCCACTTCTTATTGCCGACGACGGTACCAACGTCCTTATATTTAATAGGAATCAGTTCCTTGCCGTTGTCGTCGATGATGCCGCAAAGGCCGTCCTTCCACACAATGGACTGCCCGGCATAGAACTGGATGCTGTCCAGCTGGGGAACGGCCATCTCCTGGAGGGTGATGGGGTGCTTCTTGATTTCATCAGCCCCGGCCCTGGCCACCTTGTACAGGCCCCAGACGGGCTTTCCGTCGGCCCCTTCCTTCTGCAGCATCAGCTTGGCCGCCTTGAAGGAGAATTCCACGTCGCTGGCGACATAGGGCGATATGACGGTGGCGTGACCCTTATAGCACATGCTCCCGAGGCCGAATTCATAGACCTGCCATTCGTCCCGGGTGATGCCCTTCTTGGTGGTTTTCTTGAGGGTGACGGCGTAGGGATGGCTCATGTACTGGTCCATGTATATCTGCTCATATTCCGGTTTCAGGATCCAGAATCCGGAGGTAGGCTGGGGATCGCTTTTGTGGTTAAAGACATAGGCATTGTGCCAGATACCCTTCTTCCCCGTCTTGGGATCCCGCAATACTACGCAGGTGTGGTCGTCGTCCCGGTAGTACTGCGTTTGGAAGGTAATCTGCTGGCCGAAGCCGTCGTTCCGGTAGTAGTTGTTGTCGCCGCTGCTGTGGTCCATGGCCGCGGTAATCAGGCTGGACAGGGCGCTTCCCAGCACAACAGCTCCCGTACTGATAGCCGCTGCCGTCGTTGCCGAAGAAAGGGATGAACTGCTGCTCCCGCCCGACCCGTTGCTCCGGTAATAGGGGCACCAGGTCTCGTGCTGCCAGGGGTAAGTGACGTTTCCCATGGTGATGCCGCAGTGGGGGCAATGCTTCTTCCCCGGCGAGGTGGGGTTGGCCGTTGTCTGCCCTACTGCCTGCCCCTGGCTCAGTCCCGCCTGGGCAAAAACACTTAATGTGGTCAATAGAGCGAGAAAAGAGATAAGTATCTTTTTCATAAGTCTCAGTGTTTTCTGCAAAACTACCTTATTTTTCATTTTTCCTTGTGGTGGAATCCGCCACAAGATTCCGGATTGTCAATGATTATTCGGCAGGAATTGATACCTTTGTGAAGGTATGCTTTTGCTTGCACTCATATTGTCACTGCTTCCCCGTTTTGCAAACTACAGCACGGCGAACGGACTCCCGTCCAATACGGTGTACGCTATTACTCAGGACCGGGACGGCGTGCTCTGGGTGGGCACCCGCGGCGGACTGAGCCGTTTTGACGGAGAGCGCTTCCAGACGGTAATCGCCGACAAGCGCATCACGTCGCTGGCTGTAGATAGAAACAACCGGTTGTGGGTAGGGACTACAACTGGGATTGAAGGTGGCCCTGAGGGGAGCATCCGGGCCATGCTGGCCGATTCGGAAGGCTACGTTTGGGCAACGGTTGGCGATTCCCTCATGCTTAAGCTCTATTACAAGGACGGTATCCATGAGCAGGCCCGCTGCTTTTATGACAAGCGATATTCAGAAGGAGACTATCCTTATTATCAGATCTATGAGGCGCAGGACGGAAATCTTTGGCCCGCAGGCCGGATTGTCCGTTTCCAGTACATAGAAGACAGGAACCATCCTAAAGTTATACATCCATTTGGAGACGGCGGATTCTGCATAGGCAGCTATGCCGAATCCGCGGGCAAGCTCTACGCGTTTGACGACCATACCTCTATCTTGTACACGTACGAGGACGGGAAAACCATCCCGCACGGCAAATTGCCCATCTCCCACGCCCGGCTCCTGACGGACAGCAAGGGCCGCCTCTGGGCCGCCGGTTCCTACGGCCTGGGACAGGTGGATCCCCATCACCCGGAGCAGACCGTGGTATACCGCCATTCGGCCGACGATCCCCATTCCGTTGCCTCGCATGAACTTTACTGCATCTTTGAAGACCGTCAGGGTAATATCTGGGTGGGCGGAGACAACGGCCTGTCTGTGCTGAGTACGGCCATGCAGCAGGTCCAAACAATTGACATTCCCAAGGTTTCGGCCCTTATGGAAGCCCGCAACGGGCGCTTATGGGTGGGAACGACAGACAATGGCACCTTTGTGCTGCCGGAAAACCGCCAGATATCGGTGGGCAGCCCTGTATCGGCCCTCTATGAGGACAGTAACGGTGCTATATACATGGGCCTCTATTCCGGCAAAGGCTTTGATATCTGGAATAAAGGCAAGCTCCGGCGCGGAACTGTGAGCGGCCCCATTCCCGCCCAGCAGAACAAGGCTGCATCCGGAGACCGCATCACCTCCAACTGGATAACCGATTTCCTTGAGAGCCGGGACGGCCGCTTCTACGTTGTTACCTGGGAAGGCGTGGGCATCAACGAGTGGGACCGGAGAAGCGGAAAAACCCATGACCCGGAATGGCTGAGCCCGTTCTGGTACCCTTCCCCGCAGGTGGATTCCAATATTTTCCTTTCTTCCCGGCTTGGCAGCCGCCTCATTGAAGATGCCGATGGCAATCTGATTTACGGCACCACGGAAGCGGGACTCAATATCATAGATAAAGATACCAGGCTGGTAACCAAATACTATAAAGGCAATTCTACCATCCCGGATGACTACGTTACAGACCTTTGTCTGGCGCCGGATAGCACGCTTTGGGTAGCTACCCATAGCGGCCTCTGGTCTCCCTCCAGGGGCAGTTATCTGGAAGGCAAGCTCATCCAGTCCGTCCTTGCCGATGGGTGTGGTCGCCTGTGGGCCGGAACGGAGGACGGACTCTGGTTCGTAGACACGGACGGCAGCATCGGTGTGGCAAGAACAGCTCTGGGGTTCCCTTCAGACATTTATGCCGAAAAAGCTGCCTGCTGCCTGTCCGACGGGCGCCTTGCCTTCGGTGGGCCGGAAGGGGCGGCTGTTTTCCACCCGGACAGCCTGCTCTCGCTTAAAGCATCGGGAAATCTGCTCCTGGCCTCGCCGATTCAGCATCGCTACCGCATGAACGGCGGAGAATGGATCTCCGGCCGCTTCACCAGTCTCCAGAACAATATCCGCCCCGGCCGGTACGTCCTGGAGGAGCAGAGCTCCGACATCTTCGGCAGATGGGATCGCGGAGAAACCGCCATTCGTACCATCCGGGCACCCTGGCCCCTTTGGCTTCAATGGCCTTTCCTCCTGCTCTATGCGCTGGCATTGGCCTCCGTTATTTGGGCGATTATCCGTTTGCGGGAACGCAGGTTGCTGGAGAAAGAACTGGATATGAGAAACCGGCTCTTTTCCATCATCTCGCACGACCTCAGGAACCCCGTGTCGGGTTACCGGCTCCTTGCGCATCAGCTGCTGGAGAAAGTGGATAAGCTTTCCACGGAGCAGATAAAGGATGGCCTTGAAGCTATCGCCACTTCGGCCGACAACACTTCGGCCCTGCTGGAAAACCTGCTCCTGTGGTCCCTCAACCAGAAGGGAATGCTGAAGCCTGTGATGAGGGAGGAGAACCTGCTGGCCTTGGCTAAGGAGGCCGTGGAGAGTGTTCAAGGACATGGCATCATAACGCTGGATATACCTGAAGGTCTCACTGTCCAGACAGACCGGAATATGCTCCTGACCTGCCTGAGGAACCTGCTGGACAATGCCGTAAAGGCACCTTCTACAGCTGTCGTTCTCAGGGGCGAAGCGGCTAAGATCGTCATCTCCGACAACGGTCCCGGGATGAAGGACACAGAAGCCGGATGGGGCCACGGCCTGGGCCTTGTCATTACCCGCGAGCTTCTGGAAAAGATGGGGGCAGGCATGCAAATGCGCAATCGGCCCGAAGGAGGACTTGTAATAACGATAACCTTATGATAAACGTACTGCTCATAGAAGATTCCGCCGTGTTTGTGATGGGACTCAAGTTGGCCCTGTCGGCCGAAAAAAACTTTGCATCCGTAGAAGCGGTGGGAACCCCCGGATTGGCGGTAGCTTACCTGAATGCCCATCCGGAGACGGATGTTGCCGTGGTGGACATTACCCTGGAGGCCGAAACTGACGGCCTCACACTGCTGGGCATTCTCCGGGAAGCATTCCCTTCAGTGCGCACGCTGGTGCTGTCCCATTACAAGAAACCCGCCTATATCCTCCGGGCCATTTCCTCTGGGGCAAGCGCGTATCTTGCGAAAGATTCCGCCCCCGAATCCATCGTGAAAGCCATATCCGATGTGGCTGCAGGCAAGTGCCTCTTCTTCGGCGAGACCATAGATTCGGTCAAAATCACCAGAATTTTTGGCGGGCAGGAGAACCTTCTCTCGCGTAAGCCGCAAGGCCTCACTTCACGCGAACTGGAAGTGCTCCAACTCACCACCTCCGGCTACAGCAACGCCCAGATTGCCTCCGCTCTGGAAATCTCTTTAAATACCGTAGACAGCTATAAGGAACGCATCAAGGGCAAATTCGGCCTGGACAGCATAGTAGAATGTGTCGCCCATGCTGTTGCCGAAGAAATTGTGAGCGTGTGATTGTTTCGGGCAAAACCCCTCCTCTCGGGGGAGGGACTTTGTATTTTTTATTATATTTGCTGTTAATATGAGTATATACAGGATTATAGAGCTATATGAGTATCAGGATATAGCAGACCGTATCCTCTACGAAGACAATCATCTGCTCATCCTCAACAAGCGCAGCGGAGAGATTGTACAGGGGGACAAAACCGGGGATGAGCCGCTGAGCGAGACCCTCAAGGCCTTCATTGCGCAGCGGGACAACAAGCCCGGGCAGGTGTTCATGGGAGTCCCCCACCGCCTGGACCGGCCGGTGAGCGGAGTGTGCGTCTTTGCCAAGACTTCCAAGGCCCTGGAGCGGCTGAACCAGATGCTGCGGGACGGAGACATCCACAAAACCTATTGGGCACTCACTGCCAACAAACCGCCCAAAACGGAAGACACTCTCACGGACTTCCTCACCCGCAACGAGGCCCAGAACAAATCCTACGTATCCAAAAACGGCAAGGAAGCCAAACTCAAATACACCCTCATCCAAACAACGGACCCCTATTTCCTGCTGGAAATCCAGCTGTTCACCGGCCGGCACCACCAGATCCGCTGTCAGCTCTCCCACATGGGCTGCCCCATCAAGGGAGACCTCAAATACGGCGCCAAACGTTCCAACCCGGACGGCGGCATTTCCCTGATGGCCCGCCGTATACAGTTCATCCACCCCGTCAAAAAGACCGAGGTGGATGTAACCGCCCCTGTTCCAGAAAGCTGGAAAGGGATTCAAGGGTAAGCGCCCCGGACCTGCTAAAAGGTTTTACTGTACTTTTTTCGCATACGGGAGCACCAGATACTGGGTTTCTCTCCCATCACTTCCTTGAAGTTTCTGAGAAAGGACGTCTCCGAATGGAAGCCCGACAGTTGGGCCATCTCGATAA
Source organism: uncultured Bacteroidales bacterium (assembly GCA_905234795.1). Lineage (GTDB taxonomy): Bacteria > Bacteroidota > Bacteroidia > Bacteroidales > UBA932 > Cryptobacteroides. Next base: position 56,214 of record CAJOIQ010000011.1, on the reverse strand, counting down.
TTCGGAGTCCCATGTTTTTCCGGAAGAGTTCCATGGCGTACATGACCCGGTAATAGTTCACGTACTGCCGGAAGTTTTTCCCCGAAAAGTTGTTGATGGTCTTGCTCAGATATGCTTTATTGGTAAAAACGGCATTGGCCAGGTCCTGGAGATTGAAGGATTCTACCAGGAACGGGCGCCTTTCCGTCATATACCGGCAACACCTGTCGTACAGATACTGATCGATAGCCGCCGTTTCACTGGGTACGGGCAAATTGTCCGTTTGGTCGTTAAAGGCCTCCTTTTGGCGCAGGCGCAGATACAGGACCACGCCCACGGCTATGGCTGCGGCCAGAAGGAGGGCCAGAAGCAGCACTAACAGGTGGATGTTCATGGGGCAAGGATAAGTCGGCCGGAACGGCGCTTAGCCTTGTGTATGTCAGAGAGCGTTTATTTCTTGATGGTATCGAAGCCCTTGCCGTATACGCCGTTTACAGAGCTTACGGACAGGAAGGCGTGGGAATCGATCTGCTTCACATAACGCAGCAGCAGATTCAGGTCGGTCTTGCGGGTGAGCACCATGAGCACTTTCATGTCCTTCTTGGTGTACCAGCCCTTGCCGTCCAGCACGGTGACGCCGCGGTGAAGGTCGTGGGTGATGGCATCGGCAATCTTTTCATACTCATTGGAGAGGATAAACAGCTGCACGCTCTGCTGGGAACCGGAAATGTACATGTCCAGCACATAGCTGTTCACCGTGACCAGGATGAGACCGTACAGCGCCGTGGTTATCTTGTCGTAGAAAGGCATCAGGTGCGTGAGCGCCTTGCCGTCGGCATCCAGGAGCGCCAGACCGGTCTCGGGATCCACATCGGCCACATAGGAAGGGACCACCAGGGAAGAAAGGATGATGACGAAATCGATGAAAAGGATCACCTTTCCGGGCGACACGTTGTGGTACTTGGTATAGATGAGCGCGATGATGTCAGTTCCTCCAGTAGAGCCTCCGTTGGAGATACTCATGCCGATGCCGATGCCGGCCATGAGGCCGCCCATGAGCACAGAGAGCAGCTTACCGTTGTCCAGGGCCAGGTGCTTGATGATTTCCGTGGGGACCAGGCCGGGCAGGAAACGCATGGCCACCGAAGCCAGAATGATGGCGTACAGAGTTTTGGCGCCGAATCCCATGCCCAGGATGAGCACAGCCGCCACGATGAGGATGGCGTTGAGCACAAAGTAGGAATAACCCATCTGGATGGCACCGTTGGTGGCATACTGGATCATGGAGGAGATACCGGATACGCCGCCGCCCACCAGGTTGTTGGGGATGAGGAAAATGGACCATCCACCTACGTAGATGAGGATTCCCAGGGTGACCAGCAGCCATTCCTTGATAACGGTGAAGGTGGTTTTCTTGAGGGAGAAAGGCATAGGAAACTATTTCTTAAGGACTACATTTACAATTCGGCCGGGGACAACAATCACCTTGGCAATGGTCATATCTCCCACATACTGCGGCGTTTTCTCATGGCCGCGCACCAGGGCCTCTACCTCGGCGGGAGCGGCCGATGCGGGAGCATCCAGGAAGAAACGCGTCTTTCCGTTGAAGGAAACCGGATAATTCACGCTGTTATCGGCGGCCAGTTCTTCCTTATACTCCGGGAAGGCGGCGTACACCACGGAATCCTCGTGCCCCAGCTGGTGCCACAGTTCCTCGGCAATGTGCGGGGCAAACGGGCTCAGCAGCACGGTGAGGGGCTCCAGGATGGCGCGCTTGGAACAGTTGCCCAGGTCGTTGAGCGCAATCATGAAGGCCGATATGGTGGTATTGTAGGAGAAGTGCTCGATGTCCTCCTGCTCCTTGCCGATGAGCTTGTGCAGGGCCTTGAGTTCCTCGGGAGTGGGGGCTTCGTCGGTGACCAGCCATTTCTCGCGGTCCCAGAACAGGCGCCAGAACTTCTTGAGGAAGCGGTTTACGCCGTCAATACCCTTGGTATCCCAGGGCTTTGCCTGTTCGATGGGGCCCAGGAACATTTCATACAGACGCAGGGTATCGGCTCCGTAGGTATCGCAAATCTTGTCCGGATTCACCACATTGTACATGCTCTTGGACATCTTCTCGATGGCCCAGCCGCAGATGTACTCTCCGTCCTCCAGCACGAACTCGGCATCTTTGTAGTCCGGACGCCAGGCGCGGAAGGCCTCCATATCCAGTTTGTCGTTGTACACGATGTTCACGTCCACATGCACCGGAATGGTCTCATACTGGTCCTTGAGGCCGGCCGATACAAACTTATTGGTGCCGGGAATCATGTACACAAAGTTGGAGCGGCCCTGGATCATGCCCTGGTTGATGAGCTTGCCAAAAGGTTCATCTTCAACCACATAGCCCAGGTCCTTGAGGAACTTGTTCCAGAAACGGCTGTAGATGAGGTGGCCGGTGGCATGCTCCGTACCGCCCACGTACAGGTCCACGTTGCGCCAGTATTCATCGGCCTCACGGGAAACCAGAGCCTGGTCATTGTGGGGATCCATATAACGGAGGTAATAGGCGCTGGAGCCGGCGAAACCGGGCATGGTGCTGGTTTCCAGCGGATATCCCTTATAGGTCCAGTCCTTGGCGCGGGCCAGCGGCGGCTGACCGTCCTCGGTGGGCTTGTACTGGTCGATCTCCGGCAGGGTGAGGGGCAGATCCTCGAAGTCAACGGGAGTGGCGATGCCGTCCTTGTAATAGATGGGGAAAGGTTCTCCCCAGTAACGCTGGCGGGAGAAAATGGCGTCGCGGATGCGGAAGTTCACCTTCCGGTGGCCGATGCCGTGTTTCTCCACGTAGTCGATGGCGGCGGGAATGGCCTCCTTCACGGTGAGCCCGTTCAGGAAACCGCTGTTGCACATGATGCCTTCCTTGGCATCCAGGCTTTGCTCGGACACATCGGCCCCCTCGATGAGCGGGATGACGGGAAGGTCGAACTTTTTGGCAAAGGCATAGTCACGGCTGTCGTGAGCCGGAACGGCCATGATGGCGCCGGTACCATAGCCGGCCAGTACATATTCGGCAATCCATACCGGCACTTTGTCTCCGGTGAGCGGATTGATACCGTAGGAACCGGAGAACACGCCCGTGACGGCCTTGCCGGCCATCCTTTCGCGCTCCGTCTTCTTCTTCACCTGCTCCAGGTAGGCGTCCACCTCGGCTTTCTGCGCCTTGGAGGTGAGTTTGGCCACCCATTCGCTCTCCGGGGCCAGCACCATGAAGGTAACGCCGAAGACAGTATCGGCACGGGTGGTGAAGATGGTCACGTCGTGCTGCACGCCGTCGCACTCCACCTTAAACACCATCTCGGCACCCTCGGAGCGGCCAATCCAGTTGCGCTGCATTTCCTTGAGGGAATCGGTCCAGTCCAGTTTGTCCAGGCCGTCCAGCAGACGCGCGGCATAAGCGCTCACGCGCAGTTGCCACTGGGTCATCTTCTTCTGGAAAACGGGGAAACCGCCGCGCTCGGAATAGCCGTCCTTTACCTCGTCGTTGGCCAGCACGGTGCCCAGGGCCGGGCACCAGTTCACGGTGCTTTCTCCCTGGTAGGCAATGCGGTAGCGCATGAGGACATCGGCCTTTTCTTTTTCGGTGAAACCCTTCCACTGTTCCGCGCTGAAGGCGGGACCGTCGCTGCAGGCGGCATCCACAGCCTGGCTTCCACCCTTTTCGAAGGCGGCCACCAGGTCCTCGATGGGACGGGCTTTCTGGACGGCGTTGTCGTACCAGCTGCCGAACATCTTCAGGAAGGCCCACTGCGTCCACTTATAGTAATCGGGGTCACAGGTACGGAACTCCCGGTCCCAGTCGAAGGAAAAGCCGATGCGGTCCAGCTGGCTGCGGTAACGGGCCACGTTGTCGTGCGTGGTCTTTTCCGGATGCTGACCGGTTTGGATGGCATATTGCTCGGCGGGAAGGCCGAAGGCGTCGTATCCCATGGGATGCAGCACGTTGAAGCCTTTCAGGCGCTTGTAGCGGGCAAAGATGTCGCTGGCGATATAGCCCAGCGGATGCCCCACATGAAGGCCCGCACCGCTGGGGTACGGAAACATGTCCAGCACATAGTATTTGGGTTTGACAGTGTTGAGTTCGGCCTTATACGTCTTATTGGTGGCCCACCACTGCTGCCACTTCTTCTCAATCTCTAAGAAATTGTAATCCATCAGTTTATAGTTGTTCCGTTGATTCCAAACTTACCTTTGCCCTTGTCCAGGCGGAATTCCACGCTCACGGTAAGGGCCACCTTCACCTTTTTGCCCTGAAGGCGTCCGGGACGCCATTTGGGCGAGGCCGACACCACACGAAGGGCTTCGTCGTCCAGGCTGGTGTGGATGCCTCTGACCACTTTCACATCCTTCACTTCCCCTTTCTCGTCCACCACGAATTCTACCAGCACGCGTCCCTGTATACCGTTATCGGCGGCATACTTGGGATATTTGAGATAAGGGTACACCCAGCGTTCCATGAACGTGCGGGGATCGGATGAATTGAGGAACTGGGGCTTCACGTCCACGTCGGAATAGGCATACACCTCGGCGGCGCGATTGCCGGATTCTACGGCGTCGGAATTGCGGAACAGCGGCTTTTGCCCGTTGCACAGCGCCTGCACGTAGCTGTAGATATATTCCAGCTCCTTCTCCATTCCCTCGAAATCCACAATGCTGTACGTATCCCGGTTGGTATTGTGCTCCGGATACCGGCCTGTGGTAAAGAGGATGGAAGGGATTTCTTTGTCGTAGAACGCCACGTGGTCTCCGGGATAGGGCTGATGATTGGTGAGAGAGGCCTGGACGGGCAGCAGCTCTCCCTGCAGGGTTTTCACCACAGTGTTCAGGTCCTCGTTGCCGGAGGTAAAGGCATAAAATCCGTTGCCGATGGTACCCAGCATATCCAGGTTCACCATGGCGTCAATCTTATCGGCGTCGGCGGCAAAGGAACGGTTGAGGAAATACCAGGAGCCGGCAAAGGTCTGGGCCGATGCCCCGAATCCCACAAACAGCACGCTGCGGCGCAGCAGGGTACGGGAATAGGAGAGCTTGCGGGCCAGTTCCAGCAGCATGGCCATGCCGGAGGCGTTACCGTTGGCGCCATAATAGATGCGGTTCAGGCGCACCCCGTCCTGGGTGTAAGTATCCATGCCCAGGTTGTCCATGCGGGCGCCTATTACGATATACCGGCCGTTCTGGGCTTTATCCCAGCCCTGCAGGAAACCCACCACGTTGCGGGACGTGAGGGTATCGGCCCCGGCCACCTTGAATTCGGCTCCGGAAGAGAGAATGTCTATTCCGTAGCTCTTCAATTGGGCTTCCAGATAATCGGCGGCCATCTTCTCCCCCTCGCTTCCGGCCTTGCGGCCTTCCATCTGGGCGGCCGACAGCGTGGCCACATGCTCCTTGAAGGCCCGGACGGTCTCCGAGTCCTCCAGGTCCTGGACCGGATTGCGGTACTGGGCGTTGAGCCCGGCCACAGCCATCCAGGAGGCGGCCAGCAGTGCTAAAAGTCGCTTCATGCTTATATGTTCATCAGAATCCAGCCGTCCTTGGGACAAACCTCTGTTCCACGCAGCTTCTTAAGGGTTTTGAGGGTCTCTTCCAGGCTGTTGGAAGGGCAAATGGCCACGGCCAGCAATCCGTTACGGAAGCTGATGATGGTGGCCGTATAGCCGGCGCCGTTGCACTGGTTCAGCTTCCTTTCGGCATAGGAACGCACGCGGAAAGCTCCCACAATAATATAGTACTTGCTTTCCAGCTTGGTGGTATACAGGCCGCCCATCTTGGACGGATTGAGCACCGTTCCCTTGGACTGCGTGAGGGAATCCAGCAGATGGGCTTCCCGGGCGGCCAGAGCTTCGGCCATGGCTTTTTCGGCCTTGGCCATAGAATCCAGCCGGGCCTGGTGCGCAGCTTCCTCGGCCGCTATCCTGTTCTTGCGGATTTGCTCCACCTGGGCCGATGTGGGACGTCCCGCCACGGTGCGCACAAAGTCGCAGCCGGACAGGAGCACCGCCGCCCCTAAAAGCAATATGAGGGTCTTTTTCATAACGTAATCCTCCTTAAACTACAAAAATACGCTTTTTTTACTGCTTGTCAAAGGCCCTGACGATTTTTGTAACAAGAGGGTGACGGACAATGTCTTCGCTGGTGAACCGGACGGTGGCGATTCCCTTGATGCCATCCAGCAGTTTTATGCCGGAGAGCAGGCCGCTGTCTTCCTTGTGGGGAAGGTCAATCTGGGTAGCGTCACCGGTAACGATGAACTTGGCGCTGGGGCCCATACGCGTGAGGAACATCTTGAGCTGACCCAGGTTGGTGTTCTGGGCTTCGTCCAGGATGACACAGGCGCGGTCCAGTGTTCGGCCGCGCATATAGGCCAACGGAGCAATCTGGATGGTGCCGTCCTCCATGAATTCGTGCAGCCGTTTGGAGGGAATCATGTCGGCCAGGGCATCGTAGAGCGGCTGGAGATAGGGATCCAGCTTGTCCTTCAGGTCTCCGGGCAGGAAACCCAGGCGTTCTCCGGCCTCAACGGCGGGCCGGGTGAGGATGATGCGCTTGATTTCCCGGTTCTTGAGGGCACGCACGGCCAGGGCGATGGCCATGTAGGTTTTACCGGTACCGGCCGGGCCGATGGCAAAAATGAGGTCGTGCTCGAAGTAGGCCGTCACCAGGTCCTGCTGGGTTTTGTTGCGGGCGCGGATGGGTTTGCCGTCGGTTCCGTGAACGATGACGGCATCGGCCGTGGGACGGGACTGGCCGCCGGTTCCGGAAAAGATGTCCTCCACATCGTACACGGTGAGGTTCATCTTGTGGTGACGGCGCTCCACCAGCTCGGCAAAGCGGATGTTGAATTCGGCAATGTCGCTCTCACGGCCTTCCAGGATGAGTTCGTTGCCCCGTGCCACCACTTTCAGGTGAGGAAAGTAGGAGCAGAATTCCGTGAGTATCTTGTTGCCCACCCCGTAGATTTCGATGGGGTCTATGGCGTCCAGCGTGATGGTCTTCTTCATATTGTCACAAAGATACAAATTTGGTGTGCAAATCACACGGATTCACACACCAAATCTATAAGAAAAGTCCGGAAATTACTCGGCGGCAACTACGCCATTCCATTTCTCGTAGGCTTCCTGGTACTTGGGATCCACGTTACGCAGCTGGAAGTTCAGGCGCTTGAGATAGTCGGCGGCGGCAGCCTTCACCTCGGGGATGGAGCTAACCTCATAGCACTTCTCGAAGGGCTCCAGGGCGCTGATGTAAACCTCGGTGAGCTTGGCGGCGAGTTCGTCGTACTTCTTCCACTCACGCACATCCAGGGCGTTCATTTCCTCAACGATGTCCTCACCTTTCTTGAGGGCCACATTGGCTTTGCCATAGTAGCACATGTCGTACTTGTCGTTGATCTTAAGACCGTTGTCGTAGGCGGTGATAGCTTCGTCGTACTTCTTGATGCCTGTGTAGATGTTGCCTTCCACATAGAAGAGGGAAGGGTTGTCGGGCATGGCCTTCTTGGCCTCGTCCAGCAGCTCAACGATCTTGGCAGGATCCTCATTGGTCTGCAGGTACAGATTGATGAGGTTGGTGAGGATGGCGGCGTTGTCGGGGAAGGCGGTGAGACCGGTGGCCAGATAATTCTTGGCCTTGAGGGTATCGGCCTGCGCCAGAGCGCACTCCGACAGGTTGGCATAGATGTTACCCTCGCTCAGGAAACCGTTCTCCAGGCACTTGCCATAATATTCCGTGGCGCGGACGTAATCCTTGACCTGCATGGCGGTGAAGGCGGCGTTGTAGGCGGCGTCGTTGTTCACCTCGGCACTGGGGGCCATGGTAGAAGCATCGGCGGCACTCTTGAACAGGTCGCTGGCCTTGGCCATGTTACCCAGCTGATAGGCAGTGAAAGCGTCGTTATAGTAGGCGTCCACAATCTCCTTCATCTTGGGAGCGACATCCTTGTCCTTGGCACCCAGCTCGAAAGCCTTGTTGTAGGCCTTGGCGGCTTCCATCAGGATGTCACCTTCCACGGAAGGCTTGGTCACATTCACCACAGACAGCATACCCATGCCGTTGAAGTAAACGTCCAGGTGGGAAAGCGTCCATTTCTCGAACTCCTGATTGTCCAGGACAACAGTCTCAACAGAAATGGGTTTCTCCTTCACCATCATGCCGAAGGTATTCTTGTCGATACCCTGGGTGATGTTGGCGGTAGGGTTGGAATAGGCCTTAAAACAGGCCTCGGCCAGTTTGATCCAGGTAGCGGGCTTGGCGGCCTTCTTGGCATCCAGAGTAGCCTCACGGGCCTTTTCCACAGCCTTCTGCATGTCGGAATCGGGTTTCTGGGCATACGCAAGCTGCAGGGAGCAGATCATTGCGAGAGCGAATACTAACTTTTTCATACTATCAAATCGTTTTAAATTATTCTTCTACGACGGTTCCTTCGGCGGCCTGACTTTCCTCTTCTTCGCTGTGAGCGACCACGGAAACGGCGGCGATGGAATCTCCTTCCTTGATGTTGATGAGCTTTACGCCCTGAGTGGCACGTCCGGCAACACGGATGGTGTTGACAGGCATTCGGATGGTCATTCCTGAACGGCAGATAATCATAAGGTCATCTTCGTCGGTGACATTCTTAATGGCCACCAGCTTGCCGGTTTTCTCCGTGATATTCAGGGTTTTAACGCCCTTGGCTCCACGGGAGGTCTGACGGTAATCGTTGGGGTCTGAGCGCTTGCCGAATCCATTCTCGGAGACCGCCAGCACCTGGTGCTTGGCCGCATCTTCGGCGTTGGGATCCTGGCTCACGACACCGACCACATTATCCCCTTCATCAAGATTGATGCCACGGACGCCGGTGGAGGTGCGGCCCAGGGGCCTGGCCTCGGTCTCGTCGAACCTTACGCAACGGCCTCCGTTGGCTGCAATCATGATGTTGCAGTTGCCGTTGGTGAGGATGGCCTCCAGGAGTTCGTCGTCCTCACGGATGTTGATGGCGTTCACGCCATTGGTGCGGGGACGGGAATAGGCTTCCAGGGTTGTTTTCTTCACCACGCCCTTGCGGGTGACCATCATGATGTAGTTGTTGTTGATGAATTCCTCGTCCTTGAGGGTCTTCACATTGAGGTAGGCGCGGACGCTGTCGTCGGGCTCAATCATCAGGATGTTCTGGATGGCGCGGCCCTTGGAGGTGCGGTTGCCTTCCGGAATCTCGTATACCTTTAACCAGTAGCAACGGCCCTTCTGGGTGAACAGAAGCATGGTGCTGTGCGTATTGGCGATATAGATGTGCTCGAGTCACGGGTGGCGCTGCCCTTCATGCCCACGCCGCCGCGGTTCTGGGTGCGGAATTCGGTGAGCGGGGTGCGCTTGATGTAGCCCAGGTGGGAGATGGTAATCACCTGGTCTTCATCGGCATAGAAATCCTCCGGGTTGAATTCGTCGTCGGCCAGGGTGATTTCCGTGCGGCGGGGGTCTCCATAGCGTTCCTTCAGGTCCATGGTTTCCTCCTTGACCACCTTGAACTGCTCTTCCACGCTGCCCAGAATCTGGTTGCAGCGTTCGATGAACTTCATAAGGTCGTCGAACTCGTTCTGCAGCTTTTCACGCTCCAAGCCAACCAGCTGGCGCAGGCGCATTTCCACAATGGCCGATGCCTGGGCCTCGGAGAACTGATAGCGTTCCATGAGCATGGCCTTGGCTTCGTCAATGCTCTTGGTCTCATAGCGGATGATGTGGACAATCTCGTCAATGATGTCCATGGCCTTGAGCAGGCCTTCCAGGATGTGGGCGCGTTTCTGGGCTTTGTCCAGCTCGAACTTGGTGCGGCGGACAACCACCTCATGACGGAATTCCACAAACTGGCCGATGATTTCCTTGAGGCTGAGGGTACGGGGACGTCCCTTCACCAGGGCCACGTTGTTGAAGGAGAAGCTGCTCTGGAGCGGGCTGTACTTGAACAGAAGGTTGAGCACCACGCCGGAGTTGGTTCCCTGTTTGAGGCGGATGACCACGCGGGTTTCTCCGCGGGAGCTTTCGTCGTTGATGTAGGAGATGCCCTCTACCCGCTTTTCATCGGCCAGGGCGGCAATCTTCTCAATCATCTCCCGTTTGTTCACCATATAGGGGATCTCGGTGACCACAATGGTCTCACGGCCATGTTCGTCCACCTCGATCTCTGTCTTGGAACGGATGACCACGCGGCCGCGGCCTGTTTCGTAGGCTTCCTTGATGCCGGCCTTGCCCATGACGATACCGCCCGTTGGGAAGTCCGGACCCTTGATGTACTGCATCAGTTCATCGGTGGTGATTTCCGGATTGTCGATGTAGGCGCAGATGGCGTCACAGCATTCTCCCAGGTTATGGGGAGCCATGTTGGTGGCCATACCCACAGCAATGCCGGATGCACCGTTAAGGAGCAGCAGCGGAGCCTTGGTGGGGAGCACGGAAGGCTCGTCCAGGGTGTCGTCAAAGTTGCGGTCCATGTTCACGGTGTCCTTGTCCATGTCCCCCATGACGTCCTCGGCCATCTTCTGCAGCTTGGCCTCCGTATAACGCATGGCGGCAGGAGAATCGCCGTCCACACTGCCGAAGTTACCCTGGCCCTTCACCAGCGGATAACGCTGGTTCCATTCCTGGCCCAGGCGCACCATGGCGTCGTATACGCTGGAGTCTCCGTGCGGGTGATACTTACCCATGACTTCACCCACTATACGGGCGCTCTTCTTGGTTTGTCCGCTATAGCTCAGGCCCATATTGTCCATGCCGAACAGAACGCGGCGCTGTACGGGTTTGAGGCCGTCCCGGGCATCCGGGAGGGCGCGGGACACAATCACCGACATGGAATAGTCGATGTAGGCCGAACGCATCTCGTGGTCTATCTCTACCTGCTCGATATAGCCGGTTCCGCCGGCCTCTTCCAGGATGTCTTTCTCTTCGTTAATATCCATTTTCTAAGTAGTTCCTTATAAACATACAAAGATACGAAAAAGAATCGGAATTTACTAAATAAAAAATCGCTAACTTTGCATGGTTTTTTGAAACGAACTTATGGCAGTCATTTCTATCATCGGCATAGGGCAAATCGGATCGGCCCTGGCCTTTGTGGCGGCAGAAAACGGGAATCAAATCCGCTTTGTGGGAACCCCCGTGGATAAAGAGGTCGTCGACGCCTGTATCCGGGACGGCCGCCATCCCAAACTGGACATCCCCTACCCCGTTGGGACCCAATATTTTTATTGTGAAAACTGGAAGGAGGCCGTCGAGGGCTCCGATTTTGTCATTGGCGCCATCTCCTCCTTCGGCGTGGACTGGTTCCTGGACACCATCCTCAAGCAGCTGGACCCCGCCATGCCCGTCCTGTCGGCCGCCAAAGGTCTGGCCGACCTGGGTAACGGCAAGCTGGTGTCCTTCCCCGACTACTGGATCCGGGAGCTGCGCAAATGCGGCATCCGGCGCAACATCTATGCGCTGGGCGGGCCGGGAACCGCCATGGGTATCATGCACCGGGACCATACCCAGGTGGTCATTTGCGGCAAGGACAAAGCCTTGCTTAGGATGATGAAAAACGCTCTGCAAACCTCCTGGTTCCATATTTCCCTCACCACCGACGCCCGCGGTCTGGAAACCGCCGTGGCCATCAAGAACGCCTACGCCCTGGGAGTAGCCATGGCATTGGGATATGCCCGCAAGATGCAGGGAGGAGAGGACGACGCCCACGTCAACTCCCAGGCAGCCGTCTTCACCCAGGCCGTGAAAGAGATGATCAAGGTGCTGGAGCTGCAGAACGCACAGTTCGACAGCACCCTCATCGGCATCGGAGACCTGTATGTCACCGCCACTGGCGCCCGTACGCGCAAGCTGGGCCTGCTGCTGGGAGAAGGCAAGACTTGCGAGGAAGCCCAGCACATCCTGGGAGACATCACCCTGGAGTCGCTGGTGGTCATCCGCCGGCTGGCCGATTCCATCACCATCCGGGCCCGGAAAGGAGAAGTGGACCTGAACGATTTCCCGCTGCTGCAGTTTGTGATCCGCGTGCTGGACAGCGGAAAGATGGAGGATCTCCCCTGGAAACAGTTTACCTTTGAGAATATCTAAACCACATAACCATGAAACGCATTGTACTCCTGGCAGCCCTGCTGCCCCTGTTCGCATCCTGCGGCCACAAGGCCATTGACCTGCAGGCCCATCGCGGCGGTGCCGGTCTCATGCCGGAAAACACCATATCGGCCATGAAGAACGCCATGGACCTGAGCGGCATCAACACCCTGGAATTCGACCTCCAGCTATCGGCAGACAAGCAGGTGGTGGTGTCTCATGACAACTACTTCCACCCCCGCTACTCCACCCGTCCGGACGGCAGCCTGGTTATGGAATCGGACCCCAAGGAGTACCTGTACACCATGCCCTACGACAGCATTGCCAAGTACGACGTGGGAATGCGTTTCGTGGAGCGCTGGCCCCAGCAGGCCAAGGTCCCGGAGCACAAGCCCCTGGCCACGGACCTGATTGATTTCACGGAATCCTATACCAAGGAACACGGCCTGAAGCCCTTCAATTATAATATTGAGATTAAGTCCTACGCAGGAGACGGCGAAGGAACCCTCTGGCCCGGCTATGAAGAGTTCTGCGACGTGTGCGTTCCCCTGCTGCTGTCCAAGAACCTGGGCAAGCGCCTCATCGTCCAGTCCTTCGACACCCGTGCCCTGGAATACATCCACCAGAAATGGCCTTCCGTCATTCTGTCCTACCTCACCGAGGAAGAATACGACATCTACGCCATCCTGCCGCAAATCAGCTTCAAGCCCGAGTGGTGGTCCCCCAACTTCGAGGCCATCACCCCGGAAAACGTAGCCTACTGCCACAGCCTGGGAATCCAGGTGGTCCCCTGGACCGTTGACGAACCCGCCGACATCCAGCGCATGGTGGACTGCGGCGTGGATGCCATCATCTCCAACTACCCCGACCGCCTCATCGAGGTTGTGCGGTAATCGCCGCGCCGTGCGGTGTTCGTCGCGCTTGTGGAATAATTAATTGATAATTAAATAGTTAAGTTTTTCTCTTGACACCCAACGGGATCAAGAGAAAAACTTAACTAGCTACTGTTCAAGCAATTAGCCCTATATCAAGAAAAAAGGTTCCACTCTTTTTAGTCGGTTTTTCGAGGCAAAACCAACTAAAAAGAGCGGCCGGTCAAGGAACCTACACTTCAGCCATCATCAAAACGGGAGTCTCATCCCCTGCCCGGAGGGTGTAGGTCGGCACACATTGATTCAGAGGTCAGCGTGCCGGGCTGACGCCCGGAGGAAGGTAGAGGTCCGAATCAGTTTCGGCAATCTTACTTCAGAAAACGCCCATATTTCAAGGTAAGATCGTTACCACTGCCGATCTTACCTCGATTAAACTGCCAAAACTCAGGTAAGATTGTCTATACCTCCGCTCCCGGAAGACAATAACCTCTTACAAAAGAGTAATCAAACTGTCTCGAAGACATAATAATCACTTAAAAATCTTTGTCATAACAGTTTTATTCTGCCGGGTGCGTGAATTTGCACTGGGGATAGTTGGAGCAGCCATAGAACTTGCCGTATTTTCCTTGACGCAGGACCAGGGTACTGCCGCAACGTGGGCAACGTCCAGATGCGATGGCATCAAACTTCTGCTCTTGGGCATTTTGGATGTCCTTCAAATGCTGTTTATCGGTTTCCTTGTTCGGCTCCATCTGTGCGGTCTGGACGGCATCGCAGATGGCGTTGACCTGTGACCAGGTGAGATGCTTCTCCTCAAATTGTTTGATGACCTTGCGGATTTGGCTCCAGTAGACTACACAAGCATCCTCCACTTTAACCTTTACACGGGCCTTATCGGAAAAGGCGACAATAGGTAGTATTTGCAGCGGCTCAAAATCATTCAGTACACGCCGTAGGGCGCGAACGTGGCCAGCATTCTGCAGGATGGGGTTATACAGCTGAAACTTATTGCCGTAGATATTCTGCGTCCAGTATTCTGCATGCTCACCACCGTATATCAATCCATTGTAGTTCTTGGTTTCAATGACAAAGAGGCCAAAAACTGACACTACGAGATGGTCAATCTGAGAACTCCCCTAGGGCGTTGGAATTGTCACGTTGTTTAATACCCGGTACAGGTCTTTAGGAAGGTGGTCCAGCTTCCTGGCCACAACTCTTTCTCCTTCCTTGCCCTTAGACGGAATCAGCCTCCGGAATAGGGAGATCAGCCCGGTGTAAATAAAGATTGTGATAATGACAATTATAGCGCCCATTTAAACACGATTGTCTCTTTTGCAAAGTTATCAAAAACTTGTTGATTAGTTTAATGCACTAATATTGAAATTTTATGTCCTTTGAGGGTAGCGGGGTGCGGAAACGATAGGTTTTTTGGGAAGAAGGGAGCCGGTGGAAGGGGCGGTTCGCGCAAGCGAATGCCGGGCTCTGGGAAAAGGGTGAGTCGGAGAGACCAGGGTGGATCTGCGAAGGATGAGGTCTTGGTCAAAGGAAGAGGTGACATTGGCCCGGCAAGGCCCTTCCACCGAGTGCGACCGCCCAAAAAACCGTGTTCCCGCCACCCCGCTACCCTCAAAGGGACATTTCCGATTCAATATAACTGATTGATATATAACGAATTAAGTTTTTCTCTTGACACCCAACGGGATCAAGAGAAAAACTTAACGTGCTGATAGACAAACAGTTAAGACAAAGCGGCTTACTGTTTGCTGTAAGCGGAAAGATCCAACTGAGTGACGGTCCAGGTGGGAAGCGTGGGGTCGTCCACGGTGGCATCCACGGTGCGGGGATGACCCAGAATCACGTTCTGCTCCAGGAAAGCCTCTTCGATATCCCAGAGATAGCTCATATAGGCCGCGACGTCGTGCGGGCGGTCCTTGAAACGGTAGATGCACCAGCCGGTGTAGCCCTTTTTGGCCCACTGGGTGGCCAGGAAGTCACTTCCCCAGATGCCCCGGCCGCCCATGCTCAGTTTATTATAGGCCACCATGCTATCGGCCGTGCCGTGCAACAGAAGCGTAGGGCAAGGAGCCGACAGATACTTCGGCTCACCGCTGAGGCTCACCACGCCCCCGGCGAAGGACATCACGCCCTTGAACTGGAAGCCTTCGGGCAGGTTGCCGGTTCGGCCGCACAGAATGTCATACTCGGCCGCCAGGGAGATGATGGCACCGGCGCTGCTGCCGGCCGCCACCAGGTTCATGGGGTCTATACCCAATTCATCCTTATTCTCGGCCAGGAATGAGATGGCCGAAAACAGGTCTTCCACGCCCATCTGCTGCGACAGATAGAACTGGTCGCTGGCCTTCTTGAGGCCGGAAAGACCTTTGCCCACTTTATACCCCTTCATCCCCAGCCGATAGTCGATGGTGACCACCGTGTAACCGTCTCCGTTCAGGCGTTGGAACCACAGACGCTTGAAATCGTCCACACGCTGTCCCCCGACGAACCCGCCGCCGAACACATACACGATGGCCGGCTTGGAATGGCCCTCAAAGGTGGTTTCTGCGCCCTCTGTGGGCCGATAGATGTCCAGATACAGGGAGCAGGTGTCCCTCTCGGCAAAAAGATAGGTCTCTCCGGGAGCGAACACCGGCGTTTCCTGGGCGGCCGAGAGCAGCCCCAGGGAAAGCATCAGGAAAAACAGTACGACTTTTTTCATATTATACTTTGTTTGTGCAACGGTTTGGCACAAGATGGCCGTACCTTTGCAACAGAAATTAAAACGAAGGTATTATGAGAAACACGGACTACAGTAACATGGAAACCCTTTCCAACATGATTTCCTCCAACGATTCTCTCCAGGCTCTCAAAGATCTGATGGACGATTTAGGACTGGAAATGGAAGACGCACTCAGCCTTTAACCAGTTCCACCACGGTGGATTCCTTGTCCGGGGACAGGGTGACGCGCAGGGTGCGCAGTTCCCCGCCGGCCTTGGACTTGGACACCAGGATACGGTCGCTGATGATGAATTCGGACACCGGGTCCTCCACATAGCGCACAATGGCCCGTTTGAGCGGACGGGCCCCATAGGCGGGATCGTATCCGGCATCGGCTACAAAACGCTTGGCCGAAGGAGTGATGGTTAACTTGTAACCAGCCTCCTGCGCCCGCGCACGCAGGTCTTTCAATTCGATATCGATAATCTGTTCTATCGCCTCCTTATCCAGGGAACGGAAGTATACCTGACCGTCCACGCGGTTGATAAACTCCGGCGGGAACGCCTTCTTTACCGCTTTCTCCACCACCGAACGCCGGTCCACGTCCAGGTTCTTGCCGGAAGTGGCAAAGCCAATCCCGTTTCCATATTCTTCAATTTCACGGCTGCCCACATTGGAAGTCATGATCACGATGGTGTTCTTGAAGTCCACCATGCGGCCGTTGCTATCCGTGAGCCGGCCCTCGTCCATTACCTGCAGCAGCAGGTTGAAGATGTCCGGGTGGGCCTTTTCAATCTCGTCCAGCAGCACCACACAGTAGGGTTTGCGGCGCACGCGCTCACTGAGCTGCCCACCTTCTTCATATCCCACATAACCCGGAGGCGCACCTATCAGACGCGACACACTGAACTTCTCCATGTATTCGCTCATGTCGATGCGCACCAGATTCTCCTCACTGTCAAAGAGATATTCGGCCAGCGAACGCGCCAGCTGGGTTTTTCCCACGCCGGTGGGGCCGAAGAAAATGAAGCTGCCGATGGGCCGGTGGGGGTCCTTGAGGCCCGCGCGGTTGCGCTGGATGGCCCGCACCACGGTCTCGATGGCTTCGTCCTGGCCGATGATCCGCTCCTGCAGGCGCTTGCGCATCTTCACGATGCGGTTGCCCTCGCTTTCGGCCACCTTGTTCACGGGGATGCCCGTCATCTTGGACACCACGGAGGCAATGTCCTCGGCGTCCACCTGATGTGCTCCGCTCTTTTTCTTGGCAAGCGCCAGGCGCACCATGGAGCCGGCCTCGTCAAAGGCGTCGATGGCCTTGTCCGGCAGGGATTTGTCCGTGATGTAGCGGTCTGTCAGGCGCACCGCGGCCTCGACGGCTTCGTCGGTGTATTTGATGCCGTGGAATTCCTCGTATTTGGGCCGAAGCTGCTTGAGGATCTCGATGGATTCGGCCACGCCGGTGGCCTCCACCACAATCTTCTGGAAACGGCGGTCCAGGGCGCCGTCCTTCTCTACAATCTTGGTGAATTCGTCCAGCGTGGTGGCGCCGATGCACTGGAATTCTCCGCGGGCCAGCGCCGGTTTGAGCATGTTGGCCGCATCCAGGCTGCCGGAAGCGCCGCCTGCGCCCACGATGGTGTGGAACTCATCGATGAACAGGATGAGGTCCGGATTCTCCGAAGCTTCCTTAATGATAGCCTTGAGGCGCTTCTCGAAGTCTCCGCGATACTTGGTACCGGCCACCACCGAGGCGATGTCCAGCGACAGGATGCGCTTTTTGGCCAGGGCGGCCGATATGTCTCCGGAGGCAATCTTCTGCGCAATCCCCTCCACGATGGCCGATTTCCCCACCCCGGGTTCCCCGATGAGCATGGGGTTGTTCTTCTTCCGTCGGCCCAGAATCTCGATGACGCGGGAAATCTCCATATCACGGCCCACCACAGGGTCCAGTTTACCCTCCCGGGCAGCCTTGGTGAGGTCGTATGCAAATTCCTCGATGTCCAGTTTCTTCTCCTCTTCCCTCTCCTCATCCGGGCCCTGGGACGGCTGCTGCTGGGAAGCGGCGGGGCGGTCCTGATGCAACATGCCTTCGTCCTCCATATAGGCCAGCAGACGTCCATAGTCTATGCCGTGGCTGCGCAGATATACCTGCCCGTAGCTTTCCGTGGTGCGGCACAGGGCCAGCAGCAGGTGCTCCGGGCGGGCGGCGGCGCTCTTCAGGCGCGAAGCCTCCATCACGGTGATGCTGAGCACATTCTGCGCCTGACGGGAGAAGCTGATATGGTCTATCTGCTCATAGGGAATGGTCTCGTTGGTGAAGATGCGCTGGTCTACGAAAGCCTTGAGGTCGGCCGGTTCCACGCCCAGATGCTGCAGGGTGGTGAAGGCAGCGTTTTCCTCATGGCGGATGATGCCCAGGAACAGATGGTCCGGGCCGATTCCGTAGCTTCCCGTGCGCATGGCTTCTTCCCGCGCATAGGCGATAATCCGGTTCAGTTCTTCGGATACTTGGAGCTGCATACTACTTGACCAGATATTCAGTGGAGATACCGCCGGCCTCTTCCAGCACCATGCGGGTGATACGGCCCTTGGCGTTATAGTCCAGTTCCATACCGGTATAACCCTTAAGGGCCGGTTTGCGTACCTTGATGACCACATGTTTGCCTCCCTTGACGGAAGTGACGGCGCAGTCGGCATCCATCTCCTTGGCAATATCCTCATATTTGCCCTGGATGCCGTAAAGGATGGCGTTGCGCTGGATACGGACGGTTTTGTTGGTGTCCGTATTCACGTCCAGAGATATTCCCCGCAGGTCAAAGCGCAGGAAAGGACCGTCCACGATGAAATAATCTCCGTCCGGTTTGGAGTAGATCATTGCCAAATTGGCAGGTTCCGTATAGGTAATGGTACCTTCACTGACAATCTTCTTTCCCGTCAGCTGAAGGGTTTTCGTCTGTACAAATGTGCTTTCAAAGCTCTGCGCGCCGGCATTCAAGCCCATAAGGAGCGCAGCAAAAACCAATATTTTCTTCATAGTGACACACATATCAACAAGAATTATACCTTATAGTTACAGATACAGGGCGTGGGTGTTCTTAATCTCGTCCATGACAAACGAAGAGAGGATGGAGCCGATGGAATCGATGGTTCCCAACACATTAATGATAAACTCATTATAGTATTTCATGTCCGGAGCCTGGATTTTGAGGAGATAGTCATACTCCCCGGACACATTGTAGCATTCGGCCACCTGGGGAATATCCTTGATCACGGAGATAAAATCCCGTGCCACGCCCCGGTTCATCTGCTTCAGCTTTACCGAGCAGAATACCGTGAAGCCGCGGCCCAGCTTCTGGGCGTCCAGCACGGCCACATATTTCTGGATGAAGCCGCCCCGTTCCAGCCGTTTGAGGCGCTCGAACACCGGCGTAGTGGACAAATTCACCCGGGCCGCCAGTTCCTTGGTGGTGAGCCGGGCATTTTCCTGCAGTGCCCGCAGGATTTGCAGGTCCACGCTGTCCAGTACAATTTCTGTCATAAGAATAATATTCTGTCAAAGGCCATTTCCAGCCGATTTTTTTCTACATTTTCTATTATTAACAGCAAATATAGAAATATTTTCCTAATTTTCACAATCTCTTGTAAGATTATTCTACTCAACATAACTTTGCAGAAAAGAAATGACAGAAAATATGGCAAAAATAGACACCCGTTGCGTTCACGCCGGATATAACCCCGGAAAAGGAGCCCCCCGGCAGCTACCCATCATCCAGAGCACTACCTTTAAATATGAAACGTCAGACCAGATGGGCAAACTCTTCGACCTGGAAGAGAGCGGCTACTTTTATACCCGCCTGCAAAACCCCACGGTAGACGCCGTGGCAGCCCAGATCAACGACCTTGAAGGCGGCGTAGGTGCCATCCTCACGTCCTCGGGCCAGGCCGCCAACCTCTTCGCGGTGCTTAACATCGCCGGCGCCGGGGACCATATCATCGCCGCCAACAACATCTACGGCGGCACCTTCAACCTGCTGGGCGTGAGCCTCCCCAAACTGGGCATCGGCGTCACTTTCCTGGGTGCCGACGCCAGCGACCAGGAGATTGAGGCCGCCATCCGGCCCAATACCAAGCTGGTCTTTGGGGAAACCATCTCCAACCCCGGCGTAGAGGTCTTCGACATTGAGCGCTGGGCCAAGGTGGCTCACAAAAACGGCCTGCCGCTGGTGGTGGACAACACCTTCGCCACCCCCGTACTGTGCCGCCCGTTTGAATGGGGGGCCGATATCGTCACCCACTCCACCACCAAGTTCATCGACGGCCATGGGGTATCCGTGGGCGGCGCCCTGGTGGACAGCGGCAACTTCCCCTGGGACCAGTATGCCGACAAATTCCCCGGCCTCACCACCCCCGACGCATCCTACCACGGTCTTACCTATACCAAGAAGTTCGGCAAGGCGGCCTTCATCGTAAAGGCCACCACCCATCTGATGCGGGACCTGGGCAGCACCCAGAGCCCCCAGAACGCCTTCTATCTGCACCTGGGCCTGCAGACCCTGCACCTGAGGATCCGCCGGCACAGCGAGAGCGCCCTCAAGGTGGCGCAGTGGCTGCAGAACCGTCCCGAAGTAGCCTGGGTACACTACCCCGGCCTGGAAAACGACGCCCACCACGCCCTGGCCCTCAAATACTGCCCCGACGGCTGCAGCGGAGTGATGGCCTTCGGCCTCAAGGGCGGCCGCGCCTTTGACAACCGCTTCCTGGACGCCCTCCGGCTCACCACCATCGAAACCCATGTGGCCGATTGCCATACCTGCGTGCTGCACCCCGCCTCCCATACCCACCGCCAGCTGAGCGACGAGCAGCTCCGCGCCGCCGGCATCGCCCCGGATCTCATCCGCCTCTCCATCGGCCTGGAAGACCCCGAAGACATTATCGCCGATTTGCAACAAGCCTTAGAAAATGCGTAGACACGAAATCATAGTAGACCTTCCTTTGGAAGCCGGGGGCGTGCTCAAGGGGGCGCACCTGGTGTTCCATACCTCGGAGGAGCGGCACGGACGGGTCATCTGGATTTGCCATGCCCTCACGGCCAACAGTAATCCGGAAGACTGGTGGCCGGAGATGGTGGGCCCGGGCCGCACCATCGACCCGGAAAGGGATTACGTAGTGTGCGTGAACATGCTGGGCAGTTCCTACGGCTCCGAGAGCCCCGCGCGAGAGAACCCCGCCACAGGAAAGCTCTGGCTGCTGGACTTCCCGCGGGTGACCATCCGGGACTCCGTGAGCGCCTTCATCGCCGTCCGCAAGCACCTGGGCATTGAAAAGATAGACCTGTTGATCGGCGCCTCCAACGGCGGATTCAACGCCGTAGAATGGGCGGTGACCGAGCCGGAAAGGATTGGCCGGGCGTTGTTCCTGTGCACCGCTCCCCGCATTTCCCCGTTCATGGGCGCCACCATCGAAGCCCAGCGGATGGCCCTGGAGGCCGACCCCACATTCCGGGAAGCCAAGGATTTGAGCGGCGGCGCAGCCGGCCTCAAATGCGCCCGCGCCCAGGCACTCATCAGCTACCGCTGCTTCAAGGGGTATGGCCGCACCCAGGCCGAGGAAGATCCCGACACCCTTTTCGCCGGCCGTGTAGCCTCCTACGAGCGTTACCAGGGAGAAAAACTGCTGCGCCGCGGCTTTGACGCCTACTGCTATTATACCCAGTGCAACGCCATGGACAGCCACAACGTAGGTCGTGGAAGGGGCGGCGTCCAACAGGCCCTGGGCCGCATCCAGGCCCGCTGCACCGTGGTGGCGGTAGACACCGACCAAATCTTTCCGCCCGCCGAAAGCAGGGAATGGAGCCGGTGGATTCCCGGTGCAGAATACATAGAAATCAGTTCGGACTTCGGCCACGACGGCTTCCTTCTGGAAATTGCCAAACTGTCGGCCATCATCATGAAATAGCCCATGCAAGTATTAAAATTCGGCGGCACTTCCGTCGCCAGCGCTGAAGCCATGCTTCAGACCATCGATGTCATAAAAAAGGCCCTGGAAGAGGACAGGACCCTGGTAGTGAGTTCCGCCATCAGCGGATGCACGGACCAGCTCATCAAGATTGGCCAGCTGGCCGCAGCCCGGGACCAGGGCTGCCGGGAGAAACTGCAGGCCCTGCAGGACCGCCATCACCAGATTATCGACCAGCTGCTGCCGGAAGGATACCGGGGCAAGACCCGCCAGGCCGTGGACCAGCTCTTCGGGGAGCTGGAAAGCATCGTGCAAGGCGTGTACCTGGTGGGCGAACTCTCCCCCACCAGCTTGAGCGCGGTGGAAAGCTTCGGCGAACTGCTGAGCACCCGCATCCTCACGGACCAGTTCCTTTCCCAGGGAATTGCCTGCCGATGGCTGGACGCACGGGAGCTGGTGCTCACGCGGGACGGTGTGGTGGACACCGCCGAGACTTACCGCCGCATTGCCGAAGCCGTGCA
The DNA here is from genome assembly GCA_905234795.1 of uncultured Bacteroidales bacterium. Taxonomy (GTDB): domain Bacteria; phylum Bacteroidota; class Bacteroidia; order Bacteroidales; family UBA932; genus Cryptobacteroides. The sequence continues at coordinate 34,057 of CAJOIQ010000011.1, read as the reverse complement.
GCAGCACGTGCATGCCGAACTCTTCCTGGCGCCGGGCTTCATCGCCCGAGATACCGAAGGGCGCCCCGCCACCCTGGGCCGCGGAGGTTCGGACTACACCGCCTCCCTGTTTGCCGTGGGCCTGCATGCCCGCAAGCTGGAAATCTGGACCGACGTGCCCGGCATCATGACGGCGCATCCCAAAGTGGTTCCATCGGCCCGTCCCATCCCCTTCATCTCCTACCGCGCCGCGCAGGAGCTGTCCCACTTCGGTGCCAAGGTCATCTATCCGCCCACCATCCAGCCTGTGGTGGCCGAGGGTATTCCCATCTATGTGAAGGATACCTTCCACCCGCTGGAGCCGGGCACCGTGGTGGAGAAGAATCCGCCCCGCACCCACGGCGGCGTGGTGGGCATCGCCCATTCCGAAGGCATCGCCCTCATCTCCCTGGAAGGCAGCGGAATGGTGGGCGTTCCGGGCTTCAGCTCCCGCCTTTTCGACGCCCTCTCCCGCGAGAGTATCAACATCATCCTCATCACGCAGGCATCCTCCGTGCACTCCATGTGCATAGCGGTATCGGCCGATGACGCCGCCCGCGCCCGGAAGGCCGCCGACGACTGCTTTGCCTACGAGATTTCGCTGGGAAAACTGAATCCGCTCAAGGTGGAGAAGGGTTTTTCCATCGTGTGCGTGATTGGCGACGACATGCTGGGCCACAGCGGCGCCACGGGCCAGATGCTGGCCGCCCTGGGCCGTCACAGCATCCCTGTCCGGGCAACGGCACAGGGTTCCAGCGAGCGCAATATCTCCGTGATTGTGCCCTCCGACCGGGCCGATGAAGCCATCCGCGCCATCCATCACGAGTTCTTCGACCGCTTCTCCACGCAGGTGATTCCGCTGTTCATTGCCGGCTATGGCCGCGTGGGCAAAGCGCTGGTGGACATGCTGCGGGACAACGCGGCGGCCATCGCCAAACGCTCCGGCAAGGAACTGCGCGTGTGCGGCATCGCCCGCAGCAAAAAATATATCATTGATACAGAGGGGATTGATTTAACCCAGGCCGGCGAACTGCTGGAAGCTGGAACGCCCGGATCCTACATTGACGCCCTGTGCGGGCTTTCCCTGGAGAATCCCATTTTCATTGACTGCACGGCCAACGAGGAAATCGGCTTCCGCTATCCGGACCTTTTCCAGTGCGGCTACAGCGTGGTGGCCTGTAACAAGATTCCTTTCTCGGGGACGTATGCACAGTTCCGCAACCTGCAGCTGGACGCCCACAAGGCCGGTGTGGCGCTGCGCTACGAGACCACGGCCGGCGCCGCCCTGCCCGTACTGGTCACCCTGGACCGTGTAGTCCAGAGCGGAGACCGTCTGGTGCGCATGGACGCCGTGCTTTCCGGCACGCTGAACTATCTGCTGGACCATTACCAGGGTTCCGGCTGGGATTCCCTGGTGGAAGAAGCGCGCGTGAAAGGCTATACGGAGCCGGATCCTTCCATCGACCTCAGCGGTAAGGACGTACTGCGGAAGATTCTCATTCTCAGCCGTCAGGCCGGTCTTCCACTGGAGGAGAGCCAGGTGACGCTGGAACCCATTCCGGCCGATATCGCCGCACGGTATGCCGCCGCCAGCGCCGCCGGACGCAAACTGCGCTATGTAGCCTCTGTGGATGCCGAGGGGCACGCCACCGTCGGCCTGCAGGAAGTGGGGCCCGACAGTCCGCTGTATGGCCTGCGCGGTACCGACAACGCCATCCTCATCACCACCGGCGACTACCCCTCCCCCATGCTCATACAAGGAGCAGGAGCCGGCACCCGCCAAACGGCCGGTGGGCTCCTGAATGACATTATGCTGGCGCTGTGATTAATTCACAAACACCATTTCGTTGAATAGGTAGTCCGCATGGCCTACCTCTTTTATTACAAAGAGGAGGTAACGCACGTCCAGGGAGATGTTGCGGCAGATTTCGGGGTCGAAGACCAGGTCGCTCATGGTCCCTTCCCATACGCGGTCGAAGTTGATGCCGATGAGATGGCCGTCGGCGTTGAGGACCGGACTGCCGGAATTGCCGCCGGTGGTGTGGTTGGTGGCCAGGAAGCACACGGGCTGGTCCTGGAAGCCGCCCCGGGCATAGATATCCCGCAGCACCTGGGGGATGTTGTAGTCGAAGATGTCGGGATTGTCCTTCTCGATAATTCCCTTCAGCGTGGATACGGGCCGATAATAAACGGCATCCAAGGGCTGATAACCTTCCACCTTGCCGTAGGCGACGCGAAGGGTGAGGTTGGCGTCGGGATAGAAGGCCTTCTGAGGTTCAAACTCCATCTGGCCCTGCATGTAATCCCGGTACAGCAGCGTAATGGACTGACTCAGTTCCTTGACCACGGGGGCGATTTGCTGGGAATAATGCTTGTCCAGGGCCACCGCAAGGGCCTTGGCCCGTTCCGGATTGGCAAAGACACTGTCCTTCCACACCTCCATGTTTCCGCCGAATTCGGCACGCGTTTCCAGGAAATAGGCCGGCTTGTAACTGTCGTCCAGGGCCTTGTCGAAGGCTTCCATCATGGCCACGAAGATTTCCTCGTCAATAGGCTGGTAGTAGTCCTTGGCCAGCACCACGCGCCCCATGCCCTTCTGAATCTTCTCTACGGCACGCACGGTCTCGTTATAGTATTCGTAGGCGCGGTAGATGGGGTTGCGGGCGGCATAGAGCTGGGCCAGACGGGTGGTCAATCCTTCATAGCGGGTGCCCACGGCCCATTCCTCAAAGCGTTTTTCGTACTCCTGCTTCACGGGAACTACGAGGTTCTTCCGCAGGCCCTTTTCCTCTCCCTGCCACTTCTTCCACGCATTGGCCACGGAGGCGTACTTGGAAGAATACTGGATGCGCACGGCCTGGCTTTGGTCCATGTACTTTTTCATCAGATTGAGCCGGGCGGTGCGCAGGGCAATCTTCTCGGGGTCAGACACGTCCTGGATGTACCTCACAGCTTCCGAGTGCACATACTCCTGCGTGCTGCCGGGGCAGCCATAGACAAAGGTAAAATCGCCTTCCTTCACCCCTGCGGTGGAGATTTTCATAAACTTCTTGGGCCGATAAGGGACATTGTCCACGCTGTAATCGGCCGGCAGATTGTCCGGTCCGGCATAGATGCGGAAGATGGAGAAGTCCCCGGTGTGGCGGGGCCACATCCAGTTGTCGGTTTCTCCGCCAAATTTGCCGATGGAGGATGGCGGAGCGCCCACCAGACGCACGTCCCTGTACTCCCGGAACACAAAGAGGAAGTACTGGTTGCCGTAATAGAGGGCCTCCACGCTGGTTTTGATGCCGTTGCCTTCTTTCTCTATCTGGTCTCTCAGTTTCCTGGCGTTCTTTTTCACCAGTTCCTGCCGCTGGTCCTCGGTCATCTTGGCCTTGTACCCCTTGAGCACTACGGCCGTCACGTCCTCCATCCTTTCCAGGAAGCGCACGGTGAGGCCGGGGTTGGGGAGTTCATCGGCCCGGGTAAGTGCCCAGAAGCCGTCCTTGAGGTAATCGTGTTCCACGGAGGAATGCCGCTGAATGTAGCTGTAACCGCAGTGATGGTTGGTGAACAGCAGGCCCTCGCCGCTCACCAGTTCTCCGGTGCAGCCGCTGCCAAAAAGCACCACGGCATCCTTCAGGCTGGCCTGGTTCACGCTGTAAATATCCTCGGCGGTGAGCTTGAAGCCCTTGGCCTGCATATCACCGATACGCTGGGAAATGAGGGCCGGAAGCCACATGCCTTCATCGGCCTTGAGGAGGGGGGCGGTCATGCAAAGAAGCAGGGCGGCCGCGAGAAGTCTTCTTTTCATTTGTAAAGGGTTTTGCACAAAAATAGCAAAATTATTCTTATATTTGTCCTTACTAGACCACATGCATTATGAGAATTCCAGAATCCGAACTCATCATCAACGGCGACGGCTCCGTATTCCACATTCACGTCAAACCGGAGGAACTGGCCGACAATGTCATCATGGTAGGTGATCCGTCCCGCGTGGACATGATTGGAGAATACCTTACCGATATCGAATTCCGTCACGAATCCCGGGAATTCGTTTCCCTCACCGGCAAGCGCAACGGCAAGCGCATCACCGCCATTTCCCACGGTATCGGCCCCGACAATATCGATATCGTCATGACGGAACTGGACGCTTTGGCCAATGTGGATTTCAAAACCCGTGAGGTCAAGCCCGTGCACCGGTCCCTCAACATCCTGCGCATCGGCACCTCCGGCGCTCTCCACGCCGATATTCCGCTGGGCAGCTACGTACTGGCACACATCAGCGTGGGCTTCGACGGCGTCATGAACTGGTATGCCAACCGTGAAAAGGTGACCATCCCGGAAGTTGAAGAGGCTTTTAAGAAGCACATGAACTGGAATCCCTACCTTCCTTCCCCGTACTTTGTGAAGGCTTCTCCCAAGATCATCAACCTGCTCAAGGACGTTACCGTGAAGGGTGTCACCATTTCCGCTCCCGGGTTCTATGGTCCTCAGGGCCGTGTGGTCCGCGTACCCCTGGCCATGCCCAACATGCTGGAGGACATCGAGAGCTTCCGCTTCTCCACCGACGGTCAGGATTACCGCATCACCAACTTCGAGATGGAGAGCTCCCCGCTGGCCGGCCTGGCCGCCCACCTGGGTCACAACGCCTCCACCGTGTGCTGCATTATTGCCAACCGCTATCTCCAGAGCTCCAACCCGGACTACAAACCGGCCATCCGCAAGCTGGTAGAACTGGCGGTGGACCGCATGAGCACGCTGTAATTTTCCGTTTTTGTTAAATTAACAAAAACGCCTTATATCTCGAACTCTTCTATTTCCTTCACCAGCTTCCCGATGATGGACATCTTCGTATCGTACAAAGCGTCGGAGATGTCCACTTTGTAATAGTGGGGGTTGATGAGTCGGCGCTCGGCCGGGGAGAAGTGGTGCAGGTTGTCCTGGTAGAATTGCTTTTTCTGGGCCAGAGAGTGCCGGGGGCACACGCGCACGCCCTTGGCGATGGCCTGGTGCTGCAGCGGACGGGCTTCGTAGGCGCCTTCCTCGAAGGTCTTGGACTTGTAGGAATCGTACTCGTCACGCACCGTAATCGTCTCCCCATGCTGCAGGGCCATGTCCATGGCATCCCCGCGCAGGCAGGTGACATCGGCCTTGTGCACATAACCGTCGAATTTATGACCCTTCACGCTGTCCTGGGCCGAAATGCGCCAGGTAATCTGGAAGCCGGGGTTGATGAGCTTGATCTTGTCCTCGCTGCGCTTGATCACGGGCTGGTCGTCAATCTGGACCAGCTTGTACACGTTGCCGAAGCAGGGGGCGGCCTTGGAGGTGGCGATGGCATCACCCACGCCGTAGCTGTCGATGCAGGCGCCCTGACGCTCCAGGTCCGTGATCAGGTATTCGTCCAGGCCGTTGGTGGCGAAGATCTTGCACTGGGTGAGTCCGTGCTCGTCCAGGATACGGCGCACTTCCTGGGAAAGGTAGGCCAGGTCTCCGCTGTCCAGGCGGATGCCGTAACCGAAGGGATAGTTGTCGTCAATGCCGTTTTCCTTGAAGGAGCGGATAGCATTCTTCACGCCGCAGCGTAAGGTATCGTAGGTATCGATGAGCAGAATCAGATTCTCTCCCTTGTGGGTCTTGATGTAGTCGCAGAACGCCTTGTGCTCCCCTTCCACGGTGCTGCCGTATGAAGTGATGAAGCTGTGGGCCATGGTACCGGTAGAAGGCACGCCGTTGAAGGCGCCCGTGAGGATGTTGGAGGAACTGGCGCAGCCGGCAATCTGGGCCGCCTTTCCGCCATATACAGCCGCCCAGGGGCCATGCGCCCGGCGGGAGCCGAATTCGCTAACGGGATGGTTGGTAGCCCTGCACACGCGGGACGCCTTGGTGGCCACGGCCATCTGGTGATTCAGGATGCACAGCATGGGGGTCTCCAGCACCTGGGCTTGGATCATGGGCCCCACAACGGTTACAATCGGCTGGTTGGGGAAGGCAATCTCCCCTTCCCGCATGCAGTACACGTCTCCGGTGAACTTCATGGTGCTCAGGTACTTGCGAAACTCCTTGTAGGCGTCTCCCGGCAGGAACTTCTCATAGAATTCCTCGGGTTCCGTACCCAGTTTCTGCACCATCTCAATCACTTCCTCGGTGCCGCTCACCACCGCCCAGTTGTTGTTCTCCGGGGCCTTGCGGTAAAAGAGGTTGAACACAGCTATCTGGTCCTGCTTTCCGCACTCCAGATAGGACTTTCCCATGGTATACTGGTACTTGTCGGACACGTAGGCGTTGTTGATTTCGTTCATCTTGGATAGAATTGTACCTACAAATATAACGATAATTTCGTACCTTTGTACGCTATGACAACGCAGGAACAGATAAAGGACTTACAGGAAAGGGTGGCTGCCTTGAACAGCTGCCTGGATATTGCCGGAAAAAGGAAAGAAGTGGCTGCCAAGACGGAGGAGACGCTGGCGCCGGACTTCTGGGGAGACCCAAAGGCCGCCGAAGCCTTCCTCAAAAAGCTCTCCGGCATCAAGTCCTGGATTACGGACTTCGACAAGGCCCGGGGCCTGGCCGATGACCTGGAGGTGCTGTACGACTTTGCCAAGGACAGTCTGAGCGGGGCCGATGACGAGGCCATCGAGACGGCCGAAACCAAAGAACTGGACGCCGCCTATGCCCAGGCGGTGGAAGCCGTGGAGGCCCTGGAACTGCGCAATATGCTGGGAAACGAAGGCGACAACCTGGGCGCTGTCCTCACCATCAATTCAGGCGCCGGTGGCACCGAGGCCAACGACTGGAGCGCCATGCTCATGCGTATGTACACCCGCTGGTGTGAGCGCAACGGTTATAAGTATACCGTAACCTCTCTTCTGGAAGGCGAAGAAGCCGGCATCAAGAGCACTACCATCGAGGTGGAAGGAGATTACGCTTACGGTTACTTAAAGGCCGAAAACGGCGTGCACCGCCTGGTGCGCATCTCTCCCTTCAATGCCCAGGGTAAACGTCAGACCACCTTCTCCAGCGTATTTGTGTATCCGCTGGTGGACGACAGTATCAATATTGAAATCAATCCCGGGGACCTGGAGTGGGACACCTTCCGCAGTGGCGGCCACGGCGGCCAGAATGTGAACAAGGTGGAAACCGGCGTACGCGTGCGCCACATTCCCTCCGGCATCATGGTGGAGAATACGGAGACCCGCAGCCAGCAGGACAACCGCCAGCGTGCGCTGCTCATCCTCAAGTCCCGCCTCTACGACATCGAACTCAAGAAGCGCCAGGAAAAACAGGCCGAACTGGAGGGCCAGAAAAAGCGCATCGAATGGGGTTCCCAGATTCGCAACTACGTGCTGCACCCGTATAAACTGGTAAAGGACCTGCGCACCGGCTACAACACGGCCGATACCCAGGGCGTCCTGGACGGAGACCTGAACGAGTTTATGAAAACCTATCTTATGGGCAAGGGCGCCGCGGTGACGGACGCCGATGACTTAGATTAGACGAACGCCCTCGGATGCCATTTCCTCGAGGGCTTTTTTGTGCCCTTCGGCATCCACATAGGCCAGACAATCCCTCAGTACACTCACTTTAAAGCCTGCCTTCAGCAGGTCTCCGGCCGTATTGCGCACGCAATATTCGGTGGCGATGCCACAGAGAATAACCTTGTCAATTTCCATGAGCTGCAGCACCTCCTGCAGGCTTTGTCCGGCGGGATTCTTCCCCTCGAACCCGCTGTACTGCTCCGTTGCAGGGTCTTCTCCTTTGAAAAAGCTGAGGTCATCGTCGGCATAAGGCGCCAGGTCCACGTGGATATCGGCCCCATGGGTGCCCCACACGCAATGCGGCGGCCAGGGACCACCCTGCGCAGCAAAAGAACTGTGGTTTGCGGGATGATGGTCCCGGACAAACAGAATGGGGGAAGGTTTTTCGGCCTTGATATAGGCCAGCGTATTGGCTACGGCTTTGTCGGCCTCCTGGCACGCCAGGGAACCGTCAATGAAGTCGTAGAGCATGTCTACTACGATGAGGGCACAGTCTTTCATACAGCAAAGATACTGATTTTTCCATTACCCCCATTCATCTGGCACGAAAACCGCCCCAAACGTGCCAGTTGAGTTGTGAGCGCAAGTGAGCTGGAACGAAAAACGGCAAAAACGTGCCAGTTCAGTTGCTCAGGTGGATATAAAGACGCCCTCCGTTCCCAAAACGGGCCGGAGGGCGCACATTATCTAACTATAAACTAACGGTAAATGTTGTACTGGCTGTAGAGGGAACCGTACATCTGGCCCAGGACCTCCAGGTAAGGCATGCCTTCGAAGAGGGTGGTGCGGTATACGGTGTTGTCTACCATATAGTACTCGATGCCGTTCATCACAATCACCTCATAGTCGTCGGGCAGGGAGGTTACCAGAGCACCTGCAGGAGGTACGATGGTGGAATAGACGCCGGACGCGCTGATGGTGTAGAACACGCCGTCCTGGTAGAAGTACTCGGAGTTGGCGTAGGCGTAACTCTGGACAAGGCCCAGTTTCTCGGCCAGTTCGTAGGCGGTGAGAGCCCTGCTGGAGTTGAGCGCGTAAGCGGCATTCCGGGCAGCCAGACGGGCGTTCTGCTGGGCGATGATCAGGTTCTGCCGGGCAATGACATTATAATAGTCGAAGGTACGGCTGAAGGTACGGTAGGTATCTACGTAATAGGCGAAGCGGATGCTGCGCAGGATGGCCCTGTCAATGGCGCGCTCCAGAGGAGTGCCGAAAGGAGGACGGCAGATGACGTAGGTGTTGCCGAAGCTTCTGTAATAGATGCCGTCATAGAAATAATAGTCAATGCCCCAGTGGCTGATGCGGCGCCAACCTGCAGGCAGGCTATAGATACGGTATCCATAGTAGTGAGGTTTGTCGCTCCAGAAGTGGCCGGCCCTGCCCCAGTCCATGGCATCGCGGTGACGGGGAGCCACGCGCATCAGGTTGTGGTCGTTGTCCACGCGCATGTCATCGGCATAACGGTAGTTGCCGCCATTGTCCTTGTAGGTTTCCTTGACATTGTTGTCACTGCCGCTGGCCGACAGGCCGTCACGGTTCACGTTGGAAGAACGTACGTTGCCGCCGGTGGCCGCGGTGCTGCCGCTGGAGCGGACAGACGAATTGCTGCTGGAGGAAACGCCGGAAGAACTGCGGGAGCTACTGCTGCTTCCGGAAGAGCGCACAGTAGAACTGCCGCTGTTACTGGAAGAAGAGGAACGCACCGCAGAGCTGCTGCCGGAGGACCGGGTAGAGGAGGAGCTGCTTCCGCTGGAACGGACAGAAGAACTGCTGCTGCCGGAAGACCGGGTGCTGCTGCTGTTGTTCTTATTACGGTCCTGCTGCACGGCAGAAGAACTGCCGGAGCGGGTGCTGCTACTGCTGCCGGAGGAGCGGACAGATGAGCTGCTGCCGGAAGACCGGGTACTGGAAGAACCGGAGGACCGGGAGGAAGAAGAAGAGCCGGAACCGGTGGACCGGCTGCTGGAGGAAGAACTGGTGGACCGGCTTCCGTTGGTGGAGCGGGTCTGAGCCACCATGTTCTCTGAAGCGAGCATGGATAATACCAGCATCAGGGAGGTGGCAATGGTAACAAACTTTCTCATGGCATCTCAGTTTTTACGGTTAACGGTATAAATAATACAATTGGGAAACCGAGCGGAAGTGCGCTACATCCTTGTTCCAGTAATCAACGATATCGGCTACTTTCAATCGCTTTCCGAAAGTAGTTCTCACATAATCCGTGCCACAGACGATATCGGGCATGCGCGTGCTCTTGAGCGGATAGGGGTTTTGGTCGGGGTAAAGTTCGTTCACAGCCTGCATTACGTAGAACTGCGTCAAGGATACCGGAGCTTTTTCCCAGTCGGTGAAAATGAGCTGGACGCCGTGGATCAGGATGCCTTTCTTGCTGCCGGAAATGGGTTTGTAATGGATGGTACGGAAAGCAACTCCGGGAATCCTGTAGCTGTCCAGGCGCTCCTTGAGGGCATCGGCATCCACCCATTCGGCCGCGAAGGTCTCGAAGGGGATGGTGTACCCCACGCCGGTGTTCAGATGGCCGAATTCCCCGCAGATGCCGGAGGCGGCATAACACAGGGCCGACTGCATGGACGGAATGTTGGGAGAAGGCAGAATCCAGGGAAGACCCGTGTCCCGGAACAGCATCCAACGCTGCCAGCCACGCATGGGCACCACGCTCAGGCGGCAGTGCAACGGGGCCTGATCCCCTGTTTGGCCGCAGTTGAGACCTTCCTCGTTGATGAGGGATGCCAGTTCGGCTACCGTAAGGCCGTAAACAAAGGGGATACGGAATTCACTCACAAAGGAATAGAAGCCGTCTTCCACGTAATTGCCTTCCACCTTGTTGCCGCCCAGCGGATTGGGACGGTCCAGGACCAGCACTTCGATATCGGCCTTGGCGCAGGCACGCATCACCAGCCCCAGGGTAGAGATGAAGGTATAGCAGCGCACACCCACATCCTGGATGTCGTATACCATGATGTCCACGCCCTTGAGCATTTCCTGCGTAGGCTCCCGGGTGGGGCCATAGAGAGAGTAGACGGGCAGGCCGGTCTTAGGATCTGTGCTGTTGGCCACATAGTCTCCGGCATAGACATCACCGCGCACACCGTGCTCCGGGCCGTACAGCGCCACCAGATTAACCTGGGGAGCTTCGAACAGGATGTCGATGGTGGAACGGGCGTTGCGGTCTATGCCGCTGGGGTTGGTCACCAGCCCCACACGCTTGCCCCGCAGCTCCTTGAAGCCGTTTTCCTGCAGGATGTCGATGCCGGTGAGCACCTGGGCCTGGGCTTGTAGGGCAAAGGCTAGCGCGCAGAGCGTGAGAATGTAGAGCTTAGCTAGCATTTTATTCATTATCAATTACTTATTTTTTTCTCTTGATACCCAACGGGATCAAGAGAAAAACACAAATTGCTGGTTATCAACCATTTGAGCAAATGGCAAAAATACGCTCGAGGGCCAGAGGATCCCCGGAGGTGTGAAGCTGGACGGAGAAAGTGCCGGTGCCGACGGGGACGCCGTGCTGCTGGAGGAGGCGGAGGGTTTGGCGGGCCACGGCGGGAGCGGGGTCGATGACCTGCACTCCGGGGCCGGCGATGCGCTCGATGACGGGCCGAAGGAAAGGATAGTGCGTGCAGCCCAGGACGATGATATCGGCCCCCTGGTCCAGCAAGGGCTGCAGGGAGGCACGGACGGTAGATTCGGCCTCAGGGCCATCTAGGATACCGTTTTCCACCAGTTCTACAAAGCCCTGGCCCACGTGTTCCACCACGCGAACATCGTCGGCATACAGGCCGCGCGTCTTAAGATACTTGGAACCCTTGAGCGTGCCAGCGGTGGCCAGAACGCCGATGACTCCGGTGCGGGTTCCCAGGGCAGCGGGCTTCACGGCCGGCTCCATGCCCACGAAGGGGACATCCGGGTATTCGGCACGAAGGGTGGCGATGGCCGCGGCGGTGGCGGTGTTGCAGGCCACCACAATGATATCGGCCCCCTTATCCAGCAGGAATTCGGTGATGAAACGGGCCCGGCGCTGAATATACAGGGCGGTCTTTTCTCCGTAGGGGCAATGGGCATTGTCGGAATAATAGATATAACGCTCCCGGGGAAGCAGTTTTACCAGTTCCCTGTAAACGGAGAGTCCCCCGCTGCCGGAATCGAATATGCCGATGGTAGCCATATCTTTACAAAGTTAATCAAATTATGCAAAATAATGCGTAACTTTACGCTGTAATGGCAACAGACATCGATAAATTCGTGCATGACCAGCTGTCCGTGTGGCCGGTGGTGGCAGCCAAATACCGCGCCCTCAAAAGCGCCCGTACACGCACCCTCCCCTACGGCGGTCTCCTGGTCACGCTGCAGTCCAATCCCGGACGCATGCCCATCTTCGACCACGGCTGTCCGCTGTGTGAGGAAAACTACATGGAGCACCAGCACACCCTCCCCTTCGAGGGCCGCAAAGGACGCAAGTACAACATCCTGGTGAACCGTGCACCCATTTTCCCCAACCATCTGGTCATTACGCGGGACCTTCACGTGCCGCAAACCATCTGGCACCGCTTCCCCGATATGCTGGATCTGGCTGCCAGTCTGGACAACTACATTGTCTTCTACAACAGTCCCAACAGCGGCACAACCGTTCCCGGACACGCGCATTTCCAGGCCTGCCCCAAAGGATATATGCCGCTGGAGCGCGCTGCCGAGCGCATTTTGCGGGAAGTAGCCGCCGGAGGGCAGTCGCAGGATGCAGAATTTATCTGTGCCACCCGTGACGCCCAGCTGTTCCATTACAAACGCTTCAACCGCGGCATTTTCTTCCTGAGGGCACAAACCGCCAAATCCATGGCCAACCAGTTTTACCGTCTGCTGGACTGCCTTAACCTGGTGGCCGAGGAAACCGAGCCCCGCTTCAATGCCTTTGCCTACTGCAGCGAGGGCGAATACCGTGCCGTGGTAACCCTGCGCGGCGCCAACCGTCCTTCCTGCTATTACGCCAAGGGAGAGGACCATTTTGCCATCTCCCCCGGTGCGGCCGACATGGCCGGATTCGTAGTGGTGCCCGAAGTGGCCGACTTCCCCCGCATCACCGCCGAAGTCCTGCAGCAGATTTATGAGGACGTCACCCTGAGTGAAGCAGAAGAAAAGCGCCTCCTGTGGCGCCTGGTGCGCACCCAGCCCCGCATCGAGGTGGGCATTTGCGCCGGGGAACAAATGCGCTTCGAGATTATCTCCGACGGCGCGGGCCCGCAGACTGTCACCTTGCAGGAAGGAAGAATCGACTACAACGGCGTGCTCTACGATGAACTGGTTTTCGAGGCCGCCACCATCTCCACGCTTTTCGCCGAACCATCCTTTATCTTATATGCCGATCAGATGCCCCGGTATTATGCCGGCACCCTCAAGTTCATTGTAGAGCGCGGTAAAGTGAGGGCCGTCAACCAGCTGGGGATGGAAGACTATCTGCTGAGCGTGGTATCCCAGTTCCCCCGGGAACAGCAGCGTGCCCAGGCCATCCTCATCCGACGCTCTTTCACCCATCTGATGCCCGTTTATGTACCGGAGCAACGTCAGCCCTACATCGGCCTTACCGAAAAAACCGATGCAGCCGCGCGTGCGGCCATTGACGAAACTTGGGGACAGTTAGAGTAAGGACTTGAGCTTCTCCCTAATCCGGTAGAATTCCCATTCGAAATTGGGGGTGAGGATTCCTTCTCCCAGCGCCTTTTCTATCTCCTCGAAGGTCCACCACCGGCCTTCGGACACCTCGGCATTATCCGGGTTCAGGTCCGGATGACCCACGGTGGCAAAGATGATGACTTGCTCGTAGTCCCGGCCGGTCTCGAAGGGGTATGCGCCAATAAACACGGGGTTGAACGCCGTGAGTCCCAATTCCTCGGCCGCTTCACGGTACAGAGCCTCCTGAGCCATTTCTCCGTAGGACACATGACCGCCTACCGCCGTATCCCAATACCCGGGCAGCAGATGCTTATTCATGGAACGCTTCTGCAGGTACAGCCGGCCCTCGCGGTCCACGATGTGCAGGTGCACCACCGGATGCAGGGCATGACACCCCTCCGGGCTATGACACCAGGCACGGGCCGCACGGCCGTAAACCAGGCCGTTGGGCTGCACAAGGGGAAGGATCTCTCCTCTGGGAACGGGTTGCCGACCGGGCCTTTCACTGGTGGGACGCGGATACAGAGGAGCGGGTTCGGAAGGGTATACTAAGTCGAACATCGTTAAGCCATGGCAAATAAAATGAGAAGCTGAGCCACCAGGACGCGCATGAACATGGACAGCGGATACACCGTGGCGTAGTTCACGGAAGTGTAGTCACTGCCGTACATGCCCTGGGAGAAAGCCAGTACGGGCGGATTGGTGCAGGAGCCGCTGATGAGGCCACAAATCTGGTAAAAGTTGAGCTTGCACACCGCACGCGCCACCACAAAGGTGATGATGAGCGGAATAAGCGTAATGCAGGCGCCGTACAGGATCCACCAGTAGCCACCGCCCACAATGGAGCTCCAGAATTCTCCGCCGGCGCCGATACCCACGGCCGCCAGGAAGAGGGAAATGCCGATCTCCCGGATCATCAGATTGGCGCTGGCTGTGGTATAAGTGGTAATCTTGAACTTGGGTCCCCAGTGTCCCAGGAGGATGGCGATGATGAGCGGACCACCGGCCAGGCCCAGTTTGATGGCCTGGGGAATACCGGGAAACTTCAGGGGAATGGAACCGAAGATAACGCCCACCACGATACCCATGAATATGGGCACCAGGTTAGGTTTGTTAAGGGCTTCGGACGAATTCCCCACCTTTTGGGCCACCTGCTCGATATTCTTTTCGGTCCCCACGCACACCAGGGCGTCTCCCATCTGGAGATAGAGATCCTTGCTGGCCACCAGTTCCACGCCGGCACGCACCACCCGGGTGACACTCACCCCATAAACGCTCCGGAACATGAGTTCCTTCAGGGTTTTTCCGGTGAGTTTGGGCTGGGTGACCACAATACGGCGGGTAACCATGTGGTGATCCTTCACCACCCAGTCCTGCACGTGCATCGGCACTTCCTTTCCAAAGAGGATGCGGATACGGTCCACCTCACCCTGAGAGGTCACAATCAGCAGTTTATCTCCTTCTTCCAGCACAAGGTCCGAAGAAGGGAACAGAATCTCATCCCCTTTCATCACGCGGGACACCACGAAATCCCCGCCGAAGGGCTGCAGGACATCGGTGAGCTTCTTCCCAAAGATGGCGGGGTTATCCACTTCCACGTGCATACGGCGGGCTTTTTCGGTGGTATCGGCCTGTGCTTCCAGCAATTCCAGCTCCTTTTTGTGGTCAATCTTGAAGATGGCCTTCATGAGCACGATGACCAGGATGACGCCCACCACGCCGATGGGATAGGCCACGGCATAGGCCGATGCCAGCTGCTCGGAAGCTTCCCCTGCCGCCAGGGTACTGCTGCCTCCGGCTACCGACACATCGATGAAGGTTTGCTGCGCTGCACCCAGACCTGGAGTGTTGGTGACGGCGCCGGACATGACGCCCACCATGGTCTTGAGGTCTTCCCCGCTAAGAGCCGATATGGCATACGTCACGGCAACGGCCAGCAGGATGTTCATCACCGCCAGCAAGTTCATCTTCACGCCCCCCTGTTTGAAGGAATGGAAGAAACCGGGGCCCACCTGCAGGCCGATGGAAAACACAAACAGGATAAGGCCGAACTCTTTCACGAAATGGAGGACGTCCAGGTCGGCCTGGAAGCCCAGATGGCCCATCAGGATACCCATGAACAGGATCCATGTGGAACCCAGGGAAATACCTTTTACCTTGAATCGGCCCAGATACAGGCCCGTGCCGATGACGAAAGCCAGCAGCAGAATGGTATGGGCGATACCGTAGCCAAAGAAAAGATCTTGCATAAACTAATACTCCATTTTCACCACGAAGCAGGATTTGCCGTCCACCCGGCCTTCCACGTACCAGGCGCTGCCATCCTGCAGCCGGAACAGCTGTACCGTTTCTCCGGCTGTGGTTTCCCTGTTGAAGTTGATATATAAGTTTTTCATGGGTTGCACGGCCACTTCCAGCGGCAGGCAGTCCATGGCCCACACCACATAACGGGCATTGTTGGTGTGGCCGATGATATCGATGTCGGAATATGCTACCGTATGCTCCCCTGCCTCTGTCATTTCGACCTTCGGCATCACCACCTTGGGCGCCTGCTGCGCGATGGCATCGTCCACCGGGTAATCCAGCACCAGGGACGGCGGCAATTCGTCGGGCCGAACGAAGTGACGGGTTCTCTCGTCAATCACCACCCAGGAACTGGTGGCCTGAACGGCCGGAGAGCCATCGGCATCCAGTAGTTCGAAGTCACGAAGATAGAAAAGGCCGTTGGCACCCTTGTGCCAGGTATAGAGCGAGGCGTTGTCCTGCCACTTGGGGAAGCGGGTAAAATGAATGTGCATGCGGGACAGCACCCAGGCGGTATGGTGCACATGCAGGCTTTCATAGCCGAAACCCAGTTCCATGGCCGCCCAATAGGCGATTTCCTGGGCCAGGTCCATGAATGCAGCTGGCCGCAGGAAAGCGTTTTGATTAATCTGATAACACGGGATACAGACATCCTGACGGAACTTGTATCCTTCCCGGCTCACAGGTTTCATGGATGAAGGATTTCAAGTTCATCCGCCGAATACAGGAACTGGTCCAGCCACTGCGGCGCCACGTGTCCCAGTACAGCCAGCACCACAAAGGCCAGCACCGCCAATACTATAATAGTAAGCAGAATGGTAAAGAGTACACGCCAGAACTTCGATTTCTTCCGAGGTTTCTTCTCCGTAGAAGGTGCCGGAATTACGGAGGCATCGGCAATCTTTTTAGCCTCCGGAATTTCGGTACCTTCTACGGAAGGCTCCTCCTCGGAGGGAGTGCCCTCTTCGGGCGCTGATTTGATGGCCGATGCACCCTCAGAGGGCACATCCTCCTCGGGAGCGGGCTCTGCGACAGATTCAGAAGAGGCCACCGGTGACTCCTGAGGAGCATCGGCAATCTCTTCCGTAGCATTGGCCTCCTCTTTCACAGGTTCCGGTTCCGGTTCCGGCTCCGATTCCATAATCTGAGCAAGGTTGGAGACGGCGGCAGCCACCTCTTCGGGCGTTTCCTCGTGAGTTTTGAGGGAGATGGGCTGCAGGCCGAAGCCGCCAGGATAGATATCCAGATTTTCGTCGGCAACAAAGAAGAAGTGATTCTCACGGGTGGCCCTCAAGCGGCCCAGGCCGGTGAGCACCAGCGTCTTTCGCTGCTTGAGCACCTCCTTCATCTCGGCAATGAAGTTCTCCAGGATGCGGGCGGCGTCGGCCTCCGACACATCGTTGGACTTGGCATACAGCGCGGCCAGCAGATTGTCGTCCCCCTGTTTGGGCGAGAAATAGAGCCTGCGATAAGGCGGGAGAATGGTGTATCCGCGGTCGGCAAAGCTGGCCGGAACCAGTTCCGCCACAAAACTGCCCATGCCGGGAAGGGTAACGGAGTCGTGGTCCATCACCACTTCTTTCACCATTTTGGCCAGGAGGTCGATATCCATTTTATCTGCTGCTGCGTTTGACTTACAAAGATAATAAAAATTTTTGCAGAAATTCTTTGGAGAATCCAAAAAAGATTGTACCTTTGCAATCCCGTTCCACGAGAGCGGTAAAATTCCTCCTTAGCTCAGTTGGTTAGAGCATCTGACTGTTAATCAGAGGGTCGTTGGTTCAAGTCCAACAGGGGGAGCTCCTCAGAATCAAGCACTTGCAGAAATGTAGGTGCTTTTCTTTTGGGCCTTAGTCGCAGTTTTGTCGCAGTTTTTTTCATCTCTTTCTTTTGCGTCTCTCCGGGCTTTCTCCTGAGTTGCTCCCGGAACACTTCTAACTGATCCATACTTTTCTTCGTTTACACTATTACTAATCTATACTTCTACACTTTTCTACTTCCCCACAAAGTCATCTTGTGACTTGACGACTCTTCCCCTTCATATTTCAGTGTTGGTGCAAACCTATCTACTTTTATCGAAGTATCCAAATTCCAGCTATGTGCTTTGCCCTTTTTCCACTTTTGGTCGACCCTTTTTTTTGCCGAAATTTGGTCCGACCAGCCTTCCGAAATTTGGATTAGTCAAAGGTCTTCACTAATCTTGCCGCCAGTTCCGTACGGGAGCCGAGATTGAAGTATAATATTAAAGGTTACGAGGCATGAGAGAATTGTTTGAACAACTGATGGAAAAGATGAAAAAGGAAATGGAGGGCGTCGTCCGTGAGACGATGCTTGAGGTACTGCGGGACGAGAAGAAATATGAATACCCGGAAAGAGTATCTGTCTCGCAAGCCTCAGAGATTACAGGCTATAGCAAGAACAGCCTGTACCAAATGCATTCCCAGGGTAAGGTCCCGGGCGCTCATAAGATAGGAAGCAAGCTTATGTTTGAGACCGCCGCCCTGAGGAAATGGGTGGCCGAAGGAGGGAATAGATGATGAAGGATGAATTGGAAAGACTGGCTTTACTGGAAAGCCGGGTGAAGGAACTGTGGCAATTGCTTCTATACTTTGCAAAAGAAGCAGGTGTCTTGGATCCCGGGTTAGCGGACAGAAGTATGAAGAGTTTGTTGAAGGATGAGTAATTCGGAAAAAGTAATAACTTTGTAAAGATTCTTTACAGTGGTGTAAGGAGTCTTTACGGTTTTGCGGGGATGGGGAATCCCGTAAGTGATTGGGATTGTGTGCGTTGGGTTGTGTGGAACGGAATTTGACTCGTGCGTGGGCGTACATTATTGATTGGATTATGGCTTCGAAAGTTGGAAAAATACTGGTGGTTGATGACAACCTGGGGATTCGCCGGGCGCTGGAGATCTTGTTGCCGATGCATTTTGCGGAGGTGAAGACGATTCCGTCGCCGGCGACTCTTGTTTCGTCACTGGAGCAGTTCCGCCCTGACGTGGTGTTGCTTGATATGAACTTCAACACGAGCATAAACACAGGCAATGAAGGGCTGTACTGGGCCGGTGAAATCAAAAAGATGGTGCCGGAGGTGGAAGTGGTGCTGTTTACGGCTTATGCCGATATCGCATTGGCTGTGGAAGGCATGAAGCGTGGTGCGTTTGATTTCATCGTGAAGCCGTGGGACAATGAGAAGCTGATTGAGGTTCTCACTGCAGCCCGGGATAAGGCCAGGAAGGCAATGAAGCGGGATGCCCGGTCGGAGCAGACCACGACGGCGGAGAGTCCGATGTTCTGGGGCTCGTCTTCTGCCATGAAGGCTATCCGCAAGACGCTGGAAAAGATTGCGCCCACGGATGCCACCGTGCTCATTACCGGCGAGAATGGTACCGGCAAGGACGTGCTGGCGCGGGAGATTCACGCCCACAGCCTCCGGAGCGGGAAACCTATGGTTGCCGTTGATGCGGGTGCCATTACGGAGACGCTGTTTGAGAGCGAACTCTTCGGCCACGTGAAGGGCGCTTTCACGGATGCACACACGAATCACATCGGCAAGTTCGAGCAGGCCGATGGCGGGACACTGTTCCTGGATGAAATCGGCAATATCCCGCTGCACCTACAGGCAAAGCTGCTGCGTGCTATCCAGAGCCGGAGCATCGTCCGGGTGGGTGGCAACGAGGCTAAGCCCATCAACATACGCTTGATTTGCGCCACGAATATGGACCTGGAGCAGCTGGTCCGCGAAGGCCGATTCCGGGAGGATCTGTATTACCGCATCAATACCGTGCATATTGCCCTGCCGCCCATACGGGAGCGCAAGGAAGATATTGTTCCGCTGGCGCAGATGTTCCTGGAACGCTTCGCAGAGAAATATCATCGGCCTTTGACGGGGATTTCTCCGGATGCTGCTGCGATGCTGACGGAAGGCCGATGGAGCGGGAATATCCGGGAGCTGCAGAACTGCATTGAGAAGGCCGTTATTCTTTCTGATGGGAGCGAACTGACGGCGAAAGACATCCAGCTACCCGTAGGGACTACCATCAAGGCGGTGAGTGAGGCCGAGGAGGAAAGGCTGGTCCGCGAGGCAATGGACCGCACCGATGGCAATATCTCCGCTGCAGCTAAGATGCTGGGTGTCAGCCGGCCCACGCTCTATGCGAAACTGAAGAAATACGGGCTATGACCTTCTCTGTGTGGCATATCGTTGGAGCCTGTACCATCGTCTCAATCGTTGTGGCGGTGCTTGCTACGCTCAGGACCAGGCATAAGGACATCAAGAAGGTGGCCTATATGATGGATGCGCTGGAAGACGGCGAACTGAACTTCCGCTTCCAGGAGAAAAACAAGTTCAACCGCACGCTGAACCGTATCCGGACTATCTTCGAGAAGCAGCGGCAGGCCCACGAGCAGGATTCATGGACCAAACTCATCCGCGTGCTCACGCACGAGATTATGAACACGGTATCGCCCATCGCATCCCTCAGCGATGCAATGGCCAAGTCCGTGGATGAGAGCGGCCACAGCGAACTGGACATCAAGGCGGGCCTGGAGACCATCTCCGACTCATCCAAGACCGGCAACTCTCGGGTGTGGCGAAGCCCATCCGCAAGGCGCTGGATTTGCGGGAGCTGATGGATAGTGTCATCGGCTTGAACAGCGAATTCGCCGCCAGCTGTGGTGCTACCTGCAAGTATCGGCCGGAGGAAGATGATTTAATGATTTACGCAGATGAGGGGCAGATCTCTCAGATCCTCATCAACCTCATCAAAAATGCCCTGCAGGCGGGGGCAAAGCACATCGACATATCGGCCAAGATGGGCAGGGATGATGACGTGATTGTGCAGGTGGCTAATGATGGCGAACCGATTCCGGTTTCTGCTCAGGAGCAAATCTTCATCCCGTTCTATACAACTAAGAAGGAAGGCTCCGGCATCGGCCTTAGCATCTCTCGCCAGATTATGCGTAACCACAACGGCAGCATTGAGTTGGTGAGGAGTGATGCCCAGCAGACCGTATTTGAGCTGCGATTCAGGTAGTCTCCGTAGGAGAAATCTGTAAAGTGTAAAGCCCGAAAGTGTAAAGTTTTTGACACCCTGCTGTAAATCAGTCGTTTATAGGGTGCGTGGTACAAATGTGATACGGCCGATGGAGAGGTTTTCGTAAGGAAATCCGAGCAAAAATAAATGTGTTTGGGGCCGAAAAAATTTTCAAAAATCTTCATTTTTTTGTCCGGACCGTCAAAAAGCATAAGAAACAAAAAAAATCACTATATTTGCATTGCTGCATCGCGTAGCATACATACAGAAAGCGTTTAGCTTATTCCTAGATACTGAATCTGGACAATTCATTTGAACGGGAAGAGTGAGGCGCTCTCACTGGCTATTTTATGGGTTCTTGCCCACATTATAGCAGAAAGTGTGAGCATAATCCATTCTTATTCGTTCGAAGGCAGTCCAGAGCCCAGTATCTGAGTAAGAGCTATTGGAGGCCCGCACTTTCTTTTTTGTGCTACTAACTTTCCGAACTCGGGTCCGTCGGATAAAGAACATTATTACTATGGCGGACGTTGTTGACACTATGTTTGGTTGGTTTCTTGAGATTGTTGAATGGCTCTTTAAGGCATTCCTCAAAGTTTGTGGCTGGATTCTAAAACTATTATGGCTTGGTATCAAGGCGCTTTTTGGGCTAATAGTCGGCTTATTCCGCAAAGATAATGGCAATAACGCCGTACAGGCGCCCGTACCAACTGATAATCCTGCAGCATCCACATCAGGGACATCTTCTGATAGCGCTCCGGCCATGAGATCATACGATGACCTCATAAGCGATATTGCTGCCATTGACGTTTCATCAAATGCAAAGCAATCCGCCCAGGACCTTCTAATGAATATAGAGCTTACTGGTCTATTGCACAATAGCCTAACGTATTCCCAAAAAGCACGGCTGTTAAAGTTGGGTGAAGAGAAACTGGCTGAGATTACTAAAGATCCTATTGAAAGGGGCTCTTTCTTTGGTAATATGGTTAGTTCTGCTTATGCTCTCATCAATCATATGACAGATAATGCTGTTCAGGATCATGCTGAAAAGTATAAGGCAGGTCTTGATCCAAACAATCAAGATGTTGAACTTGAGCCTCTTGGTAATTATCTCATTGACATTATGAACATTGTTGCGGCAATGTACTCTCCGGATGGGAAAGCCTCGTTCAATATCGAAATGTTTGAAGGTGTTGACCTTCCAACTTGGGCGGGAGATCTGCAATAGCATCATGTTTATTACTCTGCCTTCATTTAGATAGTAATTTATATCGTAAAAGGACTATGGGACTTAACCCTGCAGAAAAAGATTTTGCGCTAAAGCATTATTCGACTGACGAAGTCGTCAAGTTATCGTATGCAACAGAAGCATTCGATGCTTTTGATAATAAGTACATTTATCCATATGACTCAATCTATCTCGGCAAATTATTACGAACCGACGCATCAATAGCCAAACAACATCAGGAGGCTATTGACAGTTTGCTTCCGTTCAAGAATAATCTAATAGCGAAATGCTTACTTGCTCGTTTGTATGCATTAAAGTATGAATACTATTCCTTTCAGCAAGCGCTTGAATATGTTCAAGAAGGAGCTGAAACCGGGTTGGCAGAGGCTCAATGGATTTATGGTAAATACCTTATAGAAAAAAACCCTAAGGCTTACAATGATGCATTGTATTGGCTAAGACAAGCGTCCGACCAAGGACATAGTATTGCTACGTGTCAAATGGGAATCATATATAATGATATGTATTATGATTCCGACATTAACATACAACAGGCTAAGGAATACTTAGCTTTGGCCAAGCGTTATTACAGAGAAGCAGAAACTCACCAGGGCATGTATCATTTGGCAAAAAACGCCTTTATCCATGATGCCAATGCTGCATATGCTAAAAAAATACTTGAAGCAATAGTTGATAGTTATCCGTTGGCTAACAAGGGACTCGGATTGTTATATTATGACACAAAATCCCCATATCTTAACTATCAAAAAGCATATAGTTATTTCAGAATATGTAAAAACTGGGGCTACTGGAAGTGTTATGAGATGATAGCTGAGATGTATAAATGTGGGAAAATAAGCGGGGGTGAAAGTGCAGATTATTGGATTAAATTAGCCATTGAGCATCGTAATAACAGGAAAGACCTTTTGTATGAGCGAGATTTCAAGGTCCCTTCACCAAGTTCGGTTCTTCCGGAAGTCCGTGATGTGTATAATAAACTTGGTTTTTATGACCTGCCTCAAAAGAAAGAATCATTCAATGGCTCAAGCGGGGCCGTGCATTCCTTCTCCAACGTTAGCTCCTCAAAACAATCTAGCACTCCTGTTTGGTCGAAAGTTTTTGGATGGATTTTTTGGATTGTAATTGCAGTAATAGTTTTTAAGATTTGTTCTTAACACGCTTATATATTAATGGCAGAAGCCGAAAAGCCAGAATAGAGTAGGCACTCACATAAAACCATTCAAAAGTATGAAAGCTCTTGAATTTCAGGTCGTCGCCGCTGCTCAGGAGGCCAACTCCATCAATGAGTTCAGCGCTCACAACCTCTCGGTTTGCGACATGTGCTGGGGCGATCTCAGCCTCTAATTGTGGGGTGGGAGCCAAAAATCCTTTACTATGGATTCTTGGCTCCCTATTTATTTTGAAGAATAGCTATGTACTGGTCCAAATACAATATCCTCTCAAAATCAAAGAAATACGGATACCTGCTATATAACACCATGTCGCAGGTTTTTCTCCAAATTGATGACTCTCAAATCCAAGGATGGCTGGAATTAAAAGATAATCCAGACTCTTATAAAGACTATAAGTTTGCTGATTTTCTGATATCCTCGAGGATAATTGTCAAACGACAGGAGGATGACCTGAACATTTATTTATCAGATGTTCTGAAAAACAAGTATAATTCTGCTGACGTTTCACTTACCATACTTCCAACCAGAGGATGTAATTTCGGGTGCATCTATTGTTATGAGCGGGAGCGTCCGATGGTAACAATGAACGAGGATACTGAAGTTGCAATCATAAGATTCGTACAGTCGAATAAGCAGATTAAAAGACTAAATGTTACTTGGTACGGAGGAGAACCTCTCATAAATTTCGGCAGTATTGAGCGTCTTTCCCGGGCGTTTCTCACACTTGGTATTGAGTATGCTGCCAAGATTGTTACCAACGGCTATCTGCTTACGAAGGAAAAGGCCGATTTGTTTGCCGAACTTGCCATCAATGATGTGCAAATCACATTTGACGGGCCGGAGTCCGTCCATAATGAGAGAAGGCCTCTTTTGGGTGGACAACCAACGTATAGGACCATTATGGAGAATCTTAAGTATCTTCTTCAGGTGAATCCTTCTGTCCACGTTGATATACGTACAAATATAGACCGGCGTAACATGGAGATGTATGCCGATTTTTATGATTCTTTCAAATCTGAGATAAGTAGCGATCGCGTGAATCTTTATCCTGGATTTGTCTCAGATCTTCTTTCCTCTGAGTGTGTCTCTCCAGAGCATAACATTTCAGAGGGCGGTTACAAAGCCCAATTTGCGTTGGATCTATTTGACCGTTATGGTATCGAAATCAAGTCTTTCCTCCCTCGATTCAGGAGACATAGTTGTGTCGGAAGCAAATACTTTGCTTTTGTAATTGGACCGGAAGGAGAGATATACAAGTGTTGGAGAATGGTGGGGAATCCAGAACAGACATTAGGAAACGTTCATGAAGGCATCAAGAATATGGCCGGCTTCGCTGACTATATTACAGGAGCCGATTATACGAGAGACCCTAAGTGTCTCAATTGTGAGTTTATCGCCCTTTGTGGTGGCGGATGCCCATTGGTGCGCCTCCGTAATCGGAATGAAGGATTGCATTTGAACCATTGTTGTCCTGAAAAGAGTCATATGGAACAACTGATGGAAATGCGATATGAGATGTACCTTTTAGCCAAACAGGGCAAAAAGTGAACGTTTATATAGAAACATATGGTTGCAGGATGAACATCTGCGACAGCGAGATTCTCCTATCGATTCTCGCAGCCAAAGGTTTTAATCAGATCGATCGGATGGAAGATGCCGATGTTATTATCCTGAACTGCTGCTCGGTTAGAGAAATCGGACATGAAAGAACATTCTCTCGCCTGGAGCAAATTGCGGAAAAAGGACTTCAGAGTCGTACCATAGTCATTTGTGGCTGTTTTGCTACGCAGTTGGATAAAACCCTTTTTGATAGGTATCCCTTTGTGGACATCATTATCGGTCCTGATCAATACCGGTCTCTTCCAGATTTGATATCCGACAAGAAGAGTCACTTTGTATTGAACAGGGATTGTTTGGACGAGATGTATGCCGACATCAGCCCTCTGCGCACAATCGAAGACAAAACCACTGCGGCTATTACAATCATGAAGGGGTGCAACCAGTATTGCTCTTACTGCATAGAACCTTACACCCGCGGAAAAGAACATAGCCGCGACATGAAATCTATCCTTCATGAATGTCGCAACATTGCCGATCAAGGGTATAGGGAGTTGACTTTTGTAGGGCATATTATTGACAGGTACGCCTATGGCTTCGCCGATTTGCTGGAACGAACTTCGGTTCTTTGCCCCGAATTGAGAATCAAATTCTTATCCTCGCATCCCGTCACGTTTTCTGATGATATTCTTCATGTGATGAAGCGGCATGACAACATCATGCACGTTGTTCATCTTCCGGTCCAGTCCGGCTCGAACAGTGTCCTTCGAAGAATGCACAGGGGCTACACAGTAGAGCAGTACAGAGAAAGGTACAAGATTGTAAAGCATGAAATTCCTGATATTTCCATCGTGACCGACATAATGGTAGGTTTCTGCAACGAAACCGAAGAAGACTTCCAGCAGACACTCTCGCTGATTCGGGAACTTCGTTTTGATGACATTAACATTTTCCGTTTTTCCATGAGAAACGGAACCGCTGCATCCAGACAATTCCGGGACGATGTACCGGAAAGCGTGAAAGATGAACGCTACAAGGCAATTATTGAAGCCAGAGATGCCATCAAAGAAGCCGCATATAAAGCCGACATTGGCCGCACCATCCCCGTTATCGTAGAAGGACGATGGCCGGCGGACCGCTCTTTCCTGTTCGGCCGTGACCATAGGCTCCGGACCATTTTGTTTAAGTCGGAGGACAACCTCCCCATCAATGCCGATGCACAGGTCCTGATTAATGAAGTTACGCCTAGCGTATTGATAGGCTCTGTCGTATGAGAATCAATCTGCTAAATATCGGATGCTTCAAGAATCTCGTTGATAGCGAGAGACTTATGCATGTGCTTGTAGATGCCGGGCACGATGTTCATTTCGGAGAACTGGAGCAATCGGCCGATATCGCCATAATCAACACCTGCGGTTTCATCGGCGAAGCGGAAGATGAATCATTATCTACTATTCGCCGTTACGCCCGGATGAAAAAGGAAGGACGTGTGGGACAGCTATGGATAATGGGCTGCTATTCCCAGAAACTTGGCGAGAAGTTGACAGAGATTGTCCCGGAAGTCGACAAAATATATGGGAATTTCAATTGGGAGACTCTGCCACAAGATCTTGGTATTGGGATGGCTATTGGACTTAAACGATATCTGACAACCCCTTCACATTATGCCTTTGTCAAGATATCCGAAGGATGCAATCAGCCCTGTTCATATTGTATTAAGCCCATTTTAAATGGTCCCCTAAAGTCAGAACCCATGGAAAGAGTTCTGGAAGAGTGCCGTTGGCTTGCTTCCCAAGGAGTAAAAGAAATCCAGCTCGTTGCTCAGAATTTAACCACTTATGGCCTGGATTTATACGGGAAGAAGCGAATCTCCGAACTTGTTTCTCGCATATCAGACTTGCCTGGTATAGAGTGGATTCGTCTCCACTATGCCTATCCGTCAGGTTTTCCAAAAGAATTACTTCCTGTCATCCGTGAGCGGGAAAACGTATGCAAATATCTAGACATGGCCATACAGCACTCAGAAACCAAGATGCTCAAACTAATGAGGCGTGGTATGAGCAAAGAAAGTTTGACTCAACTTATTTCAGATATCCGAGAATCAGTGCCTGGTCTTTATCTAAGAACAACCGTCATGGTTGGGCACCCGGGCGAGACTGAACCTGATTATGAGGCGCTAAAGCAATTTGTTGCGGAACAGCGGTTTGAGCGCCTTGGGGTTTTCCGTTATTCTCATCAAGTCGGAAGTTTCTGTCATCAGAACTATACTGATTCCATTAGCCCTGAAATTAAGAAAGAACGGGCGCTTGGCATACTTGCTGTTCAAAAGCAAGTCTTGAATGAAATAAATGACCAGACCATCGGAAAAGATGTACGGGTTATTATTGATCGTAAACAAGATGACGACTATATAGGGAGAAGCGAGCACAGCACTCCGATGGCAGATCCTGTTGTCAAGATACGAACAGAAAAACAGCTTTCTGTTGGTGAGTTCTACAACGTACGTATTAGTGGGAAAGCTGATAAAAATCTCCTGGCCGCTTTATGATTGAAGTTTTTACAATACCCATCACCACGGGAGCCAATAGAGGAAAGCTTTTGGCCTACGCGCCCCTAAAAAAAAGGGTAAAGCTCATTGATGTCCAGTCAGAAGTGGATGATTTCAGGAAAGAAATAGCTGAGGTCCCGGACTCCCAGGTATTTCACATTTCTCCAGAACCGGACTCCTTCAGAACACTGATGCTCCTGCCGAACAATAAGTGTAATTTTCATTGTGCTTACTGTTATTCGGCAAAAGGCCGTTCTTCTTTGGAGATGAGCGCCTCAATGCTCAGAAAGGCTTTAGAATGGTTCATAAGGCCAGACCGGCTTCCCAGGAAGAAACTTACCTTGATTTATATAGGTGGAGGTGAGCCTTTACTTTCCTGGCCAGTTGTTAAGGAGAGCATTGAATATGCTGTCGCTTTGAACCAGAAGCGGGAGGGCGGTATCTATATTTCTATCGTCACAAATTGCTCCATCATTGATGAGGACATCATTAATACTTGCCTTAAGACGGGGGCAGGCATCTGCGCATCATACGATATATTGGAAGATGCACAGAACAAATTCCGCGGTCATTACGAAGAAGTTACCAGAAATATTAACATTTATGCTTCCCGTGGAGTCGATGTTGGGATAACCACCGTTGTCACTGAGGAGAATATTCACCGCATGAGTGAAATGATGGAAGTGATGCACCGTACAATTCCTCAAGTAGAGCAAGTGTCCTTCAAACCGCTCGTCCCCAATGACAGTTTCACCCGGTTCGCCTCAAAAGAAGATTACTACCAGTCTTTCGTAGACAATTTCTTTGCTGCAAAACAAAGGGCTGACGAATTGGGAATCCGCTTGACCTGCCCGTACTTGAACGCTGTCTCAGTTCTTCAAGACCGCTTCTGTGAAGGCAAGTTTGTTTTGGCTGCGGATGGCAATATAACAGGATGTAATTTTGTTTCCTCCGACCTTGAACCTAAATTCGAGGAGT
Organism: uncultured Bacteroidales bacterium; assembly: GCA_905234795.1. Classification (GTDB taxonomy): domain Bacteria; phylum Bacteroidota; class Bacteroidia; order Bacteroidales; family UBA932; genus Cryptobacteroides. The sequence goes on along the minus strand of CAJOIQ010000011.1, from coordinate 5,988 downwards.
TTAAGATTGGAAGCGCCTCTGAACAGGGTTGCACCATTGACAACGATAGCGCGCATAGGGTATTCTCGCATAACAATTCTCTTGAATTATGTAGCGAGTGCCCAGCCAAGTATCACTGCGCCGGCGGTTGCTATGCAGAGCATGTTTACATGTCGTCAGAAGATAAGGAGACATATTGTGATGCGATGCGTCTTTTCTTATCTAAATGTCTTGAAATAAAATACTTATAATATGCCAACTATTCCAGGAAATACAGATTATGACATCCTTCAAAGTATTAGCGACACTTTGAATGTCATCGGCCCCAAGGTTAATCAGATAGCGGAAGCCTCAGATCCTCAAACCGTTCAATTGAATCTGACTATGGCAATCATCGCAGCGATTGCCAGTGTTCTCGGTGTTGTGTTTGGTTTCCTTGGATACCTGTATGCTAAGAGAACAGCCAAAAACGTGGAACGAACAAACAAGAAGAATAGACTTGTTGTCAGTGACCGACTGATACAGGTTGTTTATAGAAAAATGTCCTATATACGAGCACTTATTAATGACCGATCCCTAATAAGTCAAAACCTGCTTCGTTCTATTTATTTGCCCCAATTTGCGGATTGTTTCATTCTTGAAGATTACCGCAACGATGCAATGAGGTATGCTCACTTGTTATCTCTCAAGAATCAAATGAATAAATATGATTCTGTCATAGATGCTTGTATAGACAAGTTAGACCATCAAACAAGCTTATCAGACCGGGATTTGCTTGATTTATTACAGACTCCTATAAAAGTATTGATAGAACTGTATCACATTAATAAAGACAATTCCAGCAATTACGCTGATCATCTTCTTTCTACCATAATCGACTACCATTTCAAGCATGTTGAAGACAAGGATATTGCATCTTTCAAAAGTGTTTCTTTTGTCGCACCTAAACAAGATGATACGGGCGTTCTCCTTTACTCAAAACTGTGTAAAATAGGCCCTCTGCAAGAATGTAAAGATGCCTTATCACAGAAGAATTCCGAGACGTTCAGGAATTATCTTTCAGGATTTATGGAGAAGACCTCGATGGATAACTATATTAACCTCTTGGAGCAGAGCATTAAAACTGATGATAAGGATAATTCTGGAATCCTTGCGTGGCTTGCTGCCGCTTGGAGTTTTGATTCAGCAATAGTTCAAAAGCAATTCGAGAGTTACTATGAGACGACTATTTAACCTGTTCAGAAGCCCTGTACCTCAATTCTCGTCTGATCAGGAAATTCATGATGAGCAGTTCCTGGATAAAGACGGCAGAGTACACATGGATACTTATCTGTCTCTCTATGACCGTGAGACATCAGTAGAGGCCGCTGTTTATGAGACTGCTTTTGCTGACAATTTTATAGCGTCGTTCTATTCTGCTCCTGTCTCAACTGATGAAAGGCATTGGGAACAGGCTCATGGGCCGGAAAGATACGAAGGGGGTCTTAAATCTTTCGACGTTAAGCCGGGTATAAAGCGTATAGGAGTCAGAGCCTTCTCGTATAATATTAACCTCAAGGACATCTCCCTTCCCGAAGGATTGGAAATCATTGATAAAGAAGCTTTCTTGTTTTGCTCATCTTTGCAACAGATAACTATTCCTTCAACTGTGCGCCTAATAGGAAGGGAAGCTTTTGATAACAAAGTAGAAAAGCTCATCTTGTTGTGTAATAACCCGCCTAAAATCAGCACACTTGGCGTAGATGACAAATGCCTAATACTTATCCCTAACGGGGCTCGTGACGTTTATCAGAAGGCTAAGCGTTGGAAGAGATACGCCAGGCAAATAAGCGAAATGGAATAGAACTCACACTATCTTTTGTTAGAGTTATATGAAAGTGCCATGTAAATATGTTGATTAGGACATCTATCCAGAAGCAAGATTCTGCGAGCTGTTTTCTGGCCATATTGACTATCTGGAGGTCATATCAGATTGTCTTGTGACTGCTGAAGGAAATAATCAGCGATATAGTTGGAGAGCTCGGGATAGCCATACGGGGCAGGAGTTTGACTATAGTATTCTTGAAGGAGATAGACAGTGTGAATCCAAGTTGTTCAATAACGACTTCGAAGCCAAAGAATACCTTTATTCAGGCCCTGCCCTTCTTGAAATCATGTATAAGAAATAGTTCGACGGCCCTGATCTCGATGCTCCCTCTGCACTTTTCTTCTGTATTATCTGTTTGACAATGACGACAAGAGTCTTTTATAATCACGTTCTCCTGCGACTTGGCCTGCGACAGATTCTTCCTGCAGAGATCATCAATCGGAAGGAAGTTAGAGAGTGCGGGCAAGAGCTTGTCAACTCTAATAGTGATAATATCCTCTATGCAGATGGCATCGAATCCTACTATGCCCGCAAAGAAATGATAGAACGGCTGGAGAATGCCGCAGCGGCCGTATATAAAGAAATCGGCCTGAAGCTACTGATTTATGAATTATACCGTTCTCCCAAGAAACAGGAACGGCTTCGTGAACGCGACAAAAAGGAGATAGCAGAGGCGCATCCGGATTATAACGAACTGCAGATTCAAACAGCTTTGAACAGAATCAGTGCTAGTGTAGGAGGCAGCGGGCACCAAACTGGAGGCGCTGTTGACCTGACCCTTTGCAAAGATGATGGAACGCCGCTGGATATGGGTACTGGGTATTTGGAGCATAATAAGAGAACCCCGACTAAATGCAAGGATATCACTAAGGAACAAAGGAAGGATCGGCATATCCTCCTAACAGCCATGAAGGCCGCCGGCTTTGTCAACTACCCTGGTGAGTGGTGGCACTTCTGCTATGGAGATAAGATGTGGGCCGCATATTCCCGGGAGCCCTATGCTTTTTATGACGTGGTTAAAGATTATGTATAGCAGCCGCCAAAAAAGAATAGTGCTGTATAGAAATGCAGGCCCAGGTCCCGTAGGCAATATGATTTGAAGAAAAAACTTCCATCAGTTGACGAAAATGATGGAAGTGATGGTTTAATGGAAATCTAAAGGATGACCCACTCGCCGCCTTTATCACCGCCCCTATGGGCAAGGATGCCTTTTTTTCTCATTTTTTCAATGTGATAATAGGCACCGTTGTAGGTAAGGCCACACTGATCTGCAATCTCAGAAACGGTTATCCCGGGATTCGCCTTGATGATTTCCAAGATGCGTTCGGGCGTTTTCTTTTCGGTTTCCTTTATAGTTTCCTTCCCAGTTTTCTTTACAGTGCTTTGGTCTTTGTAAAGAACCGTTGTGAAGAAACCTTCTGTCCGGTACTCCGGAGCAGGAAGCCCGGCCTCCGCCATCAAGTCGGCCATTCGAGGGATACCGGAGCCAACCTTCTCGACCAAATCCATCCGGGTGAAGAGTTCGAAGATCTTTGGATTGCGGGACTTGCTCATGTGTCCGAAGTTCTTGGCCACGACAGGGAGCAATCCGCCGGGATTGGTAATCTCCAGACGGTCATCGTAGAGCTCCACCATGATGTTGGCGGCAGTGTCGAAATAGTCCCGATGGCAAATCGAGTTTGTAAGTGCTTCTTTTATAGCATCCAAGGGAATCTCCCACTTTTCTTTGCGAGGGTTGAACCCATCCATTATGTACTCGACGGCCAGGCGCTGCTTCAGCCACTTGGTAGTTTCGTTGTACTGAGTGAGGATGGGGCCGCCGATGGTCTTGGAGTCAATGATGTGGACTTTGTCTTTCCCCTTGAAGAGGACGCAGCGGATGACTGCCTGCGGAATCCGCTTGCCACACTCGTCGGAGAAGAACATTGGGACCACATTGGTCATTTCGCCTTTGGGGCCAAGGAGTTCCAGATTCTTGATGAGTTCGGGATTCGGCGCCGTGGAAGTGATGCCGGCTTTCTCCTTGAATTCCTTGACGGCCTGGTCGGAAATGTCTTCCATGCGAAACCACTTGTTGATGGCCTCATCAAAATGCATGGCGCCGGCATCCTCAAATAGTTGTCGCATTTCGGCTGGAGTGCGAAGCTTCTGCGAGTTGGCGCCGCGACGGACATAGATGGATCCGGATGCGACATAGGGTTTGTTCTCTCCTTCCTGGACTTCAATGACCCAGATGGGATGTCCCTGCACGGTGAGCGGGTAGAACTCGCAGGAGACCGCAGGTTGTATGGCATCCAGAGAGTCCTGGATGGAGGACCGCTTGGAATTGTCAATGGAGAACCCCTTGACAAACTCGTTCTTGTTGTTGACTCCGATAAGGACAAAGCCGCCGCTGGCATTGGAAAAAGCGCACACTTCCTCACTGAGTTCCCTCACCTTGGAAGGAACACTCTCCTTAAATTCAACGTGCTGGCCTTCTCCCTGGGCAATCAGCTCCAATGCTTTTGTTTCGTCAATCATACCGAACCGTCTTGGTTTGCAAATATACTCAATTCATTTGGAATACGGAGAATAAAAGCCAACTTCCATCAGTTGACGGAACTGATGGAAGTGACGGAATGATTGAAAGTCTTAGTCGTTGAAGTCCCATTTCTAGGCGTTGAAGCCGTCCACGTAGTTGACGATGCCTTCCACGTGGAGGTCGATGATGGCTTTGCAGCCGGCGGAGGACAGGAGGAAGGCGCACTCTTCCTTGTTGTCCAGGTAGAGGTTGAAGGTGACGGCTGCGGGGATGTGGGTGTGTTTCAGGAGATACTGGGGCACCTCAACTGGCGGAAAGTCTGCGGTGTAAACTGGTGTAAAGCCAGGGGAATATTTAGGGGTTTTGCCTGATTTTTCTTTACGCCCTACCCTAAAGGTGCAAATGTGGTACAAACCAAAAGGAAAGATAAAAAACAATAGATAACAATAAGGACGAAGGGGGCTAAATCTTGGTTTTAGTTAGGTCTGTTGGGGTTTGGTTGGTGTAAAGGGGGTTTACAACAAACTGTAAAGTGTATTGTAAACTTTACACTTTTTTCATTTCTTGCTAAAACCATTTCTTCTTCATTATCAATGCTTTATCACATTTGGCACGGCGGGTGCTAGAATTTGGCACGGTGATAAATCATTGTATGATGAAGACACGACTTTACATATTCGTTTTTGTGGCGTTCGTCTTTCCCGGCTTGACCGAAAATCTCCGGGCACAGGAGATGCCCGAACAGGTCGGGCATGACGGCGTAATGACTTTGCACGATTGCATGGAGTATGCCATTTCCAACTCCACTAAGATTCGGATTCAGCAGGCGGCTGTCGGCGATGCGCAGATTGACCGGCGGGATGCCGCGCTGGCGCTGTTTACCCCGCAGATCAACGCCCAGACATACGCGTACTACAACTTCGGCCGCAGTATTGACCCGCAGACCAATACGTATTTCAACACAACGTCGTTCCATAACAATTACGGCGTGAGTGCAGCGGCTTCAAGGCAGTGAACAACTACAAGATCTCCAAGACCGGAATGCTCATTGCCGACTCCCAGGAGAAGCAGGTGGAGGCCGATATCTGCCTGGCGGTGATGGAGGCCTATTACAATGTGGTCTATTACAAGCGCCTCTGCGATGTGTATGAGGAACAGGTGGCCGTTGCCGAGCAAGCACTTGCCAAGGCAAAGAGGCAGGAAGAGCTGGGCCAGAAAGGCCATGCGGACGTGATTCAGATGGAGGCCGATCTGGCAGACCGTCAGTATGATCTGACGAACACATACAATCTGTACCAGGACCAGAAGATGACCCTCTCCGACCTAATGTTCTGGCCGGTGGATGAGGAACTGAATATCGACACATCGATGCCGGTGTGGCAGGTGGAGCCGGTGGCCACTGAGTCTGTGGTGAATTTTGCCCTGGAGCATAACCCTGGTATTCAGATTGCCAGCTGGCAGGAGCTCAATGCCAAGCGCGAGCTCAATACCGCCAAATGGTCGCTGCTTCCTACGGTTGGCTTGTATGCCGGCTGGAGCACCAGCTACTATACCTACCAGGGTTCCCAGACGGCCACGTTCCGTGACCAGTTCAAGAACAATGGCGGTGAGTATGTGGAGC
>CAJOIQ010000010.1:57814-59587 GCA_905234795.1 uncultured Bacteroidales bacterium | reverse complement strand
CGGAGGACTTGTCGTCAGCAGAAATGGCGGACTTGTCCGTCACTACTCGGCCATCTATGTACTTCAGATCTTTTCCAATCAGTACACCCACATAATCAAACTCCAGTCCTTGGGCGGTGTGGATGCATCCCACCTCCTCGAACGACTTCGGGTTGATAGCCCAAATCTTGTCATTTTCCAGATTCCACCTTGCCTGGAAGCCTCCGGGAAGGCAGATATCCACATCTCCTCGGTGATGCTTTACATTCCAGTCGTAGCAGTAGCCGGCAACCATACGGGCCTTGTTGTCCGTGTTCTTCTCCCGAAGCGCCTCCCGCATCTGGCAGGCATCGTCAAAGACGCGGAAGTCGTAATTCAACTCTGACCGAGCCACGTTGATGGTCTCTTCTCCGCGCTGGAGTAGGTTGTCTATGAATTGGATATAGGCATCGCTGCCGTTACAGCGGAATTGTGACACCAGTTTGGTCTCTTCCCGCATGATGAGCGTGGACCCCAGTTTCTTGCACCAAGTGGTAATCTCTTCTATGCTGCCGATATCTTTGGTGGTAACCGCCTGGTCTTCGTCCAGCATAAAGATGGTAAGCAGGGATGCTTGAATGCATTCCTTTACCTGATTCTCGCCGCCCCAATCTCCATACATTTTCTTTACCAGCCGGTGTGCTTCGTCCACGATTAGGCAGTCATATCCGTTGGCCGGGACCTTGGACAGGCCAAAAGGGGAGCGGAACAACTGGCAGATATCGGCAATGCCTTCTGCCTTGTTTTGGGACAGGATGGAAAGGAATGCCTGCCTGGGGGCGCTATTTTTGGTAACGTAGGCAGCGTGACAATCGCAAAGCAGGTAGTGCAGAAGCAGGTTGACGGCCAGGACAGACTTCCCTGTGCCAGGGCCACCTTGAATGAGGACGGTGCGTTTCTTCTTGTCCTTGAGGCACTGGAGCATGGTTCGGACGCACATGTCAAAACAGACAGCCTGCTCGTCCAGGAGGTCGAATAACGGCGTATTCCGGACCATGGTCTTCATGGCGTCCTGGAGGGATTTGCTGGGCTTAATCCTCCCATGGTCAATAAGATACAGCAGGTCTCCTTTCGACGACTTCTTTGTGACATGTTTCTTGATGAAGTCTGTGAAAGGTTGTACCTCGTCCATGATAAAGAACGGGGCGGATGTATACCATTCTTTGTAAATATCCGCAGAGAGAGCCGGTTTGTATTCCGGGTGATAGTTATGCAGATACGCGCAGGGAACCAGGCGGATGTCGTTATTCTGGACAAATTGGGAGTAGTTCCCGATAAAGCGCGAATAGGAGTAAGCCTGATAGGACGGATGGCAGACAATCCGGTTGTCGTTGGCTACGTATGTGCGCACGCTGAAGTGCATGTCGTCGTCCACCACCTCGGCCTTGGTCCATTGTTTCAACTCTACGATGACGATATTATCTTTGCCCGTTTCATTGGCGCCGATAATGATGAAGTCTACGCGTTTCGATGTCTGGGGAATATTGTATTCGATGGCAATCTGGACTTCATCGTCAATATCTGCATCGTCCACAATGTTCCGCATGAATTGCATGGAATTCTGCCAAGCGGCAAATTCACGTTCCTGGCCGGCATTGAATCCTTTTTCCCGAATAAGGTTGAGGATTTTTGTCGCTATGACATTTGTCCGTACATCCTGAACAAACAGCCCTTTGTTGGCGCTATATACAATCATCGCTCCTAAAATTCGTTATACTTCTTTGCGCAACCTTTGGCTTTCTCTACCGGATACTT
>CAJOIQ010000010.1:0-57757 GCA_905234795.1 uncultured Bacteroidales bacterium | reverse complement strand
GCCATCTGGAAGGCATAGTTGAGGACATCTGCCAGTTCCTCGCGAATTTTGTCGGGATTTACGTTTTCGGGTGCCTTCCAGAGGAAAGCCTCCAAAAGCTCGGACGCTTCCACGGAAAGGCCTATGGCAAGGTCTTTTCCATTATGGAACTGATCCCAGTCCCGTTCCTGGTTGAACTTGCGTAGTTCTTCCAGAATCTGTTCTATATCTGTCATAACAAAAGGGATTCATACAAAGATAATCATTTTTGGGCTTATTCTGCACAATTTGTATATTTGTCTTAACAGAATGGTCGTCAGAATCGGCCGGTAACGAAATCAGGAGTAAGGTAAGTCCTCAGGTCTTGAGGCGGCTCCCTTCACAAGACATATTTCATACGAACTTGCGGTCGCAAAATGCGGCCTCAAGTTTATTTCCACTGATTAATAATCATTTGCACCTTTATGTTATGGCAAAGAAGAATAATATTCAGACGTCGGAACCGGTTGCAGACTGCGACCAGTTAAGCCAAGTAGAGCAACCGGCGCAAACAATGCGGCAGTTGCTGGTACCATCCCCTGATGAGGTTGGTGAAGTGGCAATTTACAACCCAGATGATTCCATTAAACTCAATGTGTGGATGGCGAAAGAAACTGTGTGGTTGACTATCAGACAGTTGGCATTGTTGTTTAACCGCGACAGGACTGTTATCGGAAGACACATCAAGAATATCTTTTCTGAGGGAGAATTGGACCCGTCCTTGGTGTGTGCAAAATTTGCACATACCGGAGAATATGGACGTGCTGCTGGCTATACTCAAACCAAAGATGTAGATTTCTACAATTTAGACGTGATCATATCTGTAGGCTATCGTGTAAAGTCCGTACGCGGTACTCGTTTTAGGCAATGGCCAATTTTACGATGCCTACGAGTTCATCTGCGGACTCATCATATCCTTATCGACAATTATGTGGATGAAACCGTCCTGACCATGCTGGATAAACGAGAGGCGGGAGTTACTGCAACTATCTACACGCAAAAGATATCGTCTCAATTCCAGCTTGACATTACTAAACACAATGCACAGTACCCTCCAATTGACGTGAAGGAATTCACAAAATCCCACGATCGCTTCCTTATTCTGGACAATCAGGTATATCTCATCGGCGCATCCCTCAAAGACCTCGGCAAGAAATGGTTCGCCGTTGCCCTTATGTCAGAGACAGCCCCGGAGATCCTTCTTTCTCGATTATAATACGCTCTTCCTTCTCTCATCTTCGAGTCATCTTCGAAGGCATTAGGGTATCATTGACATTTGTGGTTGGTGACGGCCGCCGCAAGGAGGGCCATTTTACGGAGCCCACCGCAGCGGCGAGCCGTAGCCGCCGAGCCGCGTAATGCGAGGTGGCGTCACCTTTGCCACGCGTTCTGGCTGTCAACGCGGCAGCGTTTTTGCCCGTTTGGGCCGATTTTGCTGCCGCGTCGACGGGAAATCGGCCTCCTGTGCATTCTATTCGTCAACGCGGCAAATAAAAGTAAAGGGGGTATCTGAGGCCGTTGTATAAAACTGAAGGCTGATGAATAACTCATCAGCCCAGTGTGCAGCGAATCCGTAGAATCACTTGGTGCAAACCTACTTATTATTTATTTATCTGCAAAAGAAATGATGAGAGTTCATGCATAATCCTTCCTTCTCTCATCTTCGAGCAGGGGTTGGTTCTTTTCTTTTTCATCTCTAAGCCAGGTTGACCTTCTCAAACTTATAGCCCAGGCGGTTGAGCCAGATGGCTGCACCAAACTTGTATGGCGCGTCCTTATACTTCGGCCAAGCCTTATCCCAGAGGTATGCGGTGAGGTCTTCGCGGTATTTTTCGTTGGTGGTGCTCATATCGGATGCAAATTTACAGATTATTTGGGGAATTCTTCGTAACTTTCAGTCGTGAAACTTACGGCCTCAGACCCATTAAGAGGGCATCTCTCCGTTGCTGCCGCGTACACCATATTCGGATTGAATGTGGTGCTATGCAAGGATATTGCCAATTCTGAAGCGGTGAGTCCGTATGTGCTGTTTACTTTCAGGGCTATCGGTGCATCTTTGCTCTTTTGGCTCCTGTCCTTATTTTTGCCGAAAGAACAGGTGGAAAAGGGCGACCTGTGGCGCATTGCGTTAGCCGCTTTCCTGGGGTTGTTCCTGACGCAGATGACATTCCTTGTCGGCATCACTATGGCAACGCCCATCGATTCGGCTATTTTGGGGACACTGGGCCCGGTATTTACCATGTTCTTTGCTTACTTCTTTGTCGGCGAGCCCATCACGGGGAAGAAAGCGGGGGGCGTATCCATCGCCCTTGCCGGCGTTATCTTCCTTATCCTTAATACGGTTCATTCAGGCGGCACATCGGCCACGACACCGCTTGGCTTTGTGATGCTCCTTCTGAACAGCCTGACATTCTCGATGTATCTTGGCATATTCCGTCCGCTCATTTCCAAGTACAGCATCGTGACCTTCATGAAGTGGGCTTTCCTCTTTTCCCTGCTGATGTCACTCCCCTTCTCGGCCAAGGGGTTATTAACCATGGACTACGGCGCCGTACCCGTGCCCGTCCGCTGGGAGATTGCCTATCTTATCGTCTTTGCCACCTTCATTGCCTACTACTTGATTCCTTACGGGCAGAAGCTCATCCGGCCAACGCTGGTAAGCATGTACAATTACCTGTCCCCCATCATCGCTACCATCGTCAGCATTTGGACGGGACTGGATCACCTGACCTGGCAGAAAGTGCTTGCCGCTGCGGCCATCGTGGGCGGAGTTATCCTGGTGAGTAAAAGCCGGGCAGCAAAAAGCCAGATTCGAGTTTGAAATGAGAAATAATATGAACGACAAAAAGACTATAAACAAATGGATTCCCATTATTGTTTCATGGTTTGTCATCTGGTACGTACCATGGAACAAATTGATAAAAACTAATCTTTATCCTCATGAAACGAGACTATTTTGAAGGGGCCGACATTGCGGTCACCATTTGCGCCAAAGACGGGACCATCCTGGACATGAATCAGAAGTCCCGGAAAACATTCCTGAAGCCCGGAAGTGAGGAAATCATCGGCCACAACGTGCTGGATTGCCATCCGGAACCGGCCCGTTCTCTACTAGCCGATATGCTCAAGAATCCCCGCACCAACATCTATACGGTGGAGAAGGAGGGGCTCAAGAAGCTCATCTTCCAGACTCCCTGGTACGACGGAGACGAATATGCAGGATTCATGGAACTGTCCATCGTGCTGCCGGAGAATATCCCCAACAGGGTAAGGAAACCCAAGGCCGATTTATAGCACAAGGCGCCCATTCAGAAGGGTCTTTTGACCAGGGAAAAACCGGGAGACAGATTGACAATAGTTGGCGTATTCCGGGTACTTGCCGGCGCTGATTTCTTCGGCAAAGGAGCTGCTGCCCAGAAACAGGACAATCAGCAGAAGGGCGCCGATGATACTCCAGTTAATGATGCCGATGCCTCCTCCAATGGTAAATACGTAGAAGGCGCACCATGTTCCCTGTTCGGCAAAGTAATTGGGATGGCGGCTACGGCTCCAGAGCCCGGTTGTATTGAATCCTTTATTGAAGGGCGCGGGGAGCTGTCCCAGTTTCTTTCCCTCGCCTATCATCTTCCATTTGGCCGATTGAAAGGCCCACTGCTGCTCATCGGCCACCGTTTCATAAATAATGAAGCCCAGCATCAATGCGGCGGCAATGACGTCTACCCAGCCAAAAGGCACATTCACATTCATCAGGACCAGTGCCGGAAAGGTGGTCATCAGGACCAGCGCATTCTGGTACATACTGATGAAAAAGAGATTGAACAGCATCCATTTCCAGTGGGGCTGGAACTCTTTTTTTGCACGAAGGACCGGCCAGCGGTAGTCTTCTTCCCCTTCCCAGAATTTTAGCTTATAGGCTCCTTTTCGGGCGAAATTGAAGGTGAGACGCGCGCCCCAGAGCGTGGCCAGAACGGCCATTACCACCAGGCGCGTGGTCATTCCGCCGCGGACGGCGATGACCCAGGTATATACAATGGGAAGCAGGCTCCAGAGTTTGTCCATCTGGCTGTTGTTGTGAGTAAGTTCTCCTACCACAAAACAGTATAGGGCACTGCATCCGGCAATAATCCCCAACACTTTCAGTGTTTCCAATTGAGAGGCATCCAGAGAAGGGCCCACGAAGATATATAGCAGCGGGCAGGCAATGATTGAAATGGCTATGAGTGAGCCGACAAGTTTTACGTTCATAGGGCAAATATACAACTATTTTCCAAGATAACGTTTTGGCCCGGGTTTTGCCTAACTGGTTGCCAAAAGCGGTGAAAAGCCACATATGCCCGAACGTCCAATAGTACGGCATTTATTTGTTTTTCTGAATTCTTTTGGACGGGCTGATGGCTCCAGTGGGGCAAACCAGACGGCAAAGCAGGCATCCGACGCACTTGGAGCCATTGATTTTAGGCTGCCGGTCTTCTCCGAAGGAGATGGCCTGGTGGCCTCCGTCCATACATGAGGTGTAGCAACGGCCACAGCCGATGCACTTCTCACGGTCAATTTTAGGATAGACCACGGTGTCGCGGTCCAGGTCGTGCGGAAGATAAAACTTCGGCAGCAGCTCGCCCACCAGGTCCTCCAGCCTGCCGATGCCTCGTTCGGCCATATAGTGCTGCAGGCCCAGGATCAGGTCATCGATGATGCGGTAGCCGTACTGCATCACGGAGGTGCATACCTGCACGTTGCGGCAGCCCAGCTGAATGAACTCCAGGGCATCGCGCCAGGTCTCGATGCCGCCTACGCCGCTCAGCTCTTTGTGGCCGATAATAGGGTTCTTGACCATGGCCAGGATGTGCCGAAGGGCGATGGGCTTGACGGCCTTGCCGGAATAGCCGGAGCCAGTTTGGCAGCCGTTCACCTCCGATCCCTCCCCCAGCGTGACGCTCTTTATGGTGTTGATGGCCGATAGGGCATCGGCCCCGCCCAGGACAGCCGCCATGGCGGGTTCGGAGATATGGGTGATGTTGGGCGTCATCTTGGGAATGACGGGAATGCTCACGCTGCGCTTGACGCAGGCGGTGAAGAAAATGACCAGTTCGGAGTCCTGGCCCACGTCGCATCCCATACCTGTAGCCCTCATCTGAGGACATGAGAAATTCAGTTCTACGGCATCACAGCCGGCTTCTTCGGCCATTTGGGCCAGCTTGACCCAGTCCTCTTCCTGCTGGCCCATGATGGAGGCAATGACAACCTTGGAGGGATAGTTCTGCTTCAAACGCTTCAGGATATCAAAGTCTTCCTCTACGGGGTTCTCGCTCAGTTGTTCCATATTACGGAAGCCGATAAAGCTGTTGTTGGCGTCGCTTTTAACGGCGTCGAAGCGCGGCGACACCTCACGGATTTCCTGCAGGCAGATGGTCTTGTAGAACACGCCCGCCCAGCCGGCTTCGAATGCCCGTGCCACCATCTCATAGTTGGTGCATACGGCCGATGAAGCCAGGAAGAAGGGATTCTGGCAGTGGATGCCACAGAAGTCGATGGCAAGGGAAATCTCTCCACTCGCTTCGCCCGGTTGGGATGACAAAGGAGGAAGCGCTGCCACCATCTCCCTTATCCGGATGGGACGGTCGTAATGGATGCAGGCCTTTTCGGCGGCTTCCAGCTCGGCCTCATCGGCCTGGGCAACCCATTGCCGGGCTATGGCTTCATTGCCAAAGCGGACGGCGCGGATGACTCTGGCGGGATCACTGTTCTTGCAGGCTTTGCTGCAGGGGGCATCTGCACATAACAGGCAGCGTGCGGCTTCTTCGTGGATATGCATAAGATATATTGTCTGTCGACTACAAATTTACAAAATAAAGATGTATCTTTATGCGCATGAAACACGTTTTAGGTTACCTTTTGGGTTTTTGCATCTTCATTGTGGGAATTCCCGCGCTGATGTGGTGGGTTGCCGGGATGCCGGATCTGGCCGATCTCCCGGTCGGCAGGCTGTATCTGGCAGCGCCGATTGCCATCGCAGGTCTTGCGCTAAGTATCTGGAGCATCGTCTACATGAAACGCGTCGGCAAGGGCAATCCCTTTGATGCCATGGGTCACGAAGTTGCGCCCAGAACCCGGCATTTGATGACCGAAGGCCCCTACAAGATGAGCCGGAACCCAATGCTGTCGGGTACGTATATCTATTACATCGGCGTTCTCATCGCCCTGTGGAGCGGGTGGGCGCTGCTGGTATTCGCCGTCGTCGTATCACTCATGATCCTCCAGGTGCGCTCAGAAGAAAAGCGGCTGGAGGCCGATTTCGGCCAGGAATATCTGGATTATAAGAAAAGGACAGGGCGGTTTATTTGGATCATTTAGTGTTATGGAATACCTGTCCAAAGAGAGACACGACGAGTTGGCGGCCGAGTTGCGCTACCTTATCGAGGAAGTGTACCCCAAGGTGGCCGAAGAAGTTGCCGAGACTGGTTCCCAGGGGGACCGGAGCGACAATGCAGGATACCGCGAAGCCCGGCGTATCCAGGGAAAGACCATCAGCCGTATCAAGTTTCTACAGAAGGTTCTGGAGAATTCCCGTGTGATTGACCCTGAGTTCCTCCCCAAAGACAGAGTATCCCTGCTGAGCGTAGTCGAATTCACGAATCTCGCCACCAATACCCGGATGAAATTCCAGATCGTCAGCCCTCACGAGATGAACCTGGAGGCTGGCAAGATTTCACTGAAATCCCCTATCGGCACAGCCCTGATGGGCAAGAAGGTGGGTGAAACTGCCGAGGCGCAGGTCCCTTCCGGAACGCTGCGCCTCAGAATCGAAAGTATTCAATTCCCATCGGATTGATGCCCTTGGGGATTATTTAAGCTTATAAACGATGGGCATGTTGAAGGTGACGGGAACGGCTTTGCCGTCGGCGTTGTAACCCGGAGTCCATTTGGGAGAGGCCGATATCACGCGCAGCGCTTCGGCATCCAGGTCTTCGCGTACGCCGCGCAGAATCTTGGCGTCACGGACGGTACCATCGGCGCCGATGGTGAACTGCACCATCACGCGTCCCTGGGCATTGTCGGCCTTGGCCTGCTCCGGATATTTGAGGTTGGAATTCACCCATACGGCAAACTCATTGGCGTCTCCGCCGTTGAAACCGGGCTTGGTCTCGATTACGGAGAACTCTACGGCTTCCCCCTCCTGGGTTTCGGCCACTGCTGCGGGCTCGTCGGTCACAGTGACCTGGTATCCGGCGGGTTCTTGGGCCTTCTTGTTCTTTTTAGGGTTGTTGCAGGCGTACATCACAAGGATGAGGACGGGAATGAGGGCCAGGTACGACCAACGCATCCAGCCGGAAGAAGTGGGTTTGAACATCATGGCAATTCTGTTTTTAAGTTTGGCGTGCTGGAAGCCGCTGGCCAGGGTGAAACGCTGGTCTCCTACGGCTTTGCGCACAAGAAGTAATTGATATTGGGTAGCATCGATGCCTTTTCGAATGACGCCTTCATCGGCCTGGTACTCGTGCAGCAGGCGCAGTTCCTCCCGGGTAATCCATACCAGCGGATTCCACCAGAAGAGGATCTGGAACGGCAGGAAAAGCAGCAAATCCAGCGAATGGCGGCACTCCACGTGCATCCGTTCGTGGGTAAAGATGGCGGGATTCTCCTCCAGGTCCTTTCGGCTCATCACCACTCTCCTGCCCCAGCTGAAGGACGGGATGTCCTGGTCCAGCAGCACCAGTCGGCAGCCCTCCCGCTGCGTTTCTTCTCCTTTGGCCATCAGTCGTCCCATCTTCCAGGAGGACACCGCAAAGACAGCCAGGGTTACCAGAGCACCTGCGATATACAAGGCCAGCACCAGCTCCCACCAGGGGAAGGCGGCGGTAGCGGTTTCGGGCTCCCCTGCTTCGGCGGCCACCATGGTCAATCCAGAGACGTTTATGGCCGATGTCACGGTCCTGAGCCGGATCATCGGCAGCACCAGGCATAGGTAAGAGCCAAGGAGCAGAAGCACACGGTTCAGCCGGAAGAAGGTGGTGCGGCGCATCACCAGCAGGTAAAAGGCGTAGAACAGGCTCAGATAAAGTCCCGCCCGCGCGATATATAAAAGGAAGGTACTCATTTCTTGCTGTTTTCGATTTGGGCAATGAGGTCTTTGAGCTCCTGGAGATCCATTTTATCCTCCTCCACAAACTGGGACACCAGGCTCAGGTAGGAATTGTCATAGTAGCGGGCCACTACGTCCGACACCGTGTCTCCGTGATACTGACGTTGGGTAATCTTTACCTTGTATCTATATGAATTGGCCATGGGCTCACGCTCTACAAAGCCTTTCTCTTCCAGGAACTTCACCAGGGTGGCCACCGTATTGTAATGCGGCTTAGGCTCTGGTAAATAGCCAATTAAATCCCTGATAAACAGCGGGCTATGCGCCCAGAAGATGTTCATCAGCGTCTCTTCTTTTGCCGTTAGTTTCTGTTTCATCTCTAATGGTTTTCATCGCAAAGATAGTGATTATTTTTATAACTCCTAATATTTTTAGTAGTTTTCCGTTATTTTTTCGGAATAGCCGGGCAAAAGAAAATTTGATTATCTTAGTACCATGAAATACTTGAAGATATTATTTGTAGCACTCATTACCCTGGTATCTATGACTGGATTTGCGCAAAACATGGATGGCAGTCAGGCTGTTCTGGACAACATCCATTTCCGTAAAAGTGTTCGGTCCTATACCGACGAACCCGTGACCCCCAAACAAGTGGAAACGCTGCTTAAAGCGGCCATGGCCGCTCCTTCCGGCATGAATATGCAGCCCTGGCGTTTTGTTGTGGTGAGAGAACAAGAAACCAAGAACAAACTGGCCGTGGGATTCAACAAAATGATTGCCAAGGCTCCCGTAGCCATCGTTATCTGCGGCAAAACCACGGGCAAGCTGGGAGGAGACAACAAGAACTGGATGGCCGATTGTGCCGCGGCCACCCAGAATCTCCTGTTGGCGGCCGAAGCCCTGGGCCTGGGTGCCGTGTGGACAGCCTGTTATCCTTACGAGGACCGTATGAATCCCACCATTGAAGCGCTGGGCCTGCCGGATAACGTAAAACCCTACTGCATCGTCCCCATCGGCCATCCTGCCGGCAACGACAAACCCAAGGACAAGTGGAAGCCGGAGAACATCCACTATGAAAAGTGGTAGGCTCCTCCGGCGGGGTCAATTGTACATGTGGATGCTAAGGCCCTGGGCCGATGGCAGGTAGTTAATCCCCCACCAGCACATTTGCAAGCACAGGAAGGCCAGCAGCAGAATCCAGCTGGCCTTTTTCCATGCCTCGGGCCGATGGACCCGGGAATGGATGTACAGCAGATAGCAAAGCCAGGTAATGGCCGCCCAGGTTTCCTTGGGATCCCAGGTCCAGTAATGTCCCCAGGCTTCCTTGGCCCACAGAGCACCGAAGAGCATCCCTATGGTAAGGAATGCCAGGCCGGCATACACCAGATTGTCGGTGATATTCAGTTGGTTATCCGTTGCCTTTCTAGCAATGAGAAGGTACAATGCCATGATGGTGGCGGCGCTCAGCAGGGCGTAAGCGAACATATACACCACCACGTGGGGAACGAACCAGGGGCTCTGGAGTGACGGCACCAGCGATTTGCTGCGGAATACCGGCGTAAAGAAATAGACAAAGGCGGCGGTAGCCAGAAGCAGCCCTGCCGGCACAAGGAAATTCAGTTTCTTCTTTTTATTCCGGAATTTACGGGTGAAGAGCATGGCTACAGCACCGGCCAGCATCAGGAAAATGCCCGTATACACGGCCGGGAGCCTTGGATCCTTCACCAGCAGGAATACGCTGTAGGGGCTTTTGTTGCCCATGGAGCTGTCATAGCCATACTGATAGATTTTCCATCCGTTTGCTCTAAAGGGCTTGTTCACTTCTACGGTGCCGCGGAGGATCTCCCCGCCATCGGCCGAAAGGATAGAGATGTCCGAAGCAAAGCGCTTGGGCGCACCGTCCGGGTAATAGTCCACCGTGAATTCATTCAGGCCGATGGACCACCCCGCTTCCACCCCGGCCGGTTGGCCGTAGAACACGGTGAGGGACTTGTTCTGCACATAGGCACTGCCCAGCGTGGCCGACACAACGGCCACAAAGACGCCCAGATGGTTGAGTATGAACGGGATATCGGCCCACTTGAAATGGACCAGATGATTGAAGGTGGCCAGCCCCGATACCAGCATCACCCATCCCCAGGGCAAAAGGAAAAGCCAGTGCACCCAGCCCTCCTGGAATTGGGGAAACAGGCCCTTCACCAGCGTCATCCCCAACGCACAGGCGATGGAGATTACTGCCGCCTGCTTATGTGTCAACCAATCAAAGATATTCTTGAAATGCATCTACTAACCTGTTTTGGAGTACAAATATAACATTTTACGCAAAAAAAAGGTATCTTCGTGGCCAGAAACTACTTATGATAGACAGCAGTACAGATTGCCATTGCCACATTTTGCCGGGCCTGGACGACGGTGCCCGTACGATGGAGGAATCCGTGGCCCTGGCCCGACGCCAGGCCTCCTGGGGCTTCCGTAAGGTGGTGTGCACCTCCCATCGCGTGGGGAAATACCCCAACGTGCCGGAGGTGGTGGTAGCTGCTTGCAACATGCTGCAGGAGGAACTTCGCCGACGTGAGATTCCCCTGGAACTCACGCCATCCATGGAATATCGGCTCATCCCGGAAACCTGGCCCGAGACCCTGGAAAAGGGCTGGCTGCTGCCCTGGGAGGGCAATCACATCCTCATTGAGCTTCCCATCCACAAGGCCAGCCGCATCGGCAACATTGTCCCCGAGGAAGAGATTGCGCGGCTCCTGGGCATGGGGTATCAGCCCGTTCTGGCGCACCCCGAACGTTATCTTTATCTGGATATGGACCGATACCACAGCCTCAAGGCCGCCGGCTCCCTCTTCCAGCGCAATGTCGGCTCCCTCGAAGGCCTGTACGGTGAGGCCGTTAGCGTCCGCTGCGAAGCCCTCCTGGCCGATGGCCTCTACGACCTCCTGGGCACCGACCTCCACAATGAGAATTACGCCGACTTCTTCGACTCCTTCGGCTTCCGGGCTAGATAATTCTTTTGCGTTTTCAAGAAAAAGCATTACCTTTGCATTGGAATCGTCACGGGGAATTCGGGAAGAAGGGATGACAACCCTCTCAAGTTAACTTGATGCGAGCCCCCAAAAGTCGCTGCCTGAGCGGCTTTTATTTTTTTACTTTTGCCGAAACGCAATACTGCACATAATCTCCGGTCGTTTCTTGTTTACCAACAACCAGCATGGCTGTTTTATGTCTCATAATTAGAATCTCCGAATAGGGTTTTTGATTCACACTATCTCGTTTCGGAGGTATTCTCTTAACGAGAGTTGCTTCCAGCAGGATCTCTGTTAGTCTCAAAACCTCCAATGTGGACTCATACGAAGTTGATGCTTGCCCTAAAGTCTCGTTAATTGAGTTCCCTTTTACATGAATGAATGCGTTAAGCGCTGGATTCCAGATTTTTTTATCTGGATTGGACGCAATCCAACGAGCATAGAAGTCTTTAATGATTTGTTTGCGCGTTTTTTTGTCTTCCTTTGAGTCTCCTTTGGGAATTGCGACCCCGAGTATTGTACTTTGTGTCCCTGGTGACTGTGGCGTTATTTGCGACGATTGTACTCTCCTATGTTTTTTCTTCCTGGCCATTGTCTGCGTTATAAAATGTGTGATTGAAAGAAGAGTACGCCTATTTAGAAAGGCATATCCTCTTGATTACTATTTATGGTTGTGAAGGGAGCTGCTTCCCAGAAATGGAAGACTTACTATACTCCTGATTTCATTACCGGCCGATTCGACGACCGGGCTCATCTTGCAGTCAAACAAAGATAAGCATTTGTGCCGATTGTGACAAGAGGCATTCGTTATTTTGGGCCGGTAGCCCTGTGCCCTTCGGGCCGGTACGCTCCTTCGGAGCTATCCCTCCCACTGCGTCATTGCCTGCTTCGCCCGGCAATCTCCTTGCGGGCCCCTCCCGTTCACGTGCCACGGGCGGCGACGCCGTCCGAAGGGCAAGGGCCACCGGCCCCTCGCCTGGCGCAGGTCCCCTTCGAAAGTGGCGCAGGCTCCCACCATAACCGGAGCTAGTTCCAAAATATTGCCAGAGCCTGCTCCAGCAAAAATGCCTCTCACGAGTGTACAATGGCATTCCACTGGTACTGGTTCCCACCCTGAAATCAAACCTGCGCCAAAAAAGCCGAAGCTTGCGCCGCCACTTGTAGGTCAGGTAGTACTTGCGAGTATAAATCAAAGGAGACTGAACATGCAGTTCAGTCTCCCTTGTCATAAGTACACTAAGTATTCATATTATTGCAATACATAGAAGGTTACCGTCGGTGCATTGTCGGCATTAATATAACCACGCCAGTCTGCGTTGTTATAGATTGATAGGTACCTGTCGACATAAGTATCGTTGGTTACGAGTTGGCTACTAGAGTTGAACTTAAATACCTTGCAATCACCAGTTCCTACACGAATATTGTTATTACTGCTCTTATCTGCAGTCGTATTGCAATATAACCACTTGGTACTATCGCCATTAGGATAGAACGTATAATTGCCATCACTCTCGGTAAGATTCCACTTGATGTTATCGGCAACAGTTCCAACGAGTTTGGTAACGCCACCTTCAGTGGTTTTTGTCACAGCAGACGTGGCCGGTGCAAGGGTAATTACTTTTCTTAAGAAAAACTTTTGAACATCGGCGCGAATGTCACCATCTTGTGCAGCGGTATGGCACATGTGTGCATTTACTTTGTACCCAAGAAAAACACATTGCCATGTTAGAAGTAATCCTCTCCGTCGGCATCTATGCCGCAGTCATCGTACTCCTCATCAAGTCCGTTGTCGCTTTTTGCGACGCCTCCCACAGCGACATCGTCACAGAGCCGTAAGGCCATCCTTTATGCCGCCGTGTTTCCCTCCCGCACCGCCTCCCTACACATCGGTCCCGGACTATGTCTGGGACGATGTTCGCGATTGCTCCCTGCAGTTCGCCCGAATACCCCGTAAGCCCCGCGAGGTGCTGGTTCGGCAAATCCCCCACCCCTCGGCCGAAACCGCCCTCCAAGCCGCCAAAGGCGCCTGTCGCGCCCATCCCGGCCGATGGTTCGGCCGCAGCTCCGATTCCTCCGGCGGCCCCGTCTTCCTGGTCTACGACGTCGGCAAGGTCATCGAACGCCACGTTGTGGGGCCATGATTGATCCCATTTGGCGTCAAGAGGAAACTTAAATCGTTGATAATTAACGCTATAGGCTCTCGGCGCGTATTCCCCATATTTATGGCTTCCTCAACCATTTATTTTTTTATCCTGTATCTTCTTATATTAGAGAGTATTATGGTCATTTAGAAAACAAATATGCATCAAGACATTGATCAGGGAAAAGATATCCGTCTGGATGTAGACTGCTATGATGCCGACGGCAAACATTTCATCGTGGAAGTGCAAGTTGCCGAACAGGATACGTTCTATGAAAGGGCTGTCTTCAATTCTTCCTTCATTATCCAGGAGCAAGTGAGCCGTGGTCGTACCGACTGGGACTTCGCCACCATTTACTTTATCGGCGTCATCAATTTCTCCATCCACAAAGGCTCGGATCAGGTTCTGTATCGTTATCGGCTCAGGGAATTGATGAGTGGCGAAGTAATGACGGACCGGCTCGAGTATATCTTCCTCGAGGTCCCCAACTGTACCAAGACAATGACTCCACAGGCAACAGTATTGGACAACTTCTGCTATGTGCTCAGAAACATCTCGGAAATGGAAAGGCGGCCGGAAGGACTTGAGGGAGAAATCTTTGACTTGTTGTTTAATTCGGCGGAATTGTCTAAATTTGCCCCGAAGGAACGCAAGGAATACATCAAAGAAATGACAACCGAGAGAGACAGGGCCAACCAACTGGCTTTCGCCGAGCGAAAAGGGCGGGAGCGGGGTTTGGAGCAAGGCTTGGAGCAGGTCGCAAAGACTATGCTCGCAAAGGGCTATTCTGTTTCTGATGTCTCTGAATGTACGGGGCTCTCTATAGATGCTGTTTCAAAACTTCTTGTGCAGTAGCTTTTCTTCCCTTCAACATCACACTTCCACTGCCGTTTCCTGGCTTTTTGTAAATCCTACTTAACCCATTCATTATCAATCACTTCACTTTTTCTCTTTGCGCCAAATGGGATCAAGAGAAAAACTCAACTCATTGACACACAACACAATAGACACATAGCGCCAATCGGCCAGGACCCAGGGCGCCCACCAGAAAGCCACCACCCGCACTTAAATACCAAAAAATCATTATCTTTGTGTGTTATGATTTCATTTACCTGCGATTACAGCGAGGGTGCGCATCCCAGAATCCTGGAGCGGCTTGCACAGACCAACCTGGAACAGCTTCCGGGGTATGGCATGGACCATTATAGTATAAGTGCCAAGGATAAGATTCGCGCGGCATGCCAGGCACCGGATGCCGACGTCTTTTTCCTCACGGGCGGCACCCAGACCAACTCCACGGTGATTGCCGCCATGCTGGAGGACTATGAGGGTGTGGTATCGGCCGAGACAGGCCACATCGGCGTGCACGAGGCCGGCGCGGTGGAGTATACCGGCCACAAAGTGCTCACCATCCCCGGTCATCAGGGGAAGATGGACCCCAAAGAGCTGGAGGCATACCTGGAGGCCGCTACAACGGATCCCAACTATGAGCACATGGTGTTCCCCGGAATGGTGTACATCTCCTTCCCTACGGAATACGGCACCATTTACAGCAAGGCCGAACTCACACAGATCCACCACATCGCAGCCCACTACGGCCTGCCGCTGTTCATCGACGGCGCACGCCTGGGTTACGGCCTCATGAGCCCCGCATGCGACGTCACCCTTCCGGAACTGGCGCAGCTGTGCGACGTGTTCTACATCGGCGGCACCAAGGTAGGTGCGCTGTGCGGGGAAGCCGTGGTTTTCCCGCGTGGAAATGCCCCCAAACACTTCTACACCATTACCAAGCAGCACGGTGCCATGATGGCCAAGGGCCGCCTCACGGGCATCCAGTTCGACACCCTGTTCACAGACAACCTGTACTTCGACATCAGCCGCCACGCCATTGACATGGCCATGGAACTAAAACAGCTGCTCAAGGAAAAGGGATGCGAATTCTTCATCGACTCCCCCACCAACCAGCAGTTTATCGTTTTGGAGAACAGCAATCTTCAGGAACTGGGCAAACATATTGCCTTTGACCTGTGGGACCGCGTGGACCAGAACCATACCGCCATCCGCCTGGCCACCAGCTGGGCAACTCCCGCCGAACATATCCAAGCCCTGAGAAACCTGTTATGAGAAACCTGCGCCGCCTGCTCATTTGCCTGCTCCTGCTGCCGCTGGGACTTCCTCTGCATGCGCAGTGGAATGGCAGTCTGGACTTTACCGGTGGTTTCGGCGCCATAGAAGGCAACGGCCTCACCGACAACGGAGAACCTATGGTGCACGCCCTGGTCCAGGGTACCGTAAAAGTGGGCTACACCAAACCCAAGTTTTTCTGGGGCACAACCTTAAAGGGCAAGTGGGAGCCCAAGACCACGGACAATTCCCGGCTGCAGCTTAAGAATCAGAAGCTGCTGGCCATGCAGAAATCGGCCAGCACCAAGCCCCTTTCCCTCAGCCTGCAGAACGACTTTATTTTCACGCCGTCTACCGTCAGGAAATACAGTGCCTGGCTCCTGATGCAGTACGACAACGACCGGGCCCAGAACCATTCCCTGGACATGCAGGGAACGAAGGATGAGATGGAGAGCCTTTCGTACTATTACGAGACGCCCCGCAAGTATGAAGTCAAGTTGGAAACGGGCCTAAAGACCTATAGAGGCTTCGACAATGGCTCCATTCTTGAGGGTTCGGCCAAGGTAAAGTTGGTTTTTGGCGTCAAGAATACCACCTGGCTGGCTTTTAAGTCGAATCCCGAAGGTCAGGCCGGCGGTACCCACGTCACACTTGAAGATGACATTCAGGGCTATACCTGGAAATACCGCATTACCCCCTTCGACTCGGACCTGGACTTCGACGGGGATATCCATTATCGGATGAATGTCCTGGACCAGGACGTGAAGCTGAAACTCACCCCCGGTGCCCGGCTCATCACCAAGCGTTCGGTGGATGAGAACAGCGGTGCCACCCGCATCCAGCCGGCCACGCAGGATCACGATGAAGTGTGGCGGGATTCCACCCGTCTGAAGGAAGTCTTCGATTATCTGTGCCTGCAGGCCGAGCCTTACGTGGTGGCCGATTTCGCCTGGAAGTCTTTATCGGCCCGTGCCGATTATGCCCTTCAGGTATACGGCCGCCGCCTCAATGACGACACCCATACCCAGCCGCTGCATGTGAAGGGAATATACCCGGTGGGCAAGGCCAATGTCAAGTGGACCATCTCTCCCCGGCATTCGCTCAACCTGATTAACGAGCTCAGCGTGAACCATCCCGATTATCTCAAAATCTGCTGGTACGACCGCACGGCGGGCTACATGGATCAGCTGTACCGCGGAAATGAATCGTTGTTGTCGCCCTTTAAGACGCGCCTTGCGCTGGAATATGTATTCCGTTACAACCGCTTCCTTTCCACCACTACCGTCTCCTATACTTATGTTGCCGACGAAATTGACCAGACTTGGTCCAACAAGGAGATTGACGGCCGTCCATACAAGGTGTTCGAATGGCTCAATTCGGCCGACAGCCGCACGGCGGGCTTCATCCAGAGCCTGGGCTGGCGCGGCAGGATTATTACGGCCAACGCCAGCATCACCTATAATAAAAGCAGGCGTATAGCCAGGAGCGACGGTACCATCAAAAACAGCTTTGACTGGTCTTTGAAGGGAGATATTGCCGCCAATCTTGGCAAAGGCTGGACAGTAAGCGCCAATGCCAAGTACCAGAGTAAGGTGGCTACGTTCTTCACCTTGTTCAAACAGTATTGTGAACTGAACGCCCGCGTCCAGAAGGACTTCAAGACGTTTACGGTATACCTGGAAGGAAAAGACCTGCTGGACCAGCCCCGGGAGACGGAATTCTATTCCGACGAACTGAAGGAGTACTGGATAGAACAGGTGCGCAGCAACCGCCGCATGCTGGTTGTAGGCGTCAAATGGAACTTCTAGATGTTACTTCTTCTTGGGCTTGATGAAGTGCACGTAACCAAACTGAATACCCAGTAAATCCACGTTTCTTGCAGCGTTGAACTGCGAAAGGCGGGTGGTGCTTTCCTTGTATTCGGCCTGCTGGGTTTCCTCGTTGATGATTAGGGTCTCCTTGTGCTGTTTGGTGTTGGAGTAGGCCACGCCAAAGACGGGAACGCTTACGGTAAAGGCGTTGCCGTTCTTCAGCTGGAGGGCCAGGCCGGCGGCTATTTTGACGCCGATGCTGAATCCGTGTGAATCTTTGGCGCGGTTGGCCTTGTTCAGCTTAAGGTCGATGGGCTCCGATGTATTGATGGAGTAATTTCCGTACAGACGGCCCTCGCCGAAGATGCCGATGGTTTTGCTGCCGAAGAAGGCCAGGTATTTGCGGGCGGCAAAGGATGCGCCGAAGGTGTGATTCAGGATGTGACGGTTGGAGATATTCACATTGAGGGCTTCGTCGGTGGAGGATAAGATATCCCGGAAATCCAGGTTGATATCCGTATTCACCAGATAGCCGCTGTAATCCAGGGAAGCGACCAGGGCCACGTCATCGGCCACAAAGAAGGAAAAGTTGGGCCGTACGTCCCATACTCTGACTTTGCCGTCTCCGATATTCACCAGGCTCAAGATATTGTAGCCGGCATTGGCGGCGGCATCTCCGATGGCGCTGAAACTGCGAAAAGAACCCTTGATGCCAAAGGCGCGGTTGCCTTTTTCCACAAAAACGACACTTGCTTTTTCGGGATCCTTGAAACGGTTCAGGATGGGTTGGGCATTAACGGAGAGGGAACACAGAGCAAGAGCTGCAAGAATGAATACTTTTTTCATAGGTTATACTGCTTCTAAACTTTGCAAATATATGTTTTTTGAGGTAACTTTGCAACCCATGAAAAACAGAAGTGCGTTAGCAGCATATATCATAATGGCCGTTCTGGCCGTTTCCTGCAATTGGAAAGGCTTCCAGAAGGCCGATGCTGCGGCCGAAGAAGAGCCGGTGCAGGAAGTGAAGGCAAATCCCCTGGGCTTCGAGCCCGATACCCTTTTCCTGCGCACCGACGTCGTGCGTAACGGAGACAATTTCACTTCCCTGTTCACCCGCCTGGGGCTCAGCCGGGACCTGACCTATACGCTGGTTCAGCGCTGCGATACCGTCTTCGACGTCCGCCGTCTGGTGGCCGGGAAATCCTTCGACGCCTATTATGCCGATTCCCTGGCATCGGCCCCGCGCTATGTGGTCTACCACAATTCCCTGGTCAGGCGCACGGTGTTCCGTTGCGTGGATTCCCTAGCGGTGTATGCGGTTTACCGGCCCGTAGAGGTGGTAGAGAAGGCGGCCGATGTCACCATCACCACCTCCCTCTGGAACGACCTCATCGAGGCCGGAGGCTCCCCTGCCCTCATCCTGGAACTGGCCGATATCTATGCCTGGACGGTGGATTTCTTCGGTCTCCGCAGCGGAGACCGCTTCCGCGTACTGTATAAGGAGAAGCTGTGTGAGGGGCAGTCTGTGGGGTTGGACCGCGTGGAGTATGCCGAATTCATAAGGGATAAAGCCGTACTGCCCGCCATTTACTTCGACCAGGGTGACGGTGGCAACCCCTATTGGAACGAGAAAGGCGAGAGCATGCAGAAAGCCTTTCTGAAGGCTCCGCTCAAGTTCTCGCGCATCTCTTCCGGCTTTACGTATCACCGCCTGCATCCCGTGCACGGCACCGTGCGTCCCCATACGGGCGTGGACTATGCCGCTCCCATGGGAACGCCCGTACACACCATCGGTGACGGCACCGTGATTTCCGTGGGCTGGGGCGGCGGCGGTGGCAATACGGTCAAGATCCGCCACAATTCTGTGTATACTACGGCCTACCTGCACCTTTCCAAGTATGCCAAGGGCCTCAAGGCCGGTCAACGTGTACGGCAGGGAGAGGTAATCGGTTATGTGGGCTCTACCGGCACTTCCACCGGCCCGCACCTGGATTTCCGCGTCTGGAAAAACGGCTCTCCCGTCAATCCCCTCACCCTGGAAAGCCCGCCTGCCGATCCCGTGAAGCCCCAGAACAAACCCATCGTGGATTCCCTGGCCCATGTCCGACAGATCCAGTTGACAGATTATTTGAAATGATTCAGAACCTTCTCATAGCGCTGGCACTGGCCATGGACTGCTTTGCGGTGTCCGTGGTGAGCGCGGTGATTGTACGCCGGAAAGCCACGGGCATTATGCTGCGCCTGGCCTTCTTGTTCGGCTTTTTCCAGGCCCTGATGCCGCTCGTCGGCTGGCTGCTTACCAGTCGTTTCAGTGCACAGCTGCAGGCGGTGGACCACTGGATTGCCTTTGCCATGCTGGCCCTCATCGGCGGCAAGATGATTGCCGATTCCTTCAAGAAGGAGGAACACGCTTCCATGAATCCGGAGACTTGGAAGACCGGGCTGCTGTTAGCAGTCGCCACCAGTATCGACGCCCTTGCTGTGGGAATTTCCTATGCCTGCACCGGCTACGAGACTGTGGGCAGCCTGGCATCGCCCCTCATTACCATCGGCGTGGTGTCCTTCCTCATGAGCATCCTGGGCTATCTGCTGGGCTTCCGTTTTGGCGAGGCCGTCAACCGTCGGATGCGCCCGGAACTGCTGGGGGGCATCATTCTCATCGGTATCGGCCTGCGTATCCTGGTCGAACATCTGGGCCTTCTGGCGGCGCTTTTCCCGGGGCAGAACATCCCCGCCGCACCGGATTATTCTTCCCCCTCGGCCTGGTATGTAGTGGACCGCGGCGGCGTGGCCGACATATTCTACATCTGTTCCACGGAGACCGACGATTACACCTTGAACGGGATGGATTGCCACTTTGCCAACGCTGTGGATACGGCCTCCTGTGCCAGTATCACTGCCGAGATGAAGGGCGTGGACAGTCTCCTGAGCGGGAACTGTAATTTCTACTCGCCGTATTATCGGCAGATTACCATGGAGTCCTACACGGATTCATTGCTGATGCATGAGCGAATTCTTGTGGCAGAAGAAGATATACGGGCCGCATTCCAGCAGTACTTGAAGTCATCTGACCGGCCTTTTGTGCTGGCGGGATTCAGCCAGGGCGCACAGCTGGCGGTGACACTGCTCAAGGAAATGACCGACCCGGTGTACGAACGGATGGTTGCCGCCTATGTCATTGGCTGGTATATCTCCGAAGAAGATCTGGCTGCCAGTAAATATATCGTCCCTGCCCGGGGCGCAACGGATACCGGTGTAACCGTCTGTTACAATTCTGTCCGCAGCCCGGACTGCATCAACCCTGTCATTTCCGGCCGGACAGCAGTGGGAATCAATCCGGTAAACTGGCGCACCGACGAAACCCCGGCTACCATGGAGAACGGTCTTACAGCTCACCTGGATACACTTTCCCACCATGTACTGGTAGACGGCTACACGGATACAAGCTACATTATGCTTCCGTATTTCCCCGATGGCTGCTACCACAAGTTCGAAATTCCCTGGTACCACGACTCCCTCCGGAAAAACATCCAGGATCGCGTGGACGCCTATTTCCGACACTAGTATATCTTAAACAGCATTCCGCCGATGTTGTCGCGTTCGGCGCCGGTGACGGAGCGAAGGCAGGAGGGCTGGTCCATCATGTACAATACGCCCAGGAAGGCGAAGATGAGGGCTTCCTTGAATTCGATGAGGGCGGCTTCGGGAACCACGATGCGGCAGCCGCTGAGGGCACGCATGCGTTCCATCAGGAACTTGTTGTAGGCGCCGCCGCCGGTGACCAGCAGGCTCTTACCGGGTTCGGTCACGGCAGCCAGCTGCTGCGCGCAGTGTTCATAATAGGTGCGCAGGGTGTCTTCCAGGGAGAGGCCGGCGGCATCCAGCAGCGGGAATACGTTACTTTCCACCCATTCGCGGCCCAGGGACTTGGGCCAGGGCTTGCTGTAGTAGTCCAGGGCGTTCAGCCGCTCCAGTAAAGAGGTACTCACCCGGCCGCGGGCGGCGATTTCCCCGTCCCGGTCCATTTCCAGGCCTATTGCACGGCAGAAACGGTTGATGACATAGTTTACCGGAGAGATATCGAAGGCGATGCGCTTGTCTCCCTGCCGGAAAGAGATGTTGGAGAAACCGCCGATGTTCAGGCAATAGTCGTAGTCCCCGAAAAGGAGATTGTCGCCGATGGGGACCAGCGGAGCTCCCTGACCGCCCAACATGATGTCCAGCCGCCGGAAGTCGGACACCACCGGAATCTTGGTGACGGCTGCAATGGCCGCGCCGTCCCCTATCTGGTACATCACTTTCTTGGCGGGCTCGTGGAATACCGTGCTGCCGTGGGAGGCAATCAGGTCCGGATGCACGCCGAATTCCTGCATGAAGTCATTCACCCTTTCTCCCAGGAAAGTACCGTAAGCACTGTGGAAGGTGATGAAGTCCAAGGCGCTCATTTTCTGCACTTCCTGTCCCAGAGCCTTTTTTAAAGGGGCCGGATATTCGTATCCGCGGGCGCAGTCAATGTGGAAGGACCATCGGCCATCCTTACAGTCAAAAGTGGCGCAGCAAACGTCCAGTCCGTCAACGGAAGTACCAGACATCAGGCCGATGCACTGGAGCGGAAGAGAAGGGGTGGGAATGTTCATAACTTACTGGAAAAACATTTTTGTAAATATAGCAAATAATCCCGGAAAGCGCTAAATTTGTAAGAATTTGACACGTTGACCATGAAACGCATCCTGCTGTATATTGCCCTCGCCGTGGCGCTGTTTTCCTGCGGTAACTCCCCCCAATCGGCCCCTGCCGCCGTCCAGAAAGACTGGCTGGAGGAGCAGTTGTCCCACATGACCCTCCGGGAAAAGGTGGGCCAGCTCTTCTGCGTGCGTCCGGAGGCCTTTGACGCCGCCCTGGCCTGGGATACCTATGAGCAGGTGGCTTCCTATCAACTGCGGGAAGTGACGTCCCGCATGCGCCGCGTAAACGAGCGATATCCTGTGGGCGGTATCATCCTCTTTGCGCACAATATCGACACGCCGGAGCAGCTGGAGACCTTTGCCGATGACCTCAAATCCTTCCGTGGCAGTCCCCTGCTGTACATAGACGAAGAAGGCGGCCGGGTGGCCCGAATCGGCAACAATGAGCATTTCGACGTCAAGAAATACGCTTCCATGGGGGCTATCGGCAAAACCGGGAAACCGGCCAATGCCTATGAATGCGGCCTCACCATCGGCACGTATCTCAAGGAGTACGGGCTGGATGTGGATCTGGCTCCTGTGGCCGATGTGAACACCAATCCCGATAATCCCGTCATTGGTACGCGTGCCTTTTCTTCGGACCCTGAGGTGGCCGCCAAGATGGTGGTGCAGTATCTCAAGGGCCTGGACAAGGCGGGTATCATCGGTTGTGTAAAGCATTTCCCCGGGCACGGGGATACCCGGAACGACACCCACTTCGGCTATGCCCAAACCACAAAAACCTGGGAGGAACTGCTTAACTGTGAGATGGTTACCTTTAAGGCGGCCATTGCTAACGGTGTTCCCATGGTGATGTCGGCCCATATCGGCACGCCTGCTATTACCGGTAACAGCATTCCCGCCACCCTCTCCCCCGAAATCCTCACGGAGAAACTGCGCAAGGAGCTGGGATTCCAGGGTGTCATCATCACCGACGGCATGGCCATGGGCGCTATCACCCGTCAGTATTCACCGGCCGAAGCTACGCTGATGAGCCTGCAGGCCGGGGCCGATATCGTCCTGGGCCCCAAGGATTTCTTCCAGGCCTTCGACGCCGTCATCCAGGCGGTGAAGGACAGTACGCTCACCGAGGAACGCATCGACGAAAGCGTCCGGCGCATCCTTGCCCTCAAGGCCCGCATACGTCCGGAAATGACCAAGGTGGAGGACCGTGTTGTGTTGGGAGACGAGCGCTTCGAAGAATATCTTCCCCTCCTCCAGGGCCGCCGGGTGGCCATTTTCAGCAACCAGACCGGCCTGGTGGGAGGCCGGCAGGAACACCTGCTGGACGCCCTGCTGGATAAAGGCGTGAACGTGAGCGCCATCTTCTCTCCCGAACACGGTTTCCGGGATCTGGTGGACGACGGCCACATGATTGCCGACGGCGTGGAGCCCCTTACCGGCGTGCCCATCCTCTCCCTGTATGGCGGCGCCGGCGGCGTACATCCCACTCCCGAATCCATGGACATGTTCGACGTCCTGGTGGCCGATATCCAGGATGTAGGGCTTCGTTTCTACACTTATTACATTACGCTGTGCCACCTGATGGATGCCTGCGGCAGTGCCGGGAAACCTATAGTGCTGCTGGACCGGCCCAATCCCAACGGACATTACGTGGATGGCCCCGTGCTGGATATGTCTCTCAAGAGCGGTGTGGGACATCTTCCCATTCCTGCCGTGCATGGCCTCACGCTGGGAGAACTTGCCCTGATGGCTCAGGGGCAGCATTGGCTGGGGGCCGGTAACGAATGCAGTCTCACGGTCATCCCCTGCCTCAATTACACGCACCACACGCTTTATGAGCTTCCGGTGCGTCCCAGTCCCAACCTTCCCAACATGCAGTCCGTGTACCTGTATCCGTCCCTGTGCCCCTTCGAGGGCACGGTGATCAGCCTGGGCCGCGGCACCGACAAACCCTTCCAGCAGTACGGCCACCCGTCCTTCAAGGGCCATTATGACTATTCCTTCACGCCCCAGAGCATGAAAGGGGCAACCCATCCCCCGCTTCTGGGGCAGGAATGCTATGGCGTGGACCTCAGCGGCCTTTCCCGTGAGGATATCTTCGCCCGTGGAATGGACCTCTCCTATGTGGTGGACGCCTACTCCATCCTCAAGGAACAGGGCCAGGAAATGGGCTTCTTCCGCCGCTTCTTCGACCTTCTCATGGGCCAGACCTGGGTACGTGAAATGATAGAGTCCGGGGCATCGGCCGATGCCATCCGCGCCCGCTGGCAGGCCGATGTGGAATCTTTCAAGAAGCTCCGCAAGCCGTATCTGCTGTATGAGGAATAATCCTGTCTACATACAGGTTATTTTGCCTCTCAAACTGGAGTGGGAGCCGTATTATTATGTCGAAGACGGCCTTCCCATTTCCGTTGGAGAACGCGTGGAAGTCCGTATGGCGGGGCGTCGGTATTCCGGTGTGGTGAGTGCCGTAGATGTGACACCGGATCCTGCCATCAAAAAAATCCTTCCGGCTCAACGCAGCGCCCTTCCTGCCATTTCCAGGGAGGAAATCCTTTTCTGGCAGAAAATGGCGCAGTATTACCTGTGCACTGTTGGAGAGTTGTATAAGGCTGCTTATCCACAGCAAAAGCAGGAATCAGAGGAAGTGGCCGTTCGTGTTCAGGAACGCCTGGAAAACAGGCTGGCTGCTTTGCAACAAAAAGAACAGAAAGCCCGTAAAGACAGTACCCGGCAGCAATACCGCACCCAAATAGAACGAATCCAAGCCTTGCTGGCGGGAAAAGAGTCTCTTCCCGACGCCCGGGAATTAACTTTGTCCCTTGAGCAGGAGGAGGCCGTCCAGGCCATGGAAGTCGCCTTTTCACAAGGGAAAACTGTGTTGCTGGAGGCCGATGGGCAACGCCGGACTTTGTATCTGGAACTGGCCCGCAGGATTCTGGTTTCGGGAAAGAGCGTTTTGTATCTGGTGCCCGAAATCGGCTTGTCACGCCAGTTGGAAGAGGATGTAGAACGGGTATTCCCTCAAGTGATGCCTTATCACAGCGGACTTACCGTGGCCCAGCGGCGTGGCGTATCCCAGGCCGTTCGCGGTTCGTCCGCTTCTCTGGTGCTGGGCACCCGCAGTGCCCTGTTTCTTCCGTACAGCCATCTGGGCCTGATTGTGGTGGACGACGAGCAGGATACTTCTTATAAACAGGATGCCCCCGCTCCACGGTATCATGCCCGGGAAACGGCCATTTTACTGGCTCAAGCCCATGGCGCCCATGTTGTGCTGGGCGGCGAAACGCCGTCTCTGGAATCCTTGTATAATGCCGATATCGGGCTGTTCACCAAGGTTCAGTTGCAAGAGGGCCCGGCTCCGGAAACCCTGCTGGTGAACACCGCGGCCGAGATTCGTAAAAAAGGAGTTTCGGGCAGTTTTTCCCTTAAACTGCTCACGGAAATGCATCGTTGCCTGGACACCGGAGAAAAGGTCCTGCTGGTTTGCCGCTCCAGGGCGTCCATTCCGGACTGTACCGCCGAACTGGAGCCCATCTTTGGGGCCCGGACACGTGGCATTACCCTGTGCACACCCGCCACGGCCAAAGGCCAGCCTTCTGGTGCTTTTGCCCTTGTGGCTGTCTTGCAGGCCGATTTTCTGCTGGCCCGGGAAGATTTCCGCTGCGACGAACGCGCCATGCAAGTCCTTTCCCTATTCCGTAGCCGATGCATTCCCGGCGGCTTGTTGGTTGTCCAGACCTTCGAGCCCGCTCATCCCGCTTTCGGCCTGTGGAATGGAGACACGGTGGAACGCCTTCTGCAGGAACGCAGGACATTTGGTTTCCCTCCCTATACCCGTCTGGTACAAGTAGTTATCCGTGACAGCAGCAAAAAGCGTCTCTCCTTTATGTCACAGGAATTCCTTCGTTCCCTTCGCCCGGCCCTTCCTCAGGACGTGAGCATTGTGGGACCGAATGCGCCCTCTTCAGGGGAAACCGATGTCCTTGTCCTCCGTATTACTCTTCAGCGTGACAAGGCGCTCAAACAACATAAACAGACCATTTCCAGCACCGTAAATTCCTTCGAGAAAGCCCGCAAATACGTCGGCCACATCCATCTGGACGTAGATCCGGTGTAGCCGTGGAACTTTGTGGAACATTTTTGCCGGGATTTCGGGGAAAATGATTATCTTTGTATTCTTAAAGGAGTGTATTTATGGGCAAAATCATTGCTATAGCCAATCAGAAGGGCGGTGTTGGCAAAACCACCACGGCCATTAACCTGGCGGCGTCCCTGGCCGTTTTGGAGAAAAACGTCCTCATTATTGACGCCGACCCTCAGGCCAATACCACATCGGGCCTTAACTTCGACCCCGAGAACAGCGACCACCGCTCGTTGTATGAGATTCTCATCGGCCAGTTAAAGGCCGAGGACGCCCTCATCCAGACCGAGCTCCCCAAGCTGCACATGATTCCCAGCCACATCGACCTGGTGGGCGCCGAGATCGAGCTCCTGGACACGCCGGACCGCGAATCCATCCTCAAGAAAGCCCTGGCCCCTATCCGGGATAACTATGACTACATCATCATAGACTGCTCCCCTTCCCTCGGCCTCATTACGGTAAACTGCCTCACGGCGGCCGATTCCGTCATGATTCCCGTTCAGCCGGAATTCTTTGCCCTGGAAGGCCTGGCCAAACTCATCCAGACCATCCGTCTGGTGCAAAAGGACATCAACCCCGCCCTTACCATCGAGGGCTTTGTGGTCACCATGTTCGACGGCCGCACCAAGGTGCACAACCAGGTGGTGGCCCAGCTGCGGGAGCATTTCGAGGACATGGTGTTCCAGACCATCATCCAGCGCAGCATCCGCCTGAGCGAGGCCCCCAGCTATGGCAAGCCCATCATCCTTTACGACGTCATGAACAACGGTACTTCCAATTACCTTAACCTGGCCAAGGAAGTGCTGGACAAAAACCAGAATGCAAATGGCTAAACAGCAAGCACGTGGCCTGGGAAAGGGCCTGGGAGCCCTCCTGGGAGGAGAAGACCTCTCCGAGATCCGTAAACCGGTGGGTTACATCAACAAGGCGGTTGTCACCGCCCAGGAAAAACCCAAGGACACCGCCGATGTCCTGCGCATCCCCGTGGATCTTATCGAGCCCAACCCGTATCAGCCCCGCATGAGCTTCGACACCGAGGCCATGCAGGAACTGGCCACCAGCATCAAGACCTTCGGCCTCATCCAGCCCATTACCGTCCGCCGCAAGGACGACAAATACCAGATTATCAGCGGTGAACGCCGTTACCGCGCTTCCCTGATGGCCGGCATGGACATGATTCCGGCCTATATCCGGGATGCCTCGGAGCAGGGCATGCTGGAGATGGCCATCGTGGAGAATATCCAGCGGGAAAATCTGGATCCCATCGAGGTGGCCATGAGCTATCAGCGCCTGATGGAGGAGTGTCACCTTACACAGGAGCAGATGGCCGACCGCGTGGGCAAAAAGCGCGCTTCCGTAGCCAACCAGCTGCGTCTATTGAAGCTTCCCGCCAAAGTGCAGCACGACCTTAAAGTGGGCCTGATCAACGTGGGCCACGCCAAGGTGCTGCTGGCCGTGGAAGATCCCGCCGTACAGGAAACCCTGTGCGACCTCATCGTCAAGAACGGCCTTTCCGTACGTCAGCTGGAAGACAAAGTCAAGGCTCTGGACAAGGCCGAAAAAGCCGATTCCTCAGACCCTCAGGTGCTCCCCGACATGTATTATCGGCTTTTGGAGAATGTGGGCCGATACTTCGGCGACAACATTTCCCTCAAGCGCAGTGCCGGAGGAAAGGGTTCCCTTACCATCAAGTTCGACTCCGACGCCCAGATGGAACAGTTCCTGCAGGCTCTGGATCCCCGATGAAGAAGCTCTCCTTCATATTCCTCTTCGTTTTCCTGCTGTGTCTGCCGCTGCGGGCGCAGTATCGCGACGACCAATTCAAGCGCGACGCTTTCACGCAGACCTATGCCGATACCACCCAGAATGTGAAGACGGACTCATCGGCCATCTTCAGTTTCCCCGAATTCTTCGGCGGTCTGGCCCATAAGAGGAAAGCATCCCTCAAAACCCTGACCATCGGCTCTGCCGTGTTCCTGGGAGGAAACCAGATCTACCACAAGCAGTACTGGAAACTGCCCGTGGTGTATGGCGGAATCGGCGCCGGCATCTACGGCGGCGTCCACTTCAACAAGCTGTACCAGAGTACGGGAGAAGACAAGTATAAGACCTACAGGACACTGGCTTTTGCCGGGGCAGGCCTGGTGTGGTGGGGATCGCTGATGGACGGTGTGATCTCCTACAAGGGCACCCGGCATCCCGATCCTTCCAAATCCACCTTCTACTCCATCCTGCTGCCCGGCCTGGGGCAGGTGTATAACGGAGAATTCTGGAAAGTGCCCATCTACTGGGGTCTGATGGCCGGCTGCGCTCACTTCTGGATAGAAAACAACATGCAGTACCATCGCTGGAAGTGGATCCACAACATGGCCACCACCGACGAAGAAGGCGTGGAAAGGCCGCCCCAGAGTGCCGAGACTGCCAAGTATTACAGAGATTCGTACCGTCGTTTCCGAGATTATTCCGTGCTGTTTACGGCCGTTGCGTACGTGCTTCAGATAGTGGACGCCAATGTATTTGCCTATATGCAGGACTTCGAGGTTAACGACCAGATTTCCCTCAATGTTTCCCCTTCGCTGGTGCCCGTCCAGTACGCATCGGCTCCCGCCATGGGCTTGTCCATCGGCATTAGATTTTAATGAGAATGAGAAAATACCTGATATCCGCCGCCTGCCTGTTCCTTGCAGCCGGTATTGTCTTCGCCGCACCGGACGGCCGTAAAAACCGGAAACAGCTGCTGGAGGAAAACGAGCAGCTGCGCAGGCAGATTGAGGCTCTGGAGGCCGAGATTGCCACTTACCGGTCCGAGGAAGCGGAACGCGAAATCATCGAGGAAGAGCTTTCCGGAGAGAACGAGAACAAGGTGTCGGCCGGCCTGGAGGACTATACCACGCCCAATACCGATACCCTGCTGGGCCAATGGTATATGCATCGCCAGAGCCGTACCCTGGGCCGTGAACAGTACAACATGGATTCCGTGCGCTTTACCACCGATGTACCGGATTCCGTTCTCATGCAGCGCCTGGCGCAGATGCATTCCTTCATCTCCCTCCCCTACAACGAGACCGTGAAGAATTACATGATTCTTTACTCGGAGAAGATGCCCACCAAGATGGGAGAGATGCTGGGACTGGCTCAGTATTACATGCCGCTGTTCGAGGAAGCCTTCCGGCAGTACGACCTTCCCCTGGAGCTCAAGTATGTGGCCATTATCGAGAGTGCCATGAATCCCCGGGCCGAATCCCGCGTGGGCGCCAAGGGGATGTGGCAGTTCATGTACCGCACGGCCCTCAATTATGGTCTTCGGGTAAATTCCTTTACCGACGAACGGATGGATCCCATCTTGTCCGTGGATGCCGCAGCCCGCTATTTCCGCGACGCCTACCGCATCTTCGGCGACTGGCCGCTGGCTATATCGGCCTATAACTGCGGCTCCGGCAACGTGAATAAGGCCATCAAGCGCGCCGGCGGACGTACGGATTTCTGGTCTGTGTACGAATACCTTCCGCGCGAGACCCGCGGCTACGTGCCGGCCATGGTGGGGGCCATGTACGCCTTCCGCTATGCCAACGAATACGGCCTGAGGCCGGATCCGGTGTCTTTGCCCGTGTACGTAGATACCTTCCACATCCACAAGAACTTACACTTCCGTCAAATCAGTGAGGTGCTGGGGATTCCCCTGGACGATGTCAGGGATCTGAACCCTCAGTACTATACCGACATCATCCCCGGCGCGCAGTCCGAGGAAGTGCTGCGCCTTCCTTTCAACTATACGGCCGCCTTCCTGGATATGCAGGACTCCATTTACCGGTACAAGGCCGATGTCCTGTTCACCGCCAAGGTGCAGGACGGACGCGAAACCGTTGCCGGCCGTCCCGTTCCTACAACGCGTGCGAGCGCTGCCGGAACCGGCCAGTGGGTGTATTACAAGGTGAAATCCGGTGACAGTCTGGGCAAGATTGCCAAGAAATACCACTGTACCGTGAAACAGCTCAAGAGCTGGAACAACCTCAAGAGCGACCGCATCAACATCGGTCAGCGCCTGAAAGTGGGAAAACGCTAAAGATCACCTTGCAATTGCAAATTCAGAGTGGGAGCCGGTTTTTGACCGGCTCTCATTTGATATGCGGCGCGGAGGTTGGCTTTGAGGCGGAAACGGCGGCCGATGAGCAGTTTGTAGGAGCCGACGAGGGACAGCGCCACGCCGCGGCCATTGTAGGCAGGGACGGAAAAAGTGCCTGCGGCGTCGCGTTCGTAGCAATAGATGCGAGCACTCCATTGGGGAATCAAAAAACCTGTCACACGCAAGAATAGGGCCGATATTTCATTCTTATATCCGCCCTCCAAATAACTGAGGAAGCCCCATTTTTCACAATAGTCGGCCTCGGCCCGCCAGACACCCAGCCAGGGCGCAGATGTAGCCTTCACGTCTATCCGGAGATCCGTCCTGGAGGCTTCATAATTGCGGTACCGTTCAGTGAAACGAAAGTCCAGCAGCCAGGCCGGAGATAGCGTCCATTGCCATATTCCATATACCCGCAGTTGGAACCGGTGCGGATCTCCGCCGGGAATGGGAAGCAGCGAGGCATCGGCCGTAAAGGACAGCAAATGGCTGTCCCGCTGCAGGTAATTCATGCCGCAGGCCAGGGCATACTCCCCATACTTTTTCCCGGAGAAACGGCTGGGAATGACCCGGCCCTGAGCTGCCCATTTCCAGGCTTCTCCCCACTTTCCACGGGCGGCCAGTTTTCCGGCAAAAGAACGGTTTCTATAAGCCATTTCTCCCACCAGATCCAGACCTCGACGGTTGTGTCTTCCATCTAAAGAAACCGTATAATTACCATTTATAAGTGTCGCTGTGATACCTGCTTGTCCATTCCTCCACAAATAATCCAGATGTGCACCGAAGTCCTCTCCCATTGCCACAAAGGCCGATGCCCGCAGACGGGTCCCGGAGTATTCATAGGCTACACCCCTGTGCGTGGAAGCGGGAGAATAGGACCATACCGGAGACAAGCCCGTGGACCTTTTTACAAAAGCATCGATGGTGGAAAGGCTTTCCATGGTAAAACCTGTCCAGGCAGCCAGCCCCTGCCCCCAACGGGTATGGAAGTCTCCGGCCAGCACCCGGCTTCGGCCCCACTGCCCCTCGGCATAGGCGCTCCAGTCCTTTCCCCTCCAGGCTGCCCCGGCCCGCCAATGCTCTGCCACAGCCTTTGCCTTAACCCCTACTGTAGAGAGCGTGGTTCTTACCAGGGCGGTGGCTTTAAGCCGTGCGGTATCGGCCTGCCCCGGAAGACGGTCCGATGCCAGCGAGAGGAAGGGCCGAAGTGCCTCCACGGCCTCCCGGGAGAAGCCGTCCACCAGCGCCAGTTCTTCCCAGGAGAGGATATCCCCGAAGGTTGCGCGGTAATCCAGGACACAAGCCACCTGGTAGTCTGTGAGCAGCACGCCGGGCCTCAGATGCGGGCTGTTGATCCGTACCGTGCGGGCGTCCTCCAGCCGGTCTGTCCAGTCGGCGGGAATTTCTTCAGGAGAGGCTGCGCCGGAAAGGTAAAGGGCGGCCTTGACAATGGATTCTTCCTGTGCCTGTGCAAAAGGGGCAAACAACGCCAAAAACAGGCAAATCAATGCTTTTCTCATGCTACAAGTTAGCAAGCCGTTTCCACATTCCACAAGCATTGTTGATAACTTGTGCTGTTTTAGCTGCTTTTTTGCGTGTTTTATAGTATATTTGTATGTTTTAACCGATTTTCCCATGGAAAAAAAGATTCGTCTCCACGACAAAACCTTCAAGATGTTCATTCCCAACAAGGACATAGAGAAGGCTATCGACGCCGTAGCCGAGCGTCTGAACCAGGATTATGCCGGAGCCACCGACGAAGATCCCGTTGTGATGATCTGCACCCTGAACGGTGCCGTTATCTTTGCGGCCGAACTCCTCAAGCGCGTCCAGTTCCCGCTGGTGCTCAAGGCCTGCAAACTTTCCTCTTATGCCGGCACCACCTCTACGGGTGTGGTGAAGACCGAGGTCCCGCTGCCCGCCCATCTGGAAGGCAAGCGCGTGATTGTGGTGGAGGATATTGTGGATACCGGCGGCACCATCGTGGCCATGATGGATCAGCTCAAGGAGCACAAGGTTAAGGATGCCCGCGTGTGCACCCTGCTGCTCAAGAACGAGGTGTACAAGAAGGATGTGAAGCTGGATTACGTTGCCATGGAGATTCCCAACCGTTTCATCGTTGGCTTCGGCCTCGATTATGACGAGCTGGGCCGCAACATCAAGGATATTTACGTATTAGACGAATAGCTTATGAAGTACTATGTTCTCTTCGGCCCTCCCGGAGCCGGAAAAGGCACACAGGCCGGCGCTATGGTAGAGCGCTACAACCTTTGCCATCTCTCTACCGGTGAACTTCTTCGTAGCGAAATCGCTGCCGGTACACCACTGGGCCTGCAGGCCAAGGCCCTCATTGAGGGCGGCAACCTGGTTCCCGACGAAGTGGTGGAAGGCATGATTGAATCTAAATTCCAGAGCGTGAAAGGCGTGGACGGCTTCCTGCTGGACGGTTTTCCCCGCACCCTGGCCCAGGCCGATGCCCTCAAGGACATGCTGGCCAAACGGGGAGAGAAAGTCACTGCCTGCGTATCCATCATGATTCCGGACGCCCTCATTCATGAACGCATTGCCCACAGGGCCGCTCTGGAAGGCCGTGCCGATGACGCCCGTGAGGAAGTGGTGAACAACCGCATTCAAACCTACCACGCCAAGACCGAGCCCCTCATCGCCTATTACAAAGCCGCAGGCCTTTATAAGGAGATTGACGGTGTGGGCACCATCGAAGAGGTTCGCGCCCGCATCTATGCCGCTATGGAGTAGCTGCGGCTCAAACCATTGATGAGTGAGCCCCGTCCGGACACCGGACGGGGCTTTTTTGTGGCCAAATGGGAAAAAATATGTATATTTGTAAAATACAATTTTACAAGCAAGCAGCATGCACAGGGTTTTTCTGCCGATATATCATTTCTTCCGGGGCCATAAATCCCTCATGTGGGCGTTACTGGTGGCCAGTACGCTTGTATTTGGCTGGTTTGGAGCCAAATTGCGCTTCGAGGAAGACATTATGAAGTTGCTGCCGCGCTCGTCCGGCGCCAACGAAGTGGCTTTCAGCGACATTGAACTCATCGACAAAATCTTTGTTCAGGTTACGTCCCGGGACAGCCTGAACCCGGTGAATCCCCTGCTGCTGGGCAATGCGGTGGAGGAATTCTGCAACATGCTGGAAGAAAGGGATTCGGCCACGCACTACATTTCCGGCGTGCTGGCATCGCTGGACCTGAATTCGGCCATGGGTGCCATGGAATTCGGCCTGGAGCATCTCCCTTCCTTTGTGGACACCTCCTGGTACGCTGCCCTGGAAAAGGTCACGACACGGGAGGCCATATCGGCCCAAATGGTGGAAAACGCCCACCTCATCATGGAAGACGAGACCGGAGACGACACCCAGATGGTCACCATGGACCCGCTCAACATCCGCAGCCTGTTCCTGAATGAATTCTTGGGAGCCGAAGGCATGATGGGCGGTTTCAACATGCTGGACGGCCATTTCTTCTGCATGGACAAGAGTGTTGCCCTGGCTTTTGTAGCCCCGTCTTTCCCTTCTACCAATTCCGGGAAGGCCACCCGGCTTGTGAATCTCATCAAAAAATGCCAGAAAGAGTATGAGGCTTCCCATCCCGACATGCGGGTGCTGGTACACGGCAATCCTCAGGGTAGCGTATCCAATGCCGGTACCATCAAGCGGGATCTGGTTTGGACCGTGGGCCTGTCCCTGCTCCTCATTCTGCTCATCATGATGTTCAGCTTCCGCCACCTGAGCTTCATCCTGCATCAGATCCTGCCGGTCCTCTATGGCTCCATCTTTTCTATGGCGTGCATGTACTGGATTAAGGGCTATATGTCCCTGATGGCCATGGGGCTGGGGGCCATTATCCTGGGCGTAGCCATCAGCTACTGCGTGCACGTGCTCATCCATTTCTATTATGTGGGAGATGTGGAGAAAATGCTCCGTGACGAGAGCACACCCGTTGTCCTGGGCTGCATCACCACCGTGGGCGCCTTCATGGGCCTGCTGTTCACAGAGAGCGACCTCCTCCGGGACTTCGGCCTGTTCGCCACCCTGGCCCTGCTGGGTAACACCTTCTTTGTACTGGTGTTCCTTCCCCACTTCCTCAAGCCCAGCCAAATCAAGTATAAGCGCAATCACGGTTTCCCGCTCATCGAACGCATCAACCGGCTTCCCTGGGACCGCAACAAATGGATAATCGGCACGCTCCTGGTGGTCATTGTGGTGGGCGTTGTCTTCAGTTCCCGCGTCAGATTCGACAGCGATCTTCGCAATCTGGATTACGACGACCCCGAACTGGTAGAAAGCACCGAACTGTACAACCGTACCAATGCCGACGGCTACGGCCATATCTACTTTGCCGCATGGGACAACAACAGCCTGGATGCAGCCCTGGATTATAACAAGGACCTCTTCCCTGTCCTGGATTCCCTGCAGCAGGCCGGCCTGGTCAAGGCCTACAGCCCCGTTACCCGGCTGCTGATGCAATCTACACATGACCAGAAAGTCCGCATCGGCGCATGGAACCGTTTCTGGAGCAAGCAGCGGGTGGCCCGCCTCAAGCGGGACCTGGGTTCCGCCGCCCACGACAACAGCCTGCCTTACAATCTGTTCGATCCCTTCCTGAACATCATTACGGCCAAGTATGAGCCCGGCAACCTTTTTGAGTCCGGCGTTATCCCCCAGGGACTGCTCTCCAATTATGTGGAACGGCAGGAGAATGGCCGATACATGGTGTTCACGGACGTTGCCTATGAGCCCAAGGATCAGGAAACCGTGTGGGCATGCCTCACTGCCCTGCCCCATATCTTTGTCCTGGAGCCCTTCTATTATTGCCGGGACCTGGTGGAAGTGGTGCACGACGACTTCAGCACCACCCTGTGGATTTCCAGTCTGTTTGTGCTGCTGGTACTGCTGATCAGTTTCCGCAACATCTGGATATCCCTTATCGCTTTCCTGCCCATGTTCGTGTCCTGGTATGTGATGCAGGGCTTCATGGCGCTGCTGGGGCTGGAATTCAACCTGATTAACATTGTCATCGCCACCTTTGTGTACGGCATTGGCGTAGACTACAGTATATTTGTGATGGAAGGGTTGCTGGCCGAGGCCAGGACGGGAGAGAATTCCATGCTGGAATACCATAAAGTGGCTATCGTCTACAGTGCGCTGGTGCTGGGTATCGTCATTTTCTCCCTCATCTTCGCCACGCATCCGTCCATCCATTCCATCGGTCTCATTACGCTCATCGGCATGGCTTCCACCATCCTCATCACGTATTCGCTGCAGCCGTGGATTTTCCGTAAGTTGGTGAAGATACCTTTCTTCCGCAAAACTTTCCGTATTCCCGAATGAACCTGAACTCCGAACTATACCTGAACTTAATTCGCGGCGGTGCCGCCCGTCTGGCGCAGGACCGTGGGGCCATCAACGACCTCAACGTGTTCCCTATTCCCGACGGCGACACCGGCGACAATATGTATATGACCATGGAAGCCGGCTGCCACGCCGCCATCATGCCCACTCTTGGAGAAACGGCCGATGCTGTCTCCAAGGGTATGCTGATGGGGGCCAGGGGCAATTCCGGCGTCATCCTTTCCCGCATCTTTGCAGGCCTGTCCAAAGGATTCAAAGGCCTTAAGGAGGCCGATTGCCCGGCTTTTGCCGAAGCCATGCAGGCGGCGGTGTCCGAGGCCTATCACGCTGTCTCGCAGCCTGTAGAAGGAACCATCCTCACCGTGCTGAGGGAAGGCGTGGAGGCGGCCAAGGGCTCCATCAGCCTGGAAGAATACTTCGACCTTTGGATCGCCGGCATGGACCTTTCCCTCCAGCACACGCCGGAGCTCCTGGACGTGCTCAAAAAGGCCGGCGTAGTGGACAGCGGCGGCGCAGGCCTCCTGTGTATCGCCGAGGGCATGCGTGCCGCCCTGCACGGAGAG
This sequence comes from uncultured Bacteroidales bacterium, assembly GCA_905234795.1. Lineage (GTDB taxonomy): Bacteria > Bacteroidota > Bacteroidia > Bacteroidales > UBA932 > Cryptobacteroides. The sequence continues at coordinate 21,659 of CAJOIQ010000010.1, read as the reverse complement.
ACCCCCGCTGTCATTTCGACCGAAGCCCAAGGCGGAGTGGAGAAATCTCATCCTTCCGTGGACTTCGACGCCTTCACCGAGGACAGCGTCCTGGAATTCGGCTACTGCACCGAATTCCTGCTGCGTCTGCAGCGCTGCAAGGTGGACCTGGACGCTTTTGACGAGTCCGTGATCCATGACTGGCTGGCCTCCCGGGGAGATTCCCTGGTATTCTTCCGGGACGGCAGCATCATCAAGGTGCACGTGCACACCAAGGACCCCGGTGCCATCCTTACCAAGTGCCGGGAGTGGGGCGAATTCCTCACCATCAAGGTAGAGAATATGACCCTGCAGCACCACGAGAACCATATGGACCAGCGTTTCAAACGCGCTCGCAAGCCCATGGGCCTGGTGACTGTCGCCGCCGGCCGGGGTCTCACCGCCGCCTTTATGGAAATGGGCGTGGACCAGGTGATTGAGGGTGGCCAGACCATGAACCCCTCCGTGGAGCGCTTTCTGGAGGCGTTTGACGCCGTGAATGCCGATGTCATCCTGGTGTTCCCCAACAACAGCAACATCATCCTCACAGCCAACCAGGCGGCCGATTTGTACAAAGACTCCCGGATTGTGGTCATCCCCACAAAAACCCTGGGAGAAGGCTATTATGCCCTGGCCAATCTGGACACCGACCAGCCCCTGGACCAGCTGGTGGAAACCCTCAAAGCCGCGGCCGCATCCGTTACCACAGGATCCATCTCCCGCGCCATCCGGGACACCGACCAGGCCAGGACCGGGCAATACCTGGGCTTCAGCGGCAAGGAAATCCTCACGGCAAAGGACAGCCGGAAAGATGCCGTACTGGACTTGGCCCAAAAACTGAATGCCGGAGCGTCCGACATCCTCATCCTGCTCTCCGGGGCCGATGCTCCCGCCGACGAAGCCGCCCGGCTTAAAAATGAATTGGAAAAAGCCTGTCCCATGACAGAAGTCATCCTTCTGGACGGTGGACAGCCCGTATATGATTATATCCTTGTATTATGTTAAAACTTTACACCGACACTGACACCGATTTTACCCCGGAACTTGCTGCGGAGTACGGTTACAAACTCATTTCCATGCCTTACAGCATCGACGCCAAGACCACCTATCCCTACGTGGACTTCAAGACCTTCGATGCGCATGCCTTTTATGATGTACTGCGTGGAGGCGTCCTACCCACCACCAGTGCCATCTCCAAGGATCAGTACAAGAACTATTTCATCAAGGATTTCATAGAAGGCAACGAAATCCTGTATGTCCATTTCTCCCGGGCCATGACCAATACCTTCGATGCCATGGACCAGGCTGTTGCCGAGCTCAAGGCCGATTATCCCAAAGCCCGCTTCGAGGAGATTGATACCAAGGGCATTACCACCATCAGTTACGCCATTGTGCGGGAAGTGGGAGACCTGGTGAAGGCTGGCAAAACGCTGGACGAAATCCTGGAATGGGCCAAGACCGAAGTGGACAAGTTTGCCATGTATTTCTTTGCCGACGACCTCAAATTCTTCCGTCGCAGCGGCCGTGTGAGCGGCCTGGCGGCCACCATGGGCACCCTTATCGGCGTGCGTCCCCTCATCCACATGAGCCAGGAGGGCAAGATGGTTTCCGTGGGTACGGCCAAGGGCCGGCTCAATGCCGTGACCTATCTGGTGGACAAAGTAGGAGTACTGGGAGAAGATCTGGAGAAGCACCGCATCTGCATCGGCCATACCGATTCTCCCGAAATAGCCCGCAACATTGCCTCCATGATCGAGAACAAGTACGGCAAGCAGGATATCGTCTTTGTGGACGTGAATCCCACCGCCGGCAGCCACTGCGGCCCCAACGGTGTGGGCGTCTGTTTCCACGCCAAACACAGGTAATATGATTGAAGTCAAAGAAGTAAAGACCAGGAAGGAGCAGAAAGTCTTTCTGAACTTTGCACTGGACCTGTACAAGGGAAATCCCTATTTTGTGCCGCCGCTGTATGCCGATGAGCGCAAGATGTTCCGCAAGGATTATGTATACAGGGACAGCTGTGAATGGACTTTTTTTGTGGCCTATAAGGACGGCGTTCCCGCCGGCCGCATCCAGTGCATTATCCAGAAGGACGCCAACGCCAAGAACGGAGAAAAACGCTGCCGTTTTTGCCGTTTTGACGCCATTGACGACCTGGAAGTCTCCAGAGCCCTTTTTGCCACGGCCGAAGAATGGGCCCGGGCCAAGGGAATGGACACCGTGGTGGGGCCGCTCAATTTCTCCGACCTGGAGCGCGAGGGCATGCTGGTAGAGGGCTTTGAAGAGCCTGCCACCTTTGAGGAAAACTACAATTTCAGCTATTATAAGGACCACGTGGAGGCCCTGGGATACAGGAAGGAGATTGACTGGACGGCCAGCCGTCTGTACGGCCCCGAGAACCAGGAGTCCTTCCTGGAAATGGAACAGTTGGTAGCCTTTATCTTCAAGCGCTATAAACTGCATTACGGAACGGCCAAAAGCGGACCGGACCTGCTGAAGAAATATGCCGACGGTATCTTTGACCTGCTTGACGTCTCTTATGAAGGGCTGTACGGCACGGTCCCCTTCACCCAGGGCATGCGTAAGCTGGTGCTGGAAAACTTCGCCATGGTCATCAGCCCCAAGCATACGGCCGTCATCCTGGACCAGAACGAAAAAATCGTCTGCTTCGGCCTGTCTTTCCCCGGCCTGGCTCCTGCGCTGGTGGGTACCCGCGGCAAATACACGCCCCTCACCCTCCTCAAGCTTCTGTACTACATCAAGAACCCCGACATCCTGGACCTGTGCCTGGTGGGCGTGGATCCCGAATACCTGAACCGGGGTGTATCCGGCGCCCTTTCCCTGGCCATTATGAAGATGCTGCAGGATAATCCCCGCCTCAAATGGGCCGACACCAACCTGAATCTGGAAGACAATTACGCCATCCTTAACCAGTGGCGCCGCTTCAAGCGGGAAGAGTGCAAGCGCTACCGCTCATATGTTAAAACGCTATGATTAAGATTATTGTAGACTGCTTCGGCGGAGACCACTGCCCCCAGGCTCCGGTGGACGGCGCCCTGGCCGCCCTGGCCAAGAACCCCGACCTGCACGTGATCCTCACGGGAGACGAGGCCATTCTGCGCCAGACACTGGAAGGCAAGGCTTACGATGCCTCCCGACTGGAGATTGTGGATGCTCCGGAGGTCATCGGCTGCGACGAAAAACCCACCGATGTGGTTCGCCTCAAGCGCAATTCCTCCATGATGAAAGGGATCATCATGCTGCGGGACCGCGACGACATCGCCGCCATGGTTTCTACGGGCTCTACCGGAGCCCTGGTGACCGGCACGCTGGTGCGTCTGGGCCGCATTCCGGGCATCATCCGCCCGGCCTTCTGTCCCATCCTCCCCACCATGGACGGCGGTATCGTGGGCATCTGCGACAGCGGTGCCAACGTAGAGGTGACATCGGCCCATCTGCGTCAGTTCGCCATCATGGCGTCCCTTTATATGGAGAACGTGTACGGCGTGCCCAAACCTCGCGTGGCGCTGCTCAATGTGGGAAAAGAGGCCGAGAAAGGAGATGACATCCGGCGGGAGACCTATCAGCTGCTGCAGGAGACCTCTTCCGTGAACTTCGTGGGCAATATGGAGAGCCGGGACCTGCTGAGCGGCAACTATCAGGTGGTGGTGGCCGACGGTTTCTCCGGCAACGTGCTGGTGAAGACCACCGAAGGAACGGCCCTGGAACTGTTGGGTAAGCTCAAGAAGGAAATCTACAGCCGCACGCTGTACAAGCTGGGAGCCCTCCTCATGAAAAAGATGTTTGCCGGCATGAAGGAGTTCATGAACTACCAGAACTATGGCGGCAGCGTGCTCCTGGGCACTTCCAAGGTGGTGGTGAAGGGACATGGATCCTCCAAGGCCGTAGCGGTGGAAAAATGCATCGAGCAGGCCTACAAGATGGAGGTGTCCGGCCTGTCGGCCAAGATTGAAACCGAAATCGCGAAATACGAACATTACGAAGACTAAAACCTACCTTATGTTTGAAAAAGTGCAGACCATCCTGGCGAAGCAGCTTCGTCTGGACCCTTCCAAGATTACACCGCAATCCCTCATCAAGAAGGATCTGGGGGCCGATTCCCTGGACATCCTTCAGCTGCTCATGCGTATCGAGGACCAGTACGGAATAGTAATCCCGGATCAGGCCCTGGCCACCTTCGAGACCGTGGCCGACGTGGTCAATTATCTGGAACAGCAAGAAATTAAACTTTAAGACTCCCCTCCCATGGTACAAGTCTACTGCAAAAACACGGGCGAAAGCAAACGCTTCCCGGAAGGTACTTCCCTGCTGCAGATGCTGCAGGAATTTGACTGTCACAGACCCTACCCCATTGTATCGGCCAAAGTGAACAATGTGTCCCAGGGCCTCAAGTTCAAAGTGTACCAGAACAAAGACATCGAATTTATCGATGTACGGGAATCCAGCGGCATGCGTGTATACTGCCGCTCTTTGTATTTTCTGCTGTACAAGGCCACGGTAGACTGTTTCCCGGGCTCCAGGCTCTATATTGAGCATCCCATTTCCCACGGCTATTTCTGCCATTTGAGGAAGGCCGATGGCACCGAGGTGACGCCGGAAGATCTTCAGAAACTGGAGGCCTGCATGAAGGAGCTGGTCCAAAAGGATATGCCTTTCCATCGCTACGACGTCCAGACGGACCGCGCCCTCAAGGAATTCCGCAAGGCCGGATTCGACGACAAAGTGAAACTGCTGGAAACCAGCGGTGAGGCCTATACGGACTATTACACGCTGGGAGATACCGTAGATTATTATTATGGTAAACTGGTGCCCTCCACGGGTTATCTGAAGGTGTGGGGCATCGCTCCTTACCACGACGGGTTTCTGCTGCAGGTCCCTTCCCACGAGGATCCTTCCCGCCTGGCCGCCTTTGTGGATCAGCCCAGGACATTTGAAATATTCAAGGAAGCCCTGCGCTGGAATATCATCATGGGCCTGAGCACGGTGGGAGATGTGAATGAGGCCTTCCTGCACGGCCGCGCCAGCGAGCTTATCCAGATAGCGGAGGCCCTCCAGGAGAAGAAGATTGTAAAGATAGCCGAGGAAATCGACCGACGCCACCGCTGCGAGAATCCGCTGAAGGTGGTGCTCATCACCGGCCCTTCCTCTTCCGGAAAAACCACTTTCTGCAAGCGACTCGCCATCCAGCTCAAGGCGTGTGGTCTCAAGCCTATCTCCGTGAGTACCGACGACTACTTTGTGAACCGCGTGGAAACGCCTAAATTCCCCGACGGCTCCTACGACTTCGACAACTTCGACACCGTGGACCATGCCCTGATGGAGCAGGACATCATGAAGCTTATTGGCGGAGAGGAAGTCTCTGTCCCGGAGTACAACTTTGTCACGGGCCTGCGGGAGTACAATGGAAAAGTGCTCAAGATGGAAGAAGGCAGCCTGCTGCTCATCGAAGGCATCCACGCCCTGAATCCTGCCCTTACAGACCAGATTCCGGAGAGCGCCAAGTTCCGCATCTTCATCAACACCATCACGGGAACCTTGCTGGACGACCACAACATGATTCCCACCAGCGACAATCGCCTGCTGCGCCGCATCGTGAGAGACTATAACAAAGGTGCGTTCACCGCCCGGGAATCCATTTCCAACTGGCAGAACGTACTGGACGCCGAGCAAAAGTGGATTTATCCTTTCCAGGAGATGGCCGACGAGATGTTCAACAGCTCCTACCTCATCGAGTTCGCCGTGCTCAAGAATCACGCCGAGCCCATCCTGCGCAGCGTGCCGCAGAACTGTGCCGAGTATGCCGAGGCGCACAGGCTCCTCAAATTCATCCACTACTTCACGCCTGTGAGCGACCGCGAAATCCCCGCTACCTCCATGATCCGCGAATTCATCGGCGGATAGTTTACATCAGAGAGCACAAATAAAATCCCGCAGACTGATTTGATTGCCGATGTCTGCGGGATTTTATTTATACTCTCTCTAAGAAAAATCTGCTAGAACAGATAGCGGATACCCAGGGCGATGCTGGACCAGCCGAATGCAGTGGCGGGAACAAAGTAGAACGTAGGTTTCCAGTCCAGGGAAAGCTGCAGGGGGAAATCGAAGCAGTACTCCAAACCCAGCTGTGCGCCGGCACCAACACCGACACCGCCACCATTGACGAAGGCAATCTGCACCTGAGGACCAACATAGAAATTAAGCGGGCCAACGGGGGCAACGGAGAAATCATAGGCAAGACCGGCGCTGAAGGCACCTGAGTTCCAACCCAGGTCGATTTCACCGAAGTTGTTGCCACCCAGGGTGTGCTGGTAGGAAAGTTCGGCACCGTAACCGGCGCGCACACCAATGGCGCGGGGCTGTGCAGCTGCTACCACGGCCAGGCCGAGTATGGCAGCAATGACAAGAAGTAATTTCTTCATAATTATTAAGGTTTTAGATGGCTTTACACGTTTTTAACAATGCGAATTTACTATTTTTTTCCTAAATTTGCAATCGAAATCGCAGAGGTTGGAGACCACGGACTGGTTTCGCCTGCTGCCACACGTTTTAAAAATGGAAAAGGGACCTATCTCTCAATTCATCCTTCACAACTACCGTCATTTCAATTCAGCAGCCCTGGTAGATGCTGCAAAAGCCTATGAAGACCTCCTGAACAAGGGTGGTAAGATGTTCCTGGCCATGGCGGGTGCCATGAGTACCGCCGAGCTGGGTCTTTCCCTGGCCGAAATGATTCGTCAGGACAAGATTTCCTTCGTCTGCTGCAGCGCCAACAACCTGGAGGAAGACATCATGAACCTGGTGGCCCACAACCACTATTACAGAGTCCCCGGTTACCGTGACCTCACTCCCGCCCAGGAGCAGGAGCTCATCAACAACCACTACAACCGTGTAACCGATACCTGCATCCCCGAGGAAGAAGCCTTCCGCCGTCTGGAGAAGCACCTGGTGGAAGTTTGGGACAAGGCCAAGGCCGAGGGCAAGAGATACCTCCCCTATGAATTCATTTATCAGATGCTGCGCAGCGGCGTCCTGGAGCAGTACTATGAGATTGATCCCAAGGACAGCTGGGTAATGGCAGCCTGTGAGAAGAACATCCCCATCATCTGCCCCGCATGGGAAGACTGCACCACCGGTAACATTTTCACCGCCCACGTCATTCGTGGCGAATATGACCCCCACATGGTCATCCAGGGCGTGGAGGTGATGATGTTCCTGGTAGACTGGTACAAGAAGAACGCTCCCGGCGTGGGCTTCTTCCAGATTGGCGGCGGTACCGCCGGTGACTTCCCTATCTGCTGCGTTCCCATGATGGAGCAGGATCTGGGCTGGGAAGGCACTCCCCTCTGGGCCTATTTCTGCCAGATCTCGGATTCCACCACCTCCTACGGTTCCTATTCCGGTGCCGTTCCCAACGAGAAAATCACCTGGGGCAAGCTGGCTCCCGAAACGCCCAAGTTTATTGTGGAAAGCGATGCCACCATTGTTGCACCGCTCATCTTCGCCTACGTTCTGGGCTGGTAATACACAGGTTTATACCTCTATTATATACTGCGTCTCTTCCCGGGACGCAGTTTTTTTTGCAAAAAAGTGTAAATTAATTTGCAGTTATCATTTTTCTTACTACCTTTGCAGTGTACTAATGAACTAATACACCACAAAGATATGATCAGCGTAAAAGACTTATCCTTCAGTTACGGCTCCAAAGGCGTGCTCAAAAACATCTCCATGGAGCTCAAGGGAGGCAACATTTATGGCCTCCTGGGAGAGAACGGTGTGGGCAAAACCACCCTGCTCACCCTCTTGTGCGGGCTCAAGAAGCCCCAGGCTGGCACCATCGAAACCGATGGTCGTGATCCTTTCAATCGTGAGCCTTCCCTGCTCTCGGAACAGTTCTATCTGCCCGACGAAGTGGCGCCCGTGCACAACCGGGCACTACGCTTCGGTTTGGAAACCGGCGCACTCTGGCCCACCTACGACCACTTCAAATACATGCAGATCCTGCGGGAATTCGAGGTGGACGAGAATCAGATGATGGATACCATGAGCGCTGGCCAGCTCAAAAAGACCTGGATTGCCTTCGCCCTTGCGTGCAACGCTCGCCATTATTACATGGACGAGCCCACCAACGGCCTGGACATCCCTTCCAAGAGCCAGTTCCGCAAGGCCATTATGAAATATACGGCCGAGGACAGCGCGGTGATCATCTCCACCCACCAGGTGCGTGACCTGGAGGATATCATCGATCCCATCATCATCCTGGACAAGGAAGATGTTCTGGTGAACGCTTCCCTGGAGGAAATCAGCCGGAAACTTTTCTTCGACTACGGGACCCAGATCCATCCCGAAGCCCTGTACATGGAGCACACCCCCGCCGGCGCCATCCAGGTATATCCCAACACCACTGGAGAGGAATCCAAGGTGAACCTGGAAGCCCTCTTCAATGCTGTGCATGCCCATAAAGATGTAGTTAAATCCTTATTTGCCAAGTAGTTGCCTTATGAAAAGTGAAGTTTTTAACGGCCAGCGTTTCTGGAACTATTTCAAATACGATTTCACCCAGATGTGGCGGAATCATGTGAAGGCGGCTATCGGCATCGGCCTGTCCGGCCTCATCCTGTATATTATCACGGTCGGCTTCAACCTCATCTTCGGGAATGGCTGGCAGGGTCCCGGACTCGCCGCCCGTTTCGTAGTCTATTTTGTGGCATTCACGGCCCTGGAGCTGTATCAGACCCGCACTTACGGTTATCTTACCGACAAACGTAAGGGCAGCGCCTGGCTCATGGTTCCGGCTTCCACCTTCGAGAAGTGGCTGTCCATGGTCCTGATGACCATCCTCATCCTTCCCCTGCTGTTTGTGGGCGTGTATTTTGTGGCCGATCTTCTGGTTGCTTCCGTAGATACCACCGTGGGCGTCTCCATGCTGCACAGCGTAGGAAACGGATTCCGTGAACTGGCCTCGCAGATTGCCGACGTCAATGTGGATTATGCCACCAACTGGAATCTGTGGGCTTTCGTTCCTGCTTTCATCGTGGGCGTTGCCGCCAATTTCCTTTTCTTTCTGCTGTGCGGCCTTATCTTCAAAAAGAATAAGATTCTCGCTGGCTTTGTGATCATTTTCCTGCTGTCCACCCTCTTCTCCATTGTGTTCTCCTTCCTGGGCATCAACACACAGTATCATGTCGAAGTGAATGATTTTGCCGAGGCCGAAGTATACATCCGCCAGGTTCTCAGAATTACAACATGGGCCAGCGCAGCCATCGCTGCAGGCCTGGCCGGCGGCATCTACTGGCGCCTGAAAACCTTAAAACATTAGTATTATGGACTTCCACGGTGAAAAACCCATCTATCTTCAGATAGCCGATGTGTTCTGCGAGGGCATCCTGAGCGGCTCACTGAAGGCGGACGACAGAATCCCGTCTGTCCGTGAATACGGCGCCGACATCGGCGTGAACCCCAACACCGTCATGCGAGTGTACGAAAAACTCACCGCAGAGGGTATCATCTACAACAAGCGCGGCATCGGCTACTTTGTGTCGCCCGACGCCAAAAACAAGATCCTGGACACCCAGAGGGAGGAATTCCTGCAGAAAGAAGTCCCTTCCATCATGAAGAAGATGGAACTGCTGGGCCTGGATGCAAGTATATTCAAAAACGTAAAATAGATATGAAAAAAGTATTGTTTGCCCTGTGCGCGCTGGTCCTTGCCACCAGCTGCATCAACATCCATATCGGTAACGGGAAAACCATCAGCTGCAAAGGCCCCGTTGTGGAGAAAAGCATGGACCTGACCGGTTTCACCTCCATCGTGGTCAACGGTTCGTCGAACCTGACCTTCTCCCAGTCCGATGCTTTCTCCGTGGTGGTTACCGCCAATGAAGAAGTGTTTGAGCATATTGACTATAGGGTCGAGGACGGAGTCCTTGTCATTGCCCATAAGAACGGCGCCAATATCCGTGCCCAGAAGTACGAGGTGGCCGTCACTCTCCCCTACGCCGAATCCGTTGTCCTTAACGGTGCGGCCGATATGAACCAGAAAGGCGCATATGTCTCCGACAAAGACCTTAAGGTCCAGGTGAACGGCGCAGGTGACCTCTGCATGGTGTCTGTCCAGGTTCCCGGCCTCATGCTCTCCGTGAACGGTGTCGCCGACATCAAGGCTTCCGGCCTGGATGTGCAGAACCTCAATGTGAGCGTAAACGGTGCCGGCGATGCCGAGCTTTCCGGCAAGGCTGCATCGGCCGTCTTCTCCGTGAACGGCGCCGGTGACATCGACGCCCGTGAACTGGAATGCGGCAACGTCTCTACCCACAAGGCCGGCGTCGCCTCCATTCGGCTGAAATAGCGCACGTATCCTAATCTGCTGATTATTAGCAATTTAAGTTTTTCTCTTGATTCCATTTGGTATCAAGAGAAATTTTTATATTGTTGATAATCAACGAGTTATGCCCTATGCAAAAAACCGCACTATGTTTTGCGCCATCTCGTGGGCCAGTCGGGCACGGGCTTCGCGGGAGTACCAGGCGATGTGAGGGCTGAACAGGAGCCGTTCCGGGTGCCGGAGATGCATCAGAGGGCTGTCCAGCGGCAGGGGCTCCTTCACATAGACATCCAGGGCGGCGCCGGCGATGAGACCGTCGTCCAAGGCGCGGGCCAGATCGGCTTCCACGGCAATGCCGCCGCGGCCGGTGTTCACCAGAACGGCCGAAGGTTTCATTTGACGGAACTGCTCATAGCCGATAAGACCGGCGGTGCGCTCATTATAGGGCGCGTGGATGGAGATAACGTCCGATTGGTCCAGCAATTCCCCCAGGGACACACAGGGATAATCCTTGCAGTGGCCGGTGCCGGAAGTGGAATAGTAGATGACTTTCATGCCGAAAGCCACGCCGACCGAAGCCACCTTTTGGCCGATGGCACCCATCCCCACGATGCCCAGCGTTTTGCCGGCAATTTCTGTGAAAGGATGAGCGTAGTCCACGTGCACGGGATTCTTGCTGTAGGCGCCGCTGGTGACGAATTCCTGATAATGGAAAGCCCTGCCCAGCAGATTGAGGATGTGCATCCAGGCCGTCTGGGCAACGGAATCGGTGGAATAGGCAGCCACGTTACGCACGGCCACCCCGCGCTGGGCGCACAGGGCCGTATCGATATTGTTGATGCCGGTACCGGCTTCGCAGATGAGCTTGAGCTTGGGGGCAGCGTCCAGGAAAGCCTGGGCCACAATCACTTTGTTCAAGCAGGCGACATCGGCATCCTTTACCCGCTCACGGGCTTCTTCGGCGGTAGACGATGGATAACAGACCAGTTCTCCCAAAGCGGCCATTTCTTCCAGGGAGACATCTCCCATGGATATGGCATCCAGAAATACAATCTTCATAATAGTGGCTCTTTTGTACAAAATTAATGATATTTTCGTATATTTACACTTCGGATATGGCAAGTGTAGCGGAAATATTAAGCCGGATTGACGAAAATGCGCCCATGAAGATGGTGGTGGAAGCCTCCGTCCGGGACTACTGCATCCTGGCACTGGACTTCCTCAAGGGGAAGGCCGATTACTCCCGCTATTTCGAATCCGCACTTCCCAATCCCGTCCCGGAACTCAATGGCGAGGTAACACTGAAGAAATACGCTGGCGAGCGCTACTGTCTCCAACTGTACAAGCCCTCAGACGACGCCCAGCTCTGTGACGCCATTGCCGACCTTGCCTTCGCCCAGAGCGAGCGCCTCACCCTGGTCACCCCTTCCAGTCCCCAGGCCGACGACCGCGAACGCGCCTGCGTATATGTAGTGGCCGTGTACACGCTCTTCGCCCTCACGCTGCATAACCGTACGGACTTTGCCGTACTGTTCCTGCACGCCTGGGCCAACTTCAACGCCTTTGCCAGCGCCCGAGTCATCCGTAAACACTACGACCGCAGCTGGAACAGCCGCTACGATTCCTTGTTTTATCCGCTGGGGTAAATAGCTGTTTTTGCATGTGTTCGTCCCAAAATAGCCACTTTCGTCCCAGAATACAGCTTTTAACCCCTTTCATTCGTCCCACACTACATTTCTTTTTCCGGGTGAATTGTGCAGCGTAACTTTGCACAAAACCTAGAGAGAAATGATTGCATCCATTCCCGCCACACTCAGGCTCGACAATGCCGCGAACATCTATCCCGCATCCATGTCCAAGCACTACAGCTCCTTGTACAGGATGAAGGTAAGCCTCACCGACCCCATTGATATCTCCATATTGCAGGAAGCACTTTTAAGTGTATCCGAGCGCATTCCCACCTTCCGCTGCACCCTCAAGGCCGGTGCCTTCTGGTGGTACCTCAAACGTATCAATGCCACGCCATCCATCCTGCCGCTGACTCCGCTCAGGCATCCGGATTTCAAGGAACAGAAAGGCCTTCTGTACCGCGTAAGTGCGGAAGATGCATCCATTTACTTGGATGTCTTCCATGCCTTGGCCGATGGCAACGGCGCCCTTTGCTTCCTGCTCACCCTGACGGGCGAATACATCCGGCTCAAGTACGGCGCGTCCATCCGCTACAACCGCCTGGTGCTGGATCCGAAGCTTCGGCCGGCCTATTTTGAGGTGGAAGACAGCTTCAAGACGGTCTTCAGCGGCCGGCACGGGCAGCTGGAGCAGAATGTGGACGCCTACCATATCCGCGGCCATGCACTCCCCCACGCCGCTGTGCGGGACCTTCGGGCGGTGATACAGATGGAACAGATTCAGACGGTCTGCCGGCGCTTTACATGCACCGTTACGGAGCTCCTCACGGCAGCCATGCTCTGGGCTCTGCAGGAAGAGTATCGCAATGACCCTTCGGAGAAAAAACGATCCGTGCTCAAGGTGTCCGTTCCCGTGAATCTGCGTCCGCTCTATGACAGCCGCACCGTGCGGAATTTCTCCTCCTACGTGAACTTGGGCGTAGACATCAAGGACGGATATTTGAGCTTTGAACAGTTGGTATCGGCCGTGAAGGCCCAGAAGGCTCATGACCTGCAGAAAGAGCATTTGGAGCCCAAGATTGCCGCCAATGTGGAACTGGAAGAGATGTTTATCGTGCGCATGAAGCACCCCATCATCGACATCATCAACCTGCTGCACGGAGACCGCTTCTGCTCCCAGACCCTCTCCAACATGGGCCTTGTGCAGCTCCCGGAAGCCATGACGCCCTATGTAAAGGATTTGGACTTCATCCTGGGCCGCCAGCGGGGCAACAGCGGCGCCTTCTCCTGCGTGGGCTACAACGGGAAGCTCTATCTCCACATGACCCGCAAAACAGAAAGGAACGCCTTTGAGCAGGCGTTCCTCGGAAAACTCTCCTCCTTGGGAATAGGCTTTCAGCTGAGCCTCTCCAATCTGGCTTAAGCCTTCGTCACCCCCGGCTCTGACCGGGCATGACGAAATAAAACCTTCAGATAGGATTAGTACAGGAATCCGAACATCAAAAGGGGCGTATCCGTTTATGTTGCGGTTGTTTTACGGCACAAATCTAGGGCTTGTAAACAAACGGACTTTCACTCACGGGACCTTCTTTGCCGCCCACGCTCACGGTGCCGATGCTGACATAGTCCACGCCTCCGCCAATGCTGTGAGGGGTATTCTCGTCCCATTTTTTTGCTGACACCTGCGTTACTCCGTTGGTGATGGTGATATTGCCGACGCTCCCTTTCTCAGAGGTGCCAATCCCGGCAGATTTGTATCCGCCGTCCGCTGTGACCGTACCTCCGCTGATGAGAATATTCCCACAGCTGGAGTAACATCCCGAGCCGATGGCAGCTGCGGCAAGGATACTGTGACCATGAACCGTTACCGTACCGCCACTGATGGTAATGTCTCCGCAAACGGAGGAGGCTTCGCTTTCGTCCTCTTCGTCCTCCTCCTCATCTTCATTGATGCCGCATCCGCTGCCGATGCCGGCGGCATCTGCGTCGCCACGGGACGTGACGTCGCCTCCGCTGACGGAGATATTTCCGCATGTGGCCATGTGGCCACAGCCGATACCGGCCGCAGAGTATCCTCCTTCGGCTACGACGGTTCCTCCGCTGATGGTGATTTTGCCGCACGAGGCTTCAAGGCCGCTTCCAATGCCGGCCCCATCCTCGCCTCCTATGGCAGTTACCGAACCACCGCTGATGGTGATGTCGCCGCAACTTCTATAACGCATGGAGCCGATGGCTGCGGAACCATTACCGCCTGTAGCACGGATGGTGCCCCCCTTGATGACAATATTGCCACCATTATCGTCGTCACTGCCAATTCCAGGGGCATATCCGTTACTGCTCACATCCAGTTTCCCGTCCCCTGCAATGGTGAGTGTCTTGCCTTTGGGAGCAAAGATGCCGGGGAACCCACCGTCGAAACCTCTCACGATATTGGAGGCTTCAAGAACAAGGGTGGCATCTCCAAGGGGAGTAATGCCGGCCCAGGAATAGGTGTCGTCGTTCACCCCGTAAATGACGGCATTTTTCAGCGTCACGGTAGCACCTTCAGCAATGGTAATCTTGTAGTTACCTGAGAGTATCCCCGTAAGCGTTTCGCCATCCCTGGCCTCATAGTCTGCCGAGAGAGAGGCTAAATCTACAGTCTTTACTTCAGCTATTTTGCTGCAGGACAGCGCCAGGAGCACTGTGCTCAAAATAATAAATATTCTTTTCATAAAAATCCCTTATTCCGTGGGCAACTTGCAGAACAGGCGCACAGGGTAACCGTTACTTCTTTTGTAAATTCGGGTTATTACCTCTTCATAGCCTTTACCACCAGAGAAAAACAAGGCATGGGCGTAGGAGCCGTCGGGCCTCGAAGTCCAATAGTATGCCCAACTGTTCACCCTTGAGGTGTCAGCTTTCTCCTCGAAGTAGCCGCCGTCAAGGGTAAAACCCACTCTGTCACGGCCGAAGATCCAAAAACGTTTACGAGGAATTGTTTGTATAGAAGTCCCCGTATTGCGGAGTAAGCCGAAGACATTCGCTTCTTTACCTGTGAGCAGCCGCCAGACGTTGGTTTCGTTGTAAGACCCGTCGGTCTTGCCACCTGCAAAGTACTTGCAGGCATCGTACCAGTTGTAATACGCCACATCGCCCACTATATGGGTGGCATTCTCCCTCTCGTTGGTGGTAGCAATGGCGTATTTTTCGCCTTTGATTGTTACCACGATGCATTCCCGAGTCCGGCCTTTGCTGTCGGTGTAAGTGCCAAGGGTACTGTTGGCCGATGCGGCGAAGTTGGTGAGCGTATTCTGGATGGTGGTCTGCGTGCCGGCATCGGCCTTCGTGAGCGTGCTTGAATAGGTGCCGTTGTTCACCGTAACGCCGCCGTCTGTGTAGGTCATGCTGGTGCCGGAAACATCGGTCATCGTAGAGCCATAGTTGCCGCTGTCACCACGGGTCATTGCGACGCTCTTGGCCGATGTGGGCTCGCTCAGCTCCAGGGTACCGTCGCTGAGCAGTTTCCACGTGAAGCCGGCCTCATCAGGGCCGCCATAGATAACCAACGGATCTTCGCTTTCGTCATCGAAGACACCCAGATAAATGCAGCCCGTGTGGTCGGCATCGGCCTTCACAGCCAGCAGCACCTTGCTGAAGGGAATACCGTCCTCCGTCTCGTCTTCATATTCATACTCGTCCCACCATACGCCCACAAGGCTCTTTTCCAGTTCCTGGATATTTACAGACTCTTTTTTGCAGCCGGTCATTCCCAGCAGAAGGGCAAGGGCAGAAAGCACTGCGAGATACCTGAATTTCATAAGACTAACTTCTATTTACTCTATAATGTGCAAATATACAAAAAAACGCAAAAATAGAAATCCAAAGCTCCGGAGAAACAACGGCATCTCTCGTCATTGCCGGCTAGTTTTGCGTAACGTTCGCACCGGGTTCGATGGTCACGGTTCCACAGGTTCCATCCTGGCTCGCGCCAATGCTATAGGGGGCACCGGAACCCTTTGTGGCAGTGACCGAAATCACGGTTTTGGCGATGGTGATATTACCGCACCTACCTCCGAGTCCGCTTCCGATTCCTGCAGCCAAAAAGCCGCCCGTAGCCGTGACAGTACCACCCAGAATATCAATATTCCCGCAGCGACTAATCTTATCTTTATTGCTTTTTCCACTTCCAATGCCGGTAGAATAAGCGCTACCCGTCGCAGTGATAATTCCACCCAGAATCACAATGTTGCCGCAGGAAATCCCGTTTCCTCCTCCGATACCAGCGCCAAAGTCGTGGGCGCTGGCGATAAGCGATCCTGTACCTTCGCTTTCGCCCTTGATGGTAAGCGTTTTGCCGGGCGGCATGTGAATGCCGGGATAATCTTCATGGAATCCTTTCACAATGTTAGTTGTCCCGTCCTTCAGGATGATGGTGGCATCTCCTTCGCAGTTGATGCCTGCCCACATGTGACTAGTGTCGTTCTTGCCATTGATGGTCACACCGGCCAGTGTCACTGTTGCCCCGTCTGCGATGGTAATCTTATAAAGGCCAGCCGGCGTGCCGGTCAGTGACTGACCATCAAAGGCGGTGTAATTTGAGTATATGGTGGAGAGGTCAACGAGGGGGAAATCGGTGATTGTCGAGCCATCGGGGAACTTCATTGTCCATCCGCCAGGTATGCCGTTCACGCCCTGGGACCATTTGGCTCCGGTCCCACCGGCGAGATAGAATGTGCCCGTGGCGGCGACGCCGGAGAGCCATTCGGAAGTGCTGTCGTTCTCGTTTATGCCCGATGTGGCGAAACACCTCACGGAGTTGAGATTTGCACAGTTAGAAAACATCGAGTAGTAGCAGGCATGGACCAATGTCGTGGCGGGCAGATTGGGTGCTGCTCTCAGCGCGGTGCATCCTTGGAACATGCTGAGGTAGCAACCCTGGGCCAGTGTTGTGGCAGGTAGCAGCAGGTCGCTGGCATCGGTCAGCGCGGAGTTGTCCTTGAATAGTTCGCGAAAGATAAAATTCTCCCCCGGTAGGTCGGTCTTCGTGACGAAGCCCTCCTCGTCAAGGAGGCTCATCACATTGCCGTAAGCCTTGCACGTGAATCCGCTGCCGCCACCCTGAATCTTTACACCGGGAGTGCCGCCATAAACCTGCGTAGCAGTACCGTTTCCATAGAACTGCACTTTGTCTCCCATGCTTACTGGGATGTCTGTCGAAGTGGTGACAAGCGTCTTCTCGCCACCGTTCACGGCGTATTTCATGCCCGATGAGAGCGTGCCGTCGATGTTTACCTTCACCGTGCCGGCAGTAAGGGCTTCCATGGTCAGGGGCATCTCGGTCAGGGCTCTTGGATAAATGACTGTCCTCTTCACGTTTTTCACGGCTGCGCCAGGAGTATCGCTGAAAAGCGGGATGAGGTCCCTCGTACCCAGTTTCAACGAGGCATTTCTCAGCACCAAGTATGCCGGCAGGGGCAACACGAACCGGGCAACCACCTTTCTGTCTTCGCCTATAGTAGCGATATTGGCGGTACAAATGGGTTTATTCTCATTTGACACCACCGCAGAAATCTCGATGCCTGCAGGAGTGCCGTCCTCAAAGCAAATCTCGAAATTCAAAAATGACGTGTCCGGAGACAGCGTAAAAGACTTGTTGGAGTAGGTTGAGACGCACGACAGACGACTATACCGCCGAACGGCCTCGTCCACCGATTTGCAGTATTCGTCATGGGGGTAGTTCACATTCACGATTCCATACTCATCGACAGACATCTCCTTGCCCACCGTCTGCTGCGCGCTCACCAGCGAGGCGATTAACGGATAGTTGTCGGGAATTGCACCCGTGCCCGAATACGTCAGGTTGCCAGAGAACGTGGCGGAGGTTTCACCTATGCCCGTCCGGATGTCAAGCACCCCCTTGATGTATAGGCCGGCGATGTACAGCTTGTCTCCCTCAGCAAAACGCAGCGTCTTCATGTCGCCGTCAACGGTGACACGGGTTTCGGGTTCTCCGCTCACAGTCACGGTGTAGGGAATGGTCAAGGCCGCCATGGTCTCAGGCCCCTCGGAAACTTCGGGAATATTGTCCTCCTTGGCGCAGGAAGACATAAAAAGGGCGGCTGCCATGAACGACAATACGGCATGGAAAATACAAATCTTCTTCATAATTAAAGAATCTGGGGGTCATCCATAGGTTCAAGGCTCGAATTACCATTGTCACCACCTTCGGATGCGAGTGTTTTTTGGATTTCAGTCTGCTTTCCGGCATCGGCCTTCTGGAGCGTGCCGGAATAATTGCTGTTATTCACCGTCACGCTGCCGTTGGTATAGCTTACATTGGTACCGGAAACATCCGTCATGGTATTGCCATAGCTTCCGCCGTCAGCGCGGGTCGCAACGCTCTCGCGCGAAGTGGGGACGCTCAGACGCAACTGGCCGCTACCGAGTAGTTCCCACGTGAAGCCGGCGTCATCAGGACCGCCATAGACGGCCAGCGGATTATCGCTCTTGTCATCAAATACGCCCAGGTAGATACAGCCCGTATGATTGGCATTGGCCTCTATAGCCAGCAGCACCTTGCTGAAGGGAATCCCCGCCTCTGTGATGCCGGAATAATCATACTCGTCCCACCAGAGGCCCACAAGGCTCTTTTCCAGTTCCTTGATATCAACAGACTCTTTTTTGCAGCCGATCACTCCCAGCAGAACTGCAATGGCAGAAAACACTGCGAGACACCTGAATTTCATAAGACTAACTTCTAGTTGCTCTATAACGTGCAAATATACAAAAAAACGCCAAAATAGAAATCAACATACTCCATTAGTAAACCATCCGGCTGCCAGGATGGTTTATTTATTTGAGTTTTTCCCCGACAACACAGAGTAAGTTAATTTCCAATGTCTATCAGCCCCATCAATGGCATCCATGACCGGGCAAATGTCAGTGGGAGGGATAGGGCTGCCACTTGTGCATATCGGCCGGAATTACGACGGGGTGTCGCAGGTCCCCAAAAATTTGCTGACCGGCTACGGAAAAAGGCACAGAGGGCCGATAAGTGCCACAGGTGGAAGAAAAAATGAGGACCGGCGACGGTACGGGCCCTCACCTGCGACGAAACACCTCTGAACCTGCAACATGACGTAGGTCGGAGAGCATAGATTGAGATGCCCGGTCGAAGCCGGGCATGACGAATGGATTAAAGGGAGATTATTCGGGATCTACCAGCCAGTAGAGTTCCCAGATGGAGTCGTTGCAGGGGTTGAGATTAATCCCGTCCATCACAGAAGCCTGGTTGATATCGAGCCAGCCACTCCACTGAGTGGCGTCGTTGAAAGCGGTGGAAATATAGTTGCGCCATATTTCTGGTACGGTTCGTCTTTCTCCTTCGAATAAATGGAAATGCCGATGCTGAAAGCTTTGTGCTCCGGGAGGATACAAACTCCGCCTTTATCCACGCGGTTGGCACCGACAATGGCAGTGACACGGGCGTCGTTGATGGCTTTGGTAAGGGATTCCAGGATGGTCCTCACCTCTTTAAAAGCGGCCTCGCCCTTTATGTTTTTCTGTAGATTATAGGGAATGTCCAGGAGGATCGGCATAGGAACCGTCCTTCTCAAAAAGGTACACCTGATGGGTAGCCATGTCGATATTGTCCTTTTCGTCGGTCTTGTAGTTCTTTACGAGGAACTCCGCCAGTTTTTTCACCTCGTCGTTGATGCCTGCTATCTTATTTGAGCGCCAGCAGCTGAAGTCGCAGTTTTCCTGGTGATACACGCCCTCCTCCTTTTCGTCCGGAATATTCTGGAAACTTTCGATGTAAATCTTCTCCAACTTGTCCTTATGCAGTTCGGCGGCTTTCTCGAAATCATCCGGGTATGTGTTGATGCCCTCTATCAGACAGGATACAACCTCCATGATGGTACGGGAAACGTGGGAACTGGCAAACTGATAGTCGCAGATGGGAGCCGTCTCAGTGAGTACCTCTATCTGGCCCATGAGGCAGCCGAACCAGAGGATGGCCTTCAGGTGGGTGTCGGTCTCCTGGAAAGCGGCGGCAATGGTTTTGCAGGACAACCCCTTCAGGTTGTGGTTGTCGTCGTAGATAATGGCCTTGGTGAGTGTTTCATGGTCCAGGTCAAAACCGCCGCCGTGGTCTGTAGGGATGAAGATATAATTCTCTGCCGGGACATTCTTCTTGACCCAGTTGATGAACTCTACCAGCGTGGATTGCTTGTACATGGGAACTTCGGAGGCATTCTTGTAAATATACTGCTTATAGCCTTCTTTGGTAAAGTCTGTTTTATCTGTAAGCTCATAGCGGTAGCATTTGCCCCATTCGCCGAACATCTGGTTTTTCTCATAATCAGTATAGTGCTCGCCTGTTTTGGACATGTTCCACTGGACAGCAAAACGTACGTCCTTATTGCCCATCCCCATTGCTTTGAGGTAGTCCTGGACGCCGCCTTCCAGCATGCCGTCGACGTTCCCGCCGCCGCTGCCGTAGAACATGATGGTGTATTTGGCCGGGGTGGTGTTTACCGGTTCGTCGGTACTGTTGTCATTTTTTGCAGGATGCAAAACTCATGGCCAGGGCTATATTGAGGCCGATGATAATGAAATGAATATAGTTTTTCATCATTTGATTGGTTTTTTATCGGATAATTTTATTCCACGCCGCCGCCAAGGGCGATGTACAGGTTAATGAGGGCTTGATTTCCGTTGAAGGTATTGGCCACCTCAGAGAGTTGGGCCTTAAGGAAGGCCTCCTGGGCGGTAATTACCTCCAGGTAATTGGCCTTGCCGTTCTTCATAAGCTCGTGGGTGCCGTCAAAGGCTTTCTGCAGGACGTTTATCTGCCGGCCGAAAATTTCGGCCTTCCGGGCCGCCGTTTCACAGTCGGCAATGAGGGAATTGACCTCGCTGCCTGCTTTGAGCACCGTGCCGATAAACTGCTCCCGGGCCTGCTCCTGGCGCATCTGTGCCGTCTTGTAATTGCCCCGGATGCGGCCTTGGCCAAAGAGTGGCTGAGCCAGCGACGCGATGGCAGAATACGCCAAGCCGGCAGGACTTCCTATCACGCCCGTAATTTTGGGAAAGAAATTGGACAGGGCTTCCTGCTGCACATAATAGGCGTTCTCTATCCCATGCTCCGCCGCCCTGATATCGGCCCGGTTGCGAAGAAGGTCTCCGGGGAGCCCCACCCCCACTTCCGCAGGAAGGGTGAAATGGGACATGGGCTCACGCTCCACATGCCCGGGAGTGCGGCCTAACAGCACGCAGAGAGCGTTTTCCGTGTCACGGATATCATTGGCAAGATCGGACCGCTGGGCACGGACATCCAGCAACGAAGCCTCCATCTGATTCACGGAAGTGCTGTATGCCTTGCCGTTCTCCATGAGCGTCCGCTGAATATCCAGCGATTGTTCCCAGAGCACGATGGCCTGATCCATCAAATCCAGCTGGCGGTCCTGCATCTGGAGCATGTGGTAGCTGGTGGCAATATCGGCCACCAGACGTGTCTGGACGGCAGTTTTTTCATCCTTAGCCTGGGCCAGCAGGGCCTGAGCCTGCCGACGGCGGCTGGTGATTCCGCCAAAGAAATCAAGGTCCCACTGCAGGGCCGCGCCGGCGTTGTAGGCCGCGCCGCCTTGATACTGGAGACTCGGTGTCAGGTTCAGGGACGGCAGCCA
>CAJOIQ010000009.1 GCA_905234795.1 uncultured Bacteroidales bacterium | reverse complement strand
ACCACGTCTTTCTTGTTCTTCTTCACATGCTCAGTGAGGTGAGCGATACGGTAGGAAAATAAAGCAACCTGACTCTCAGGAGAGCCGGTGTCCTTATTGGACTTTCCGTACTTCGCGAAAATCTCTTGCTTTTTCTCAGGCTGTAAATATTCTGCCATTGTGCAATGAGTTTTTAGTTGTTTAAAATTTTAGCCCGCAAATTTAGGTATTTATTTTCTATTTGCCAAATCTTTTATGGCCTCTTCCAGTGCAGTCCAATGTTCGGGGCTCATACGGTGCGGGCTCAGCAGGCAAACGCCCTTGGCACCGGCGTTGAGGGAACTGTGGAGGGCGGTTTTGAGCTCGTCGGGAGTGAGGCCGAAATCCTTGGGGTGCTTGTGCTCCGGCTTGTTGCGCCAGTCGGTGCAAATCCTGAGACCGCTCATCACAGGGATGTTTCCGGCAGCCTGAACCTCTTCCTTGACCACGCTGTCCAGCCATTCCAGTTTTTCACCATAATATTCATTATAGTTCATGGGGAAGAACATGTCCACCGTCCACTGGTTCCACTGCTGGCGCACCATGTGCTCGGCATAGGAATAGGGACCGGGGAACACATCCACGCTCACCTTCTTGCCCACCTCGTGCACGGCGCGGGCCATGCGGTCCACGAACAGGGTGAGTTGGTCGCAGCGGAACTGGGCCCACTGGGGGACCAGGGAAGGATCGGCAACCTTGGTGATATCGATACCCGTCTGCTCCAGGAACGTGCTGGTGCAGGTTTCGCAGTAGCAATAGTCGGCGGGAGCATATTCCCCGGGGGTCTCCACGCCGTAGAGCTGGCTCAGGGCGCTGGCCAGCACAACATCGGGATAACGGATGAAGTCCAGACGCACGTAGTCCACGTCGGGAATCTTGGCCACTTCCAGATATTGCTCGGCAAGATAGGCCTGAACCTCGGGGTTGGCGGGATCCAGGAAACGATAGTTCTTTACATAAGAGGGGTGAAGATCGGCGCTTTCTCCCAGACGGTTCACGGCATACCAGCTGTGGGGCATGTTGTTGCGCATCATGGAAGGAACCCAGGCGTGGTACTCCAGGCCTTCGGCGTGGGCGCGGGCCGATGCTTCACGAATCTGTTCCAGATTGCGGGTTTCAATGCAAACTCCCGTGACGCCATGGCTTTTCCAAATGTGGAAATCCCGCTGAAGGGTATCCATGTTCACGTTGGAGCCGATGTTTTGCCAAACATATACCGAAATGGGGTTTTCTTTCTTGGCGCAGGCGGCCAAAAGCAGTACGGCTGTAAGGGAGAGAAGAAGGTTGTTAAGTCTGCGATGCATAGTCATTCGTTATCTGGAGCGCAAAGTTAAAAAAAATCCCGCAATCTTTTTGTATATTTGTAAGACTAAAAACTATAATCATGAAAATCGGTATTTGCAACGACCACGCGGGCGTGGATTACAAGTTCGAATTGGTGAAAATGCTTCAGAATCGGGGCATTGAGGTAGTCAACTTCGGCACGGATACCACCGACAGCGTGGATTATCCGGACTTCGCCCACAGGCTGGCTACGGCCGTGGAAACCGGAGAGGTGGACCTGGGCATCGCCCTGTGCGGTACCGGTAACGGCATGGCCATTACGCTCAACAAGCACCAGGGTATACGCGCGGGACTTGCCTGGGGAACGGCCATCGGCAAACTGGTTGCCCAGCACAACAACGCCAATGTGCTGGTTCTCCCTGCCCGATTCATCAGCTATCCCATGGCTTCGGCCATCGTGCGTGCCTGGCTGGACACCCCGTTCGAGGGCGGTCGTCACCAGAAGCGCATCGATAAAATTCCCTGCCGCTAATGTTCTTTGTACCCGGCGCCCTTGTCATCCCGAGCGAAGTCGAGGGATCTCCCGGCCTCACCGGGAATCTGGAAGACTATCCGGAGGGTATCGTCATTCCCGTAGACAAGCCGTACCGCTGGACATCGGCCGATATCATCCGTAAACTCAAGTGGAGGGCCATCCGGCACTTCGGCAAGAAGAACCTGAAAGTGGGTCACGCCGGTACGCTGGATCCCCTGGCCACGGGCGTGCTGCTGGTTTGCATCGGCCCTGCCTGCCGTCGGGCGCAGGAGCTGCAGGACCACGACAAAGAGTACATCGCCCGCATCCGCTTCGGCGCCACCACCCCCTCCTATGACCTGGAGAAGGACGTGGACCGCCGCTTCCCCTATGAACACATAACGGCCGATGCCGTACGCGCCGCCTTGCCCGCCTTCCTGGGAGAGCAGGAGCAGGTAGCCCCCCTGTTCAGCGCCAAGAGCGTGGACGGCGTCCGAGCCTACGAACTGGCCCGCAAACTCTACAAGGCCCATCAGGCCGGTTCTGTCATTCCGAGCGGAGTCGAGGAATCACTTTTTGACTCCGCCGCCCTGGACACGCTCCAGCGTAACAGGATAGTCATCTCGGAGCTGGAGTTGCTGGACTTTCATGATGCGGAGGAGACTCTCTCCCCCGAATCGTCGCTTCGCGACCCCTCCCATGCGCCGTGCTCTTCGAGCACTGGCTGTGGGCCCCTCCCTCTTACGGGACCGAGGGTGGTCACGGATTCGGGAGAGAGAGTCTCCTCCGCATCCAGCCGCATCAACGTGGCCGACACATCGGCCCTGGGACTGCCGGAGGCGGTGATTCGCATCGTGTGCTCCAAGGGCACGTACATCCGGGCCTTTGCCCGTGACCTGGGGGAGGCCCTGGGCTCTGGCGCGCACCTTTCCGGCCTCATCCGTTCCCGCAGCGGCGACTTCCGCGTGGAAGACGCCCTGTCCCTGGACCAGGCGCTTGAACTGTTCGAACAAGCGTGATGTATAACATGGTGATTGTGAATGATATGCAAAAATCCTCCTGGGTTGAATAGCCCAGGAGGATTTTTGCATCTATTTAATTATCAGTAACTTGTGAATCACGCCTAAATCCGTCCCAGCCTTTCGGCCACATAGGTCATGCGGCGGGCGAACTCCCGGCGGCCGATAAAGGAGAGGATGGCGGCGATGCCCAGGCCGGAGGCGGCGCCGGTGAGGGCCAGGCGCAGGCTGTTCATCACCTTGCCCATGGGATACTCGCGCATCTTGATGTAATCCTCCAGGACATGCTCCAGGGCTTCGGCCGACATGGCACCGCGATAGACATCCAGGTCGTCAAAACCGAACTCGGCGCCGGAGATATACTGGCACACCTCGAAGCAATTTTCGTAGTGGTCCGGATTCCAGAACTTGTCCACGTCCTTGGCCAGGAAGGGAGCGGTGAGGGTGTCGTCGTACACTTTGGCGCGCGGGTCCACGGGACGGTTGGGATCCACCGGTTTGGTGGGCAGACCGGCACCGGCCTTTACGCCGAAAGCCTCAAACTCCGACGGGGCGATGAACAGGTAGGAGGCAATGTTCCACATGTCTTTCACGAAAGTGGCGCGCTCTTTTACCAGTTCCACCACGGCTTCAACGTATTCACGCGTATAGATATGGTTGGCAAAGTCGGCACCCAGGCCTTCGAAGGTGGCGCCGGCAGTAAGGGCGTTGCAGGGGCAGTCCACCACCTTGAGGCCATGGTTTTCCAACACGGGGATGAACAGGTCCGTGAGCTGGTCCGTAGTCTTTAAGCGGAGATACTCCTTATTATACCACTTGGCTTTGTCCGGGTTGAACTTGGCACCGGCTTTCTGTACTTTGTCCAAGGAGAAGGCCTGTACCAGCTCCGGCAGGGTGAACATCTCGCGGTCGTCTCCGGGGTTCCAGCCCAGGAAGGCCAGCAGGTTCACAAAGGCCTCGGGAAAGTAACCGTCCTCACGATAGCCGTGGGACACCTCTCCCGTCTCGGGATTCTTCCAGGCCAGCGGGAACACCGGGAAACCCAGTTTGTCACCGTCGCGCTTGGACAGTTTGCCGTTGCCGATGGGCTTGAGCAGCAGGGACAGGTGGGCGAAACGGGGCATGGTATCGGTCCAGCCAAATGCCTCATACAGAAGATAATGCAAAGGAAGAGAAGGCAGCCATTCCTCTCCGCGGATGACCTCGGTGATTTCCATCAGGTGGTCGTCCACGATGTTGGCCAGGTGGTAGGTGGGCAACTGGTCGGCCCGTTTCCACAACACTTTGTCGTCCAGGGTGTCGGTGTTCACTTCCACGTGACCGCGGATGAGGTCGTCCATCTTGACCACTCGGTTTTCCGGCATCTTGAAGCGAACGGTCCAGTCCGTTGTATCTTCCAGCAGGCGCTTGACCTCGGTCTCCGGAAGGGTGAGGGAATTGCGCAGCTCCTTGCGGGTGGCGGCGTTGTACATGAAGGTGTCGCCCTTGGCCTCGGCGGCGGCGCGGCGCTCATTGAGGTCGTCGGCGCTGTCAAAGGCGTAATAGGCCCAGCCGGCAGCCACCAGTTGCTCGGCATACTGCCGATAGATGGGACGGCGCTGGCTCTGGCGGTATGGCGCGTGCGGATGCTTCTCGCTGGCCACTTCCACCACCTTGCCGTTCTCATCTACGCCTTCGTCGGGGATAATTCCGCACCAGCGCAGGGCTTCGATGATGTAGGCTTCGGCTCCCGGCACAAAACGGTGAGAGTCAGTGTCCTCGATGCGGATGATGAAATCTCCGCCTTTCTGCTTGGCATACAAGTAGTTATACAGAGCTGTACGTACGCCACCCATGTGCAGCGGGCCGGTGGGAGACGGGGCAAACCTTACACGTGTTCTTCTTTCCATGTCTATATAAATGAGGTGCAAAGATAACGAATTACCCGCAATTATTTAAGCGCTATGCGCGCGACGGATGGCCGGGGTGTTCTCAAGATCGCTCTTGGGGGCGCCGGGCTCGATGCACAGGACGGGCCGGCGGTCGGTGGCGAAGTTGAAGTGCTTGGCGTTGTCGGAGTTGTTGTAGCCGATCTTGATGGTGTCGGCCCCGGCGGGGATGGTGACCTCTCCGTTGTGCTCGGCCTGGTCCCACTGGAAGTTCTCGTCGATGATGACCAGGTTGCCCAGGTCCTTGTTGAGGCCCAGTCCGCCCAGGTCCATCTCGAAGCCCGTGACGATGGCGGTGATGCGCACTTTGTCTCCAAACTCGGGGTCGTTGTCCCAGATGATGCCCTTCTTGAAGTGGTTGGCATCGCCGGTGTACTCGGAAATCATGTCGTCGATGCGCTCCAGGTCACTCATCTTGGCACCGCGCTCGTTGTTGCCGGTGGTGATGTTCACCAGCACGTTCTTGGCGGTCTTTAAATCGAAGTCATTGAGGAGCGGGCTCTCGAAGGCGCCCTTCACGGCCATCTCCAGACGGTCGTTGCCGGTACCCTCGCCGCTGCCCATCAGGGCCATGCCGGAATTGCGCATCATTTTGCACACATCCTGGAAGTCCACGTTGATGTAGCCGGGGTTGTTGATGACCTCGATGATGCCGCGAACGGCCGTGGCCAACACTTCATCGGCCTTGGGGAAGGCCTCCTGGATGAGGGTGTCGCCGAAGAACTGGTACAGTTTCTCATTGTTGATGATGAGGAGGGCGTCCACGTTCTTTTCCAGCTCGTGGATACCGTCCACGGCCTTGGACTGGCTCTCGTTGCCCTCGTTCTTGAAGGGGATGGTGACAACGGCCACCGTGAGGATGCCGCGGTCCTTGGCCATTTTGGCGATGACGGGGGATGCGCCCGTGCCGGTGCCGCCGCCCATGCCGGCGGTGATGAAGAGCATCTTGGTGCCGCAGTCCATCACCTTGGAGGCAATCTCGTCCTGGCTTTCCAGCGCGGCGTTACGGCCGGCGGTAGGGTCCGTTCCGGCACCCAGGCCGCCCTGACCCATCTGGATTTTCACGGGAACCTCACTGGACTGGAGGGCCTGTGCGTCCGTGTTGCAAACAATGAAACTGCAACCCTGGATGTTCTGCTTGTACATGTAGTTGACAGCGTTGCAACCGCCGCCGCCCACACCGATCACTTTGATGATGCTGGTATCTTTTTCCCAGTCCCGGGGGATGATATTGATGTCTGCGTTCATTACTTGATCTCCTGTTCTTGATTGGCTTTGTCGTAAATCTTGAGGGCGGTGCCTTCCACATTCTTCCAGAATATGCTCAGGATACCGGTCTTTTCACTCTTAGGCTTGGCCACTTTCACTTTCTTGGTTTTCTGCGGCTTCTCCGGCTTCACTTCTTCCCCAAACTCGGACGGGGCGAAGAGCATGTCGTCGGGAACCGGAGTCTCGTCGGTCACTTCCACCTCCACCAGTTCCTCTTCCTCTTCAATCGGCTTTTCGGGAGCTGTCACGCAGTCCGGCAGGCGGTCTTCCTTGGCCGACAGGATCATGCCGATGGCCGCTGTGGCCGCTGTGGAATAGACGCCGCTGCCCACCGAGGCGCTGAACATGAAGCGGGGATAGCCTTTGCGCACGTCGTAGCCGGACATTTCCTTCATCAGGTTCACGAAGTTGGTGAGTTCGGCTCCGCCGCCCGTGATGACGATACCGCTGCGCAGGGTGTTCTGCATGCCGCTTTCCTGGATGTAGTACAGTACGGCGTCCACGATTTCCCGGGCGCGGCAGTCGATGACCTCGGAGATATAGCGCACGGGCACCTCCTTGAAAGGCTCCGTCAGACGAATCTGCAGCACCTTCTCACTGAGGGAAGCCAGTTTTCCGGGCTGGCAGGCGCCGAAACGCTTTTTGATTTTCTCGGCCAGGTCTTCGGAAATGGAGCATTCCGTACGGATATCGTTAGTGATGGCTTTTCCGCCGAAGGGCAGGGACGCGTAGTAGCGCATGATGCCGCCGTGGTAGATGGCCACGGAAGTCACGCCGGCGCCCACGTCCACCAGGGCCACGCCGCCCATCCTTTCTTCGTCGGTAAGGACAGTCTTGGCCACTACCTCCGGCAGGAAGTATTTCTTGGCCACGGCAATGTCCAGGCTGTTGAAGATCTTGTCCAGCGCGGTGGTCGCCTTGCGGCTGCCGATGAACACTTTAAAGTTACCTTCCAGGGAGCTGGAGAGGGTTCCCACCACCTCGTTTTCCACCAGCTGGATCTCGTCGTCAATGGAGAAGGACTGGGCCACGGCGCCGTACATGATCTGGCTTTCCGGGTTGGGCAGGGGATAGGTTTCCAGGGCGATGGATTTGAGGGTTTGCACTTCCTCGGCGGTGATGTAGTCGTCGGGGTGGGAGCGGTCGATACGGGCCGATGCCGTCACCTGCGCCACTTCGTTGCGGGGCATGCCCACCACCACCTGCAGGATCTTGATCATGAGTTCCTTCTCGGCCTCATGGACCGCCTCCTTCAGCTTCTCGGAAGCCTTGAGGGGATTGGCGATCATGCTGTAGCGGATGCCCTCGGAGGGAGTCTCCTTGTAATAGACAATCTGGACGTCGTCGCCATTGACGCGAGCCACGCAGAGCCCGAATTTCGAACTCCCCAGATCGATTGAGGCAATGTATTTTTCTTCCATATATTGAGTTTTATTTTCTGCAAACCAATTGCCCCCGGTACCGGAGGTCCACCGTGCGGTAATCCGGCTGCACCGGCACCACACTCTCATAATAGGCTTTCATCAGCCGCATTTTCTCCGGCACGCGGACGGGCTCTCCAAAGATGAAGCGCTCATTCCCCATACGCGGGTACAGGACCAGGTTACCGTCGGCGCTCACCGTCATCTTCACAATGTTCCCTTCCCATACGGTTCCGCGGATGTAGTTCACCATGCCGATCATCTGGTCCAGCCAGGCTTTCTCGGCCTCGTTTTCGGGCGCGCCCTTGAAGCCGCGGGGAATCTTCATGGGGATTCGGCCGTCCACAACGGGCACTTCCACCGTGCCGCGGGACTGGAGCGGGAACACAAATCCGGTAGCGTCGGCATAATAGCCGTTTGTGCCGTCGTCAAAGCGCACCACCGGCTGGCGCTGGCTCAGTTCCACGTGCAGGATGCCGTCGTCGGTGAGCCAGGCCTGGCATTCACGCACCACGGAATGGGCGCATACCAGTTTCTCGATGCCCGCCAGGTCTACGCTGTCCAGCGGCAGGCCGGCATAGGCCCTGTATTCTTTTTCCAACCATCCCGCCACGTCGGCCTTCCCGATAAACTGGCGTTCCAGAGAATCGGTAATGGTCACGTCCAGGCTGCCTTTCCCCTGGCAGGTACGCTGCCGCAGCGTCCGCGCCGACATTCCGGACGAAACAATCCAGACTGTGACGCAGCCGGCCAGAAGAAGCAGGCCTAAACCCCGGCGGAAGATAGGTTTCATAATCTGCTTTTCAACAGTTCGGTGATAGGTTCAATAAATCGGTCGATGTTACCCGCTCCGAAGGTCACCAGTACGTCCAGGGGTTCGTCGGCGAGGTAATCCATCAGTTCTTCTTTTTTCAGGAGCACTTTCTCGGGAGCGGTCACATCCTTGAAAATCATGTCGGAGGTGACGCCGGGAATGGGCTCCTCGCGGGCCGGATAAATGTCCAGCAGGATGAGTTTGTCCACCATGGACAGGGCCTGGGCAAATTCCTGGGCAAAATCCCGGGTTCGCGTATACAGGTGAGGCTGGAAAATGGCCGTGAGCTTGCGTCCGGGGAAGATATCCCGCATGGAGGCGATGGCTGCGGCCAGCTCGGCCGGATGATGCGCATAGTCGTCGATGTAGGACAGCTTGGGAGTGTTCACGTGCACTTCCAGGCGGCGTTTTACGCCCTCAAAGGTGCCGATGGCCGCCTTCACCGCCTCGGGCTCCAGGCCATAGGTGAGGGCGATGGCTGCAGCCGCTACGCTGTTCTCGGCATTCACCCAGCCGGGTGCGCCCACGCGGATGTCTCGCAGCACGCCGCCGGGATACTGGAGGTGGTAGTGGAAGCAGCCGTATTCGTCGGGATGCGGCTGGAGGGCGCAGAAATCGGCCCTGGTATCGGTATAATGATAGGTTAGAACTTTGGCTTTGGTATCGGCCGGGCCGATGGGCGTTCCCTTTTTGGCGATGACCGTGCCCGTCACCTGGCTGGCGAAGGCCTTGAAGGCTTCCACCACATGGGCGTAGTCTCCGTAGATGTCCAGATGGTCGGGATCCACGGCGGTGATGACGGCAATCTCCGGGAACAGCTGCAGGAAGGAACGGTCGAATTCATCGGCCTCCACCACCACGGTCTCGTTTTTGGACATCAGCAGGTTGGTGCCGTAGTTGCGGGAAATGCCGCCCAGGAAGGCGCTGCAGCCTTCTCCGGTCTGGGTGAAGATATGGGCGGTAAGGGTAGAGGTGGTGGTTTTTCCATGGGTGCCGGCTACGGCCAGGCAGCGTTGCCCGCGGGTAATCTCACCCAGGGTGCGGGAACGCTTGAGCACGTTGTAGCCGCCGCTGAACACCTTTTGCAGCTCTCCCAGGTCCTTGGGAATGGCCGGGGTATACACCACCAGGGTCTCCGCCACATCGGCGGGCACCAGGTCCGGACGGTCTTCATAGTGGACGGAGATACCCTCCTGTTCCAGCTGGGCTGTCAAATCGGACGGAGTACGGTCATACCCCGCCACGTTATACCCCTTGAACTTGTAGTAGCGTGCCAGGGCGCTCATTCCGATGCCCCCGATCCCTATGAAATATACGTTCTTCATATCAGTTTGTAAACCTCGTCACAAATAATCTGGGCGGCGTTACGAAGCGCCATCCCTTCGGCGTTTTTCTCCAGCAGTGCGCGGCGCTGGTCGTTGTGCAGCAGGCCGATGGCGGTGGACAGGAGCTCGTCTACGGCGTCGCTGTCCTTTACCAGCAGGGCGGCTTCCCGGCGCACCAGCGCCATGGCGTTGTGCGTCTGGTGGTCTTCGGCCACGTTGGGGGAAGGGACAAAGACGGTGGCCTTTCCCATGGCGCACAGTTCGCTCACCGTGCTGGCGCCGCTGCGGGAGATAACTACATCGGCCGCGGCATAGGCCAGATCCATCCGGGCGATGAAATCGTAAGGCGTGATGCCCTGGACTTCCGGATGCCCGGCCATGAACTGGTCCACACCCTTCTTATAGTATTTGCCACACTGCCAGATAACCTCCACATCGGCCCCGTCCGGACATCCGTCCTGGATCCAGTGCTTCATGGCGTTGTTCAAGGTGCCGCTGCCCAGGCTGCCGCCCACCACAAAGAGGTGTTTCTTCTGCGGGTCCAGCTTGAAGTATTCCATGGCTTCGGCCTTCATGGCTGCCGTGGCGGGTTGGGAGACGGCTTCCCGGATGGGGTTGCCGGACATGACCAGCTTTTCCTTGGGGAAGAACTTCTCCATGCCGTCATAGGCTACGCAGATGGATTGCACGCGGCTGCCCAGCAATTTGTTGGTGAGGCCTGCAAATCCGTTCTGCTCCTGGATCACAGCGGGAATCTTCATGCCGGTGGCGGCCCACAGCAGGGGAGCGCTGGCATAACCGCCCACGCCAATCACCACGTCCGGCTTGAATTCCTTTACAATCTTTTTGGCCTGACGTACGCTGCCCAGCACGCGGAAGGGTACCGTAAGGTTGTTCATCAGGTTTTTCAGAGTCAGGCGACGCTGCATGCCCACAATAGGAAGGCCCACAATACGGTATCCTTCGGCCGGCACTTTCTCCATCTCCATTTTGCCCTCGGCGCCCACGAAGAGGATCTCCGTGTCCGGGTTCAGCTGCTTCAGCTTATTGGCAATGGAAACGGCCGGGAAGATGTGTCCTCCCGTTCCGCCTCCGCTGATAATTGCTCTGATAGGTTTATATTCCATTATACGGTAGTATTCTGTGTCCACTGATCGTCGTGTTCAATGATGGGCTGGGCCTCGGCTTCCTTGCGGGCCATGTTTTCCTTGGCGTCCTTGGAGATGGACAGCAGGATGCCGAACACCAGGCTGAACACCAGGAAAGCATTGGTTCCGTGGCTCACCAGCGGGAGCGTCTGTCCCGTCTGGGGAACCAGGGGAAGGTGGACGTTCACCGCCATGTGCATGAACGCCTGCCCCGTGACCAGGATGATGAGGCCGGTCACTATCATTTTGTCGTAGTATTTGTCGCACATCTTGGCCACCAGGGTTCCCCGGGCCAGGAGGCTGAAGTATAATATAATGAGTATGATGGCACCCCACAGGCCCGTCTCTTCCACAATAAAGCTGAACATGTAGTCACCAAAGATGACCGGAACCTGGTATTTTTGGGTGCTGTTGCCGATTCCCTTGCCCAGCAGGCCGCCTTCCTTGATGGCCAGCAGAGCCCCCACGGGCTGGTCCAGTTTTCCGCGCGCCTGCCGCCATTCCAGCGACTCGCGCTTGCTGCTCACCAGTTGCCGCATGGTGGCTTCGTCGTCCTGGGTGATTCGGCCGATGGCCGTGCCGATACGGCTTTCCTTGAGCCAGCCGGCTTTGTAGGCGCCGAACATGATGCCCACGCCCACCAGGCCCACCAGCACCACCCAGCCGATGTCCCGCCAGTCGATGCCGCCCACCAGCACCATCAGCACCAGGATGGCACCGATGAAGATGGCCGATGAGTTGGATCCCATCATCACCATCAGGGTGGTGGAGAGGATGGGGAAGTAGATGTAGATAATCTTCTGCCAGATGTCCTGTTCCAGGAAGGCCAGCCGTTCATGGCGCTGCGCCAGGCGGGGAATCCACTTGAATTCTCCGTTTTTGAAGGTGTCCAGGGCCCATCCCAGATACATGATCATGAACAGTTTCACAAACTCGTAGATGTGAATCTGTTTGCCGGCCACCAGGAGGATGCGTCGGGCTCCGTTGATTTCTCCGGCCCTCACAAAGCCCAGGTTCAGGTTCATCACCAGTACGGCCAGAACCGCAAAACTGGCGGCATAGCCCAGCATGGACAGTTTCTTGTACCACTCCACGCGGCCCAGGAAATACAGGGTGAAGATGAGGAAGAATCCCAGGGCAACCACTTTGAGCTGGTCCACCATGATGCTCACGCGGTCGCTGCCCGTGTCATTGGCCAGACGCGGGGTGCTGGAGAACACGGAAACCACGGAGATGAGCATCAGGAACAAGGCAATCAGGAAGATGACCTTATCCCCGCTGAAGCGGTCCATCAGGTTGACGATGTGGCCTATAAAGCCGGTATTCTTCTTCTCTTCGGGCATATGGGATTAGAGGTTGCGGACGGCAGCCTTGAACTGCTCGCCACGGTCTTCGTAATTCTTGAAAAGGTCAAAGCTGGCGCAGCAGGGGCTCAGCAGCACCACGTCTCCGGACTCGGCAAAGGCGGCGGCTTTCTTCACGGCTTCCTCGGCACTGAGGGCGTCGGCCATCTTGGAAACCATGTCGCCGAAGGCGGCGTGAATCTTGGCGTTGTCCACGCCCAGGCATACAATGGCTTTCACCTTTTCCCGCACCAGGTCGTTCAGGACGCTGTAGTCGTTGCCTTTGTCGGTGCCGCCCACAATCCATACCACGGGGCGTTTCTGGCATTCCAGGGCATACCAGGCGCTGTCCACGTTGGTGGCTTTGGAGTCGTTGATGTACAGCACATCCTTGATGCTGAGCACGGGTTCCAGCCGGTGCTCGATGGGCTGGAAGCTGGCCAGGGACTTGCGGATGACGTCGTTGTGGATGCCGGCGGCCTTGGCAGCCAGGGCTGCGGCCATGGAGTTGTACACATTGTGTTTTCCGCCCAGGGCAAGGTCCTGCAGGAAGATATCGGTCTCCTCTTTGTCATAACGGAGGACAATCTTGTCATCCTTCAGGAAAGCGCCCTGCTCCACCTCTTTCTCCTGAGAGAAGGGCAGCATCTTGCATCTAAGCACAATCTTGGACAAGTGTCCCACGGTAATGGCGTCGTCGGAGTCGAAGATGAAGCAGTCGTCCGGCGTAAGGTTCTTGGTAATCTTGAACTTGGCGGCCACGTAGTTTTCCATCTTGTGGTCGTAACGGTCCAGATGGTCCGGGGTGATGTTGGTGATGATGGCAATGTCCGGCCGGAAGTCGTAGATGTCGTCCAGCTGGAAGCTGCTGATTTCCAGCACGTAATAGTCGAAGTGCCGGGTGGCTACCTGATAAGCGTAGCTCTGGCCGATGTTGCCGCCCAGGCCCACGTTGAGGCCCGCCTGCTGCAGCAGGTGGTAGATGAGGGACGTGGTGGTGGTTTTTCCGTTGGAGCCGGTGATGCAGATCTTCTTGGCGTTGTCGTAGCGGCTGGCGAATTCAATCTCGCTCACCACCCGGATGCCTTTTTCCCGGATCTTCTGCACCATGGGAACCGTTCCCGGGATGCCGGGGCTCTTCACTACCTCGTCGGCATTGAGGATAAGTTCCTCCGTGTGCTGGCCCTGCTCGAAGGGAATCTCCCACTTGCGCAGTTCCTGCACGTACTTCTCCTTGATTTCTCCCTTGTCGGAGAGAAATACATCGAATCCTTTCACTTTGGCCAAAACCGCAGCTCCTACGCCGCTCTCGGCCCCACCTAATACTACTACTCTGGACATATTATCTAATCTTCAACAATGCTAACGTACTTACAGCCAGGATAATCCCCACAATCCAGAAACGGACGGTGATCTTGGCTTCGTGCTGGGCCGGAACGGGTTTGGGGAAGAGCACCGGGCCCTCGGGTGCCTTCTTGTCCTGATAATGGTGATGCAGGGGCGTCATGCTCCAGATGCGCCGGCCCTGCCCGTATTTCTTCTTGGTAATCTTGAAGTAGGTGCGCTGCATCAGCACGGAAAGGCTCTCGGCAAAGAAGACTCCGCACAGCAGCGGAATAAGCAGCTCCTTGCGCATAAGCACGGCACTCACGCCGATGATGCCGCCGATAGTAAGGCTTCCCGTATCGCCCATGAATACCTGGGCGGGGAAGGAGTTGAACCACAGGAAGCCGATGAGGGCGCCCACAAAGGCACTCATGAAGATGGCCATCTCTCCAGAGCCCGGAATATACATGATATTGAGGAAGTTGGAGTCTATGAGGTTACCGCCCAGCCAGGCGATGATACCCAGTACCACGCCCACGATGGCCGATGTTCCCGCAGCCAGGCCGTCCAGACCGTCGGTGAGGTTGGTGCCGTTGGAGCAGGCAGTGATCACCAGCACAATCATGAGCACGTAGATGGCCCATTTGCAGTACCAGCCCCAGGTTCCCTTCACCGGCGACAGCCAGCGGTAGTCGAATTCGTGGTTCTTTACGAAGGGGATGGTGGTCTTGGTGCTCTTCACCACGTTCTCCTGTTTGAACCGGCCCGTGGTGACGGTGGTCTCGGTCTCCAGCGTGCGCTCGATGCTCTCTTTCACCTCCACTTTTTCCCGCACCACAATATCGGGGCTCATCCACACGGTAAGGCCGATGACAAAGCCCAGGACAATCTGGCCCAGGAGCTTGCCTTTCTCGCTCATGCCTTCCTTGTTGTGCTTGAACACCTTGATGTAGTCGTCGGCAAATCCCAGGGCGCCGCACCAGAGCGTGCTCACCAGCAGCAGGATCACATAGATGTTGGTGAGGTCGCAGAACAGCAGCACGCCGCTCAGTATGCTAAGGATGATGATGACGCCGCCCATGGTGGGGGTGCCCTTCTTCTGAATCTGGTCGGCCAGTCCCAGGTCGCGTACGGTCTCGCCAATCTGCTTGCGCTGCAGCAGGCCGATGATGCGTTTGCCGGCAATCATGGCCACCAGTACGGCTGTCACCGCCGCCATCATGGCGCGGAAGCTCAGGTAATGCATGAGGCCCAGGCCCGGGAAGTCGGCTCCGATGGACTCCAGATATTGGAAAAGATGATAAATCATTTCAGCATCAGTTTGAAGGTTTCCTCTACTATTTCTTTTTCGTCAAAATGCGTTTTTTCGTGGCCGATGACCTGGTAGTTCTCGTGGCCTTTTCCGGCCAGCAGGATGGTGGCTCCGTCCGGGGCGGTAAGGATGGCCGTGCGGATGGCCTCCCGCCGGTTGCTGATCACCAGGGATTTGGCCATGCCCTGAGCGCTGAGACCCGCCTTGATGTCCTCGATGATGGCGTCGGGATCTTCCGTACGGGGGTTGTCGGAGGTGATGACCAGGCGGTCGGCCAGTTTCTCGGCAATCTGCGCCATCTCCGGACGTTTGGTCTTGTCACGGTCTCCGCCGCAGCCGAACAGGCAGATGAGCTGACGCTCGCGGGAAATGGCCCTCAGGGTTACCAGGACGTTCTCCAGAGCGTCGGGGGTGTGGGCGTAGTCGATGATGACGGCCAGGTTCCGGGGTCCCCGCAGGTTCTCCAGGCGTCCGGGAGCGCTTTCCAGCTTGGAAAGGGCCACCAGGGTCTCGGTGGGATCGGCGCCCAGGCACACGGCGGCGCTGTAGATGGCCAGCAGATTGTAGGCGTTGTGCGCGCCGATGAGGCGGCACCAGGTCTCCGTTCCGTCCAGCTTGAGGAGCATGCCTTCGAAGCTCTGTTCCAGCACGCGGGCGGTATGGTCGGCCAGTCCCTTCACGGAATAGGTGACTACCCGGGCCGGTGTGTTCTGCACCATCACCTGGCCGTGGCTGTCATCTACGTTGATGAGGGCGATGGCGTCCTTGGACAGGTTGTCAAAGAAGAGTTTCTTGCAGCGCAGGTACTCCGCAAAGGTCTTGTGGTAGTCCAGGTGGTCGTGGGTAAGGTTGGAGAAGATGCCCATGGCAAAGTCGAGGCCCGTGACGCGGTCCTGTTCCACGCCGATGGAACTCACCTCCATGAAGCAGTACTCGCAGCCTTTCTCCACCATCCTGGCCATGAGGGCGTTCAGGGTCACGGGGTCCACCGTGGTGTTCTCGGTCTCGAACCGTTCGTCGCCCACATAATTGGCAATGGTGGACAGCAGCCCGCACTGGTACCCCATGCTGCGGAACAGATTATATAACAGGGTGACCGTAGTGGTTTTCCCGTTGGTCCCGGTAATGCCCACCAGCGTGAGTTTCCTGGACGGGTGGTCATAGAATTCGTCCGCCGCCAGCGCCAGTGCCTTCCGGGAATTCTCCACCACCTCAAACTCCACCTTCTTCGGGGAGTCCTCTCCGGGGAGTGAAACTCCTTCAGGGATGTATTCGCAAATGATGCCGGTGGCACCTTTGTCGATGGCACTCCGGATATAGTTGTGTCCGTCGCTGGCGTAGCCTTTGACAGCCACGAACAGGGCCCCGGGAATCACTTTCCGGGAGTCGGCGGTAATGAGTGTGAAGTCCTTATAGTTCATTTTGTCTGTTCTGCTTTCATATCGGGGACGCTGGCGGTGCGGTGGAGTTCGGGCCTCCAGTCGCTGTCCAGCGCATAAATCTTGTCAACGATGTCCCGTACGGCCAGGGCCGGCATGGTGCCGCCGTAGAAGCTCTTGGCCGAGAGGTAGGAGTACACGGTGACCAGTATGGTGTACTTGGGGTTGTCGGCCGGGAAGAAGCCCACGAAGGTACCCTGGTTCTTCTTTCGGCCATAGGCGTCGTGATACGGGTCCGGACCGCCCCTGCGTTCCTCGGGGGAGAGGACCACCTGCGCAGTACCGGTCTTGCCGCATACGGGGAGCTTGGCACCCTTCAGGCGGGTGGCGGTACCGCTGTTCACCACGGCGCGCAGGGCCCGGGTGACGGTATCGGCCGTGGCGGGGGAGCAGATGCTCTCATTGAGGGCCGAAGGCACGAACTTCTTCACCACCTTGCCGTCTTTCTCGATGCTTTCCACCAGATAGGGCTTCATCATGCGGCCTTTGTTGGCAATGCCGTTGTAGAAGGTGGCCACGTGCAGCGGGGTTACGCTGAGGCCGTAGCCGTAAGCCGTAGTCCCCAGGGTGGTCTTGGACCAGCCCGGCGTGCCCGGCCGGTTCACCACCGGGGTGCCCAGTCCCTTGATGTCAAAGTCGAAGGCTTCTCCCAGGCGGTAGGAGTAGATGTGGTCAAACAGCTCCTGCGGCTGCTTGCCGTAATAGTTCTCGGCCAGGTAAGCGAATACGTAGTTGGACGATATCTCGAAGCCGTGCATCACGCTGATGGCGCGTCGGCCGGTTTCCCGCTGGTAATCCAGGATGTGCACGTCCTGGCGGTAATTGGGCACCAGGCCGTTGTTGGTGGGGACGGTCTGCTCCAGGGATTTGACAAAGCCGTCTTCCACTACAGAGAGCAAGGTGACGGTCTTCATCACGGAGCCCTGTTCACCCACTTCGCGCAGGGCCAGGTTCTCGCGTTCCCACAGGACCGTTTGCGGTGTGGCGCCGCGGGAGAGGTTCACCATGGCGCGGATGGCGCCCGTCTTGGCCTCCATGATGATGCAGATGCCGGCGCGGATGTCCTCGTTGGCGTTGATCTGCGCGCGCAGGGCTTTGTCGGCAATGTCCTGGAAGTCCACGTTGATGGTGGTGCGGATGTCGTTGCCGTCCTGCACTTTCACCGCAGCGGAATCCAGATCCCGGATCCAGCGTTTCTTGTCCGTCACGCGGCGCCATTCATAGCCCTCGGTGCCGTGGAGTTCGGCGTCAAAGCTGGATTCCAGGCCGATGCGGTTCTGCTCTTTCACATAGCCGATGACACGGCGGGCCAGGGAATCGTAAGGGTAGATGCGCTCCTCGTGCTCTTCCACGATGATGCCGCCGGTGTAAGGGCCTTCCTTATACAAAGGGAAGGTTCTCACGCGCTGGATGGTGCTCAGGTCCAGGTTGCGCTGGATGCGTAGATAACGGTTGCCCTTGTCACGGCCGCCCAGGATGAGGCTGGCATATTCATCGGCACTCCTGTCGCGGAATTCGGCGCTCAGGTAGTGGGCCAGTTCGCGGGCCTTGTTCCGCCAGGCCAGTTCTTTCTCCTCCTTGCCATCCTCGGCATATTCGGCCTTGCGCACGGTGCAGTCCATGTAAAGGTCATACAGCGGGGCCGATATGGCCAGCGGACGGCCGTCGGTGGCCAGGATCTTGCCGCGCACGGGCTGGTCCACGTGTTTCTGTTCCACGGGGCGGAAGAGGCCTATTACGCGCGGGTCAACGGTGTAGGTGGTCTGGATTTTCACAATCCACACCAGAATCAGAATGCCCAGCACCATGAAGATGAGGGACAGGAAGAACATCACCACGTGTATCCGGTCGCGGCCGACGATGTCATCCTTTATTTCACTCTGTTCCCTCATTTGCGTTTGATAATGGTTGCGGGTTCACTGGGAAGCGTGGCTTCCGAACCCAGTTCTTTCAGGCGGATCTGCGCCGCCGACGCGCTGTGCAGCTTTACCAGGGCGGCCTCTTTCTCGGCATGGTGGATGCGCAGCTTTTCCAGGGTCACCTTGTTGTCTCCCACGCGGGCCAGGGTTTTGTCCACCTGCAGGCTCAGGGCGATGGTCATCCACATCAGCAGGAAAAGGTACATGATGTGCATGTAGTATTTGTCGGCCCGGATGCGTAGCAGCAGTTCTCCGCTGCGGATGGCCCGGAAGGTGTTGCCGATGGAATGCCAGAAACTTCTGAAACTCATTTCACGTCCCTCCTTTCGGCTATCCGGAGCTTCGCGCTGCGGGCGCGGGTGTTTCCGGAAATCTCACTTTCTTCCGGCACGATGGGCTTGCGGTTCACGGCCTCCAGGGGAGTTTCGCTGCGGCCGAAGATGTCTTTCTGCTCCTGTCCTTCCACGTTTCCGGTCTTGATGAAGTTCTTCACCATGCGGTCCTCCAGGCTGTGGTAGGTGATGACCACCAGCCGGCCTCCCGGCTTCAGGCTGCGGGCCGCGCCCTCCAGGAATTTCTCCAGCGAGCGCATTTCCTGATTCACTTCGATGCGAAGGGCCTGGTACACCTTGGCCAGCACTTTGTGCTCGGCACCCTTGGGGAGCATGCGGCCGATGGCGCGGTCCAGGTCTCCGGTGGTGTGGAGGGCCTGCTTGCCGCGGGCCTCGGCAATAAGGCGGGCCATGTTGCGGGCTCCGTCCACCTCTCCGTACAGGCGCAGGATGCGCTCCAGGTCGGCCTCGGGGTAACTGTTTACCACTTCTTCCGCCGTCAATTTGGCCTCCTGGTTCATGCGCATGTCCAGCGGCGCTTCCTCGAAACGGAAACTGAACCCGCGTTCGGCGGTGTCGAACTGGTGGGAGCTTACCCCTAAATCGGCCAGGATGCCGTCGAACACTGCGTGTTCGCCGCCATCCGGTTTGCTTGAGGGGGCGCTGCCCCCTATTATCCCCTGCGGCTCCGCCGGGCGCTCTGCAGAGCGCCTTGTCAGTCCTTCGAAGAGACCTTGACCGGCTTCCAACATCGCGGCGTAGTTTTCGATGAAACGGAAGTTGTTGTGGATAAGGGTGAGCCGCGGGTCTTTGGGAGCCCGGGCTATGGCATCGATGTCACGATCGAAGGCGATGACTCTGCCGCCATCGGATAAGCGTGAAAGTAGGAGAGCGGTGTGTCCACCGCCTCCGAAAGTGGCATCGGCATATGTACCGTGGGGATTTGTGACCAGAGCGGAAATGCTTTCCGTCAGGAGCACAGGGATATGATATTCAGACATGCCCGAGACCCTCCTTATTGTTTGGAGGATAGTCTCGATGCGGTTTCTTTGAACTTCTCGTCGGAGAGAAGGTCGGCCTTCCGGGCGTCTGCCGCCCAGATCTGAAGCTTGTAGCCGACACCGCCGAATACTACCTCTTTGGTAATACCTGCACTCTCAAGCAGTTCCGACGGGATGTTCAGCCGGCCCAGTTTTCCATCCGGGACAACGGTAAAGACGCCGTCGTTGTACTTGGTCCAAAAGTCAGCGTCTTCAGTATTGAGTTCGGGGTCCAGTCCTTCCAGTACCAGGTCACTCCTGCGTACCCACTCCTCATATGCAAACACGTCCAGACAACGCTGCT
Organism: uncultured Bacteroidales bacterium; assembly: GCA_905234795.1. GTDB lineage: Bacteria > Bacteroidota > Bacteroidia > Bacteroidales > UBA932 > Cryptobacteroides. The sequence continues at coordinate 31,576 of CAJOIQ010000009.1, read as the reverse complement.
GTACGTTTTTCTTTACGATGAGGGTCATTTCTTCGGCCCCGCCACGCACCAGGGCGTCACGGAAAATGGCAGGGAGCACCATGCGCCCCTTGTCATCTACCTTGCCTGTGGCTTTGCCGAAAAATCTGACCATAACCCTTGTTAAACTTTCAACTTTCACGCTTGGGTACAAAGGTAGCAAAACTTTTCCATTTTATTACACTTTCTTCCAAAATTTTCCACAAACTTATCAACACACAAAAAAGACCGCCCCGAAGGGCAGTCTTGAAAAGCATCGTAAGGAAACCTACAGCTCCCGGCGGAGACGCGCCTTGGGAATATCCAGCTGGGCGCGGTATTTGGCTATGGTGCGGCGGGCCACTTTGTAGCCACGGGCGGCCAGGCCGTCCACCAGTTCGTCGTCGGTGAGAGGGTTGTGTTTGTCTTCCCCGTCCACCATTTCGCGAAGGGCTTTCTTGATCTCGCGGGTGCTCACTTCCTCTCCCTCGGCGTTTTCCAGGCCCTCGGAGAAGAAGAATTTAAGGGGGAATATGCCGAAGTGGGTCTCAATCCACTTGCTGTTCACCACGCGGGAGATGGTGGAGATGTCAAAACCCGTAATCTCGGCGATGTCCTTGAGGACCATGGGCCGAAGGTTGGTCTCGTCCCCGTCTATAAAGTAGTCGTGCTGGTAGTCGATGATGGCCTGCATGGTGCTCTGGAGGGTATTCTGGCGCTGGCGCAGGGCCTCGATGAACCACTTGGCCGAATCGATCTTCTGTTTCACGAAGGTGGCCGCCTCTTTGTCGGCCCTGGAGGAAGACAGGCGGCCGGTCTCCATGATTTCTTCATACTTGCGGTTGATGCGCAACTCCGGGATGTTGAAGCGCGGCATGCTCAGGATGAGCTGGCCGTTTTCATAGTCCAGCTGGAAATCGGGCACCACCTGCTGGGCCTGGTCATTGTAGGAATCGTCCACCTGGCCGCCCGGGGCGGGATTGAGCCGGCGAATCTCGTCCAGAACCCCCTTCATCTCGTCTTCGGAAAGATGCAGGCGGGTCATGATCTTCTGGAAATGGCGGTTTTTAAAAGCCTCGAACTGGGTTTCAAGAACCCGGATGGCGTTCTCCACCGAGGGCGTACGCTTTTTGTCCTCCAGCTGGATGAGGAGACACTCCCGAAGATCCCGGGCGCCCACGCCGGAAGGCTCGAACTCCTGGATAATCTTGAGCATCTTCTCCACTTCCTCGGCCGATGACTCCACGCCGGCGCGGAAGGCGAGGTCGTCCACCAGGGATTCGATGTCCCTGCGCAGATAACCGTCCTCGTCCAGCGAGCCGATGATAAAGGAAGCCACCGTACGCTGATGGTCTGTGAGATTGCGGTATCCCAGCTGCTCCTGAAGGCTTTGGGTGAAGCTCTGTTTGACAGAGAAGGTGTTATACTCCGGACGTTCGTCCTTGCCCCAGTTGTTCACGTGGAGGTTGTAGGAGGGGATGTCGTCGTCCTGGGGGCCATAGTTTTCCTCCAGGGAGCCGCCGCTCTGTTCCTTTTCCTCTACTTCCGAGATGGACACGTCGCGGGGTTCGTCCTCCCGCTTGGGAGATTCGTCGTCAATGACAGGATTGTCGTTCAGAACCTCACGGACATACTGCTCCAGGGCCTGGACCGGCATCTCAATTACCTTGATGGTCTGGATCTGAAGCGGCGAAAGCCTTTGTGTCTGCTTCTGCTGAAGTCCCTGTTCGATGGAAGGCATTACCGGGGATAGTTGATGGTCTCCTTGATAATATAGGCGGTGGGATAGGTTCCCTTGAGGGCGTTGTAAATGCGCAGGGCCTCATCCTTGGTGCGGAAATCTCCCACGGTCACCTTGTAATTGGGGCTCTCGAAAGAACGGTATACCGGTGCCTTCAATTGCTGCTGGAGCGTTTTTTCGATGACTTCCGACCTGGCACGGGCCTGAGGGCCGTTGTCGTAGAACACACGGATGCGGTAACCGGTGAGGGGCTTGTTGGCATTGATGCGGATATACTCGGCCATAGCCTCCCGGATGGCGGGGCTTTGGTGGATTTGAACGCCGGAGCCGATAACCGACAGGATGTTGCGGCCCAGCAGGGTGGAATCCAGAGGTTCCGTTTCCTGGGCCCGGAGCGACATGGCGCCCAGAACCAGCAGAGAGAATATGAGAAGGATGCGTTTCATCATTTTGAGAATCGGGAGAGGTCCAGGTCCCGGAACTTGATGGGAGCTCTCAGGACACCGTTTTTCTTGAGCGCGCCCTGGATGTCGACATCGGCCTTGAGGCCTTCCAGGGAGCCTTTGGAAGCAATGACCAGCACATCCAGCAGTGAGGCGCCGTCGGCCAGCGTCACCGTGCAGGGAAGCTCGTATACCTGCTCACTTTGGGCAGCCAGTTCCACGCTGCCGGTCTGGAAATGGGCGATGGGCTTGTCCCCGAAGCGGACAGTCCCCGTCACTTCCTGCACCGCCAGGCTCCTTGCGGGATTGTAGATGCCCAGCAGCAGCTTGCCGTCCAGGGAACGGAGAGAGGTGGGAATGATGTAGGAAACCCCGACGGAAGTGAGCGAAATGTCCTTCACTTTGGACATGCCGCAGGAACAGACCAGCAGGGCCGCTACAAGAAAGATGCCGATATGCTTAATCGCTTTCACTTTTACAAAGGTAGTGATTTTTTTCGTAACTTTGCACGCCATGAAAAAAAGAGCTTATATTGAAACCTACGGGTGTCAGATGAACGTGAACGACACCGAGGTCATCTTCGCCATCCTTGCCGATGCCGGCTATGAACGTACGGAAGTGATGGAGGAGGCTGACCTGGTAATGGCCAACACCTGCAGTATCCGTGACAATGCCGAGCAGCGCATCTGGGGACGCATCGAGGTCTTTAACAAGCTGCGTGCCACAAAGCCCGGCCTGGTGGTGGGCATCGTGGGCTGCATGGCCGAACGTCTGAAGGACAAACTCCTGGAAACCCGCAAGGTGGACCTGGTGGTGGGCCCCGATGCCTACCGTTCCCTGCCCCGCCTGCTGGAAGCCATCGGCCCGGATGCTCCTCAGATTGACGTACTGCTGTCCCGGGAAGAGACTTATGCCGATATCACCCCCGTTCGCACGGACCGAGGCGGCATATCGGCCTTTATTTCCATCATGCGAGGATGCAACAACGTATGCTCCTACTGCGTGGTGCCCTATACCCGCGGCGCCGAGCGCTCCAGGGATGCCCATTCCATCGTCCGAGAAGCCTGCGACGTTTACCATAAAGGATATAAGGAAGTAACCCTGCTGGGCCAGAACGTGGACAGCTACCTGTGGAAATCGGCCGACGAGACGGTGAACTTCGCCCGGCTCCTGGAGATGGTGGCCGCCATTGCACCGGACCTTCGCGTGCGCTTTGCCACCTCCCACCCCAAGGACATCAGCGACGAAGTCATCTACACCATGGCCGCCCATCCCAACATCTGCCGGCACATCCATCTGCCCGTGCAGAGCGGCAGTTCCCGCATGCTCGCCCTCATGCGCCGCAAGTACGACCGCCAGTGGTACCTGGAACGCGTGGCCAAGATCCGGGAAGTGATGCCGGACTGCGGCCTCACCACCGACGTCATTGCCGGCTTCTGCACCGAAACCCTTGAGGACCATCAGGATACGCTTTCACTCATGGAGCAGGTGGGCTTCGACTGGGCCTTCATGTTTGCCTATTCCGACCGTCCCGGCACCCTGGCCAACCGCACCATGACCGACGACGTTCCGGCCGATGAAAAGAACCGCCGCCTGAACGAAATCATCGAGCTGCAGAACCGCAAGTCCCTGGAGCGATACCGTGCCCAGATCGGCCGAAAACTGGAGGTGCTGGTGGAAGGCCCCTCCAAACGGGATCCCTCCATGCTGTGCGGCCGCGCCTCCAACAACATGATGTGCGTATTCCCCGCCACCGGCCGCAGCAAAGGCTCCTACACCACCGTAAAAGTGGTGGACTGCACATCGGCCACCCTCATTTGCGAGTAACGCGCTTTGCGGCTAAGTTTTTGATTTATAATAACTTAAATTTTTCTCTTGATCCCAATTGGCGTCAAGAGAATTTTCTTTTACGCTGTGAATCAATAAGTTAGACCGCGAGCATGAAAAATGGCATCGCAAACATATATTATATTTGCATGTCATGAGAATAAAGGATTTATGCCCGGACGAGAGGCCCCGGGAGAAAATGCGCCTGAGGGGCGCCAAGGCCTTGTCCAACGCCGAGCTTCTGGCCATCCTGCTGGGAAGCGGCACCGGCGGTAAAAGTGTAATAGAAGTGGCGCAGGAGGTAATGATAAGTGCCGATGGCAAGCTTACGCTGCTGGCCGCCATGCCTCTGGAGCGCCTGATCACCCAAAAAGGAGTAGGAGAAGTGAGGGCCATCACCATAGCCGCCGCCCTGGAACTGGGCCGACGCGTGTTCGAGGAAAGCGCCATCGTGGACAAACGCTCTGTCACATCGGCCAAAATGGTGTTTCAGCTGATGCTGCCCGTACTCAAGAATCTGGACCATGAGGAGTGCTGGGCCATCTATCTGAACAAGGCCAACTTCGTCATGGGCAAGGAGATGATTACCTCCGGCAGCATGGAAACCACGCCGGTGGACCTGCCCAGAATCCTGCGCCGTGCCATTGAAAAGCAGTGCACCTACGTGATCCTGGTGCATAATCACCCGTCCGGTTCACCCACCCCCGGGCCATCGGACATTACCCAGACCAAGATCGTGAAAAACGCCCTGGCCGGCGTGGGGGTATCCCTGATGGACCATGTGATAGTGGCCGAAGATTCCTTCTACTCTTTTGCCGAAGAACGAACCGGCAGGCTGTAGTGTTTGGTCTTTCGGGGGAAAATGTTAAATTTGTAATCCAAACAAACCCAAAGGCCATGAAACTTGTGAATATCGGGGAGAGCAACTCCGTTCTCAACAGCTACATCGCAGAGATCCGGGACGTACGCATCCAGAAAGACAGCATGCGCTTCCGCGCCAATCTGGAAAGGGTGGGCGCCGTCTTTGCCTACGAAATTTCCAAGACGCTGGAATACAGTGAGAAAGAGGTGACCACCCCGCTGGGCGTGGCCAGTGTGAACACCTTCGATTCCAAGCTGGTCATTGCCGCCATCCTGCGGGCGGGCCTCCCTATCCAGAATGGCATGCTGGGCTTTTTCGACCATGCCGAGAGCGCCTTCCTGTCCACCTACCGCAAGTTTGGCAAGGGGGATTACTTCAAGGTAAGGGCCGACTATTGCACCTGCCCCTCCCTGGAAGGGAAAGTACTCATTGTGGCCGATCCCATGCTGGCCACCGGCTCTTCCATGGAATCGGCACTCAAGAAACTGGAGGAAGAAGGCGGTGAGGCCACGCACATCCACATGGTATGCCCCGTTGCCAGCCGCTATGCCGTAGACCAGCTTCTCCAGCGCCTGGACAACAACTACACCCTGTGGGTGGCCGCCATCGACGAAGAACTCACCAGCCACAACTACATCATCCCCGGCCTGGGAGACGCCGGAGACCTGGCCTTCGGAGAAAAGGTGTAATCTTCCCATCTCCTTTCCCGAACAGGGGCAAAAAACGCCAAAAGTGCCCCGGATGAGTACAAAAAAAGGCCTGCCGCGAACAGGTCTTTATTATTGAACAGAGCTGAGATTATTGCACAAAGGCAATGATTTCGGCCTTTTCCACTTTGTCGCCTTGCTTGGCCAGGACGGCAACCAGCAGGCCGTCTACGGCCGACACGATGTCCTCGATGCCGTAGTAGGTCTGGACATGGCCGATGACCTCACCGGCCTTCACTTTCTTGCCCACGACGGGAGCCTTGGAGGCGTCGTCCACGTCCAATTCCCACAGCAGCTGGCCCTTGACGGGGCACTGTACGGGAGTGGCTTTGGGATACTTGGCCACATACTCCTCTACGGAGAACTTGGGCATTTCCACCACGGGACGCTCCACCACGATGGGGGCGCCGGCCTTGGCCTTCATCTCGGCCAGGTCCTTGTTGAAACGCTCCTTGGCCACACCGCTGCGGTAGTCCCGGTACTGGCGCTCGAACATGGCCATGTTCAGGAGTTCTTCGTCGTCCTCACCATAGTCCCAGCCTTCGTCGTCCATCATCTTGCGGAACTTGGGGAGTTCGTCGGGATACATATCCTTGGGGTTGCCCGTGTAGAATTCCATTCCCTTTTCCTTGGCCAGGGCCACAATCTCGGGATCCAGTTCACCGGGCAGTTTGCCCATGTTGCCCAGGATCATGCCCCAGGTATCTTTGTCGATGGTGGTCCAGCGGGGCTTGTCCTGCAGCATATTGAACACGTTCATCAGGGCCGTATTCTTCACATACTGGCTGAACGGAGTTACCAGCGGCGGATAGCCCAGGCGAGGCCATACGTATTCTACTTCGTCGAAGAGTTTGACCATCAGGGTGTCCAGGCTCATCTCGGGACGGCCGTGGGCGCGCTGGGTGGCGTTGATGGCACCCTGGAAGCCTTTAAGATCGGCCATCATGGAGCCCATCATACCGCCGGGCAGGCCGCAGCCCACCAGCAGGGAGGTCATCTGGGAGTTGGTGGGGTTGATCCAGTAACCCAGGAAATCGTCGATGAATTCCTGCGTGAGGCGGCGCACCTCCATATAGGCGTCCATATTGATGTCCTTCACCTGGAAACCGTCGGCCTTCATCATCTGCTGGACGGTAATCACATCCGGGTGCACCTTACCCCAGGAGAGCGGCTCTACGGCTACGTCCAGATAATCGGCGCCGGCGCGGGCCACTTCCAGCATGGAAGCCGGGGAGAAGCCGGGACCGGTATGGCCATGGTACTGGACCTTGATTTCCGGGTGCGCTTTCTTGATGCCGGCCACAATCTGGCCGAGTTCGGTAGGCCGGCCGATGCCCGCCATATCCTTGAGGCAAATTTCGTCGGTGCCGTATTCCACCAGCTGGTCCACCAGATGGAGATAATAGTCCACCGTGTGCACGGGGGAATGCGTGATGGAAAGGGCAGCCTGGGAAATCATTCCACCCTTCTTGGCAAGCTCGATAGACGTCTTGAGGTTGCGGTGGTCGTTGAGGCCGCAGAAAGAACGGGCGATATCGGTGCCCTGTTTCTTCTTGACCTTGAACATCAGTGCACGGACGTCCTCGGGAACGGGATACATGCGGATGGCATTGAGGCCGCGTTCCAGCATGTGTGTCTGGATGCCCGCCTTGTGGAAAGGAGCCGTCCATTTGCGAACGGAGACGTTGGGATTCTCTCCGTAAAGCAGATTCACCTGCTCAAAGGCACCGCCGTTGGTTTCCACACGGTCGAAGCATCCCATATCCACGATGGCCGGAGCCACCCGTACCAGCTGGTCCACGCGCGGCTGATATCGGCCGGAACTCTGCCACATATCCCTGTACACCAGGGAGAACTTGATTTCTCGCTTTGCCATAAGATTATCGTTGGTCTACAAAGATACAAAATAAATTTTGCAAAATCGGAATTAATCCTTACATTTGCAGTCCCAAATATGGTGGATGTAGTTCAGCTGGTAGAGCATCGGATTGTGGTTCCGAGTGTCGTGGGTTCGAGCCCCATCATCCACCCTTCAAAAAAGACCTGCCGTGAAGCAGGTCTTTTTTGTTATTGGGTTGAATACTCTTTCCGTTCCACCTTGTAGGTTCCGTCGGTATTCTTGATCAGGACGTCCATGGTGACGATGAGGGAACTGACTTCCCACTGGCCGATGGGAATGCTGATGATCCGGGTTCCCAGCTTGAGGTCGTCGATGTCCATGACGGAGGGGTTCTCGTCGGCACCATCGTGATAGATGTCCAGGGTAAGGACTCCGCCGTTGGTAATGGAGTAGCGGGCGAAGACATTGTGAGCACAGTCGCTCTTTTTGTCGTAATAGTAATTAAAGGCCAGATCCATATAACTTCTTCCCACCCAGTTAAAGATGACGTCGATGGGGTCATGAGCTGTAATCTGTTCTCCCAGGGCTTTCTCCTCGGGATGGACAACCTGGACGGGAACGATGTGCGAAATGGAAATCTCGTATTTGTTGTTGAGGATATCAAATACAATGTAATAGCGTTTTCCAACCTCCATTGCGGGAGCGTCTTTGTAGACTTCTGTCACGGTATACTGCACACCGGTATCACTCACAAGGCCGTGATCTCCCACGGTGATGATATCGTTGACGTTCTTGGCGGTATAACTGCCGTCAATGTTGCAGGACCAGACGGCGGCCAGGCTTATAAGAAGGGGGATAAGCAGCTTTTTCATATCTTTTTCTTTTTTCGAGTGGGTTTTGCAATAATCTGAATGTCAATATTTTCAACAGTGAAGCCCTTGAATTTGCGCCGCTTGAGATGGGCGCCCACCAACTCCGTGAGTTGTTCGTCCACCAGGTTGCGGTAGATGTGGTTTTCGCGGTCGTACAGGTGGATGTGCCGGGAGGCGTCTACGTCGAAGAACATCTTATTGGCGGCCGACAGCCGGCGTCCGTAAATGTAGCGGTCGGCCAGCTGGGAAAGGATGTTGTAAACGGAAGCCGGGGTAACGGAGGTCCCTCCTTGGGAGATTTTCTCGCTCACCATATCGGCCGAAGCATGCTCCAGCTCCATCATGGCTTCGTGAACCGCCAGGCGCTGCCGCGTGGCCTTCAGGCCATGGCGGCGCAGTTGGCTGCGGAAGTCGTCCAGGGTGGGGATGGAATGTTTCTGACGGACCATGGCGCTAGGATTTCAGCAGGGCGCGGGCGTTGGCCACGGCCTCGGGCGTAATGGTGGCACCGGAAAGCATCCGGGCCAGTTCCTGCACGCGGCCATCCTGGTCCAACTGCTGCACCGTGGTGCTGCCGGAAGCCTTGGAAACCAGGAAGTGTGCATGGCCCTTGGCGGCCACCTGAGGCAGGTGGGTGATGGCGAAAACCTGCATGCTTCGGCCCATCTCGCACACCAGGCGGCCCATTTTGTCGGCCGTTCCGCCGGAGACGCCGGAATCGATTTCGTCGAATACCAGGGTGGGCATGTGCTGGAAGCGGGCCATTTCGGCCTTGATGGACAGCATGATACGGGACAGTTCACCGCCGGAAGCGGCTTTGGCTACATCGACAGGAGCGCTGCCTGTCGAGGAAAAACGGAACTGGACGGCGTCTCGCCCCAAAGCTCCGGGGACGGCATCTTCCAGAACAACCTGAAAGCGGGCTTTGTCCAAATCCAGTCCGTGCAGCAACTGCTCAATGGCCTGGGCAAAGGGTTGCGCGCCGGCAAGGCGTTTCAGGTAAAGTTCTTCGCACAGGGCGGTATGTTTGCCTTCGGCCTCTTCCAGTGCCTTGCGGGCAGCGTCCACGTCTTCCCGGAGGGAGGATGCATCCATCACCAGGCCGCACAGGCGGTCCCGCTCCTGAATGAGCTCTTCCACCGTGGCGGCGCCATATTTCTGGAACAGGCCGTACAGCAGCGACAAGCGGTCTTCCACCTGCTGGAGCCGCTGTGGGGAAACGTCAATCCGGGCTGCGGCCGATGCTACTTCGGCGGCGATATCTTCCATTTCCAGGCGGGCCGATGTCAGTCTCTCGGCCAAAGGCAGCATGGCGGGCACGAATCGGCCGGCCTTTTCCAGCAGTCTGGCGCATTCGCGGATCTGCCGGGTGGGAGAGGGCGTGTCGTCGGCGGAAGGGGAGAGGATTTCGTCGGCCTCGCTGAGGGTTTGCTTGATTTCCTCGGCATGGGCCAGCTGTTTTTGCTCACTTTCCAGCTCTTCCAGTTCTCCGGGTATCAGTTTGGCTTCGTCCAAGCGCTGCCAGCGGCTTTGGTTGTAATCCTGACGGTCCTGCGCATCCTTCAGACGTTCTTCCAGGGCAGCCAGTTCCCGGCGAAGGGAAAGCACCCGGTTCCAGGCCTGGGCACAGTCGTTCCTAAGCTGAACGCAGCCGGCCCTCAGGTCCAGGGCCTCCATGCGGAAACGGGCGTCCTGCAGGCGCAGGGTCTGGTGCTGCGAGTGAATGTCCACCAGGTGCTCCGACAATTCCTGCAGCACGTTCACGCTCACGGGCTCGTCATTGGCAAAGCTGCGGGAGCGGCCGCTGCGGGCTACGGTGCGCCGAAGGACCAGACGGTCGTCGTCGCAGGGAAGGTCGGCCTGGGCAAGGATATCCCGGATGGTATCGTCTACGCCGAATTCGGCTTCCACGATGCAATTCTCCCCGGCGGGACCCACCATGGAGGCATCGGCCTTGGCGCCCAGCACCAGGGACAGCGCACCCAGCAGGATGGATTTACCGGCACCGGTCTCTCCGCTTATAATGATGAGGCCCTCCGGAAAACGGGTTTCCAGAGAGCCGATCAGAATGTAATTGCTGACGGAGAGGCTGTAAAGCATAGCCTTACTCTCCGTTGATGTCGATGGGGTTTTCGTTCTGAGCCTTGCGGTAGAAGAGATCTCCGGCCTCGAATTCGGCAATGGCTACCAGGTCCGGCTTGGGCTGGCGCTCATAGTATTTGGAGATTTCAATCTGTTCCTTGTTCTCGAACACTTCTTCCATGGTGTCGCGGTCTCCGCGGAACTCGTCCAGTTTCTTCATGAGTTCCTTTTTCTCGGCCACGGCAATCTGGTTGGCCCTCTTATAAAGGATGACTACGGATTCATAGATGTTTCCGGTGGGGGCGGCCAGGTTTTTAATGTCACGCGTCACCGTGTTTACGGGTACTTTTTTCTTACTTTCCATTTCTCTACAATACGTTATCTATATAATGTACAGCGTGAGTTTCGGGGGAGTTTCAATTATTTTTCAAATAATCCTGTACGTTGCGGTAAATGCCGTCCAGCTCATTCTTGTAGTGGGATTCGGGGTATTCGCCCACAAAGTTCAGGTAGTCGTCCACAAAGGTGAGGTAGCGTTCCTTCATCTTTTCCTTTACGCTGAGACGGGCATAGTGATAGGAGGACATGGCCGTGTAATACAGCACGTCTTCCCGGTAGAAATTGTCGGCGTTTGTCTTGAGGACATTGCGCAGCTTGACGCGGGCGGCAGGGTAGTCCTCCATAATATAGTACTGCTTGCCGGCCTCAAAGTCCTTGCGGTCCAGACGGTCCTGGAGGTCGTGCATCATGTCTTCGCAGGCCTTCATGTGCGGCTCGTCTCCCGTTTGCTCACGCATGTACTGGGAGATGGCGGCCATGCAAGCCCGGGTGGGCTGCTGGTCCAGTTCCCAGCGGTAGGTGGCGCGGTACAGGCAGTCCAGGCGGTAGAACTGGGCGTCGGCCGCAAAGGGGCTGCGGGGGAAGTTCTCCACAAAGCGGGCGAAGTTGGATTCGGCCGTGTAGTAATCCTTGAAGCGGTAGTTGGACAGGCCCCAGTAATACTGGACGGTATCGTCCCGTTCCGTCCCGCTGGTGAGGACGGCCATGGATTCAAACAGCTGTGCCGCTTTCTGGTACTTCTTGTTCTGGAAGTAATCCATGGCGGCCTTGTACTTGGCGTCCACGTCGTTGGAAGCGAGCAGGGTCTCGAACTGGCTGGCGCAGGAAACAAGGGTAAGCGCACAACCTAACGTGGCGGCAATTAATTTCAAACTCTTCATACCTTAAATATTATTTTCCAGGAGGAATTTCTCGGCGTCTCGGGCGGCCATGCAGCCGGATGCGGCGGCGGTTACTGCCTGACGGTAACGGGGGTCCTGCACATCTCCGGCGGCGAAAACGCCCGGAACGGAAGTCTGGGCGCTCTTGCCCTGGGTGAGGATATAGCCGTTGTCGTCCAGTTCCAGCCAGGGGGCAAACAGGGCCGATGCCGGCGTGTGGCCGATGGCCAGGAAGAAACCGTCGATGGCAATGTCAAAGACGGTGCCGTCCTTGCGCAGCAGGCGGGCGCCGGTAACGCCCATGGCGTCTCCCAGCACTTCCTGCGTGTTGCAGTTCCACAGGACCTCAATATTGTCTGTCTTGAACACTTTGTCCTGCATGATCTTGGACGCACGGAAAACATCCCGGCGCACAATCATGTATACTTTCTTGGCCAGGCCTGCCAGATAAAGGGCTTCTTCGCAGGCGGTATCTCCGCCGCCCACCACGGCCACGGTGCGCTTGCGGTAGAAGAAACCGTCGCAGGTGGCACAGGCGCTCACGCCGGCACCTTTAAATTTCTCTTCTGAAGGCAATCCCAGGTAACGGGCCTGGGCGCCGGTGGCGATGATAAGGGTCTGGGCCAGGATTTCCGTCTCCCCGTCGATGGTCACATGGAAGGGGCGTGTGCCCAGGTCTACGGCCGTGGCGGTTCCGCGGCGTACATCGGCCCCGAAACCGGCAGCCTGCTGCCGCATGGAATCCATGAGGGTGTTGGCGTCCACTCCGCCGGGGAAACCGGGGAAATTTTCCACCACGGTGGTGGTGGTGAGCTGGCCGCCGGGCTGAATGCCTTCATAGACCACGGGAGAGAGATTGGCACGCGCGGCATAGATGGCAGCGGTAAATCCGGCAGGGCCACCGCCCAGAATCAATGTTTTTACTGTCTCCATGGGGATGGATTACTTGAGGTTGGTGGTGTAATCTTTCTCAAAGACAACGCGGCGTACAGCCTTGTTGTGGCAGTTGCCGTATTCGTCGGGGACAAAGAGGAAGTCCGTGTGCAGGCCGCTGCTGCGTTCCATGCCCAGTTTGCGGGTCCAGTCATTTCCGTAGCGCAGGCAACGCACCACAAAGTAACGGGCGGTATCGTAGCCCTGGAAAGCGAACTGGGAAGGTTCCGTGCGGAACAGGGCGCGGTAGGCGTGCACAAAGCGGTCTACCTGAGGGTCCGAATAATCTACGTGGTAGGAAGTGGTGATGTGGAGCTGGGCGTCGTGGTAGGCCGTACCTTCGATGGTTTCGAAGGTGCGCACCTTTGAAGGAGCGTACATCACAATGTCGAAGCCCTTGCCCTGCATGATGGCCAGGTTGCGCACAACGTCTCCGGTGAAGGCCTCGCTCTCGGAAGCCACAATCACGCGGTTCAGGCTGTCTTTTGCGGCCAGCATCTCTCCCAGGGTGGTGGTGATGGTGCGGCCGTCGGCAATGGCGTAGTTGAGAATCTCATAAGTGAGCTCGCGCTTGGCCATGGCGCTGCGGATGGCTACGGGAGCGGTCACGTTGCCGGCGCCTTTTTCCGTAATGAGGAGGATTTTGTCCGTGGGATTCAGGTCTTCCTTCACCCACTGGGCCAGGTCTTCGTACTGATAGTCGGAGGCCGACGGGGCCTGGATGAAGTTCTGGTAATTGGCGCTAAGGGAAATGGCTTTCTGGTCCAGAGGGGAAATGACGGGAACGCGGCCGTCCACCCGCTGGAGGATGGCCTCCAGGTCACGGGAAGCCACGGGGCCCAGGACAAAGTCGCTCTTTACCAGGTCCTCGATGGGCGGAATGCCGGCATTCAGGTCATAAACGTGCATATTCACATTTACTCCCTGGCTTTCCAGATCCCGCATGGCCATCAGGACTCCGGAATAGAAGTCCATGTTGATCTCGCTGGTGCCGGAACCGGCCCGCAGCGGGAGGATGAGGGAGAAGTCGGCCTCGTCACGGGTGCGCAGAGCCAGCAGGGTGGTGTCGCTCACCACGGGAACAAACTCGGGGATGACGGGAACCACAACCTCCGGGGCGGCCAGCGTGTCTTCCTGTACTTCCTCGGTTTCTGTATCAGGATGTTCCTCGGCGGTTTCGGTTGCCTGAGTCTCTTCCCGTTTCAGGGGAATCTTAAGTACCTGACGGGTGGTCACTTTCCGGGTGCTCAGTTTATTGTAATCCATGATTTCCTGGACAGAGACGCCATAGCGGCGGGCAATGTCTCCCATGTCCTCGTACCAGCGCACCGTGTGCTCCAGGTAATCTTTCTGTCCGGCGGGCTTGCCGTCTGCGGAATCCACCTGGGCCGATTGATCCTTATAGGGGATGAGCAGAATGGCGTTTTTCTGCAGCCCGGTCTCCCGGAGGGACGGGTTGGCTTCGTACAGTTCATCTTCCGTCACCGCATAGGCGCGGGCAATTCCGTAAAGGGTCTGCCTTTCCAGAACCACGTGTGACAGGTAAATCTTTCCGTTGAGCTTCACCTTCTCCTTGGAGACGGTGACCGGCGCGGGAACGTATTCCTGTGCTATGGCCTGTGCGCAGCCGAAGACTGCGAGTGCGGCGATGATGGTAAGAAGTCGTTTCATGGTGTTACTCGTTTATAAAGTAGCGGCAAACTCGGTCAACTTTTGGCAGAACGTGTCCCATCCCAGGCGCTGTTTCTCCCGGCCGATGGCCTCCAGGCAGCTTTGCCGGAGGGCAGGGTCCCGGAAAAAGCGCAGCACTTCTGCGCGGATGGCTTCCGGGCTGGGCTCAGATGCGACAATTCCCGTGCCATGCTGCCCGATGGTTCCCTTCAATCCTCCCACGTCGGTGACCACCATGGGCACGTCAAAGTGGTAGGCGATGGAGCTGATACCGCTCTGGGTGGCGCTTCGGTAGGGAAGGACGGCCACATCGGCCACGCTGAAGAACTGTTTTACCTGAGAATCCCGGATGTAGTCCGGAAAAACGAATACGCGGTCTTTTCCGGGCAGGGTGTCGATGATGGCCTGGTACTTGGCAAAGGAGCCATAGGGTTCTCCGGCCACCACCAGCTGATAGTCTTCGGGGAGGTCCCGGAAGGCTTCCAGCAGGATGTCCAGTCCCTTGTATTCCCGGATGAGGCCGAAGAAAAGGAGGGTCTTCTTTCCGGGGTCTACGCCCAGGATGCCGGCGGCTTCCTCCCTGGGAAGCTTGGGGCCGAAGTGGGCGTAAAGGGGATGGGGGAGCAGGGTGTGCGGGGCATCGGGCCTGAGGGACAGGAGGTCTTTTTCCACGCTGTCCGACATGGAGATGAACCCGGTGCAGCCCTTAAGGAAGTAACGGGTGAGCGGTTTGTCAAACCAGTGGGCCTCGTGGGGAATGACGTTGTCCAGTACCACGACGCTCTTGCAGCCGCAGTGACGGGCTACGTAACCCAGGGAGGGCGCAAACCAGCTCATCCAGTATTTCATCACCAGGAGGTCCGGCTTCCATTTCCGGATGGCCCTGGCGGTCTTGATCCAGGTGAAGGGATTGATGGTATCCAGCAGGGCCTCGGCCTCCACAGGCGCGGCTTCGTCTTCGGGGGTAACGTACTGCGTTTTTCCCGGAAAGAGGAAGTCAGGATACTGCCTGGAAAAGGAGAAGGCCTTTACATGATTGCATTTTCCCAGTCCAATCAGCATACTTGCGTTGAACTGGGAAATGCCACCCCGCAGGGGGTAGAAGCTGGATAGTAAGGCAATCCTCACTTATTTCTTGCTGTTGTCTTTGGTCTTGATGTAGGCGGCGTTAAGGCCGGAGAGCAGGACGTCGGTGATGTCCAGCTTGGGATCGGCGGTGACCACGGGGGTGGACAGGATGTTGCCGGCGGTGGCCAGGATCATGGCGTAGTTGTGCTCCAGGTTGAATTCGGCCACATATTCGGCGATGGCGTTGGCAATCTGGTTCATCATCACCTGCTGTTCCTCGGCCATCTCCTGCTGCTTGTTCACCACATACTGCTGGTAGCTCTGCTGCTGTTGCTGGAGTTTCTGGTACTGGGCCTGGGCCACGGACTGGGTGAGGAGGCCTTTGTCCACTTTATTCTGGAAGTCGGCGGCGTCCTTTTCCAGTTTTTTGCCGCGGCGGTCAATCTCGGCCTGGATGCCGGAGGTCTTGGTCTCGAAAACGGAGTTGAGGTCGTTGGCCATGTCGTAGCCTTCCATCACTTTGTCCATGTTGAAATAGACGATGCTGCCGGCTACGGCCACGCTGTCTTTGGCGGCGGTGCCTGCGGGAGTTGCTGCCTGATTCTGGTTGCAGGAAACGGCGAAAGCCAGCAGGGCGGCGGCGCCGAAGAGGATAAGATTCTTTTTCATTATAGCTGTTGTTGTATTAATTATAATCGGATACGAACCGCAAAGTTAACTATTTTTTGCGGATTTCCCCAAGATAGGCCTGAATAGTTTTTTCCAAGCCCATGTAAAGGGCGTCGGAGATGAGGGCGTGGCCGATGGACACTTCGTCAGTCCAGGGGATGGTCTGGATGAACCAGGCCAGGTTTTCCAGGGAAAGGTCGTGTCCGGCATTAAGCCCCAGACCGGCCTCACGGGCAGCCTTGGCAGCCTCTACATACCGTGCGATGGCGGCTTCCCGGCCTTTGGAATACTGTTCGGCGTAATCGGCCGTATATAATTCCACGCGGTTGGCTCCGCATTCGGCGGCGCCATAGGCCATCCGGGGATCCGGGTCTATGAAGATGGACGTGCGGATACCCTTGTTCCGGAAGGTGCGGCACAAGTCCGTGAGCAGGTCTTTATGGGCGATGGTGTCCCAGCCGGCGTTGGAGGTGATGGCGTTGTGCCCGTCCGGCACCAGCGTTACCTGGTCCGGCACCACCTCCAGCACTAGGTCCACAAAGCTCTGGACGGTGGGGTTGCCTTCGATATTGAATTCCGTGGTGATGAGCGGACGAATCTCCCGCACATCGGCATAGCGGATATGTCTTTCGTCGGGCCTGGGATGCACCGTAATGCCCTGTGCCCCAAACGCTTCGCACCTTTGCGCCGCCAGTGTCACATCCGGCACATTCCCGCCCCTGGCGTTACGGATGGTGGCGATTTTGTTGATATTTACACTCAGTCGAGTCATGTTCTCCTGTTATTTATCTTACAAAAGTACGCAATTTTCAAATAATAGACCAATCTTTTGTACCTTTGCATGTCAAGAATCAATTATGGACAACCACGTAATACGCCCTGCTCAACCCCGCGACCTGGAGGCAGTTAACGGTCTCCTTCGGCAAGTGCTGAAAGTACATCATGACGGCCGTCCGGACCTCTTCCGGGAAACCGGGAAGAAATATACCGACGAGCAGTTGCTGCGCTTTTTCTCCAATCCGGAAACGCCAGTCTTTGTATATGAAAGGGAAGGTGCGGTTCTGGGCTATGCATTCTGTGCCCTTCAGCACCAGGATTCCGGGAGCCTGATGCCCCTTACCACACTCTATCTGGACGATTTGTGCGTGGACCAGTCGGCCCGGGGCCAGCATATCGGAACGGTGCTGTTCAACTTTGTCAAGGAGTTCGCCCGGGAGAAAGGATGTTACAACATTACGCTCCACGTGTGGGCGTGCAATCCTGCCGCCAGGTCCTTCTATGAGTCGCTGGGAATGACGCCGCAATATACCTCAATGGAGACGCTGGTCCTTTAATTTGTTGATTATCAGCATAATGGGTTTTTCTCTTGATGCCAAACGGGATCAAGAGAAAAAGTTAAGTATTTGAGTAATAGCTGGTTAAGTCGTTAGCGTGAAAATTATAAGGAAAAGTCCCGGAAATGTGTTAATTTTGTCGGTTGATTTAATCGGACGTTATGAAAATTGGATATTTCATTCTGAAGGAAGAGCTCAGGACCGACGACCGCATGGCCTCGCTGCTGCGGGACCTGGAATCGGCTACCTTCGAGGTGTATGAGATCCGCACCAAGGCCGATGTCCGCCCGGACACGGACCTGGTCCTGTCGATGGGTGGGGACGGCACTTTCCTGAGTGCGGCCCATGTGGTGGCCGATATCGGCCTGCCCATCCTGGGCGTGAACTTCGGCCGCATCGGCTTCCTGTGCGAGAATCGGCCCGAGACCGTGCGCAAAGCCCTCATGGAGGGGGATTTCAGCATCGAATACCGCACCGTGCTCAATGCCACGCTCAAGGGTCCCGAGGCGCGCCGGGCCATCGGCATGCTGCCTTATTCCGTGAATGAAGTGGCTGTGCACCGCAGCGGCTCCTCTGTGCTGGGCATCCATGTGAGCGTGGACGGAGAACCTCTTCCCACCTATTGGGCCGATGGCCTGCTGGTGGCCACCCCTTCCGGTTCCACGGCCTATTCCCTCAGTGTGGGAGGTCCCATCTGTATGCCGGAGACCAAGGTGCTGGTACTGGCCCCTATTTCCCCGCACAACCTGAACGTACGCCCGATCGTCATCCCCGAAACAGCCAAGATAGACATCTCCTTTGAGTCCCGTGACGGCAAAGCCACCATGTCCATGGACAACCGTGTGGTGGAAATCCAGCCCGACTGGACCATTCACGTGGAGATGGCACAATTTTCGCTCAAGCGTGTCCGGCTCCCGGAATCCGGTTTCGTGAAGGCTCTTACTTCACGCCTGTTCTGGGGAGAAGACATGCGCAACAACGAATAATTCTATGGAGAAGATACCGCAGCACGTATCCATCATCATGGACGGCAACGGCCGATGGGCCAAGGCTCGCGGCCTGGATCGCGTAAAAGGGCATATCGAGGGCGTGGAAAGCGTCCGTGCCTGCCTGGAAGCCGCCGCCGAGGACGGGGTGAAATACCTTTCCGTCTATGCCTTTTCGGAGGAAAACTGGAACCGTCCGCAGGATGAAGTCATCGCCCTGATGGAGCTCATGATGAAAGCCATGAAACAGGAGCTCAATACCTTCATAGACAACAACATCCGCTTCATGGTCCTGGGCAACCGCGCCCGGCTGAGCGAGGGCCTTAACCAAACCATCGACGACATGATGGAGCGCACGGCCGGGAATACCCGCTGCACCCTCATCCTTTTCCTGAGCTACAGCGGCAAGTGGGACATCCTGCAGGCTATGAAAAAGGCGGCCGCAGAGCTTACCCCGGAGCAGCTGCAAGCCATGGAACTGCCGGACTTCGACCGTTATCTGGTCACCGCCGGCATCCCGGACCCGGACCTTCTCATCCGCACTTCCGGGGAGCTGCGCATCTCCAATTACCTGCTTTGGCAAAGCGCCTATACAGAGTTCTACTTTACCGATATCCTGTGGCCCGATTTCCGCAAACCCCAGTTCCGGGAAGCCCTTGCCGAGTATGCCCGCCGGGACCGCCGTTATGGTAAAGTGAAATAAAAGTCTTATCTTTGCAAGATAACCCAACCGCGAATGAAAGGAAAAAAGATACTTTGCGCCGCCCTGCTGCTCCTGACGGGACTTTCCCTGATGGCGCAAGTTTCGCGCAAGGACATTGAGGTAGATTACAACCACCCTAAAAAGTATGTGGTGGGTGGTGTGAGCGTAGAAGGCAACCAGTATTTCAACCAGCACCAGATCCTGCAGCTCACGGGCTTGCAGACCGGCCAGGAACTCACCGTCCCCGGAGAAGATGTGACGGGTATCGTCAAGCGCCTGGTGGCCCAGCGCTATTTCGAGGACGTGGCCGTTGTGGTGGACTCCCTCAGCGCCAAGGCCGATACCGCCTGGTTTGTGATTAGCGTGCGGGAACGTCCCCGTGTCTCCCGATGGATCTATACCGGAGTGAAGAGCGGTGAGAAAAAGGACCTGCAGGAGCGTCTCAACCTGCGTGCAGGCCGTGAGTACTCTGACTATGTGAAGAATACGTCGGTTGATATCATCAAGCGTTACTACAAGGAAAAAGGTTTCCTGAAAGTGGATGTGGACGTGGAGGCCGAGCGGGACAGCGTCATCCGCAGCGCCATCAAGGTCACCTTCCATGTGAACAAGGGCAGGAAGATCCGCATCAAGGACATCAACTATGAGGGCAACACGGACGTGAAACCCATGAAGCTGGCCAAGAACATGAAGGAGACGCACGCCGCAACGTGGTACAACTTCTTCAAGTCCAAGAAATTCAAGGAGAAGGAATACGAGAAAGACCGCAAGACCGTCCTGGATGCCTTCAACGAGGCCGGATACCGTGACGCCCGTCTGGTGCGGGACTCCGTCTATTACACGGCCGACGGCAAGCACCTGAACATCGACATGGTCTTTGACCAGGGCCGAAAATACTATTTCCGCAACATTACCTGGACGGGTAACTCCGTGTACTCGTCCGAGGTTCTCAACGATATCCTCCAAATCAAGAGCGGGGATGTCTATGACCTGGTCACCATGGAGAAACGCCTTCATGGCGGCGGTAAGGAAAACGAATACGACGTGTCCAAGCTGTACCGTGACAACGGGTACCTGTTCTTCAATGTGACGCCGGTGGAGGTGAACATCCAGAACGATTCCGTGGATGTGGAAATGCGCATTGCCGAGGGTAAGCCCGCCCTGCTGAACGAGATTATCATCAACGGCAACGACCTCACCAATGAGAGGGTAATCCGCCGCCAGCTCCCCACGCGTCCGGGATACCTCTTCAGCCAGACCGACTTTGAACGTTCCATCCGCGAGATTGCCTCCATGGGCCAGTTCGACGCCGAAGCCGCCATGGATGCCAGCCGCGGCTGGTCCATCCTGCCCAATCAGCTGAACAATACCGTAGACATTGTCTATAATGTGACGGAAAAGCCGTCTTCCCAGCTGGAACTTTCCGGCGGTTGGGGCGGTAACACCTTTGTGCTCACGGCCGGTGTGAGCTTCAACAACTTCAGCACCCGCCGTATGTTCGAGAAAGGTGCCTGGCGGCCTGTTCCGCTGGGAGACGCCCAAACCCTTTCCCTGCGTTTCCAGACCAACGGCCGATACTACACCTCCCTCAGCGCCAGTTTCATGGAGCCCTGGCTCTTCGGCAAGAAACCTACGTCCCTGAGCCTCTCCGGATACTATTCCCGAATGACGGACTCCTATCTTGCCATCGGCATCCTGTCCACGGACAAAATGTTCGAGGTGTTCGGCTTCAATGCCGGCCTGGGTACCCGTCTCAAATGGCCCGACAACTACTTTGTGCTGTATAACAACCTGAGCTGGCAAACCTACAAGCTCACCAACTGGACCAACAGCTACTTTGCGTTCAACGACGGTATTTCCCACAACCTGAGCTATACCATCTCCCTCACGCGCAACTCCACGGACCAGCAGATCTATCCCCGTACCGGATCCGAGTTCTCGGCCTCCGTGCAGTTTACTCCGCCGTACTCCCTGTTCCGCAAGTACACCTACGACGCCCTGGGCAACAAGATTGCCGTAAAGAGCTGGAAAGACGTGGATTACGACTACTGGACCAGTGCCCAGCGCTATAAGTGGATCGAATACCACAAGTGGAAGTTCAACGGAACGGTCTATACCAAGCTGGTGGGAGACCTGGTGCTCATGACCCGCGCACAGTTCGGTTACCTGGGTTACTACAACCGCAACTGGGGCTATTCTCCCTTCGAGAACTTCCAGGTGGGCGGTGACGGCATGTCGGGTTACATGACCTATGGCGCCGAGATTGTATCCCTGCGCGGCTACGAGGACTATTCCCTCACTCCCCGCAAGGTCACCCCTTACAGCCAGAGCAATATCAGCTATGCCGGTAACGTCTATGACAAGTTCACCGTAGAGCTCCGTTATCCCGTAATCCTGCAGCCGCAGAGCACCATCTATGCGCTGGCATTCCTGGAGGGCGGTAACTGCTGGAGCGACATCCGTGAGTTCAATCCGTTCCAGATCAAGCGAAGCGCGGGCGTGGGCGTGCGCGTGTTCCTTCCTATGATCGGCCTGCTGGGTGTGGACTGGGGCTACGGCTTCGACGACACCAGCAACGGCGGAAGCCATTTCCACTTCGTGCTGGGTCAGCAGTTCTAGTATGGTACGAAACTTGTGAGAAATCCCACCGGTTTAACAGAAACGAATTAATAAAAAGAATATGAAAAAACTATTTGTCATTGCCCTTGCGGCACTTGCCACCCTCACCGCTTCTGCCCAGCAGCTGGGTAAAGTGAATTTCCAGGAACTCGTGATGCTGATGCCGGAGATGGACGCCGCCCGCGAAACCATCGCCGCTTCCCAGAAAGAGGCCGAGGAAACTTACTCCGCCATGGTGGAGGAATATCAGGGTAAAGCTAACCAGTATCAGCAGAAACAGGCCAGCTGGACGGCTGCCATCCGCGAGTCCAAGGAGCGCGAACTCTATGAAATCCAGAACCGCATCCAGGAATTCCAGAACAGCATCAGCCAGGAACTCCAGCAGCAGCAGAATCAGCTCACCGCTCCCATCCAGGAGAAAGCCAACAAGGCTGTGACCGAGATTGCCAAGGCCAAGGGAATCGTGGTTCTGTTCGACAGTTCCCAGGCTATCTACTTCGATGAGTCCAAGGTGCTTGACATCACCGCCGAGGCCCGCAAGGCCCTGAACATCCCCGAAGGCCGCACCCTGGAAACCCTCCAGGCCGAACTTCAGGCTCAGGCCCAGGCTGCTCAGGCCCAGTAAGTCAAAACCTTAAGTATATTTACCGGTCCATAAGGGCCGGGTTTTTTGTGTTAATATGATCAAAGCACTGTTGGGGGCATTACTGCTCATTGCCGGCGGCCTGCAGGGTCCTTCGGTCCAGTGGAAACCGGAGGTAAGACAGACCGATGGCGTGTGGCAGGTGGTGCTCACCGGCCAGATAGGCGACAACTACTACATCCATCCCATGGCCGATCCCTATACGGGAGTAACCCTGGAAGTGGAGGAAACCGATACCGTGCTGCGGCTGGGGCTGCCCTACGACAAGTATGAGCCTTCCGACTACAAGGGAGAGAAGGTGGCCGAAGGGGAGTATGTGATTACGCAGAACCTGGAGCTGCAGGGGAGCGGCAAGGTAACCGTTTCGGGGACTGTGAGCTGGCAGGCCTGCAGCGGAGATTTCTGCGGAATGCCGGAGGAATACCAGTTCTCGCAGGAGGTAAAACTGCCTTCGGCCGGCTCCAAAGGCCTGTGGGGCCTCATCCTGGAGGCCATCCTGTGGGGGTTCCTGATGCTCCTGACGCCTTGCGTGTTCCCCATGGTGCCCATGACGGTGTCGTTCTTCCTCAAGCAGTCCCAGAACGTGGCGGCCGGCCGTTTCAAGGCGGCCATGTACGGCCTGTTCATCGTGTTGCTGTACACCGTACCCATCTGCATCATCATCGGCCTCACCTGGGTCCTGGGCGGCGCGGGTGTCACGGCCGACATCTTCAACTGGCTGGCCACGCACTGGCTCCCGAACATCCTGTTCTTCATTATCTTCATGGTGTTCGCAGCCTCCTTCTTCGGCGCCTTTGAAATCACCCTTCCTTCCAGTTGGACCACCAAGGCCGACTCCAAGAGTGGCAAGGGCGGCCTTTTGGGCGTGTTCTTCCTGGCCCTTACGCTGGTGCTGGTGAGCTTCAGCTGCACCGGCCCCATTGTGGGTACCGTTCTCATCAAGAGCACCCAGGGAGAGTTCTGGGCGCCCATGGTGACCATGCTGGCCTTCAGCATCGCCTTCGCGCTGCCGTTCGCCCTGCTGGCCTTCTTCCCGTCTGTCCTGAAGAAACTGCCCAAGAGCGGCGGCTGGCTCAACAGCGTGAAGGTGGTGCTGGGCTTCATCGAAGTGGCCCTCGGCCTCAAGTTCCTGTCCGTGGCCGACCAAACCTATCACTGGCATCTGCTGGACCGGGAAGTGTATCTGGCCATCTGGATTGTGTGCTTTACCCTGCTGGGCCTGTACCTGCTGGGCAAGATCCGGTTCAAGCACGATTCTCCGCTGGAGTACCTTTCCGTGGGCCGGCTGGCATTGGTGATCATTGACTTTGCCTTTGTGGTATACATGCTTCCCGGCATGTGGGGGGCTCCTTTGAAAGCCCTCAGCGGCTATCTGCCGCCCATGGAGACGCAGGATTTTGTGCTGACGCGTAGCTCGGCATCTATGGGGTTCGAGACCCCTGAATTGATGGCCGATGGGGTCTCGAACCCCACAGACGCCAAGCAGATGCTTTCCATGCCCCACGGACTCAAGGCCTACGACAACCTGGAAGACGGTCTGGCTGCCGCCCAGGCTTCCGGCAAGAAGGTGTTCGTGGACATCACCGGCCACGGCTGTGTGAACTGCCGGGAGATGGAAGCCCGCGTGTGGAGCGATCCCGCCGTGCTGAACCTCCTGCGCAACAACTATGTGATGGTTTCCCTCTATGTGGACGACAAGACCAGGCTGCCCCAGGACAAATGGGTGACCACGCCCGCCGGCAAGGTCCTCAAAGACGTGGGCCGTGTGAACTCCCATATTGCCCTGGAGCAGTTTGGCGTGAACGCCCAGCCCAACTACTTTATCCTAGCAGCCGACGGTACCCGTCTCAAAGGGCCCCGCAGCTACAATCTGGATATTCAGGGTTTCGTAGATTTCCTCCGGTAATAGAGTTTGCCTCGAAGGACCTTCGGAGCAAAGCGACGGGGGGGTGAGGGGACTCCCCTCAATGAATTGAAAAAGGGGTCGGCGGACGCCGACCCCTTTCAGGAATAATTTGGGCGAAGCCTAAATCGTTCCCTGCTCAAGCATGGCAGTAGCCACCTTCATGAAGCCGGCGATGTTGGCGCCCTTCACGTAGTCGATGCTGCCGTCAGGCTGGGTGCCGTACTTCACGCACTGCTCGTGGATGCTCTTCATGATGAAGTGCAGTTTGTCGTCCACTTCCTGGCCGCTCCAGGAGATGTGCTCGGCGTTCTGGGTCATTTCCAGACCGGAAGTAGCCACACCACCAGCATTCACAGCCTTACCGGGAGCGAAGAGGATGCCGTTGTGCTGGAAGTAGTGGATGGCGCCGGGCTGGCAACCCATGTTGGAAACCTCGCAGCAGCACCAGCAACCGTTGGCTACCAGTTCCTTGGCGTCGTCCTCGGAAAGTTCGTTCTGGAAAGCGCAAGGCAGGGCGATGTCCACGGGAATGCTCCAGGCCTTCTTTCCGGCAGTGAATTTGGCTTTGTCGGGGAACTTGGTGGCCATGTCTTCCACCATGTTGCGGTTGGAAGCACGCATTACCAGCATGTAGTCGATCATTTCCTTGGTGATACCGTCGGGAATGTGGCACACGCCGTCGGGACCGGAGATGGCAACAACCTTGGCGCCCAGTTCGGTGGCCTTGATGCAGGCGCCCCAGGCCACGTTACCGAAGCCGGAGACGGCTACTTTCTTGCCCCGGATGTCCTTGCCGGCTTTCTCCAGCAGGTGATGGGTGAAATACAGAGCACCGAAACCGGTGGCTTCCGGACGCAGGATGGAACCGCCCCAGGTGCCGCCCTTACCGGTGAGAACGCCGGTGTTGTACTGGCGGGCCAGCTTCTTGTACATACCGTAGAGATAACCGATTTCACGGCCGCCTACGCCCACGTCACCGGCAGGAATATCCTGGTCCGGGCCGATGCAGTTCCACAGCTCCAGCATGAAAGCCTGGCAGAAACGCATGATTTCGTCGTTGGACTTGCCCACGGGGTCGAAGTCGGAGCCGCCCTTTGCGCCGCCCATCGGGAGGGTGGTGAGAGCGTTCTTGAAGGTCTGCTCAAAGCCCAGGAATTTGAGCATGGACGGGGTCACGGCTTTGTGGAAGCGCAGACCGCCCTTATAGGGACCGATGGCACTGTTGAACTGGATGCGGTAACCGGTGTTGGTCTGAACCTCTCCACGGTCGTCAATCCAGGTTACGCGGAAGGTGAAGATGCGGTCCGGTTCTACCAGACGTTCCACGATCTTTGCCTTTTCGAATTCGGGATGCTGGTTGTACACATCCTCGATGGATTCCAGAACCTCCTGAACTGCCTGCAGGTACTCTTTTTCAAGGGGATACTTGGCCTGCAAACGTGCCATGATGTCGGTTGTTTTCATGATTTGACTTTGTTTAGTGTTGTTAGGGTTATAATATTGTAGGAATATTCAAAAATTCCGTTACAAATTTAAAGAATAAAAAGGGAATTTACAAGCACTTTTGAAGAAAGATTCCGGAATAAAAATGGTGGCTATATCGCAATTTATTGCTAAATTTGCAGACTATTAGTGAAACCAATAAACCTGCAATGAGAAAACTTGCTATCGCACTGTCTCTGGTGGTGGTTGCCCTGGCCATCGCGTCCTGTGGGAAAGGCCGCAGCAAGGCCGAGCGCCTGCTGGAGAATTATGCTCAGGTAACGGTTCCCGCTCCGGACCTTTCGGGAATCACCGACAATGGTAAAGAGGTTCTTAATCTATACCGCTTTGCGGCCGACCAGGCCGATGCCATCTATTGGGAGCAGAACTATGGCTCCAGCGCATTCCTGAGCGCTTTGGCCGATCCCGCCGAGAAAGCCTATGCCCAGATCAATTACGGCCCCTGGGACCGTATCGACAATGAGCCGTTCATTCCGGGCTTTGAATCCAAACCCGCCGGCGCCCGTTTCTATCCCGAGGATATGACCGACGAAGAGTTCGACGCTCTCCAGGATCCCGCCAAGAACAGCCCCTACACCATCATCCGCCGCAAGGCCGACGGTTCCCTGGAGACTGTCTGGTATCATGATGCCTATAGAGAGCAGGTGGACAAGATGGCCGACCTTCTTCGTGCCGCTGCCGACATCACCATCAAGAACAGCGTCCGGGAATACCTGCTGCAGATGGCTCAGGCCGTGAAGACGGACCGATATTATTCGGCCCAGCGTTCCTGGCTGGATATGACCGACAGCAAGATGGACCTCATTATCGGCCCCACCGAGACCATCGACGACGCCCGTTACGGCAAAAAGGCGTCCTATGGCGCCTATGTGCTTCTGAAGAACGAGGAACGCACCCGGGCCCTGGAAGAGCTGTGCAGCCGTCTCCCGGAATTGCAGGCTTCCCTGCCTGGAGACCGCGCCTACCATAACTTCGTCCCCGGTGCCAAGTCCAATATCTTCTCCTGCGACGTCCTGTACTACGGCGGTTATCCTAACGCCGGCTACAAGAACATCGCCGTGAACCTGCCCTACGATCCCACCGTGCAGGAGCATTACGGCACCCGTACGGTCCTGTTCGACAACATCATCCGTGAGAAATACAACCGCACCGTGTTCCCGGCCGGCATGCTGCTGCTGGAGGCCGATGACTGCGCCCACCTGGACGCCACCGCCTTCTACTGGGTTATCGTGTTCCGTGAAGTGGCCCAGAGCCTGGGCGTGAAGGAAACCGTGAACGGAAAGGGGAGTGTGGCCGATGCCCTGGGCAATGAGGCTCTCACGTTGGAGAAGGCCAAGTCCAATGTGCTGGGCGCCTTCCTGTGCATGCAGGAAGTGGCTGCTCACCGTATTGACGCCCTCATCATGAAGCAGGATGTGCTGGCCACCTTCATCGCCAACACCATCCGTTCCACCCGTTTCGGCACAGCCGACGCTACCGGTCGCGCCAACCTGCTGGCCTATAACTGGCTCATGGAACAGGGCGCTATCGAGCGCAAGGCTTCCGGCAAGTACAGCATTGATTACACCAAGGCCGAAGCAGCAGTGACCGCCTTGAGCGAGCTCATCCTCAAGCTGCAGGCCACCGGAGACGCCGAGGGCGCCGCCCGGCTGGTTGCCAAATATGCCGTTGTCCCTTCCACCATCAAGGCCGACATCGTGAGCCTGGAGCTGGAAAAAATTCCTGTGGACATCCGTCTGACCTACGAAAAATAACTACTGACTATAATGGAAAAAAAGTTTAACCTTAAGCTTTGGGTGTTCCTGCCGCTGGTGCTGGCCATCACCCTGTTCCTGTGGGCCGTACCGGTGAGTTTCTTCGGCATTGATGCCCTCACCGTTGTACAGCAGCGTGTCATTGCCCTGTTTGTATTTGCCGCCCTCATGTGGATCTTTGAGATCATTCCTAACTGGAGCACATCGTTGCTGGTAATTGTGGTAGCCCTGCTCACCGTTTCCAACAAGGGTATCGGTTTCTTCTGCGATCCCCAGTACGGTACGCTGGTTCCTTATGCCCGCATCATGTCCTCTATGGCCGATCCCGTGGTGATGCTCTTCCTGGGCGGTTTTGTGCTGGCCATCATGGCCGAGCGTTACGGCCTGGACGTCACGCTGGCCCGCGCCCTCCTGAAACTCTTCGGCACCAACCCTTCCGTTGTGCTGCTGGGCTTCCTCATCATGATCTCCATTTTCTCCATGTTCATGAGCAATACGGCTACCGCCGCCATGATGCTGGCCCTGCTTACCCCGGTGCTTTCCAAGCTTCCGGCCGACGATAAGGGCAAGATCGGTTTGGCCCTGTCCATCCCCGTGGCTGCCAACCTCGGTGGTATCGGCACGCCTATCGGCACCCCGCCCAACGCTACCGCCAAGGGCGCCCTGGAGCAGGCCGGTATCGATATCAGCTTTGGTGACTGGTGCATTCACATGATCCCCTACGTGATTATCATGATTGTGATCGCCTGGTTCCTCCTGCGCGTCATGTTCCCCTTCAAGACCAAGAAACTGGTCCTTGAAATCCCCCAGAACACCAAGAAGAAGGACTGGAAGATGTATGTGGTTTGGATCACCTTCATCGGCACCATCCTCCTGTGGGCTACCGAGAAACTCACCGGCATCAACTCCAATATCGTAGCCTGGATTCCCCTGGGCGTGTTTACCGCCACGGGCCTCTTTGGCAAGGAAGAAATCAAGGAAATCAACTGGAACGTGCTGTGGCTGGTAGCGGGAGGCTTCTGCCTGGGTTACCTGATGCAGGATACCGGTCTGGCCAAAGTGCTCATCCAGGCCATTCCGTTCGGCAGCATGAGCGTTGTGCTGGTACTGGTTGTGGCCGGTCTGGTGTGCTACTTCCTGTCCAACTTCATCTCCAACAGCGCTACCGCAGCCCTGCTCATCCCTATCCTCATTGTGGTGGCCAATGGTATGGCCGATCCCGAGGCTGCCAACAACGCCCAGTTCCTGGCCATGGGCGGCACCAGCGCCATGATTATCTTCATCGCCTGCTGTGCTTCCATCGCCATGCTGTTCCCCATCTCTACCCCTCCGAATGCCATTGCCAGCGCTACCGGTATGGTGGAAACCAAGGATATGACCAAGGTGGGTATCGTCATCGGCGTCATCGGTTTCATCCTGGCTTACTTCTGGCTCACCAAACTTTTCCCGTTTGCATAATATGAAAAAGTTATTTGCAATAGCTTCGGCCCTGCTGCTTTGCGGCAGCACCGCTTTTGCGCAGGAAGAAAAGCCTGCCCATTTCAAGCTTTACGGCTTCATCCGCAACTATGTGACGGCCGATACCCGCGAGGTAAATGCCGGTACCCAGGACCTCTTCTTCTACATGCCCAAGGATAAGAACATGCAGGGAGATGTGGATCTGAACGCAGGTTTCAACTGGCGTTACCTGTCCCTCACCACCCGCCTGGGCCTGGACGTGAGTGCCTACAAATTTGGTCGCATGAACCTCTCCGGTAAGGTGGAGGCCGATTTCTACAGCCTCAGCGGAACCGGTGCATCGGCCATCATCCCGCAGCTGCGCCTGCGTCAGGCCTTCGTGAAACTCACCTGGGACGAAAGCCCGCTTGCCCTTACCCTGGGCCAGGCCTGGCATCCCATGGGCGTGGACCTTCCGCACATCACCAACCTGGAGTCCGGCGCTCCCTTCAACCCCTTCAACCGCAGTCCCCAGGTTACTCTGGACTACACCGCCGGTGACTTTACCTTCACGGCCAGTGTGCTGTACCTGAACCACTTCCTGCCCACCGGTCCCAACGACAAGAGCACGGAGTATTACAAATACGGCCTCCCGGAACTCTATTTGGGTGCCGCCTATAAGAGCGGAAAATTCCTGGCCAAGCTGGGGTTTGACATGGTGAACATGAGGCCCTACCGCACGGTGGCCGACAATGGTACCACCGTCAAGGCCAAGGGCCTGCTGAGTACCATCTCTCCGTTCCTGTTCCTGCAGTATACCGACGGTAAGTTCCAGCTGCGTGCCAAGACCATCTTTGCGCAGGCTGGGGAACATATGAATCTGCTGTCGGGTTACGGTGTGGCTTCCTATGACGCCGCCACCCATACCTATACCTATACTCCCATGCAGGACTGGGCTTCCTTCGTGAGCTTCCAGTATGGCAAGAAGACGCAGCTGATGTGCACCCTGGGGTATTTCAAGCAGTTCGGCACTACCCGGGATCTGTTGGATCCCGTGGGAGAATTCTGGATGAACACGGCGGCCGATACCAAGATTCAGCAGGCCTTCCGTGCCACTCCTACCATTGCCTGGAATATCGGCAAGTTCACCGTGTCCCTGGAATACAACCTTACTGCCGCTCAGTTCGGCCGTGGCAACCGCAATGCCCGCGGCATGTACGATGGTACTCCCGAATGGGTTTTGAACCATCGCTTCATTTGCATGACCAAGTTTAACTTCTAGTTACCCTTCACGGCCGATAATATCCTGGAGGACCAGTCCGGCCAGGGTATGACCAAAGATCGCTGTAATGTGCGCAAGGCTGCCATTCACGCAGGCCTTGCGCACAATTTCATTGGCGGGCTCCTGAGCCTCGCCACGGTTCTCCATCAACTCTTCCGAGTACACGCAGAGGAAGGGTTTGGCCGTAATCCGGCCTTCCCGGCGGAACTTTTTACGGATGGCGCGGGCCAGCGGGTCCACGCGCACGTCCCAGAATTCGGCAACGCGTACGCGGGTGGGGTCAATTTTGAGTGCGGCTCCCATGGAGGAGAAGAAAGTTCCTCTTGCGTGCGTGGCCAGTTCAATCAGGGCCGTTTTGTCCTTGAGGGAGTCTATGCAGTCTATGATGTAGTCGTAATCGTCCAGGTGGAACTGGGCCGCCGTTTCTTCGCTGAAGAGCGCCTGGACAGGCGTGATATCGGCCTGGGGATTGATTTCCAGGAGACGTTCCTTCAAGGCTTCCACCTTGGGCTGGCCAACGGAACGGGTGGTGGCCATCAGCTGCCGGTTCACGTTGGTGATATTCACGCAGTCGGCGTCCACCAGGGTCAGGTGCGCGATGCCGGAACGTACCAGACTTTCGGCACACCAGGAGCCCACACCGCCTATTCCCAACAACAGAACGCGTTGGGAAGCGATGCGCTCCATCCCCTCGTCACCCACCAGCAGGCGGGCCCGGTTGAAGATGTCTACCACTGGTTCCAGTGGATGTATTCGGGTTTCCACTTGTCTTTAGGGGCGGGGGATTCGGCCGGAACACCCACGGGGATTACGCACAGGGGAATCACTTTCTCCGGGATGCCCAGGGTGGCGGCAATGGGAGCCACGCGCTGCATGCCGGGATAACCGGCGGTCCATACGGCACCCAGGCCCAGGGCATGGGCAGCCAGCAGGATGTTCTCGGCGGCCGCCGAGCAGTCTTCGAACCAGAACATGTTCTCCATTTCCACTTCGGGGGCGTCGGGCTGGCCGAAGGGTTTGCGCATGGAGGTGGATTCACCGCACACCACAATCACGGCGCCGGCAGTAGTAAACATGCCGCTGCGGGGACCCTGTCCGAAAACGGAGGCAATCTTTTCCTGATCCGTTACCACCACAAAGCGCCAGGGCTGGCTGTTCATGGCCGTGGGGGCCGCCATGCCGGCCTTGAGGATGGTTTCCAGCTGCTCTTGAGAGACAGGCTCTCCGGTGAAGTTACGGATGCTGGTGCGGGTCATGATGACGTCCAAGGCGCCGGGAGCGCTTTCCTGGGCCTTGCAGCCGCTCACAAGCGCTGCGGCCATGGCGATGAATAAAGCGATGCGTTTCATATCAATGGTTTGTTTTGTGCAAATATATTATTTAAGTTTCGCAAGTGATTTAGGCCGCCAGTTGTAGGGCCTCAAAGGCCTTTCGGACGGCATTAAGTTCTTTGTTATTGTTGTTTATGACTGCCCGC
>CAJOIQ010000008.1 GCA_905234795.1 uncultured Bacteroidales bacterium | reverse complement strand
ACAACAATATTTACAAAAAAATTTACTATAAATCAACAAATTAGCAGAAGCAGCCTCGCGGCTTGACCGTTGTAGTGCTACTTTTGCCGTGAACTAAAGCTAAATATTTCCCGGCTGGAACTGGATGCCCATCATGGTGAGGTCGTCGCTCTGCTCGGCCTCTCCCACATACTGATGGACGGCGTCGGTCATGGTGGCGATGAGCTGGCGGGGGGCCTGCTCCCGGTTCGAGAGGGCTTTTTCGGCCACCTCTTTCACACGCTCCATATTGAAGAGTTCGTGGTTGATGTTCTCGGCTTCGGTGAGACCGTCGGTGAACAGGAAGATGGTGGTGCCGGTATAGATTTCGGCTTCCTGCAGGGTGTAGTTCCATGTGGGATCTATACCCACGGGAATGTTGGCGTCGCAGGGGAGGGTGCCCACGCCGGCGCCCACCAGCAAGGGCTCGTCGTGACCGGCGTTGCAATACTGCATGTGCCCGGTTTTCAGGTCCAGTACGCCCACGAACAGCGTGACGAACATGAGAGAGTCATTCATCTCCCCGATAGTTTTATTGATGCTGTTCATGATGCGGTCCGGCAGGTCCTCGTGGGCCGACACGGTGCGGAAAACGGAGCGGGTCACCGCCATGAACAGGGAGGCGGGGACGCCCTTGCCGGACACGTCGCCAATGCAGAAGAAGAGCTTTCCGTCCCGGAAATAGAAGTCGAAGAGGTCTCCTCCCACTTCCTTGGCCGGCGTCAGCGAAGCGTAAATCTGGACGTCTTCGCGGTCGGGGTAGGTGGGGAACACCTTGGGCAGCATTCCCATCTGGATTTGGTTGGCGATGTGCAGGTCGCGCTCGATGGAGGCTTTCTGTGCGGTGGTATCCTTGAGCTGGCCGATGTACCGCACCAGTGACTGCTGCATATTGCCGAACGAGTGGCTCAGCTGGCCGATTTCGTCGATGCGCCGGAAGTCCGGAAGCTCGGCGTCGAACTGGCCCGAGGCGATGGTCTCGGCCTCATCGGCCAACCTCCTCAGGGGACTGAGCTCGCGCGTGATGATGCGGATAAAGAAGTACAGCATGAGCAGCAGGCCCGCCAGAACGATAATCATAACGGTGCGGCGCAGGCGGTCAAATCCGCCGAAAATGTCGCTCTCCGGGCAAACAATGGCCATTGAACAGCCTGTCTGACCCAGGGGCTTGTAGAAGACATAGGATTTTTCCCCGTTCAGCCGCATCTGTTTCATGCCCTCTTCTCCCCGTGTCATGGCGTGTCCCAGGGCGGTGAGGGAGGTGTCGGGGTGCTCGATGGTCTGGGTGAAGATGGTCTGGCGGGTAATCTTGGTTGAATCCGGATGGACGAAATAGGTACCGCCGCGCCCGATCATGATGCTGTAGGAGTTGGGATAGGGTTTGACGGACGAGATGGTGTGCGAGAGCCAGTTCAGAGAAAGGCTGGTATTGATGACACCTATCACGGTTCCCTCTTCGTCCTTCATGGCCTGGCAGTAGCTGGTTACCATCTCGCTGGTGTTGGTGGGCACGTCAAGGTCCATATAAGGCTCGGTCCAGCAGGGCTTTTCCAGCAGTTTGGGCATGAGATACCAGTCCGTATAGAAGTACTGATAGTTGTCGCTTCCTCCCTGGATGGTACGGATGGAGGAGCCGTCGTGCTTGGAATAGGCCGAGAAATAACGGCCCCATTTTTTGAAGTAATAGGGCTCGAAGGCGATGGAACAGTTGTAGAAGTCGGGATTGTTCTGCAGCATGCCCCGGCTGTACACAAACATGGAATCCGGTTTATTTAAATGCCGCAGGACCAGCCATTCGGTCATTTCGGAAGCTACTTCCACGCGGTTGAGGATGGTCTCGACCCGCAGGGACGTCTTATCCAGGATTTGGGTGGCGCGGCTCACGGCCTCCTGACGCACAGCCTCTCTGGACTGATAGAACAGGAAGCTGAGGGCGCCGATGAAGATGAGGGCGGCAAAAATCACCACCCACAGGCTCACGCGTACGGAGAGCTTGCGACGGATATAGGTGAGGATTCTATTCATGGCTCAGTTCTTCATAGGTTATTTCACGTCCCAGCATCTGGTTTTCCACCATCAGCCGGCTGGCCAGCTGCACCATGTCGGGACGAAGCCGGAACTCGCGTTCTCCGGATTCCCGGTCCACCTGAAGCCGAAGCACTTCCTGCAGCATGAGCCGCTGCATGACTTCGTTGGTGGCGATGTGTTCCCGGGTCACATACTGCATCACAATTTCCAGCGTTTCTTCGGGGTGTTCGGCCGCCCATTCCCAGCCTTTCCGGCTGGCCTGGGCAAAGCGTTGCGCCTGGTCCTTGTGTTTTTCATAGTAATCCCGGGTCATGTAGACGCCATCCTCCTGCACGTTGTAGCCGTGGTCGCAGAAACGGTACACATTTTTGTCGGTCATCTGGATGCCCGCCTGTACCAGCTGGTAATACTCGTTGTAGCTCATGGCCAGGGTGGCGTCCAGGGCACCGGCCACAAACAGGTTGGTGTTCTGGGCAAAACGCACCCATTCATAGTCCAGCTGATCCTGGATGCTCATGCAGATGGCCAGCTGGCCGAAGCCCACGCTCCAAATGCCCACACGGGCCCCTTTCTGGGTGAGCGGGTCCTTGCCGCGGGCCGATACGATGACCATCGCGTTGTTCATGGATGTCTGCAGGATGTTCACCAGGGAAATGCCGCCGTCGACAATCTCCATAGCCTGACAAAGTTGCAGCGTGGTGGCCTGGCATTCATTCTTGCGCAGACGGGTCATTGCGGGCTGTGTGGCCGACGGATGTTCAATCCGTACATTCACTCCGTTCTCACGATAAAACCCCATGGCTTCGGCCACATAGTAGCCGGCGAACTGGGCCTGGGCCGTCCACTGGGGCGTGAAAACAAGGGCCTCTTCCTGTGCCCAAACCATGCTGCAGTTGACAATCAGGGCAACCGTCAGCGACAACGCTCTCATTTTCATTTGATTAAATAGACTAAACCGATGCAAAGTGACTTGTTATTGGCTTTGAGCGGAGTGCTTTCATAGGGGATGACACCGCCGATGCCGTTTTCAAACGCCGCATACAGTTTGAAGTTAAGGAATTCCACGCTTCCGTTAAAGGCGTAAACAAAACCGTGTGCTCCGCTGCCGGCGCTAAGCCCCAGGTGGAGCAGGCCGGGGAAGTCCAGGGAGACTCCGCCCCGCGCTTCCCAATAGGGTGCGCAGAAACTGTAACCGGTATACAGGCAGGAGGCGTCCACGGAAAGCTTTTGCCAGAAGGGCAGGGCATAACTCACGTTCATATTGGCGTTGAGCGGGACGGCTTTCCACTTGAAGCACTTGTCCACGGCTTTGGGTTTAATGACGCCCAGCACTTCTTCTCCCACATCCTTCAGCTTGGAAACCAGCTTGTCCTGTGTCATTTCTTCCGTGGAAAGGACCTTGAGGCCGTCGAAGGTGTAAGAGCCCGACGATTTACCGGCGTTTCCGTAATACCAGAGGATACCGCCTAAATCCAGGACGGAGGCCGATACCGTAAATCCGTCGAAGGGTTTCCACACAAGGCCCAGATCCAGGGCCAGCCCGGCACCCGTAGGGATGCCCAGTTTCCCCTTGCCGGAGAAGCTGGTATAGTCCAGGTACCCGTCCGGGTCTGTTCCTACCTTTTTGTTGCGGTTGGTGAGGTCTATGTCGGCGTCCATGTCCAGCCGGTACTGATCTTCCGTGGTAGTGAGGGTGAAGTTGCGGGCCGAAATCCCCACGCTGTTCATGCCCACCAGCAGTTTGGCGCGTGCGCCCACAGAGAAGGTCTCGCTGATGGGGAGGGCGTAACCGTAGGCAATCTCGGCGTACAGGTTGCCGAACGACTGCAGGGCCGACAGATCATACGGGGACTGGGCCGTCCCCGTCTTCAGGATGTGGAAAATTTCCTTGGGGACAGAAAGGCCGTAGTTGACCTTGGCGCCCACTTCCACCGTGTGGAATCCCCGGGTGGCATCCTTCCATCCATAGGAAACCAGATTGTAGTCGTCCTGGGTGTAAAGGCTGTTCACCGCCTTGAGGCCACCCAGGAAGTCATCGGCCGATACGGAAGAATGAAGACCGGTTACCAATTTGTCACCGGAGGGGAAGAGGAAGGCCGAAGCTCCCACATTGTTGCGGCTGAAGCGTTGGAATTCGCCGATGCGCACGAATCCGTTCTCCAGCGAAGCGTTCCCGGCTGGATTCTTGTCCTGTGCCCATAGGGCTACGCCGAAGGCCAGCATGGCCAAGGTTATCACTGTCTTTTTCATAGGCTGGGAATGGTTATGCCGCCGGAAACCGTAGCGCGGAGGTTATTGAAAGAAACAGACTGGTTCAAATTGATTCTTTTGTCGGCCACTCCCGCAGGTGCCAGGAGTTTAAGCTCCAGTTCCAGGCCGGCAATATCCGGAATGGTGGTTCCCTCTTTGGCCTTGATAACCATTTCCAGAGGAGAAATGACCGGGTTCCCGGAACATCCGGAAGCAACCGTGAGCCCTGGAGTGACGCTTACGTCCTCATACGGGACAAGGGATTCTTTTCCCTCTTCATCTAACTGTTTCACCAGAATCATTACACTGGAAACTTCCAGAGAAAGGGGAATCTCATTGGATACTTCCGTGCAAATCCTGGCTTCCTGCACCTTGAACTGTCCCAGAGGAGCGTTCAGGTCGACATCGAAGTTTAGGGGCATGGGGAAATCGGCGCTCAGATAGATATAAGCCTTGTATTGGTAATCCAGCGAGAAACTGCCGAATCCGTTCAGGGGATCCTTCTCCAGAATAGAGGCAGGCAGATGCAAGACGGTATTCTCCACTTTGAATTTAGTGAAGGTATCTTCATCGGTTTTTTCCAAGCGGAAAACCTCGTTGGATGTGCTTGCCTCCATCGGGACCTTGGAAAACTCCTCTGTGGCCAGCGTTTTATCCTCTTCTCCCAGGATGGTCAGTTTTCCTGAAACGCAAACCCCTTCCGTAAGGGGATTATTGGCCTGAAGGGTGAAAATCTGGGGAGACACGGCAAAACCCAACGCCCCCAACATCCCGGCGTTGGCATCTATCTCTCCCGTATTGTCCGGAATGGAAAAATCGGCCGGCGATGAGGGATCCGGCAAGCCCATGGAAATCATCGCCACATAATTGGAAGATAACGGCCCGGTTGCCTGGCACACCAGATATCCCTGCTCATCTTCCTGGATAAAACTTTTGATCATGTCGGGCAGCCCGTTGCCCAGCAGCGATTTGGGCGTCAATGGGCCGATGTCTCCCAGCGGGAGACTCACCTGGTCTGTGAACACCGTGATTTCTTTGTCGATTCCTCTGGAGGTATCGTATTCACTGTGCTGGCAGGCCGAAAAGGCCGTCAGAAGGGAAATAATGAAGAAATGTCGTATATGCATAAGCGATAAAATTACCATTTGGCATTGAACAGGCTGGGGGAAATGACCAAGGAAAACCAGCCCCAGTGGGCACGGTTGCCGCTGCCCTCCTGCTTAAGCCGGGCCATGGTTTCCGTGCCCATCATCTGGGTATAGCCTGCCAGTAGCATGATATCCTTGGAGAATTGATAACCGGCCGTGAGTTCAATGCTGTGGCCCAGCGTACTGCCAAGGTCGCTGAGACGTGTGGCGACGGCCAGATAATGATAGGTGATTCCACAGGAAAAATCCTTGAAAGGCTTGCCGGAAACGCCGATGAATGCATTCTGTAAACCGGGCGTAAAACCGTTGATGTAGGCACTCTCGTAGAAATAATCCATTATACCGTAGAACTGGTTGCGAGAACCGTACAAGGGCGTAAATCCGCCTTCTACTGCATGCCGGGGCATGCCGAAGGCGCCGCCGTAGGGTACGGGAACAAAGTCGTCTCCGCTCAGGTAGTCATAGCCCAGTACAAAGCCATATTTGTCACTGGGATTGATGTTGGCCTTTACACTGGCCATCCAGGCCTTGATGGGCTTGGAGAAATGGTTCTCGTCCACCAGTTTGCCGCTTTGCCGGTAATATGAGCCTTCCAGGGAGAAGTATTTGGGGTGGTATTTCACATAGCCGCCAAACATCTGCTGGTATTCCACCCGTACCGGATTGTCTTCATTTCCTTCCACGCCTGCTTGCAGGCCCAGGTTCATAAAAAGCAGGGAAGCCCCCAGCGGAAACTTGGAGAAGTCGTAATGGTACCACAGTGTCTGCATGGTCTTGTAAAACTGCGCTCCGCCATCGTAATAGGTGCCAAAATAGACATTTTTCCCATTTTGGTTGAAAGCCAGGATGGCGTGCACCTTGTGGCCGTGGCCTTCATAGCCTGCCCGCAGTACGTCGTGGGAAAGGGCGGCAGTGGCAAAGTCGTTGGTGCCGATGACGCGCTCGTCGTCGTAGGACAGCGCCACCCGGCCCACCTGGGCGAACAGTCCGTGCCTGGAGGTCATCTTGACCCAGCCCTCATAGAGCCCCAGATTCATATTACCGGACATGCCCCAGACCGCGCTGTTCTGGATAACGGCGTGGGCTTGAAGGCCTTTTCTCTCATAGTCTGCTTTGATGCGCGCACGGCCGAAGAGAAAGGCCGACCTGTTTTCTGTGGATTCGGCTGCCCGGGGCAAGCCTCCTCCGCAAATCTCGCCATGCGTCACGAATTCCAGACCGACGCTGAAATTGTTCTTGAGTGTATCATTCTGCGCAAAAACGTTCTCTGCAGACAGCAGGAGTATCGTGGCGATGATGAGGATTGTTTTCATTCTGTTATTGTTTGAAATAGGCTACCGCAATCACAAGGATGTTCACCAGGGAAATGCCGCCGTCCACTGGGGCGTGAAAACAAGGGCCTCTTCCTGTGCCCTGCCCGCGAAGCAGCTGGCGAAAAGGACAACAGCCATCAACAATTCTCTCAATCTCATTATTCTTCTCAATTCGATTACCAAATCCACGAAGATAAAAATTTCTTGCTGATTTTGGGAATAATCCCGCGCTATTTCTTACATTATTTTAGCGTACATCAGATGGTTAAGAACGTCTTCATATGGCTGGTGGATGGCCATTTTAACTTTCCAGCAGCACGAACGGAGCCCACAGCAGGGGATTCGGATAGGTTTTCCGCAGGGCTTCCCGTGCTGCCTGGAAGGATTCCCGGCTGGTCTGGCCGGAAGACAAACCCGAATAGAAGAGCCGCATCATCTCTGCGGTAACCCGGTCGTCCACCTTCCACAACGACATCAGGATGGAACGGACGCCGGCTTTTTTGAAGGCACGCTGGAGGCCGTAGACGCCGTCGGAGGAGATGCTGCCCACGCCGCTCTGGCAGGCCGACAGCACAATGAGGTGGGTTCCGCGCAAATCCAGCAGCGCAATCTCCGACGCTTTCAGCAATCCGTCTTCGCCCGATTCCGCGGGGCCTTCTTCCCGTAGCGCATTGGCGCCGGAGAACACTAGGCCGGAACGGTCCATCGGGTCATCCTTCCCTTCATAATAATAGCCGTGGGTGGCCACGTGAATCAGGTCCGGCGCAGCTCCGGACAGGGATTTGAAACGGGATTCAAGCCCTTCTTCGGCCGTGTACAGGGCTACATCCAGTTTGCCTTTGAGGATGGCGTCGGCCGCCTCGACTTCGGCCAGCGAGCCGGGCAGGTAGCCCCAGTCTTCGGCCGAGGAACCGCTGCGGCTGGTAGAGGCGTAATAGGATACTTCTTCTCCGCTCAGGTTGTAGTCGAAACCGCCGAACAGTGCCGCGGTGTGCTCCTGTACGGGCTTTTTGCGCCCGATCAGTTCACGCGTGGACGATACGCGGTGCAGTTGGAAACGGTCCATCGCCCGGTCTCCCTTCTCCGTGAGGAAGTGCTCGAATGCAAAGGCGTTCAGGAATCCGTCCATCGCAAAATAGACCTTATCCCCGGGCTTTATGTGGCTTTCCAGGGGAGTCCAGAAGATGGTATAGAGATTTGACTGGCCGTACACCAGCTGGTTGTACTGTGGATCGGCCAGGGTGGCCATCATATGGTCCTCATCTGCCGAGAGGATGACGCACTGGGGCTGTTTCCAGCCGGAGCGCAGCAACAGGGCGCAGTAGACGGGAACTTTCTGCGACCCCGCCTGGATATACTCCACGGCCACTTCGTCCGGTCCCAGGGCGTCCCGTACGTCCTCCCAGCGGATGTCGGAGAGGGCCAGGAAATCCCCGTAGCCGTGCGACTGCTTCACCAGCAGGTTTTCCAGCTCGGTGGCCCGTTTGATGGCAGCCTCCCGCTCCTGGGAAGGCAGGCTTTCATCGGCGGCGGGGCCGCTGCGGAGGGCTTTCATCTCGGCCAGGATGCCCTGCAGGGAAGCGTCGCCGGAGTCGGCGATGAGCTTTTCCAGGCTGAGTCCGGCACCCAGGATGAAATTCTTTCTTAAGAGGACCGCGTTGTAGGCCGGCGCGGCCAGCGAGGTCTTTTTCTCGGCCATATAAGCATAGCCGATGTAAGGCATCACGTTGGCATAATAGGTTTCCCGCTCCTGCTCGGTCATATAGGAAAGGTTCAGGCGTACGTCGGCGCGCAGGTCGGTCAGGTATTCCTCGGCGGCTTTTTTCAGCCGTTTTTCGTCGCCGATGCTTTCCAGGACGGGCAGTTTGGTGGATTCCACCGTGAGGTAAATCATTCCGGAAACTCCGTTCTGCCTGTATAGGGAAAGGATTTCATCCATCTTTTTGAGGCCGGCCTCCGTCCTTCCGGCCGACAAGTCCTTGTCTACCTGGTCCATCAGCTTCCCGGCCTGGGCATAGACGCCCTGCGCCTCCTTGGACCGGCGCGCATTTTCCTTGTCGATATACTCCTGCCCGTAATTCTCCGAGAGCACGGATTCCGACAACTCCTTATAGGCCTTGGCCATCCTGGCATCTCCCAGCATCTGGTAATCGGCCGCCAGCTGATTGTACAGGCTGGATACCAGCTTGGGGTTGAAGAGGTGTTCCTTTTCCACCACTTCGATGGCTTTGTCGGTGGCTTCGATGGCGTTTTTCACCTGCCCGGCAATGAGGTGGCGGGACGCCAGGCACTGGTAATAGGACAGCCACCATTGCGGCCGCATCTGCAGCTGACCGGCCATCCGTTCGGCCTCCTGCAGGCCGGCGTCGGCCTGGGACATATCCTGCGTGCTCAAGGCATAGGTCACATACAGCAGCAGGACTTCGGTGCGTTCCGTGGAAACGGGCGGATACAGATCCAATGCCCGTTTGACATTCCTGATGGCCTGTTTGTAGTTCTTCTGGCTGGCCTGCAGGGAACCTACATAGATGAGCAGCTGGGCAAAGTAAACGGACTGCTCGGCCCGGGCTTGCCGGAGCACAGCCTCGGCGCGGTCGAAACACTGCCTGGCCTCGGCAAGCCGCACCAGCTCCTTCTGGGAGCCGCCCTGGAGGGTGAGGATGCTTCCCAGCGTGACCATCTCCATTCGCGTGGAAGGCTGGCCCAGTTCTTTCTCGGCGCCCTTGTACAGGTCCAGGGCATTCTGATAGGCCCCCAGTTCAAAGGCCGACTGGGCCGTCATCATAAAGAGGGTGGCCCGGAGCTGCCGAGCCTCCCCGTCGTCGGACCCGTCCTGCCGCAAGGCCTTGTAGGCATTGAGAATGGGGTCCAGGGACTGGTCCAGGTGGTTTCCCTGCGCATTAATGTTGGCTTCGGCCAGGGCAAGATAAGCCAGTATGAATGCCGGACGCGGGGGATGCTGCGCCCCGGCTACCCGCTCCTGCATCTGCAGGAAGAGGGCCTTTTTATCGGCGATGTCCTCCGTCAGGCCCACCAGGGAGAACAGGGCGTCCATCTCTTCCGGAAGGAAGTCTTCCCCCAGCTCCCGGCAGCGCTGTGCGGTGCTGGTCAGGGACTGTTTGGCCTGGTCCCATTTCCCGTCCAGGACCAGGTCGTTGGCCTGGTCCAGCAGGGCCTTCACCCGTGTGTGTTCCGCTTCCTGCGCATGCAGCAGACAGGCCGCAAGCA
This sequence comes from uncultured Bacteroidales bacterium, assembly GCA_905234795.1. Lineage (GTDB taxonomy): Bacteria > Bacteroidota > Bacteroidia > Bacteroidales > UBA932 > Cryptobacteroides. Next base: position 83,322 of record CAJOIQ010000008.1, on the reverse strand, counting down.
GGGAACAAGCTATCAGCAGCGCTCTTTTCATCTTTTAATAGATAAAGCCGGCGGTGAGTGCATCCTCTCCGTCCCCGCGCTTGAGGGCGCGCTGGAGGGAACGGGTATCGTAACTGCGTACGGTGCCAAAGACCAGGTATCGGGCTCCTTCCATCACCACAAAGGGATACTGGTCCAGCCGGGTTTGGCTGCCGGCGTCCAGCAGCACGCCCTCGGACTCTTCCTTGCCGTCGAATTCCAGGCACACGGTGATTTCCTGCCCGTTGACACGCAGCACGTTCACATACAGCGGGATATCGGACTTGTTTTGCAGCTGGAACACGGCTGCATCGTTATCGGGCAGCAGGGTGAGGGAAAGCTGCCGGTTCTGTTTTTCTGTAAAGGCCAGCCTGCGCAGCCGTACGGCCAGCGAATCTGTGTAGGAGGCTTCTCCCTGGCCCCGGAAGGACGCGCCCAGCACCCCGTAGCCGGGATTGGCCCCATGGCTCTGGATGCTCCTTTTCATCTCGGCATTCACGGCTCCGGTACGGGCACCGGCCTTGTTGCGCACACTGCGCACGGCCTCCATCACGGTGCATTCGCCCGCTTTCTCGTAGGTGTACAGCAGGTTGTTGCTGTTGTCGAAGATGGTGACGGCCGCCTGTTGGCCCAGCTGCAGGCGGTCTCCCAGCTGCAGCTCCTGCTTGCGCACGGCATCGGCCCAGGTGCTTCCCGTCTTGGGGCAGACCTGTACCGACCCTTGTGTCTTGTACACGGAATAGCGGCTCTGCGCCCCCAGGGGCAGCGCCAGCATCGTTGTCAGCAGAATCAGAAGGCTCTTTTTCATTTCTTCTTTTTTAGCGCAAGGGTAATGAGGTCAAACAAGCCGAAGACGATGTCGTAGGCCAGGGCGCCCAGGCCCAGCATCAGCATCGGCAGGGAAAAGTCCATCAGCCAGCCCGGACCGGCATACAGCCAGTAGCCGATATTGAAGAAGGCATACATCAGCAGGAACTGGCTGCCGCGCACCAGCAGTTTGGCGGAAGGGCCCCATTTGTTGTCCCGGATGAACAGCAGCAGCCACACAAACAGGGCGCAGACCAGCGCAGCAATGAGCACCACCACCCAGCGGGGCAGCTGGCGGATGGGTTTGCCGGAGAGAATGGTCTGGGCTATTTTCGCGTGAATCAGCAGGCCCGGCATATCAGGGTCGGCCGGCGTCACGTGCAGGTCCTGCAAGTTGTTGAGGTCTCCCACAAATACGCCCTTTCCGCGGACGGCATCGGCCACCGATGGGTCTCCCGACAGGATTTCATCGGCATCAAAGAGCGGGAATTCCACGCCGTCGTAGCGGATGAATCCGCTGGCAGAGCCCCGCTGGCGCACTTCTTCGGCCTTTTCCGGCCGCAACTGTCCGGCCACTACCAGGGCCATGGCTTCCACCGGACCGTCCTCCGTCTCAAACACGGGACGGAAGGTCCTCACGACGTCTCGCGCTCCTCCGGCCGCCAGATTCACGGCGCCGAAGCGGGCTTCCCGGGCCTGGTCATAAAAAAACGAGACCAGGTCCGGACGGGTGACGTCCAGGGGAAGTACCATTCCGTCGGCCAGGCACACGGCGTCGGTGAGCGCATCGTCGCCCTCCTGGCCGGGATAGCGGAAAAACACGTCTATCGCCACGGCCTTGGGCTCCATCACCGACAAGGAATCCAGCAACTGGGCGATGCCGGCGCGGGAGAGGTCCCCGATATCCACCACCGCAATCTCCTGGCTCATCCGGGCTACCCCGTGCGAGGCGGTCCTCACGTAGAAATCCAGAAAGGAGAAAGACTCGTTCCGGCCGGAATAGGTGGAGAGGCTGAGCAGCTTGTTGATGGCGGTGTGGGACAGGACGAACGCCGTGGCGGTGACCACAACGATGGTGAGGATATACCGAAGTGCTTTTTTCATCCTCTTTTTTTACTTGAAATAGGCAACGGTGAGGACGATGATACTCACCAGCAGGAACACCAGGACATAGACCACTGCGTAGTTGATTCCCACGGAGATGGCGCGGCGGATGCTTTTCTTGACACTGAGGCCCAGCAGCTGCTTGAAGTCGTAGGCCAACAGCGCGCCCATGAGAAGGATTCCGATGGAGGTGCTTTGCCCCCAGGTGAACAGTACTACAAAGAGCATGAAGAAGCTGAACTGACACAGGACGTAGGCCGATATGGTGGCGCAGGCCGCCATTCCCACTTTGTGACGGTGCAGGGCCATTCCCAGTGCAAGCCACAGCACGAAGAACTTTCCCAGGAACAGGGGAATGCCCTGGCTGCGCATAGTGTTTTCAAACGCGGCGATGGAGGATTCGTGCTGGGTATCCACCTCCTCAGGGAACTGGTCCAGGTGCAGGTAGATGTAGCCGGTTCTCACCAGTTCTATCGTATTCTGGACGATTCCTCCCACTTGCCGTCTGGAAAGTGAGTCGGAGGAAGTGACATGGATGTCATTCATCTCAAGGTCCAATTTCTGGCCGGCTGTGGCCAGCTCATCCAGGGCTTTCCTGGCCCGGCTCTCGTGCTGCACGGGCTGTAAAACGGCCGATACCAGCGCAAAGAAAGCGTAGAAGATAATGAGGGCGGTGAGGGGGGCCAGATAGCGTTCGTGGTCTCCGCGGATATAATCCCGGATCATATAGCCTGGCCGGAGCAGCAAGTGGGAAAAGGTGCGCTTGGCGTCCTCGTTCAGGAAGGGAATGCTGTCGAAGGCTCCTTTGAAGAAGTCCCCTTTCCTTTTTTTGCTTTTTTTCTCCTTGGGCTTATTCCAGGGCAGATACCCCAGATTCTGCCAAATCTGGAAAGCGCGCCAGTAAACCTTTATGGATCGTCTTATTGTCATATGGCTATTTCATCGTTACGATGGCGGTCATTCCTTCCCGCAGGTCCCGCTGGCCGGCATTGTCGATGTAGGCGATGAGCATGGACCGCTGCGTCTGGACCTGGTTGCCGCTCACCACGCTGATGATGGGCTCGAAGGCCTCGAAAGGCTCATTGTCCACCTTGGTGCTGATGACCATTCCCTCCACCGTGCTGGTGAGGATGCTGTAGCTGTCTTCCATGGAGATGAGGGCCACGGTCTGTCCCTTGTTCACGCGGTCTCCGCTATGGACAAAGATGGTCCGGACCATTCCGCGGTTGGGCAGCGTTACGTCCGTGGTGCCTTCCTGCGGGAACACGACGCCGCTGTAATAGACTTTGTCCGAGACCGTTCCCAGGAATCCCCGTACAAAGAAGGCCAGTATGAGCAGCAGGGCAGTGAAGGCCAGCAGGTAAGTGGGCAGCGCCGTAACCCGGAGCGTGCTTCCAATCTGTTGGGGAGACTGAAGCGTCTGCTGACGGCTGTCCTGGGAAAAGGGATTATTGTTGTGCATGTTGTGATTTCTAAGCCTAAATAGCAAAAATAACTTTTTTTAGGTTATTCTCCAAATGTGTTTGTGCTCTTTCACGTATTTTGTGCTTTGCGCAGAAAATTCGTAAATTAGCAGACTCGATAGTAAAAGATGCCGGCCGAGGGAAATATCATAGTGAAGAAGGCTCGGGTGAACAACCTCAAGGAGATTACGGTGGAGATTCCCCGTAACCGCCTGGTCGTAATTACGGGTGTGAGCGGCAGCGGCAAGAGTTCCCTGGCCTTTGATACCCTCTTTGCCGAGGGTCAGCGCCGTTTTGCCGAGAGCCTTTCCTCCTATGCCCGGCAGTTTCTGGGCCGCATGTCCAAGCCCGACGTGGACATCATCGAGGGCATTCCGCCGGCCATCGCCATCGAGCAGAAGGTGAACATCAAGAACCCGCGCTCCACCGTTGCCACCACCACCGAAATCTACGACTACCTGCGCATCCTCTTTGCCCGTATCGGCCGCACGTATTCGCCGGTTTCCGGCCAGGAGGTGAAGGCCCACACCGTGGCCGATGTCCTCTCCGTCATGGCCGGAACTCATGCGTGGTACATCCTCTCCGATGTCCGTTGGGACACCCGGGATGACAAAGTGGAGCTGATGCTCTCCCTCAAGGAGGAGGGTTACGGCCGCCTTTTCTCCCCGGCCGACGGTACCGTGTACCAGATAGAAGACGTCCTGCGGATGGACGGCGCCTATCCCGCCGGTCTGTGGCTCCTGGTGGACCGCGTGAAAACCTCCGGTGACCTGGACGAAGACCTGCGCACCCGTCTGCATTCCTCCATCCAAACTGCCTTCGACAAAGGTGGCGGCGACATGGCCCTATGGGAAAAGCCGGACGGGGCAGACGCCCCAGAATCCGTGACCACCCTCGGTCCCGTAAGAGGGTGGGGCCCGAAGCCAGTGCTCGAAGAGCACGGCGCATGGGAGGGGTCGCGAAGCGACGATTCTGGGGCGTCTGCCCCGTCCGGCTTGCACAGGTTCTGCAGTCGCTTTGAAAGGGACGGGATTGTGTTCAGGAAACCGGACGAGTATCTGTTCAGTTTCAACAGTCCGCTGGGGGCGTGCCCGGTGTGCGGGGGATTGGGAAAGATTGTGGGAGTGAGTGAGGACCTGGTGGTGCCGGACAAGACCAAGAGTATCTACGACGGGGCCATCGCGTGCTGGAGAGGGGACAAGATGGGATGGTTCAAGGACCAGCTCATCAAGAATGCCGAACGCTTCGGGATTCCCATCTTCGAGCCTTATGCCAAGCTCACGGAGGAGCAGAAACACATTATCTGGACATACAGGGGAGATTATGAGAACCCCGACGACTTCTGCGGCCTGGACCAGTTCTTTGAATGGGTCGAGGGCAACCGGTACAAGATCCAATACAAATATATGCTGTCCCGGTACAGTGGCCGCACCACCTGCCACGCCTGCGGCGGCAGCCGCCTGCGGAAGGAGGCCTTGTATGTGAAGGTGGCGGGGAAGACCATCCACGACCTGCTGAGCATGACGGTGGATGAACTCCTTACTTGGTTTGGTACCTGTCTTTTGACCGGGAACGAAAAGGCCATAGCAGGAAATGCCATCGAGGAGATTCTGTACCGGCTGCGGTGCATTCAGGACGTGGGTCTGGGGTATCTGACTCTGAGCCGGACCATGAATACGTTGTCCGGCGGAGAGAGCCAGCGGGTGAATCTGGTAACGGCGCTGGGAAGCTCCCTGGTGGGTTCCCTGTACATCCTGGACGAGCCTTCCATCGGCCTGCATCCCAGGGACACGGACCGGCTCATTGCGGTCCTTAAGCGCCTGCGGGACATTGGCAACACCGTGGTGGTGGTAGAGCACGATGCGGAGATTATCCGGGCGGCCGACCACCTCATCGACCTGGGCCCCCGAGCCGGCGTGAATGGTGGGGAAGTGGTGTTCGAAGGCCTTCCTGCCATTTCGAGCGGAGCCGAAGGCGTAGTCGGGAAATCTCTCACGTTGCAGTACCTTTCCGGCATCCGGAAGCCGTATGTGCGGGAGAAGAATCCCTGGCGGTACAGTATTACCGTGGAGGGAGCCATGCAGAATAACCTCAAGGACATTGACGTACAGTTCCCGCTGAACGCGTTCACGGTGGTGAGCGGCGTTTCGGGCAGCGGCAAGAGTTCCCTGGTGGGAGATATCCTGTACCCGGCCCTGCACCGGCGTCTGAACGAGACCGGAGACCTTCCGGGCACGTTCAAGGGCCTCTCAGGAGACTTGTCCCGCATCACGCGGGTGGAGTATGTGGACCAGAATCCCATCGGCAAGAGTTCCCGTTCCAACGCCGTCACTTATCTCAAGGTTTACGACGATATCCGCAAGCTCCTGAGCGACCAGCAGTTTGCCCGCATCAACGGCTTCACGCCCAGCTACTTCTCCTTCAACCAGGAGGGCGGCCGGTGCCCGGAATGCCAGGGAGACGGCTTCGTGAAGATTGGCATGCAGTTCATGGCCGATGTGACCATGGTGTGCGAAAGTTGCGGCGGCAAGCGCTTCAAGCCGGAAATCCTGGAAGTGCGCTATCAGGGCCTGAATGTGGACGACATCCTTAATATGAGCGTAGAACAGGCTATCACCTTCTTTGGCGCACAAAAGGAGAGTACGGCCAAGGATATTGCCCAGAAACTGCAGCCGCTGATGGACGTGGGACTGGGCTATATCAAGCTGGGACAGCCTTCCAGCACGCTTTCCGGCGGTGAAAGCCAGCGCATCAAACTGGCCTACTTCCTGTCCCTGGCGTCCAACGGGCGGGAAAAGATCATGTTCATCTTTGACGAACCCACCACGGGCCTGCATTTCTACGATGTGGAGAAACTCCTCAAAGCCTTCGACGTTCTTCTTTCCAAGGGCCACACCGTGATTGTGGTGGAGCACAACCTGGACGTCATCCGCAGTGCCGACTGGGTGATAGACCTGGGCCCCGATGCCGGCGACAAGGGCGGCGAAGTGGTCTTCGCCGGTACGCCGGAAGACTTGGTCGCCCGCGGCGGCACTTTTACGGCGAAATATTTGAGTGCTTTTTAGGCTACCCCCGCAACGTATTACACGTATTTTGTAATTTTTGCGTAAAAGGTTACATTCTAATGTAATGTATTACGCGTTTTTGGCGATTTTCGCGTAATGGGTTGCATTATTTACCAAAGAGGATTTGCATGATGGCATCGGTGGCGCCGGCATTGGCCTGGCAGTACGACGATGCTTTTTGTGACATCGTCTCCAACTTGTCCGGGAGACTGTCAAACCAGGCTACGGCTTCTTCGGGGGTATGCACCGAAGTGCCGGCACCCAGGGCCAGCAGATTCACGAAATGGACTTCCCGCGAATAGACGGGTCCCACCAGAACCGGAAGGCCATACACGGCCGGTTCTATGACGCTGTGCGGCATATAGGCAAAACCGCCGCCCACCACGGCGGCATAGCCGTAGCGGTACAGCTGGGCCAGCATGCCCACTTTGTCCACAATGAGTACCTGAACCTGCTCAATGCCCTTTTCACCGTTCTCGAAGCTGGAGTAAAGGGCACCGCGGCCACCCACGGCCGAAATCATCCTTTGCATCGGCTCCGGATTCATCTCCTTGGGCACCACCATGATCTTTTTGTCCGGGTGGGCGTTGGCGATGGCAATGACCAGGTCGTCGTCCTGCAGGGAGGAGGTGCATCCGGCCACCAGCACTTTTTCTCCGCCGCACCACTGCTCCACCAGGGCGTTGCTCCAGGGCTCGGCCGCAATCTTGAGCACGCGGTCCACGCGGGCGTCACCCACCTTTTGCACGTTGGGGACGCCGATGCCCTGCAGCAGTTTCAGGCTCACCTCATTCTGCACCAGTACGTGGGAGAAGCAGGTGCGGAAGGTCTTGCGCCGGCCCATACCGAACAGCCCGAATAGGGAGGCCCCTTCCTCCGTGCGAACCGACATGATGGAGGCGTCAATTCCGCGCCTGCGGATTTCCCGCATCATGTTGGGCCAGAGTTCGCCGATGGTGAAAATGGCCTTGGAAGGGCGTACGATATCGAAGAAGCGCCGCATATTCCGGCGGGTGTCGAAGGGAAGATAGAACACCCAGTTCACTACCGGCCAAAGGCAGCGGGCTTCGTATCCGTTGGGAGAAAAGAAGGTGAGCAGGATTTTCCCCTGGGGAAAACGCTCCCGGGTGGCTTCAATTACGGGACGGGCTTCTTCGAACTCTCCCAGTGACGCCACGTGGAACCAGATGATGCCGTCTATGCCGCCGCAAGCCGCTTCCAGCCGCTCCAGCAGGCCTTTTCGGCCATTGATCAACTTCTTGGTCTTCTCCCAGTTCATAACTTATCCTCTGGCTACCAGCTCGCAGGCCTTCTGGTATTCCTCAAAGCTGCCGATATCAATCCAGATGCCGTTGATGGGGAAGTGGACCACCTTGCCGCCGTTGGCCGCCAGGGCGTTCACCAGGTCGGTGGCATCGAATACGCGTCCTTCCGGGATAAGGTTCAGGGCCGATTTCTTTATGAGGTAGATGCCCGCATTGGCGTAGTAGTTGAAAACGGGCTTCTCCTTGATTCCCTTGACCTGGCCGTTGCGGAAGTCCATGATGCCGTAAGGGATGGTAACGTCGTAGGGGGTGGTGGCTATGCACATGTCGGCCCCGCTGTGACGGAACTGCAGGTAGAAGGCTTCAAAATCTATCTGGGTGAAGATGTCGGAATTCATCACCAGGATTTCGTCGGCCAGGTCCTTGACAAAGCGCAGGGACCCGATGGTGCCCAGGAATTCCTGCTCCTGGACGCATTCTACTCCGGGGCAGTCCTTGAAATGGGCAATCATCTGGTCGGCCAGGTAATTGACGGTTACACAGATACGGTCGATACCGTACTCTTTCAAGCGCCCGACGGTGTGGTCGATGATGGCCTTTCCGCCCACTTTCAGCAGGGGCTTGGGGGTGGTTTCCGTAAGAGGGCGAAGCCGTTTTCCCTGTCCGCCGGCCATCAGTACGGCGTCTACGGGGAGGATGCTCTTTTTCTCCTTGAGGTTGATGGTGTCCTTGAGCTTTCCGTCGGCATCCAGTACCGGGATGATGTAGATGAATTTATCCCGGCAGGCTTTGAGGAATTCGACGTCCAGTTCTCCCTCCATGACGGAACGGAAGCTGCGGTGCATGAAGGCCTCTACGGTCTGGTTCACGCCTTTTCCGGCCATGATGCCGCGGCGGATGTCACCGTCGGTAAGGGTGCCCATCATACGGCCGTCATCGGCGAGTACGAACAGGGTCTGGAAGTTCAGGTCTTCCAGTTTGGCCAGGGCTTCCTGGACGCTGGTGTGGATGGAAATGGTGTTGTTCATACTTAAATGGCTGTCCAGCCGCCGTCGGCGGCAATGTTCTGTCCGGTAACGTAACGGGCCATGTCGGAGGCCAGGAAGATGGCCACGGGGGCGATATCCTCGGGCTCGGCCATGCGTTTCATGGGACATTTATGGGTATAGTTGCGCAGGAAAATCTGGTTCTGCTCTTTGCTGTTGCGGTCGAAGACGCCGCCGGGGGATACGCAGTTCACGCGGATGTTCCACTTGCCCAGGTAACTGGCCAGGTAGCGCGTGAAATTGATGATGCCGCCCTTGATGGCGCAGTAGGCTCCGGTGGAGGTGCCGCCGTACTCCTCGTAGATGGTGAAGTCGTTGCCCACAATGCCGTAGATGGAGCCGAAGTTTACGATGGAGCCGCTTTTCTGGTCCATCATCACTTTGGCTACCTGCTGGTCCAGGTAAAACACGCTGTCCAGCTGCAGCTCCACGTTCTTTTTGAAGTGCTCGAAGGGCTCTTCCTCAAAGAAATAGTCGCTCCAGTCCCGGGTGTGGGGATAGGCGCTGTTGATGAGGGCGTCAATACGGCCGCAATGCTCCCTGGCGAAGGCCACCAGACCGTCGATGGAGGCGTTGGAGGAAAGGTCCAGCTTGTAGGTGAGGGCCTCCGGGGACGTCTCCAGGGCAATGTCGGCGTTGATCACGCGGGCACCGGCTTCCTTGAGTTCTTTCACGATTTCCCGGCCGATGAGACCACAGCCTCCGGTCACAATCACGGTTTTGTCTTTTATTCCAAGCATAATTTCAATACTTCGTAAGCTTCAAAAACATCGTTGTCACAGTGCGTGGAACGGGCCTCTACCATAGAGACGAACCAGCGCATCTGCGCCAGATAATCCTCATTGGGCTTCTGGGCGGTCCGGAAGAGTACCCGGCCCGTTTCGTCGGTGATGTCTCCGTTTTCCAGATTGGCCGTCCAGGTGGTTCCGTCGGCCACTATCTCCATCGTGCGCTTGTAATCCTTTCGGTAATAGTTGAGGACCACGGAAACGGCGAAATGCGGATATTCCAGGCAGTAGTTGGCATAGTCCACCGCCGGAATGCCCAGGGTGGACCGGCTGCGGAGCCGCTTGTGGCAGGAGTCCGGCCGGCCGAAGATCCAACACACGTAATCCAGCTCGTGGATGAGGTCTAAGTGCACGCCGCCGCCCAGTTCCGGGCGGGCGCTGTAACTGCCCCGCCAGTCGGTGCCAGGACGCCAATCCGGCAGATACGAGCCGCAGTACACATTGACCTCGTTCACTTTCAATTCTCCCACGTGGGCGTGCAGGTACTGCAGCGTATCCATGAAGCGCATGTTGCAGGCCACGTACGTGAGTACGCCGCGCCGGCGGATTTCTTCCAGCAGTTTCTCCTGTCCTAGGCTGGAAAAGAGCGGTTTCTCAATGAAGAGTGGAATGTTCAGCGCCAGCAGTTCCCGCACGGTATTGGCGTGGCAGGAGGTGGGGTTGGATACGATGGCAAAGTCGAAGGTTTCTCCCACCGGCAGGCTGTAGACATCGGCTACGCCCTCTACGGAAGCGCCGGAGCGGGAACTGCGCCACGCCACCAGCTGCACCGCAGGGTCTATCTGCCGCAGGGCGGCGATATGTTTACGGGCGATGGAGCCCAGTCCTACCATTAATACTTTCATAATGCAAATCCCAGTTTGCCGTTTTCCAGCAGATACTCCAGGTAGTCGAAGTCGGCGGGCTCGTCCAGGTCGAAGCAGCGGTGCGGCATCACATAGACCAGCGAAAGGGGAGTGTTGGGATCCCGGCGTCCTTCCTCGAAGAACTTGCGCCGATAGATATAGTATGACGCATTCATGTCGTACACCTTGGGCGCGCTCTGTCGGCTGGTGAAGGCGCTGCCGTCGCACACCAGGTCAAAATACCCGCTCTCCTTCTGCTCCACCATATTGAAGTAGGGGTTGCGGCCGGCGGGGCTCACGGAGAAAAGGTCCAGGGCCTTGGGATCGGCCTCCAAGAGCTTGAACCCTTCCAGGACATCCTCCAGCGTGCGCAGAGGGGCGGTGCAGTCCAGGTCCAGCACATAGTCGTAACGGCAGCCAAAATGATCCTCGGCCCAGCGCCAGGCATGGTCTATGGCGTCCAGCTTGCCGCAGGTGTCATTGGCCAGTTCGGCGGGACGGCGGTAAGGGGTTTCCAGCCCCAGGGAGGCCGCTACGGCCAGGATCTCTTCCGAGTCCGTGGATACGATGATATCGGCGCCGATGGCCTGCTGTACCTTGCGGGCGCAGTCAACGGTATAGGCCATCAGCGGTTTTCCGGCGATGGTCTTGATGTTCTTGCCCGGGATTCCTTTGGAACCTCCGCGGGCGCAGATGGTAATGAGCGTCTTCATAGCTCGATGGCTTGGTCTTTATGATAGTCCCGCGGGGCTTTCTTCCCGCATACTTCGTCCCAATGGTCCACACTCAGGCCTTCAGGAGCGCGTTTCAGGGCCAGGTTTTGGGCCGATAATACTTCTCCTGCCGCGATGTCCCTGGCGGCCACGATGCGTTTGAGCACCACGCCGGAGATGGCTTTCTCGCTGGCATTGGGTTCCTTGACACCGCTGCCCAGCGCCACCTCGATGGCGCGAATCTGGCGGCACATTTCCTTGAAGTCCCCGGGTTCCATGGAGGCGGCGTGGTCCGGGCCGTCCATCTTGTGGTCCAGGGTAAGGTGTTTCTCAATGACGGTGGCGCCCAGGGCCACGGCGGCCACGGGAACCTCGGTTCCCAGCGTGTGGTCCGAATAGCCCACCGGGCAGCCCAGTTCGGCCTGCATGGTGAGCATGGCCTTGAGGTTCACCTCCTGCGGCGGGCAAGGGTAGTTGGTGGTGCAGTGCAGCACCGTAATCTCCTTGGCTCCAGCGTCTTGCAGCGTCTGATAAGCTTTGCGGACCATGGCCATATCGGCCATTCCCGTGGACAGAATGACGGGCTTCCCGCAGGCACCTATGTGGCGCAGCAGGGGAATGTTGGTGATGTCTCCGGAGCCTATCTTTACCAGCGGCATGCCCAGCCCCAGCAGGAAGTCCACGTCCTCCGGATTGTCTCCGGTGGAAAGGAAGGTGATGCCGATGGAATCGCAGTAGGCCTTGATCTGGGCAAACTGGTCGTAGCCCAGCTCCAGCGCCTTGAGCATCTGGAACTGAGACTCTCCGGCGCCGCTGTTGGCTTTCTGGTAATCGGCCTTCTGGGTATCGGGGACAATGATTTTCTCCGTTACCCATGTCTGGAACTTGACGGCATCGGCCCCGGCGGCCCTGGCGGCGTCGCAAAGCTTCAACGCCAGGTCCAGGCGGCCGTTGTGGTTCACTCCGGCTTCGGCTATGATGAAGGTCTTAGTCATGGTAGTCCCTTAATAAATCGGCCTCCCGGGCAATGACCACGTCGTCGTACATGAGCATGAGGACGCCTTCGTCGTACTGGCCGATTTCGGGCGTGCAGGCCTTTCCGTCCATGTTCTGCAGGATGTATTTCACAAAGTCCACCCCTGCGCCGTAGGCGTGCAGATAGGCTCCTCCGAAGCGGGGATTGATCTCTGACAGATACCACTGGCCGTCCTTGTAGAAGAAGTCCATGTCGTTGGGGCCGCTGAGCTCCAGCACGGCCGCCACTTCCTGCACAAAGGCAAAGAGGGACGGGTCCTTGAAGCTGATGGTCTTGGAGGCGCCGCCGATGCGGGTCTCGATCTTGCGCTTGCTGAAGACGGAAACCACCTCATGGGAGATGCAGTCCACGTAAACGTCGGCGTCGCAGTCTCCCTGGGTCATGAGTTCCTGGATAATGTAGTCGTGGGCCCCTTCGGCAAAGAGATCCTTGAGGGTTTCCATATCGTTCACCTTGCGGGCGCCCACGCTGCCGCTGCCTTTCACGGGCTTGATGAACACGGGGAAGTCGATTTCCCCGGCGCCCAGGCCGGCCTGGAAGTCGGCCAGCGTGCGGTAGGTGAGTACCGTTCTCACGCCATGTTCACGAAGATGCTTGAACATCAGGTACTTGTCCATGCACAGCTGCGCCGTATGAAGGGAAGGGCACAGGGGCAGGATGCCCTTGGCCAGGAATTCCTCCCGGTGGGCGGCCAGTACCTCGATCTCGGGGTCGATGAACGTGCCCACGGCCCGGATCTTCTCCTTCTCACAGATGGAGAAGACCTCTTCCATATAGTGCGGGTCTGTAATCTTGGGCGTCACGTACATTTTGTCGGCCAGGAAGATGGCGGGGGCCACGCTCCAGTTGTCGGTTCCTACCACCAGACCTTTCCCGGCAAGCGATTGCCGGAAATCCTTCATCAGGCGGCCTCGACGGCCCACATTGCAGCAAAGCAGGTTATATTCCATAGGCATTTAAGTAATCTTGGGCTTTCCACTGTTCGCTGGCCAGGCGGTATTCTCCGTCTTCCAGGACATATACCCGCGGGAAATAGCGGATGAACAGGGGACTGAGGGCCATGGTATAGGCCCCTGTGTTGGCAAAGGCAATGCGGTCTCCGGGACGCAGTGCCGGACCGTTCTCCAGGGTGAAGAGGCGGTCGTTTTCCAGGCAGGTGCCGCCCACCACCGTCTGGCTGGGGGCAAGGGGCCTGCCGGACTCCACCGTGGGGAAGGTTTTAAAATAGTCGGATTTGCGGAAGAAGGGATCCACGTCGTTGCGGCTGCCGTCGCACACCACTACGGTTTCTGTGCCGATGGTCTTCACATCCAGCACGCTGGACAGGAACGAAAACGCGCCGGCACAGAGGGCGTTTCCAGGCTCCACGATGATGCGGGCTCCGGGGAAATCCTTGAGCCATTCGGCCAGCGTGGCGGCATAGTCCTCAAACGTGGGTTTGCCGGGCATGGAACCGAAGTAGCCGCCGCCGATGTCAATGTAGTCGGGCTGCAAGTCATAGGTTTTCAGTACCTTGGCTGCTTTGGCGGCGATGGCGGCGTAAACTTCCAGGCTGCGGGTGTGGGAGGTGCGGTGCAGGTGCAGGCCGCTCAGCTGTACGTTGGGAAGGGCGCGGATGCGGCCGATGGCCTGCGAGAGTTCCTCCTCACCGAAGCCGAAACGGCTGAAGGTCTCGTCTTCGGGAAGCGGCACGTTCACGCGAAGGCCCACGGAAGCCTGCACGCCGGAGGGAAGCTCTTCCAGCCAGTCCAGTTCCCGCTTGCTGTCTATATTCACCGTTTGTCCGTCCTGCAGGGCCCTAAAGAAGTGTTCCTTGCCTTTGACGGGGCCGTTGAACACAATCCGTTTGAATCCCAGCGAGGCGGCCAGGTCATATTCGGTATCCGATACTACCTCGGCCGCCGCTCCCTCTTCCAGCAGCACCTGCAGCAGGGCGGGATTGGAATTGGTCTTGACGGAATAGGCCACTTCGGAAGCCGCAAAGCGGGCGCCCAGGGCGTCCCGGAAGCCGCGATACAGCCCGCGAAGGACATCGGCGTCCAGGATAAAACAGGGGGTGCGGAGCTCGTTAGCTTTCATGGAAATAGGCTTTAAGATACTTGACGATGAGCTCCGACGTGTGGCCGGTGCCGGGAAGGATGTCGGGTTGGAAACGGCCATGGATGGCGTTCACGGCCCGTTGGATGTCGGTTGCGGTGGCTTCGCAGGGGATGACGCAGGGGCTCATGCGGCGGCCGGTCTGCCGGTGGCCGATGTTCACCACGGGCGTGCCGAAGAGCGGGGCTTCGATGACTCCGCTGCTGGAATTGCCGATGACGAAGACGGCCTCTTTCATCAGGCCCAGATAGCCGTTCTGGCCCAGGGACGCGTACATATGCAGGCCCTTGGCGGTGGTATAGAGGGCGTTCATCTTTTCCCCGCAGGGATCGGCATTGGCTTTGGTGAGCACCACCTCATGGCCCTTAAGCTGCCCCAGCACCTCCAGCATGGCGCGGGCCATGTCCAGGTTGTATGCTTCGGATTCCCGGGTTTCGGGATGCAGGGTGGCCAGGACCCAGGGCTTGGCAGCGTCCAGGCCCAGCCGGGAGGCCAGCTCTTCGCGGGAAGGGAGGGTGGCCTTGAGGATGTTCTCGGCTCCGGGTTCTCCCACCTCGAAGACGTTCTGGGCGCTGCCGCGCATCTGGATGATGGCTTCGGCGGCCTCCGGGCTGTTGGGAAAATGGACGGTGGAGAGCATGGTGACGGCATTGCGCACGGCGTCGTCAATAGCTCCTTCCGTGCGTTCTCCGCCGGCAATATGGGCTACGGGGATACCCAGCACCAGGGCGCTTGAGCAGATGGGCAGGAGCTCATACCGGTCTCCCAGTACCAGCACCAGGTCCGGCTTCATGGCCGCGAAGGTATCGGCAAAAAGTTCGGCGCATCGGCCCGCTTCCCGCGCAATGCCTGCAGGGGAACGGTCCTTGGACAGGTAATCCACCTTGCAGTCTATGCGGACGCCGTCCTCGGCTATCTGCTTCCAGGTTTCCCCGAAGTCCGGGCTCAGATGCGTGCCGGTCACCACCAGCTTCACGTCGAAGCAGGCTTCTGCGCGCAGGGCTTCTACAGTCCGGCGCAGGAGGCCGTATTCGGCCCGGGTGGCGGTAACCACGGCTATCCTTCTTTTCATACCTTGGCGCTGCTGGGGATATTCACAATGCGGTCGGCCAGCCAGACGGTATTGGCCAGGCCGTCGGTCTCGCAGTTCTCGAACATGGGAAGGCGGTTCATGAGCTCCCACACGGGACGCGTCATCACGCCGTTGTCGTTGCTGTATTCCAGAAAAGCGTCGCGGGCCTCGCGGTTTTCCAGGATGATGGCGTTGAGCCAGTAATTGGAGCGGCAGCCTTCGGGTTCCGTGAAGAACTGCACGCCGGGGATGTCCTTGAAGAAGGCGGCATAGGCCGATGCTATCTGGCGCTTGCTTTCGATAAAGCGGTCCAGATTCTCCAGCTGGGCGCATCCCAGGGCTGCATTGATATTGGGCATGCGGTAGTTGTATCCTATTTCGTCGTGGCGGAATTCCCAGCGGTGCGGCACCTTGGCCTGGGTGGTGAGGTGCTTGGCGTGTTCTCCCACGGCGGGATCCTGGAACAGCAGCATGCCGCCGCCGCCGGTGGTGATGGTCTTGTTGCCGTTGAAGCTGAGGGCGCCGATCTTGGCAAAGGTGCCGGTGTGCTGCCCTTTATAGAGGCTGCCGATGCTCTCGGCGGCGTCTTCCACCACCTCAACCTGCCATTTCCGGCAGACGTCCACGATTTCCCTGATGCGCACGGGATGGCCGAAAGTGTGCATGGGCACGCAGGCTTTTACGCGGCGACCGGTGCGGCGGTTGTAGCAGCCGTCGGCGCGCAGTTCGGCGTTGGCCTCCAGCCACGCCTTCACGGCGTCGGGAGAAAGGCCCAGGGTACTCTTGTCCACATCCAGGAATACGGGATGTGCGCCGATATAGCTGATGGCGTTGCAGGTGGCGATGAAGGTGAGGGCCTGGGTGAGGACTTCGTCGTCCCGCTGAACCCCGGTCAGCATCAGGGACATGTGCAGGGCGTTGGTTCCGCTCACGCACACCACGGCGCGGGCGGCGCCGGTATAGGCGGCAATCTCTTTCTCGAAACGGTCCACGAAGGGGCCCACGCTGGAAACGAAGGTGGTGTCTATGCACTCCTCTAGGTATTTTTTCTCATTTCCGGCGAACTGCGGGACACTCAGGGGAACAAACTCCTTTGTGCCGTACAGTTCATGTACGAAATCGGTAATTTCCTTGTATTGCATCTTACATCTTTTGATCCAGGTTCTTCCCCTTTTCCTCATGTTCGAAGTTAGGGATAAAGCGCTTGATGGCCTGCACAACCTCTTCTTTGGTAAAATCCGGGTTGGCAAAGAGGGCTTCCAGTCCATTCAGGAAGGCACGTACCTCGGCGGCCGTTTTTCGGGGGCTTTCCAGGATGACGCCCAGGGAGGAGAACCGGTCCATGTCCAGTTTTTCTCCGGGGACATAGAATTCCTCGAAACTCTTCTCTCCGGTGGTATCGCTCAGGCTGTACACCACGGGATATTCCTTGCTTCCTTCCGGCATGGCGGCAGCGAAGGCGCGGGCATCGGCGTCGTTGCTGAATTCCTTCTTGACCAGGCCGTTGGCCTCCAGGAAAGCGTCGCAAATCTGGGAGAATGTCTTCATCTGGTTCTCCTGCAGGCGCGGGAAGAAGATTTCTCCGCTGTGGCCCAGGATGCAGGCCATCAGGCAAATCTGGCCGCTCTCGGCGGGGGAGACGAAGTAGCGGAGGACGTCCTTGGGGGCGGCCAGGGGCTGACGGCGGCGTAGGCGCTGAATCCAGGCGTCGGGCAGGGAACCGTTGCTGAAGGCCACGTTGGCAAAACGCGCGGTGGTTACCTTGAAACGGTCCTTGTAGGCCATGATAAGGTCCTCCATGATGCGCTTGCTGGCGCCCATCACGTTCACGGGATTGGCGGCCTTGTCCGTGCTCACGCAGAAGAAATGCTGAGGGGGATATTCGCACAGCAGGTCCATCAGGCCGGCGGCCTTGATGTCGTTGTTCTCCATGAGGGCCTGCACGGCGTATTTGTCTTTTTCGCTCCTCACATGCTTGTGGGCGCTAAAATTGGCTACAATGTCGAAGCCTTCCTCCTCCCGGAAGATGCGCTCGAAAATGGGATCGGCAAAATTGAGGGCGTAGGTGCGGTAAACCTCCGGCATGGGGATGCCCTGGGTGGAACGGAGGTCCCGCGTGAGCTCGGCCAGGCCGTTCTCGCTCAGGTCCACCACTGTAAGGGAAGCGGGGCCGAATTTGACCAGTTCCTTGATGTAGGCGCTGCCGATGGAACCGGCGCCGCCAATGACGCACACCTTTTTCCCGGCTATCTGGGCGCGGATTTCCTCCTTATGCTCCTCCAGGTCCCGGGCAAAGAAACTTTCCTTGCGGCCGGTGACGCTCTCTGCAATAAAACTCTCTATACTGAACATAAGTACTCTCGTTTATATATAAGTCTACAAAATTATGCAAAAAAAAGGAAAAATCCCATAAATTTTATTTGTATCTTTGTGCCGATGAACGTCATTGAAACTGCCATACCCGGAGTCTTTATCCTGGAACCGCGTGTTTTCGGGGATAACCGGGGCTATTTCTTCGAGAGCTGGAACCAGCGGGTTTTTGACCAGGCTGTGGGCTCCGTCCGCTTTGTCCAGGACAATGAGAGCAAGAGCCGGTACGGCGTGGTTCGCGGGCTCCATTTCCAGCGGGGAGAACATGCCCAGGCCAAGCTAGTGAGAGTGGTCTCCGGAAGGGTGCTGGACATTGCCGTTGACATCCGTCGCGGGTCCCCCTGGTTCGGCCAGCATGTCAGTTGTGAACTTACTGGAGATAACCACAGGCAATTCTTTGTACCTCATGGTTTTGCGCATGGATTCGCCGTGCTCAGTGAGGAGGCTGTTTTCCAGTACAAATGTGACCGTTTTTATGACCCTGAGCAGGAGGCCGGCATTGCCTGGAACGACCCCTCTCTGGGTATCGACTGGGGCCTTCCCACAGAGGATATCATCCTCTCCCAAAAGGACCTTCACAACCCCCTTCTCAAGGACTGCCCTTACCTCTTTGAGTACGGCCTATGAAAGTCCTGGTAACCGGTGCCAACGGGCAGCTTGGAATGTCTCTCAGAAGCATCTGGGCAGACGCTTCTGGTAGTGACGCCCCTGAGGGAGCATCGGCCATCAAATCAGCGACCGAAGGGGCGTTACTGCCAGATGCGGTTTTCACTGATCTTAACGAGTTGGATATCACGGACTTGGAGGCTATACGGGAGATGGTGAGGAAGGAGGGGATAGATACCATTGTGAACTGTGCGGGATATACCAATGTGGAGGGGGCCGAGGACCAGCCGGAACTGGCCGAACTGCTCAATGCCAAGGCTGTGGAAAATCTGGCGGTGGCCATGAAGGAAGTGAACGGCCTGCTGGTGCATATTTCAACAGACTATGTATTTGGTGCAGAGCCTCTTAACTCGCCTATAAAGGAGGATCAGAAACCGGCTCCGCAGGGCGTGTATGCCGTTACAAAACTGCATGGAGAACAGGCCATCCAACGAGTCGGTTGCCGGCACATCATCATCCGTACGGCCTGGCTGTACAGCCCCTACGGAAAGAACTTCGTCAAGACCATGCTTCGCCTCACTGCGGAAAAGCCCTCGCTCAAGGTGGTGGACGACCAGCGCGGCACGCCCACTTTTGCCGCCGATCTTGCCGATGTGATTGTGCGCCTTTTAGCCGGGGGAAGGACCCCCACCTCTGAGGGAGCATCGGCCATCAAATTCGCGACCGAAGAGGTGGGTCCTTCCCCGGCGGGAACGCCATCGGCCAACATCTACCATTTTACCGATGAAGGGGAATGCACGTGGTACGAATTTGCTTGTGCCATAGCCGGTTATGCGGGTCATATAAACTGCAACATCCAGCCGTGCAGCAGCGACGAATTCCCCTCCAAGGTGCATCGGCCCGCCTATTCCGTCCTGGATAAAACCCGTATCAAACGGGAGTTGGGAATAAACATTCCTCACTGGCGTGACGCCCTCAAAAAGTGCCTGGAAGAACTGCTTCCGTAAAAAACCATTTATAATGGTTTGTAATTTCCACTTTTTTTAAATAACTTTGTCCTAATAAAGTTTATTCCAAGGAATAAAAGCCACACACATAATTAGGACAAATTACAATGGTTTTCATCAGCTATAGCAGTTGCGACAGAATAGTTGCCGAGGCTCTGCTCAATTACCTGGAAAACAGGGGCATCAAGTGCTGGATTGCTTTCAGGGACATCACATCCGGGAATTTCTCCGGAGAAATTACGCGTGCGCTGCGCAATTCCGACATCATGGTGGTGGTGTGCAGCAAGGAGTCATGCCGGTCGGAACACGTGAAAAACGAGGTTACGCTGGCCTTCAACAAGCACAAGCACATCATCCCTTATCTGCTGGAGGACAATCCCTACGACGACGACATGGAGTATTTCCTGTCGCTCAAGCAGCATATCAAAACCCGAGACAGCCAGGAAAAGGACTTCGCCCTCATAGAGAAGTTCATCCGGGATTACCGCGGGGAACCGGCCGAACCTGCCCCCGTGGCTCCTGTCCAGCAGCCTACTCCGGTGCAGCAGCCGGTAACATCGGCCCCCGTGGCTCCTGTGACCCCTGTGGCTACAGCCACTCCCGCACCCGCACCTGCTGGCGGCAAAAAGAAGGGGGGGCTGGTGATCGGCATCGTGGCCGCCGTCCTCCTGCTGGGTGGCGGAGGCGCCTTCTTCCTCCTCAGGAAGCCGGCCCGGCCAGCCGCCGAACAGACTGCCGTGGCCGAAAAACCCGCCGGACAGCCTGCCGGACAGCCTGCCGAACAGCCCGTGACGGAGCCGGTGAAGGAAGAACAGGCCAAGGATCAGGCGGCCGTGGTTCAGGAGCAGCCCAAAACCCAGGAGCAACCCAAGGTCCAGGAACAGCCTAAGACCACTACCCAGAAGACTTCTACCCAGTCGGCCGGTTCGTCCACCTCTCAGTCGTCAACCGTCATGCGCAAACCCAAGGAGGAAGCGCCTCCCCAGAAGGTCAAGGTGGACCTCAAGGCTGACACCTTCAGCGGAACCGTCAAGGACGGCTATCCCGACGGCTTCGGCACCTACACCTTCAAGAAGCGCCGGCGCATCGACATGCATGATCCCGAGGAAAGATTCGCCGAGGCTGGAGACTACATCAAAGGAGACTGGCGGGAAGGCCACCTGAACTACGGTGAATGGTACGGGTCCGATGGCGTGAAGAAAGCTTTCATCCGTCTGGGAGACAACCCGGATAACGCAGCCGATCAAAACCTTGGAAAATGCGTAAAGAAATAACCATACTCCTGTGTCTGGCGGTTTCACTCGCCGCCTTCGCCCAGGAACCCGACAAGCCGGCCATGGAAAAGTTTTTCATGGACGGCCTTTCCCTTTATGAAGGGGGGCTGGAAAGACCTCTCCCCGACAGCCTGCAGCGTGTAGACAAAGACCTCTATGTGTCCGATTACGGCCACTATGAGACCGAATCCGTGCGCGCCGTATCCTATTTTCTGCGGGATAAAAAAGGAAACTATACTCCCTTGAGGGACAAGGACCGTCCCGTGGAATCCATTCTCACCCTGCTTTCCGGGTACACCGGCAGTACCAACTACACCGTGGCCCTCAAGCAGCACCGTTACAACTACGCCATGGAGGAAGTGGATGTGCCGCTGAACCGCCTGCTGGGCTTCTGCATCATGGAATGCGCCTTCGTCCCTTTCGTGGGAATAGAAAAGGCCCAGGAAGACCATGTCAAGGCCACGCTCTTCCTGGTGAACGAAAAGCTGGGATACAGCCATACCTTCATTTTTGACATTGACCCGGGGATTCTGGAAAAGGAAGAAGGCCTCCTGCAGGCCGAAGCCTATACCTTTACCCCCATTCATAATCTTGCCCGATGAAAAAACTATTCACCCTCGCACTTCTGCTGGTGTCCCTGCCCGTGCTGTCGCAGGACAAGGATGCGCTGTTGAGGCAGATCAACCAGATCAAGAAAGACACGGACCGTTACCTTTACGGGCTGTCCACGGTTCCTGCCGAGCCCAACCCCGAAGTGTCCCGGGAACAGGCCCGGAAGGAACTGATGATCCAGGTGGAAGCTTTCCTGGACTCCGACGACTTTGTGTATCTGAAAGAGAAGAAAACCATTCCCGACGAACTGGTAGAGAGCATCGTGTGCCTGATGCGTCCCGACACTTACCGCAGCATTGTGTATGTGGAGAAGGCGCGCCTGCTGGAGGTGGAACAGTCCCTGGCTCAGGAGCTGGGCAGCGACACCCGCAAGGAAGACCTTAAGGCGCTGGTGGACGGCATCCTTTCG
Source organism: uncultured Bacteroidales bacterium (assembly GCA_905234795.1). Lineage (GTDB taxonomy): Bacteria > Bacteroidota > Bacteroidia > Bacteroidales > UBA932 > Cryptobacteroides. The sequence goes on along the minus strand of CAJOIQ010000008.1, from coordinate 61,725 downwards.
GCCGTTACCATCAACCAGGTCCTGGACCTGATTTCCGCCAGCCCCTTATCGGCCGAAATCCGTGCCGCCCAGAAGATTGATGCCGATACCCAGCAATATGCCAACGACGGCATCCTGGTATTCTTCGACGCCCGCAACAAGAAGATCCTGGAAGTGATGACGCCCATGGACGACAATTACCAGCGCAAGAACGCCAAGACCGGAGAACCTGCGCAACCCATGAGATATAAAAACGCCCCGCTCTGGGTGTATGTAGAAGGCTTGAAAAACAGTAACGTTTTATGAAACGACTCATTATAACCCTGTTAGCGCTGGCCGCATGGACGGCGGCCCAGGCGCAGTCCGTAACCTTCTCCATCAGCGAAGGCCTGGCCAACGGGCCGCTGAGGCAGAAGATTGACAACAACCTGACCAACCTGCTCACCAGCTTCAACGATTGCTTTGACGATGGCTCCGGCCTCAACCTCTCCGGTGTGTTCATCACTCCGGACGCCGCCGACGCCCTTAGCATGCTGTGGGGCAATATGCCCTTCCACTGTGAAGAACCGGAGATTGTGGAAAGGATTGCCAAAACCTATTCCGGTTACCAGGTGAGAAATGTTCCCATCGAACTCAGGGCCGATGACGGAAGGACCGATTACCAGGAGCTGGTCATTGACCTGGAACCCGACGGAACGGTTTCCCGCGTGAACCTGGCCTTGCAGAACCACCTGTACCGCAAGGTGATGTCCGACGGCTCCGAGGTTACCGACCTCCGCTGTCGCCAGATGATCCTGGACTATGTGGAGCAGTTCCGTACGGCCTACAACCGTAAGGACATCGACTTCCTGGAGAATGTGTTCAGCGACGACGCCCTCATCATCACCGGCAAGGTGGTCCGCCGCAAGAAAGGGGACCGCATGGCCGTGCTCAAGGAGGATACCCAGATCGAGTACACCCAACAGCGCAAGCACGAGTATATTGAAAAGCTGCGCACCCGGGTGTTCCCCAACAACAAATACATCCAGGTTACGTTTACGGACATCAAGGTGTCCAAACACCCGTCCGTGGACGGATACTATGGCGTGATGCTGCGCCAGGGGTACAAGTCGTCCACCTATTCCGACGACGGATACCTGTTCATGCTCTGGGACTTCAGGGATGAAGCCCATCCCCAGATTCACGTAAGAACCTGGCAGCCCTACTGGCTGGACGACAAAAAGACCCAGAAACTCTCCGAAGATAAAGTGTTTAACATCAATAGCTTCACCATCCGATGAAACGTATTATTACCCTCCTTATCCTGGCCTCGCTGGCCGTTTGCGCCAGCGCGCAGAACAGCAAGCTCATTGTTCGCAATTTCTCCAAGTCTGACATTGGGGATATGCGTGCCAGGACATCGCCCGTTTTCGACAATAACAAAAAGCTTGCGGCGCTCATCGACATCACCTTCGCCGCTTCCGACGCCAACCTTGTGTTCGAGGGCGCGGTGGGAGACCCCGTGCAGTACCCCGGTGAATGGCTCATCCATGTTCCCGAGGGCACCACGCGCATCAAGATTTCCATGGAAGACGCCAAACCCGTGGAGTTCACCATCCCCGCCAATCTGGCCATCGAGTCCGGTATGGTGTACCTGATGGACCTGGACATTGAGGAGGCCGTGAAGATGCGCACCCTCATCATGCCCACGCTGAGCACCGGCTTTGCCAAGCCCATGCACATGAGCTACGGCATTATGGTGGGCTTCTGCAAGTTGAATGGCGGTTATTTCCGTATCAAGACGGACTTCACTTTCGGCCTCAAGACTACGGCCGATACCGACGCCGAGGGGATGATAGACGGCGTGAAGGGCTGGTTCACCGGAGAAACCAAGAAGAGCCGCTTCGCCGTCACCGGCGGTTATATGCGTCATCTCACAGACCTGGGAGACAACGGTTCTATGTATGCCTATGTGGGTGGCGGTTATGGCACCCGCACCGTGGCCTGGCAGATGTACGGCTCCGAAGGGGATTATGAGTATGCCAAGGTGGTTCCCTCTTCCTTCAGCGGAATAGAGGCCGAAACCGGTTTGGTATTCCGTTTTGGAGGCGTGGTGCTGTCGGCCGGTGTCCAGACCAATTCCTTTAAGTTTTACGAAGCCAATGTAGGTATTGGCGTAATGTTCTAAGCTATGAAAGCCAGGTACTTATCTTTGGGTACTCTGGCCATCATAGCCATGGCCTGTATCCAGGACCCCGAAGCTCCGTCCAACCTTCCCGACGCCCCCAAGCTGACGGTGGATGAAACCTCCGTCACTCGCGTGTCCATGGTGGTGAACGGCAGTTTCGGCAAGAATATGACCGACGTCACCGCCTATGGCGTAGAGGTGTCGGAGACGCTGTTCGAGGACGGCGGCACGTATACCACCCTGGTTCCCCAGGATGTGAGTGCCAGCGGATTCTCCGTGGGCGTGAGCAACCTCAAGTCCAACGGGACGTACTTCCTGCGTGCTTTTATTTCCAACGGGCACAGCAAGATGTATTCCTCCACCATCACCCAGAAGACTCCTGAGACCTCCGTGGCGTCCATCTCGGATGTGACGGTGAGGGATAACTACTACCTTGTAGCCACCATCGAGGACAACGGCGGCCGTTCCATCGAGGACGTGGGTTTCATGTGGGGCACCAGCAGTGAGCGCAAGAGCATTAAGCGAGAGAAGCGTTACCCGGGCACCCTGAGCGAGGACGGGAAGACGTTCACGCTGCCGCTGAGCGAGGTAGGAGAGGGTACGCACTATATCATGGCCTATGCCGAGGACGACAAAGACGGCACGGGTTACAGCCGTATCCCGTATGAGTTTGTGCTCAAGGGAGAGGACGAAGCCCAGATCGAGGACCCCGAGTTCAAGAAATACCTGGTGATGTACCACGACCTCAACCAGGACGGGAAGATATCCTATGCCGAAATCAAGCAGATAGAGACCATCGACGTGCACACGGACAACATCCGTTCCGTGCGTGAGATTGAGCAGATGCCGCTGCGCTCCTTGATGGTGAGCGGTATGCAGGAGGGGAGCGGCAAGCTCACATCCCTGATTGTGAAGAAGGACACCCTGGTAAGGTTCATGGACTGCAGCAACAACCAGCTCAAGGAACTGGATGCCAGCATGATTCCGGACCTGGAGTACCTGAACTGCGAGGGTAATCCCATGGAAACCCTGTACCTGTCCTATTACCAGAAGTTCAACGAGCTCCGTTATCCCCAGGGTTGCCGGATTGTGTATGTGGACAAGCCGGACGAACCGCAGGGGCAGCCCAATACCGAGATTTGGTATACTACTACCGACGGGAAAGTGGTGGACCCCGACATCTACAATATCGGATTTGGTGCCGAAATCGTATCCAACAAATACGAAGACGGAAAGGGTGTTATAACATTTAATCAGCCGGTTACGCGCATTGGTTATTATGCATTTGCCGGAAAATCTACTTTGGCCACCATTTCCATTCCCGGAAGTGTGACTGTCATAGATGAAGGCGCCTTCACCAACTGTTCCGCTTTGGCATGGCCCGATATTCCGGAATCTGTTACCAGGATTGGGGACAGTGCGTTTTTTGGTTGTGAAGCCTTCACCCGGGTGGCGATACCCGAAACCGTGACCGAGTTCGGCTATTCTATTTTTCAGACTTGTCCTAATCTGGCATCCATTACAAGCCGTTTTGCTTCGGCCGACAACCGGTGCCTCATCGTGAACGGCGTCCTCAACGCGTTTGCTTATGCCGGGCTTGGGGAGGAGTATGTTTTCCCTCAGAATGTTTCCGTCGTAGGAGCAAATGCTTTGCGTAATAGCGCTTATAATGGTGCCCTCAGTTTTGCCGGCTCTCTGATCAGCGTAGAGAAAGAAGCGTTTGCTTATGCATATTATATCAAGTCTATAGATTTCGGGAGTAACTTGGAATCCGTAGGAGAAGGTTCTTTTGTCATGTGCGGAGCCGACACACTCACGCTTCCGGCATCGTTGACTTCCATTGGGGCCGACGCTTTTGCCGCCGGTTTTGACAAACTGACTTTCCTCTCGACCACCCCTCCAACGGCATCGGGACTTATGTTCGAGACGCAGTATTTGAAGGATTTCAATTTCCCTGTGTATGTTCCCGCCGAGTCTGTTCAAGCCTACAAGACTGCCGAATACTGGAGCAATTATGCCGACAGGATTCAGTCGATGGATGGGGAACAGCCCAATAATGAGATTTGGTATACGTCCCGGGATGGAAATGTGGTAGAACCGTATAAAACCGATGTTTTTGGGGCCAATATTGTGTCCAATACTTATTCTAACGGTAAGGGAATCATCCTTTTTGACGGGAATGTGACGTCGGTGGGAGAATTTGCTTTCAACGATTGTAAACAGCTCACGGCCATGTGGCTTCCCTCCACGGTAACCAGCATTGGTTCTGCGGCTTTCCAGTCCTGCAATTTGTTGGAAAAGCTGGATGTTCAAGAGGGCTTGACCGTCATTGGGGAGTTTGCTTTTGGAAACTGTACCCGGTTCTGGGATATTGAACTGCCCCAATCGCTGGAAACTATTGAGGATTCTGCTTTTTCGGGCTGCGCAATTACTTCCGTTACTTTCCCGGAAGGCTTTACTGCGCTTGGGACAGGCGTTTTTATGCAGTGTGATAAATTGGAACATTTTTACGGAAAATTTGCTTCTGACGATGGCCGTTGTGTGATTGTTGACAATGGTGTCCGTGCTTTTGCTCCGGCCGGTCTTACGTCATATTCGGTACCGGAAGGCGTGGAGCGCATAGATGATGCTGCATTCTACTACTGCTCCAAACTCACATCACTGACTGTTCCGGAAGGAGTTACCTATTTGGGGGATTATGCTTTTACGTATTGCTCTTCTCTCACTTCTTTCCACGTTCCCAGTACGGTTACATATTTTGGAGGCAACATGTTCTCCCATTGTAATGCATTGGAGCGTTTTACCGGGAAGTTTGCATCAGACGACCACCGTTGCCTGGTGATGGAAGGTGCACTTAATAAATTGATTGCATTTGCTCCGGCCGGCCTTACCGCTTATTCCGTTCCCGACGGAGTAAACACAATCGGTTCTGCTTTTTTCTATTGCACCGAACTGAAGGAAATCTTCCTGCCGGAAAGTGTATATAGTATTAATGATGGGGCGTTCTTCCGCTGCATGGGTCTCGAAATGGTTATGGGAGGCATGAATGTACAGGAAATCGGCAGTGAGGCGTTCAGATATTGCAATTCCTTGCCATCCATAGAGCTTTCTTCCTCGATCATGTCCATCGGCCGATATGCCTTTGCCGATTGTACCAGCCTCGTGGAGTTTAAGGTTGTGGCCGATACCCCTCCCACCTTGGGAGAGAATGCTTTTAACCAGGACGACAACCTCACCATCTATGTTCCTTCGGCAAGCCTTGCTTCCTACAAGAATTCCTGGAGCGCCTATGCCGACAGGATTCAGCCGATAGGTGGAGACACTGCCTCCGGCGGCAACGAAGGGACTAGTGAAGAGGAGTGGAATTAATAAAGGGTACGGCTTATGAATAAGAAAAGTATTGTCCTGGCCGCATCGGCCCTTGCCATCATTGTTTCCTGCAACGTGCGGGAGGATGTTTTACCGCTGTCCCAGAAGACGGCTTTCAAGGCCGTCATGGCCGATGTCCCGCCCACCAAGACAGTCCTTCAGTCCGACGGATCCGTGTTCTGGAGCCCCGGTGATGCCATCAACCTGTTTTACGGGGACGCCGTGTCCACCAAGATGGTGTTTGACAGTTCGGCTACTGCCGCAGTTGCCCAGGCCTCGTTTGCAGGGGCTTTGCCCGCCGGGTTCTCTCCCAGCGGAACAGACAATTTCTGGGCAGTGTATCCTTATAGCAAGGACAACAGCTTCGATGGCAGTACCGTCACCCTTTCCTTGCCCGAAGTCCAGACAGCGGTAGAAGGTACTTTTTCCGACGACCTGTTCATTTCCCTGGCCCGCAGCACGGGCTATGAACTGAGTTTCTACAACCTGTGCGGCGGCATCAAGTTCAGCGTAGCCAATCCGGGAATCCAGTCCGTGACCTTCCAGGGCCTGAATGATGAGGTCCTTTCCGGCCAGGTAAAAGTTACCTTCAATGCCGAGGGAAAACCCGTTGTACAGGAACCGGTCAAGTACGTGAACATGATTCTCCTGAATGCCCCCGACGGCAAGGAATTCGAGGTAGGTAAGTGGTACTACATGGTTTCCCTCCCGGCCGAACTGACCAATGGCTATAGGATGACTTTCTATGGCCAGGACGGCGAAATGGTGGCCGAACGCATCTCCGAGGATCCCGTTACCATCAAGCGTGCAGTATGGGGAAAGTTGACCGAGGCCGATTATGTGGCGGAATCTATTTCGCCCAGTAAATACCTTACATTCACTTCTACGGAAGCCACCACGATTTTCCTGTCCAATTCGGGGGATAACGCTCCTGTACTATACTACTCCACCGACGCCCAAAACTGGACGCTTTGGGATTACAGTGAGCTTACTTTCACTGCCGATGCTCCGCTGTACATTTGCGGTGACAATCCCGATGGATTCAGCTTTGCAGAAAACAGGAACAGCACGTTTCTTACCTCGGGAGCAAGTTTCTCCAGTGATATGTATTCTGTAAGCGGAGACATCATGTCTCTCATCAATATGGAATCGGACGTTCTGGAGATTCCCAATCCCTATTGCTTCTATAATCTGTTCGGAACCAACGAGAAACTTATTTCGGCTCCAACGCTGCCTGCTACCACGCTCACGGAGGGCTGCTATAAGAGTATGTTCGGTGCCTGTTCCAACTTGGTGGAGGCTCCCGCTCTTCCTGCAACCACGTTAGCAGAGAGTTGCTACCATAGTATGTTTGCCCATTGCTCCAGCCTTGCGGAGGTGCCGGATCTTCCGGCTGCCCAACTGGCCAAGGGTTGCTATGCATATATGTTCTATGACTGCGGCTCTCTGGAAGCAGCCCCCAGCCTTTCTGCAGCCACTCTTGCCGAAGAGTGCTACAGGGGCATGTTCTATTCCAGCGGCAAGTTGTCCTATATAAAGTGTCTTGCTACAGATTTCAGTGCTTCCGACTGCCTTACAGACTGGGTGTACGGTGTCGCTACCACCGGCACCTTTGTCAAGATGTTTGACGCGCAGTGGTCCACCGGAAACAGTGGTATCCCCGAAGGGTGGACGGTTGAGACTGATGGTCTCCCCAATAATGAGATATGGTATACCTCTACGGATGGGGATGTGGTGCCATTGAACGAAACGTACATCAATGAGTTTGGGGCTACTTTGGTTTCAAACACCTATGAAAATGGGAAGGGTGTGATTTCGTTTGACGGACCTATTACCAAAATAGCCACATCGGCGTTCCGTGACTGCACTACACTGGAAACGGTGACGTATATTAGTAATACCGTTACCAGTATTAATTGGGGAGCTTTCCTGTCCTGCAGCAACCTGGTGTCCGTCAAATTGCCGGATTCCTTAGACAAAATCGATCATTACGCATTCGAGAATACCGCATTAGAGGAAATTACCATTCCGGAGTCGGTGACATATATTTCCCCCCATGGCGTTTTCGGAGAACGCACTCCGATGAAAGCATTCTATGGTAAAGGTGCATCCGAAGATCATTCTTGCCTGGTTTGGGACGGCTGCCTGATTGGTATTACCCATAAGTCTGAGGAATTGGATTTCATCGTCCCTGATGGCGTTAAGTCTTTCGGTGGTTCTGTTTTCGATTATTCTTGCTACTATAGGAGTATTACCATCCCGGACAGTTTTGAAGAGACGGATGATACCTATAACGGTTTTTCTAGTCCCCAACGTTTGTCTGCTTTTTATGGAAGTCATGTCTCGGCAGATAACCGTTGTCTGATCCTTGGTGATAAACTGGTTTATTTTGCCCATTACAATCTGGGTGCCAGTAAATATACGCTTGCCGAGCCTGTGAAAGTTATTGGACGTGGGGCGTTTTATAACCAGAATAACAGTACCCTCAAGGAATTGATTCTTCCGGAAACCGTTGAAACCATAGAAAATAGTATCATTGGGCTTACCGGTATTGAGACCATTCAATTGCCTTCGTCGCTTAAGGTTATTGGGGATGAGGCGTTTTTCGCCGCCTATAATCTCACTCGGCTTACTGTTCCGGCTTCGGTCGAGTCCTTAGGAAGCACGGTGTTTCAAGCCGCTGGTTACAAGTATGATGGCAGTGGCACCGGATTGTCGGATGTAACGTTCCTTTCCACAACGCCTCCGGCTATTATGTCCGACACCTTTGATGAGATGGTGTCCGATTGCCCGATTTATGTTCCGGCCGAATCTGTGGATGTTTATAAGTCGGCCGAGAACTGGAGCAAATATGCCAGCCGCATCCAGGCCATACCCAATGGTATTTCGGCCAGCAAGTACCTTACGTTCTCCTCCACGGGATCCTCGATGGTGTATCTGAGCAGTTCCGGAGGCGCCGACCAGCCCGTTCTGTACTACTCTTATGACACCGTGTCCTGGGAACTGTGGGATTACAGCACTCTCACTTTTACCGCCGATGCTCCGCTTTACCTTTGCGGCAGCAACCCCGGCGGGTTCAGCTTCGACGTTTCTGCATACAGTACCCTGGGCATTTATGGAGACAATTGCTCTGTTTCCGGAGACGTGATGTCGCTGCTGGATAAGGATGATGAACTGACTGAGATTCCCAATCCCTACTGTTTTGCCTTCCTCTTTGGCGGCAGCAGCCTGGTTTCCGGACCGGACCTTCCGGCAACTACCCTCACCACCGGCTGCTATTATGGCATGTTCCAGAGTAATTCTGGTCTCACATCGACTCCTTCACTTCCTGCCGAAACCCTGGCCGAGAACTGCTATGCCAATATGTTCTACGGTTGTACGGGCCTCACGGCGGCTCCGGAGCTTTCTGCAACAACGCTCGCCCCTTCCTGCTATGCCAATATGTTTAATGGTTGTTCAGGCCTTACTGTAGCTCCGAGCCTCCCGGTGACGGACCTGGAATACCGTTGTTATTACGGGATGTTCCAGGAATGCAGTTCTCTGGTCACGGCGCCTTCGCTTCCCGCGACCACGCTGGCCGAGCAGTGCTATTACACCATGTTCTTGAACTGTACCAGTCTCACTACTGCTCCTGAACTTCCCGCAACAACGCTTGCCCCCAGTTGCTACTGGGGTATGTTCGGGGGATGCTCCGCTCTGGAAACCGCTCCCGAATTACCGGCCACAACCCTTGCGGGGTCGTGTTACTACAATATGTTCGAGCGTTGCACCAGCCTTACGACGGCTCCGATCCTTTCCGCCCCTACACTGGAGTTTAGCTGCTATGCGGCTATGTTCGCGGGCTGTAGCAATCTGAGTTATGTAAAGTGCCTGGCAACGGATATCAGTGCCAGTGAGTGCACACTGAGTTGGATGAATAGTGTTTCTTCTACCGGCCTCTTTGTCAAGGCAGCCAATTCCCAGTGGCCTACAGGTATCAACGGTATCCCGGAGGGCTGGACGGTGATGAACGACGGAGACGTTCCCGGCGGCGGCAACGAAGGTACCGGTGACGAAGACATGGATTAAAAGACAAGGCCTATGAGAAGCAAATTAATCATTCTGGCCATTGCCGTTTGCGGCGGTGCGCTTTCCTGCATCCGGAGTGAGGAAGTTGTGCCGGAACGGGTTACCTTCCGTGCAGTCTATGGAGACGCCCCTTCCAGCAAAACAACCCTCATGGAAGACGGCTCTGTATATTGGACACCCAACGATGCCATTAACCTGTTCTTTGGAGATTTGGGGTCAATCCAGCTCACGTCGGACAGCAAAGACACCACGGAGACCACCACTTTCTCCGGTACGCTGGATAGCCATATCCCCAACGGAACGGACTATTTCCTGGCCATTTATCCATATGATGTAGGAAACCGGTATGACGGCACGGAGGCAATGGTCTCGCTACCTTCCACACAGACCGGCATGGCCGGCACCTTTGCCAAAGACCTGTTCATTTCCATGGCCCGGAGTACGGATTATACCCTGTCTTTCTATAACCTTTGCGGCGGTGTCAAATTCTCTGTGGAAAACCCTGGAATCCAGTATGTTACCTTCAAGGGTAATGATGGAGAAAAACTGGCGGGTACGGTTATGGCCGCATTTGACGACAACGGAAAACCGCAGGTGACAGGATATGATACCTATGCCACCGAACTCCGGTTGGATGCTCCAAACGCCAACGGTTTTGAGGTGGGGAAATGGTACTACATTGTATCCCTCCCGGCTACCTTGTCGGCCGGCTACACCATGACTTTCTATGACAAGGACGACGCCGTGGTGGCCACGCGCGAGCGCACCGCGTCCGTGGAGCTCAAGCGTTCCATCTGGCGCCGGGTGGCCAGTGCCGATGTGGACAATACGCCTATTTCGGCCAGCAAGTACCTGACCTTCTCCTCTACGGGCACCAGCACGGTCTTCTTATTGAACGAAGGTGACAACGCGCCTGTACTGTATTATTCTACCGATGCCCAAATCTGGACACTGTGGGACTATAGCGAACTCTCCTTTACGGACACCGCTCCGCTGTACATTTGCGGTGACAATCCGGATGGATTCAGTATAGGAACGGAAATATACAGCCAGTTCAAAACTGGAGGGGACTCTTTCTCCGTTTCCGGAGACATCATGTCCCTCCTGGACAGGGAAACAGACCTTCTGGTCATTCCCAGTACAAATTGTTTCGGGGAACTTTTCAGAGAATGCGCTGGGCTCACGTCCGGGCCTTCACTCCCGGCGACAACCCTCACGGACAAGTGCTATTTTGGTATGTTTTACGGGTGCTCCGGACTGGTGTCCGCCCCCGAGCTGCCTGCCGAAACCCTGGCGACAAATTGTTATACTGCCATGTTCCGCGGCTGTTCCAGTTTGACCGAGGCCCCTGAATTGCCGGCAATGACAATGACCAATGTGTGTTACGCGCAAATGTTTGAGGATTGCACGGCCCTTGAAACAGCACCTGCCCTTCCGGCAACCGTTCTTGCATCCGAGTGTTATTCTGAGATGTTCAGTAACTGTTCCGGATTGACATCAGCCCCTTCATTGCCGGCCACTGTGCTAAGTGAGTCCTGCTATACGTTTATGTTTTCCGGATGCACATCTTTGACCGTTGCCCCGGAATTGCCGGCAACTATAATGGCAGACTATTGCTATGACAATATGTTCTCGGCATCTGGTTTGACGTCGGCACCGGCTCTTCCCGCCACTGAATTGGCTTATCATTGCTACCAGTTGATGTTTGCCTATTGTTATAGCTTGACGTCGGCCCCGGAACTGCCTGCTACGGAGTTGGCTGATGGCTGTTATAATATGATGTTCAGCAGCTGCACGTCTCTGACACAGGCACCCGCATTGCCGGCAACCACGTTAAGCCACCAATGCTACTGGGATATGTTCAGTGGCTGTACGGAGTTGACGACCGCTCCGGAACTGCCTGCTGTTACCTTGAGCCCCGGATGCTACGGACAGATGTTCAACGGTTGCACCAACCTTAGTTCTGTTAAATGCCTGGCCACGGATATCACTGCTTCCGACTGCCTGTACAACTGGTTGGGCAATGTTTCTTCCCAGGGCACCTTTGTCAAGGCACCCAACGTCCAGTGGCCCACAGGTGCCAGCGGAATTCCCGAAGGTTGGACAGTGAAAGATGATGGCCCCGTATCTGTTGCCGAAGTATACGACCTTCCCGACGGATGGTCCCTGACGCTCTCCGATGCTCTGGTCTATGCCGTGGGCAGCCGCAGTTTTGTGGTGGGAGACGACGCTGCCGAGAACTTCATCAACGTCTATTACGGGGACGATATGCCTTTCGGCGTAAATGCGGGTGACCGGGTTACCATTTCAGCCAGCAAGATTACCTTCATGGGTGTAGCCGAAATCAACAATATCAAGACGGTGGAGATTCTTTCTTCCGACAATAATCTGCCGGAAGTGGCCTACTCGCCCGAAATCGGCCAGTATGACAAGGTGACCCCGGTACGGGTTTCCGGCACGGTATTCCAGCGTAGCAACAGCGTGTATACCTTTAATTATCTGTTGGCTATGGAAGAGAATGCCACCAATGCGTCCTTGACCATCCAGTATCCTCATATGTACCTGTATTGGCCCGATTCACAGTATTTCAACTATAATGGCCAATTTGTTGAAGTGGAGGGATTCTGGCTGTTCCGTAACGAGGCTGAACAATCCAACAACGGTCTTCATAATTTATTGATAGCCAATCTTTACGAAGCTGATGCCCCTTACACGGACGCTTCTGTTCAAGAAGTATTGGATGGAGCCGATGATATGTTCTATAAGGTAACGGCCACGGTTTCACAAATTGCCAACACTAACTATGGCAATCTATACCTGACCGATAATTCATCCGATTCCCAACTGTACGTTTACGGACTTTATAATCTGAATGGGCTATACCCGAAGGATACCGTTGGCGGTTGGGATGGTTTTGGTATCTCGGAGAATAGCGTTATAACGGTTTTGGGGAAACGGACAACATATAATAATACGGTTCAACTGAAAGATGCCACACTGATTAGCGTCTCCAATTAAAGTATAAGTAGCTATGAAACGTTTCTACTCTATATTATTATTCGCCCTGGCGGCCGCGTCCTGCATCCAGGACCGCGAATGCCCCACCAATCTGCCGGACGCTCCCAAGTTGTCGGTGGACGAGACTTCTGTCACGCGCGTGTCGATGGTGGTGGACGGCAGCTTCGGCAAGAATATGACCGATGTCACGTCCTATGGCGTAGAGATATCGGAGACCCTGTTCGAGACTGGCGGAACTTATAAGACCCTGATTCCCCAGGAAGTAGGTAATAACGGCTTCTCCCTGGGCGTGACGGACCTCAAGACCAACAGTACGTACTTCCTGCGCACGTTCATTTCCAACGGCTACAGCAAGATGTACTCCTCTGTCATTACGCAGCAGACGCCGGAAACCTCCGTGGCGTCCTTGTCCGACGTAACGGTAAGGGACAACCACTACCTGGTGGCCACCATCGAGGACAACGGCGGCCGTACCGTGGAGGAAGTGGGATTCATGTGGGGCACCAGTTCCCAGCGCAAGGACATCAAGCGGGAGAAACGCTACCCGGGCACCCTGAGCGAGGACGGGAAGACGTTCACGCTGCCGCTTGCCGAGGTAGGGCAGGGGACGTATTACGTCCTGGCCTATGCCGAGGACGACCGGGACGGCACGGGTTACAGCCGTATCCCTCTGGAACTGGCACTGGGAGAGGAAGAATACGGCAGCCTGGACGGCCGCTGGGACGCGCTGCGCCATGAAAATGAGCCCGGTTCCACGGCCTTCGTGGCCTTGTTCGACGGTGAACATCTGGATCTGTACATCATTGCATGGGGACAGCATTATCTGGGCCGTTATTCTTATGCCGATGGAGTCATCACATACGATATTGAGTCGGCCCAGCAGGCCTATACCGATGTCTCCTATGACCAGGAAGGCAATATGGTCTCCCATTCGTGGGCGGCTGGAAATCTGGACCCCACAACCCTCCAGCTGGGCGAGGGTTATGAATGGTATCACATGAATGAGGAGGATCTGTCCGGTTACAAGGAGGATCTGGCTCAGTTCAGTTTTATCAGGCAGGATAACAACACTGCTACCAGTGCGCTCTTCGGCATTGACGATCTGGTTTTCCGCAAAGTTAATTAATCATGAAGCGTCTCTACACTTATCTCCTGATGGCTTTGACGGCCGTGTCCTGTGTCCAGGACCCCGACGCTCCGTCTAACCTTCCGGACGCTCCCGCGTTGTCGGTGGACGAAACCTCCGTCACGCGTGTGTCCATGCTGGTGAACGGTAGCTTCGGCAAAAACATGACCGACATTACGGCCTATGGTGTAGAGATATCAGAGACGCTTTTTGAGGCCGGAAAGACCTATAAGACACTGACGCCTCAGGTGACCGGGATCAGTTTTTCCCTTGGCGTGACGGACCTCAAGTCCAACAACACGTATTTCCTGCGGGCTTTTATTGGCAACGGCTACAGCAAGATGTATTCTTCCACCATCACTCAGCAGACGCCAGAGACCTCCGTGGCCTCCATTTCCGATGTGACTGTCCGTGACAATTTCCTGGTGGCCACAATCGAGGATAACGGAGGCCGTTCTATTGAGGAAGTGGGCTTTATGTGGGGCACCAGCAACGAGCGCAAGGCCCTGAAGCGGGAAAAACGCTATGTCGGCACCCTGAACGAGGATAGAAAGACGTTCACGCTGCCGCTGGGTGAGGTGGGCTATGGAACGTACTACGTGATAGCTTATGCCGAGGACGACAAAGACGGTACGGGCTACAGCCGTATACCGTTTAATCTGGAGATGAAGGACCCTTCACAGCCCAACAGTGAAATCTGGTATACTTCCGTGGACGGAGTGGTGGTCAATCCCACTGTAAAGGATGGTTTCGGCGCCCGCATCGTATCCAATACCAATGAGGACGGGAAGGGTGTCATCGCTTTTGACGGCCCGGTGACGAGGATTCCGGAATCGGCTTTCTATCAGTCTCGGCTGGTAACGGTTACGCTCCCTTCATCCGTTGAGGAGGTGGGGGAGGGCGCTTTTAACCAGAATGGCAGCGAGAGAACACTGGAGGCGTTTTATGGCAAGGGAGCCTCTCAGGACCATCTTTCGCTGGTTATCGGCGGAACGCTGTCGGCCGTTGCCCGTATGAACGAGGATCTGGACTTTGTGATTCCGGAGGGCGTGACAAAAGTGGAGCGGGGCGTTTTCGAGCAATGCCATTACAGGAGCATTACGCTTCCGGAGGGGTTGAAGGATACCGAATACGGTTTCCCCAGCCTGTATCATCTGGAAGCATTTTACGGCCCCCAGACAAGTGAGGACCATCGCTGCGTCATCATCGATGGCGAACTTAGGGCCATCGCTCCGGAAGGCCTTACCAGCTATGTGGTAACGGACCCTATCACCGGGGTGGGGAATTATGCCTTATACAATGGTTTCAGTCAGATTGGCAGGCTCATTCTGCCTGAATCGGCCACCTATATCGGCAGACAGGCATTTGGGCAGTCACAGATAGACACCCTTGGCTTGCCTGCCCATTTGAAGGAGATCAGGGACGAGGCTTTCTATGCTATGTACGGCCTCATCAGCCTCACGGTTCCGGAAGAGGTGGAGTCCATCGGCAGCAGGGCCTTCGGCCAAGCTGGAAAGGATTATGGCGGGCTTTACAACATCACTTTCCTGCCCGTTACGCCGCCCGTTATCAAGGAAGATACGTTTGCCGATTTACAGGGCGACGGCCCATTCTACGTCCCTGCCGAATCCGTGGAGGCTTACAAGACCGCCCAGTACTGGAGTGCCTATGCCGATAGGATTCAGGCGATTCCAGAGGTTCTTCCAGTCAGCAAGTACCTTACTTTCACTTCGGAGGGGACTACCACCATCTATTTATCCTATAATCCTGATTACGCGCCGGTTTTGTACTATTCCACCGACGCCAAGAACTGGACAAAGTGGAATTACAGCCGGCTTACATTTACGAACGGCTCTCCTCTGTATATCTATGGGAATAATCCGGATGGATTCAGTTATGGAGGCTCTAACTTCCATAATTTCAAAGCTGAAGGGGATAAGTTTGCTGTTTCCGGCAGTGTTATGTCCTTGATTAACGGAACAGAAGACGTAACAATAATTCCTAACAATTATTGCTTCTTCCAGCTCTTCGGCAATTGCGACATTCTTACTTCTGCGCCTTCGCTTCCTGCAATGGTTTTGACAGAACATTGCTACGAATCAATGTTTGTTTACTGTTCTGGTCTGACGTCGGTTCCAGAAGTGTTGCCGGCTACATCTTTAGCACCTTATTGCTATGGGCATATGTTTTTTGGATGTACGTCACTGACGAGTGCACCGGAATTGCCTGCTCCCATATTGGCCGACTACAGTTATTACCATATGTTATATGGCTGCACCAGTCTTTCCTATATTAAGTGCTTGGCCACGGATATCAGTGCTACATATTGTACATTAAACTGGACGACAAATGTATCATCCCTGGGAATCTTTGTAAAGGCACCAGAAATGACAGGATGGAGTCGTGGTACAGATGCCATTCCTGGCGGATGGGTCGTGCTGGATGATGGTGCCGAGAGTATAAGTGCTTCCAGATATTTGACATTTACTTCGGAGGGGACTACTTCTATCTCATTGTCCACACATTCAAAAACGCCTGTATTGTATTACTCAATCGATAAAACTAACTGGTCTATTTGGGATTTCAGTGAGATTACCTTGACAAAAGATGTCCCCGTGTATATTTGTGGTGACAACCCTAATGGAATTGGATCGGACGAAAGCCATTACTGCAATTTTGTTGCAACGGGGGATAAGTTTTCCATCTCCGGAGATATCATGTCGTTGATTAACAAGGACGAGGCTCTCTTGGAAATACCATCGAAGTATTGTTTCTATTCCCTTTTCTATCAGTGCGGACTCCTGACATCGGCACCTGAATTGCCGGCGACGATCTTGACCCCCTATTGTTATAATCGATTGTTTATGGGGTGCTCTTCACTTACTTCAACGCCTGTCCTCCCAGCCATGAACCTTGAGTCCAGATGTTACATGAGTATGTTCTATGACTGTACTTCTCTAACAGAAGCGCCGGAACTCCCTGCAACTGACATGGCCACAGCCTGCTATGCCGATATGTTTAGGGGGTGTACGTCTCTTACAAAAGCACCGGTATTGTCTTCCACTTCTTTGGCCGAGTATTGTTATGCCTGGATGTTCTATGGTTGTACCAACCTTACGGATGCACCGGAATTACCAGCTACCACCGTACGCTCCAACTGTTATTATATCATGTTCGGAGATTGCACCAGCCTTACTACGGCTCCTGTTCTTCCTGCCAGCAAACTCTCTGACTCCAGTTATGCCGGAATGTTTTCCGGCTGCAGTAATCTTTCCTATCTGGAATGTTTGGCAACGGATATTAGTGCCTCGTCTTGCGTGAGTTCATGGCTCATGAATGTTTCCTCCAACGGCACCTTCGTGAAATCGCCTCAAATGAACGACTGGCCCACCGGCGCCAGCGGCATCCCTTCCGGCTGGACGGTGGAGGATGCGCAGTAGGCGGTTTTTGTGCAGGAGTTCTAATCGATTGATTAATAATAACTTAAGTTTTTCTCTTGACCCCATTTGGTGTCAAGAGAGAAACTTAACTATTTAAAAATCAGGTAATTAACCAACAAGCGCCTGAACGGCAGTAACCCTACATGAACCGCATCAGCAGAATCCTGACACAATCGGCCACGTGCTTCCCGGAGTCCGTGGCCTTTTCATAGAGTTCAGCCAGGTTCTTGTATTTGGTCATTTCCCGCATGTCGGGTTCCTGGGAGAAGATGTAGCCCACGTAGTTCTCATAGGTTTCGTCGGCGTCGTGTTCCAGTTCCGTTACGCGGTCGGCCTGCAGGGTGATGGCGGTGGCGTTTTTCTTGATGTCGGCAAGCAGGGGCATCAGTTGCCGGATGGCCTTGGTCTCGTCCAGGTTGATACGGGTGAGTTCCTTGAGCTGCTCGTCAATTTTGGCGGGTTTGTAGATGTTGAGGGCGTTGGAGCAGTCCTTGAGGACGTCCAGGCAGTCGTCCATGGCCATGGAGATGGTGGTGAGTTCCCTGCGGACGCCGGGGCCCAGGGCCACGCGGGCAATCTGCTCCCGGAATTCCGTGAGCAAGGCATCACCCTGATGCTCCAGGTTTCTCATCTCCTTAAAGCAGCTCTTCCAGGTTTCGGGATCCAGGCTATTCTGCATCTCGCAGAACTGGGAAGCGCTCTTGCAAAGCAGGGCCGACTGACGTTCCAGAATGGGAATCAGATCCTGTGTGGGGTGAAACAGACGCCAAAATTTCATATAAAACAATATTTTTTTAGCGGGTTTTCCAGCTAAAACTTAAAAATCTTTCTCTAATCCGGCTAAAACTTAAAAACTTTTTAGCGGGTTATTGCGCAAACAATCCTTCTTCTTTAGTTTTGCCTCCGGACCACAACACGCCAAAACCATGAAAGGCCGGAAAAAAAACTTTATTCCAATTTTCTGTTCGCGCTTCGCCGCCCGTCACGCCTCTGTGATAACACTTGCTGCCGTCTTGCAGTTTCCGGCCTTTTTTAATTCCTGTGATACCCTGCGCGCGCGAATTGAAAGGCAAATTTACTTACAAAGCGCCAAATATCCAATACAATACCCTGTGGATTTGTTCTTTTTCGACACCACCGGGACGCAATTGCTAGATGCCTACCAGCAGTTGTCGTCAAAAGAGGGAGTTCCGATAATGGGCCTTTCCCGCAGTGGCCCCAAACGGCTGGTCGCTTTGTCGCGATATCCCGCCACTGCCGAAACCTGGTACGGGATTCGCGGTTATGCCGACCTTTGCAAACTGAGTTTCCAGCTGGAGAAAGATTCTCCATCGGCCCCTATGCAATACGGGGAAATCCTGGTAGAAGACGGCGCTTCGCGGGAAGTTTCCTTGCCTTTGAATCCCTTGCTTGTCCATATCCAACTCCGGTCTGTCTCCTGCGACTATAGCACTCAACCTTATTCCAATGGCTCTTTTTTCAATAAGCTGATATATCTGACCTATGCGGGTGCCGAGTGTCGCCCGCTGGGCGCAGGAGACGCTCCGGAATCCCTTTCCTGGCTGAATCCCGGTTACCTGGACAGCACTGCGGTAATGTGCCTGCCCCGGCCGGAGATGGTGCTACAGGAGGGGTGCGGGGAAATCGGCCCGTCAAGACTCAACCTGAACCGGGATTTCTACTGTTATCCCGGCCTCAACACTTGCCTGGTACTGGAAGGACGGGTAGGGGCCGATATCTGCTACTATCCCATTCCCCTCCGTAACATGAAGGCCGGCTGCTCTTTTCGGCTGGACCTGACCATTCTGCGCAAGGGGGCGCCCGAACCGGACATGCCGGTGGAAAGCGGCACCGTGGTGATAGAAAGCATCACCGTCCCTTGGATGAGGGAAGAAACGCAAACCTTTTACTTATGAAACCGTTGGTTCTTATTGTTATGGTTGTTCTGGCAGCCTGCACGCGTGAAACAGCGCCGTCCCCGTATGTGGATACCACTCTCATCCTTGGACTGGCCGATGATATCCCCACGCGTGCAGACATGCCGGACGAGGTTAAAACGACCGATTGGAACCTCCTTATATTCAACGCATTCGGAGACCTGGAGGAACATGTCTATGTGCCATCTCACGCCGGGTACAGCCTTAGTCACACAACGCGTCTGCTGCGGGAGGTTCCTTATACCATTATAGCTACGGCCAACCTGGGTTATCAGCTGCCCATCCACTGCCTCTCCGATGCCCTGGAGTACCGCTATCGGCTGGTTCGGCCCGACGATTACCGGCAGGGAATCCCCATGGCTGTGGTGCTGGAAGAAGTTCTTGTAACGGAGCAGATGTCCCTGCAGCTGGAGCGCCTGATGGCCCGCATGGACCTTCGCATGGACCGACGGGAGTTGGAGGCCGATGTCCTTCTCAAAGTGACGGAGGTCTCTATCGGCAACTGTCCTTCTTCTGTTTCCCTATTCCCCGGTAGCGGCGTAGAAACCGCCTCCCAGACCTTCCAGCAAGGTTTTACCCTCAAAGATGCCGAGGTGGACGCCCTGAACCGGGATTCTGCCGATGCCCTCAGCGGCACCGTGAGTCTGTACCTCCTGGAGAATGTCAACCCCACGCACGAGAGCTTTCTTGAAATCAAGGCCCAGTACCACTCCCCGGATTACCACACCACCCCCGGCGAGCCCCTCACTTACCGCGTTCCCCTGGGGGAAGTGAGGAGGAATACGGTATATCCTATCATTGTATCAGTGTCCAGTATTTAAAAAATGTATTGGAATTTTATGAAATATTGGTAACTTTGTGGTGTTATTTTTATGCTTATGAAAACCACATCAGTTGCACTAGGTTCGCATTTCGAGGACTTCATTCAGAGTTGCATCCAAAGTGGGCGGTATAACAACGCCAGCGAAGTAGTTCGTTCCTCCCTTCGTCTTCTAGAAGAGCAGGAACAGAAAATGGCTGCATTACGCTCCGCAATTGAAGCAGGCCTTGATAGTGGAATCGTGGAAGATTTCGACTCGCAGGGATACCTGCAAAAGATGAAGGATCGTAAGCATGGTAAAATATAACATAACAAAAGAGGCCGTAGAGGACCTCTATAACATCTGGAATTATACCGTAGATACATGGTCTGAAGAGCAAGCTGACCAATATTATGACGGCCTCGAAACAGCTATTTCAAAAATAGCTTCTGCACCATTGCTAAACGGAAAGCCTTTTGATGAGATACTTCCAGGCCTTAGAGCATTTCATTTTCGTCGTCATATGGTTTTTTATTTCATTCAGCAAGACGGTCGAGTTCTAATTGCGAGAGTACTCCATGAGAGAATGGATTATTCTCTCCATTTTAATATATACTAGTACCTGTACTTACGGTGCGTTTTTTCTATAACATATTGAATTTTAAATAGTTAAGTTTTTCTCTTGATCCCATTTGGTATCAAGAGAAAAACTTAAACTATTGATAACCAATCAATTATCGGCCAACCATCGGCCGGAAACCCCATCAAAAAAAGCCTGGCGAAACCGCCAGGCTTTCAACGATTAACCTCCGAAGTTGTCGAAGAGGATGCTCTCGGGTGCAACGCCCAGGGAATCCAGGAGGTCGCACACGCACTTGGTCATCATGGGCGGACCGCACATGAAGTACTTGATGTCCTCGGGAGCCTCGTGGTTCTTGAGGTAGGTCTCGTTCATCACGTTGTGCACGAAGCCAGCGGTGTACTTGACGCCGGCGGCATCGGCTGCGGGATCCGGACGGTCCAGGGCCAGATGGAAGTGGAAGTTGGGGAAATCCGGCTTCCACCAGGGCGCGGGCGCCATAGAAGAAGTGCACTTCCTTCTTGGTCTTGAGGGTCTTGAACAGGTGCATGATGTGGCTGCGGAGGGGAGCCATGCCGGCGCCGCCGCCCACAAAGATGTATTCCTGGGAATCGGGATCGTCCTTAGGCAGGAGGAATTCTCCGTAAGGACCGGAAATCCACACTTTGTCACCCGGCTTGCGGGAGAACACATAGGTGGAGGCGATTCCCGGAGGCACACCGGGCACGAACTTGAACACGCCCTTGGGCTGGGTGCGGTCGAACGGAGGCGTTGCGATACGCACATTCAGCTTGATGAGGTCTTTCTCGGCGGGATAGCTGGCCATGGAGTAGGCACGGATGGTGGGAACGGTGTTCTTGAACTTGAGGGAAGTGATACCGTATTTCTCCCAATCTCCCTTGTAGATATCGGCCACGCCCATGTCGGAGAAGTCGGCCTCGTATTCGGGGATGTCGATCTGGATGTACTCACCGGACTTGAAGTCGATGTGCTCTCCTTCGGGGAGTTTCACGGTGAATTCCTTGATGAAGGTGGCCACGTTCTCGTTGGAGATGACCTCGCATTCCAGTTTCTTCACGCTGAGGGCGCTTTCCGGAACGGCGATGGCAATGTTGTCCTTCACCTTTACCTGGCAGCCCAGGCGCCAGCCTTCCTTGATCTGCTTGCGGGAGAAGAATCCGGTCTCGGTGGGAAGGATGGTTCCGCCGCCTTCCAGCACCTGCAGTTTGCACTGGCCGCAGTTGGCCTTGCCGCCGCAGGCGGAGGGGAGGAAGA
This sequence comes from uncultured Bacteroidales bacterium, assembly GCA_905234795.1. GTDB lineage: Bacteria > Bacteroidota > Bacteroidia > Bacteroidales > UBA932 > Cryptobacteroides. The sequence continues at coordinate 39,966 of CAJOIQ010000008.1, read as the reverse complement.
TGCCGTTGTCGGCCAGGGTGTGCATGACGTCTCCGCCGGGGGTGACCTCCAGCTCCTTGGTGCCGTTGTTGATGTTGATCTTCACGGTGCCGGAAGGAGTGAGGGCGGTCTTGATCCAGAGCAGCAGCGCCACCAGGATGAGGGTCACCACTACGATGACTGCGATAGAAGCTAAAATTGTATTACCCATATCTGCGTCCTCCTACAGTGAAATGCCCATAAAGGTCATGAAGGCGATGCCCATCAGACCCACGGTGATGAACGTGATGCCCAGGCCCTTGAGTGCCGGGGGAACATTGGAGTAGCTCATCTTCTCACGGATGGCGGCCAGCGATACGATGGCCAGGAACCAGCCCAGACCGGAGCCCAGGGAGTATCCAATATTGAGGAAGTCTTTCTGCTGCATGAACAGGGAACCGCCCAGGATGGCGCAGTTCACGGCAATCAGCGGCAGGAAGATACCCAGGGAAGAGTACAGCTCCGGAGAGAATTTCTCTACCACCATCTCCACAATCTGCACGATGGCGGCGATGACGGCAATGAAGACGATGAAGCTGAGGAAGCTCAGGTCCACGCCTTTGATGAGGGCATCGGGAGCCAGTACATAGGTGTTGAGCAGGTAGTTCACCGGGAGAGTGACCAGGAGCACGAAGATAACTGCGACACCCAGGCCCGCAGCCGTCTTCACGTTCTTCGATACTGCCAGGAATGAGCACATTCCCAGGAAGTATGCGAAGATCATATTGTCCACAAAGATGGACTTGGTGAATAAGCTAAGATATTCCATAAGGCGTTACAGTTTATTTTTCCTGGAGATCTTTCTGGATACTGCGCTGCACCCACACGATGCATCCCAGGAGGATGAGGGCGAAGGGCGGCAGGATGACCAGGTTGTTGGGAACATAGCCGAAGCGGTTGAGGATATCGATGCCGAACAGAGTACCGGAGCCCAGAAGCTCACGGAAGAAGGCAACGATGAGGAGGATGAGGCCGTAGCCGGCGCCGTTGGCCACGCCGTCCAGGAAGCTGGGCCAGGGCTTGTTGCCCAGGGCGAAAGCCTCGATTCGGCCCATCACAATGCAGTTGGTGATGATTAGGCCGATGTACACGGACAGCTGTTTGTCGATGGCATAGGTGGCTTCGAAGCTCTTGAGCACCTGGTCCACCAGGATAACCATCATGGCCACCACCACCAGCTGCACGATGATACGTACGCGGCCGGGAATGGTGTTGCGCAGCAGCGACAGGATGAGGCTGGAAATGCCGCACACCACAATCACGGAGAGGGCCATGACCAGCGCACCCTTAAGGGTAACGGTAACCGCCAGGGAAGAGCAGATACCCAGCACCAGCACGGTAATGGGGTTGCCCTTGAAGATGGGGTTCAGAATGGTTTCTTTCAGTTTTGCATCCATGGCTTATTCCTCCATATGGTTATGGTGTTCGCAATTGCCGTCGCAGCCTTCATGCTCGCCTTCGCACTCACCCTGGTGCTGGTGCTTGCCGCAGTGCTGCTTGGCGGGAGTTACGCCCTGGAAGTACTTGGCATAGGCACCCAGCCAGGTGTCGATGGCGGCATCCAGGCCCTGGGAGGTCATGGTTGCGCCGGAGATGGCGTCAATCTTGTTGTCCACCACCGATTTTCCTTCGGCATCCTTGGGGGCTCCGCCCTTCACGATATCGAAGACGTTGGCGCTGGAGAAATCGGCCACCTCACCTACGAATTCCTGCTGGAAGGAAGGGTCGTCCTTGATTTTGGCACCCAGACCGGCGGTCTCGGATTCGTGGTCGAAGTAGGCTCCGCCGATGGTGGCGCTGCCGCCATTGAAGGAGATGTATCCCCAGATGGGACCCCACAGACCGGCACCGTAGATGGGAACCACCGTGCGGCCGTTCTTGAAGATGAAGACGGGAATCTGGGCTTCGCCGGTTTTGTTGGCGCCGCCCTTGATGTTGTAGTTCTGGCGCTTGAGAGCCTTGGGACTGTACACCTCGATGTTGTCACGGGCGATGCCCAGGTCACTTACGCGCTCTCCCTCCAGGTTGATGACAAAGGCCTCGGCGATTTCCTCGGCATATTTGTCCAGCTTGGCCTCGTTGCCCAGCTTGTCCAGCTCGGCCTTGGTGCCGTACTGGGCGCTGGTGAGCATCTGGGAGATGGTTTCGGCCTTTTCGTTGGCGTCCTGCTTGGTCTTGAGGCTCTGGGACACGAAGGCAAGGAGTGCGGCCACCACCACTACAATGACTGTAGTATAAATAATGGTATATACGTTACTGTTGGTATTCATGGCGCAATTCCTTTAAACGGTTAGGGCTTTTTTGGCACGACGGGAGGTGTGCACGGAAACCACGCAGTGGTCGATGAGCGGGGCCATGGTGTTCATGAGCAGGATGGCCAGCATCATACCTTCCATGTAGCCGGGGTTCCACAGACGCACGATCACGGCCAGGGCACCCACCAGGAAACCGTAAATCCATTTGCCGGTTTCGGTCTGTGCGGCGGTGACAGGGTCTGTAGCCATGAAGACGGAGCCGAAGAGGAAGCCGCCCATGACCAGCTGATAGTAGCAGGGAAGCTGAGTGGCGCCGCCCAGCTGGCCCAGCCAGCCGATGAGCAGGCCGCCGGCCACCGAGCTCACCATGATCTTCCAGGAGGCCACGCCCGTCCAAACCAGGAGGATGGCGCCCAGGAGGATGGCGATCACGGAAGTCTCACCGGTGGAACCGGGGATGAAGCCGTAGAACATGTCCATGAAGGAATACTGGGAAGTGAGGCCTTCGATGCCGGCGTCGTGGGCGATGGCCAGGGGAGTGGCGGCCGAAATGGCATCCACGTCACCCAGACCGGCCCAGGTCTTGGAGACCCACACGGAGGAGCCGGACATGCTGGAAGGATAGGAGAAGAACAGGAAGGCGCGGGCCACCAGAGCGGGGTTCCAGATATTCATGCCGGTGCCGCCGAAGACTTCTTTCACGAAGATGACGGAGAAGGCCACGGCCAGGGCCAGCATCCACAGCGGAACATCCACCGGGACGATGAGCGGAATGAGGAAACCGGTTACCAGGTAACCTTCGTTCACTTCTTCACCGCGGATTTGGGCGCTGCCGAACTCGATGGCGAGACCCACGGCGTAGGAGACCACGAACAGGGGCAGCATCCGGAGCAGTCCATAGAAGAACATGTGCCAGAAGGTCCAGTTGAGGCCATAGAGGGTAGAGGTCTGAAGACCCACGTTGTACATGCCGAACAGAGCGGCAGGCACCAGGGCGATGACCACCATGATCATCACGCGCTTGAGGTCGATACCGTCACGCACATGTGCTCCCTTGGCCGTTACGGTGCCGGGAACGCGCAGGAAGGTGTCGAAAGCGTCGATGGAAGAATGCAGCCAGTACAGCTTGCCGCCTTTTTCAAAAAGGCCAGGTTTCATTTCTTCTGCCATAGCTTATGCCATTTCTTTGATCATGAGGTCGATACCCTTCTGGATATAGGCCTGGATCTCGTTCTTGGAAGGGTCTACATAGTCGCACAGGGCAAGGTCCTCGGGCAGGACTTCGTAGATGCCGAATTTCTCCATCTTCTCAATGTCTCCGGCCAGGCAGGCCTTGATGAGATAGATGGGGAAGATGTCCATGGGGGTGACATCCTCGAAGCATTTGGTCTCTACGAAGGCGCGGGGACCGCCGTGCAGGTTGGTGTTCATGTCGTACTCCTTCTTGGGGGTGAGCCAGGAGAAGTAGCACCAGGAAGAACTGTGCACCTTGGGACGGAAAGGCTTGGCCCAGCCGAACCACTCGCGCTCATAACCCTCCTTGAGAAGGGTGAGCTGGCTCTGGAACATGCCCAGGTATCCGTCGGCTCCCAGGTTTTCGCCGGAAAGGACGTCTCCTCCCACCACGCGCACGCCTTCACCCACGCTGGTGAGTTGCTTGACGGGCGTGCCGGGAAGGGCCACCACATAGCCGAGTTTTTCGGCTGCGGGGCCGGTGACGGCCACCTTGCGGGTGAGTTCCAGCTTGCCGGTGTTCACCACATGACCCAGGGCGGCCACATGGAGCGGATTCATGGTCCACACGGTGTCTCCCTTCTGGATGGGGGAGATGTGGCTGATCTGCACGCCCACGTTGCCGGCGGGGTGCGGACCGCTCACCACATGGAGGGTGGCGTCCTTCACCTTGACAAAGGCCGATTCACCCTTGTGGATGGAAACGTGCACGGGGGCTACCTTGGCCAGGGCGTTCACACCGGCCTGGAAATCGGCCAGAGCGTCTCCCAGGACGTAATCGGTATCGGCCGCAAGCGGAGCCGTGCTGAAAGTGGAAATGAAAATTGCCTTGGGCGTGACATCCAGGCCGGCCATGACGCCGTAGGGACGCTGAACCAGGGTACCCCACAGGCCCGTCTTGAGGAGGAGAGCCTTGACGGCGGCGGCGTCCTTGGGCGCCTCCTTGCCAAAGTCTACATAAACCTGTTTGACATCGGCCTTTACCAGAACTGCCAGCAATTTTCTCTTGGCACCCCTGACGATTTCCTGCACCGTACCGCTGACGGGACTGGTGAACAGAATCTCGGGATGCATTTTGTCGGCCATCACCGGAGAGCCAGCCTGCACCGAGTCGCCTTCCTTGACCAGCAGCCTGGGGACCAGGCCGAAGTAGTCGGTGGGCTTCACGGCAACAACGTCAGGAGTCACGGTTTTGATGACGACAGGGGCTGCAACGCCCTTAACGGGAACGTTCAGACCCTTCTTCAAATCGAGATTGTTTGACATTATTGTAAAAGTTTTGTGTATTTGCCGAAATACACGGCGAAGATACGAAAAAAATCGCTATTTTCGCATATAAATTTGAGGGTAGATATGAGTGAGATCCTGGCGTCCCTGAACGGGGAACAATCAGCCGCAGTAACATGTACGCAAGGCCCCATGCTAATAGTGGCGGGGGCCGGTTCCGGCAAAACCCGTGTACTTACCTCACGGATAGCGTATTTGATTGAGCAGGGTGTGCCCCCAGAGCGCATCCTGGCCCTGACTTTTACCAAAAAGGCCGCCGGAGAAATGAAGGAACGCATCGCCCTCATGGTGGGTGAGCGCAAGGCCCGCCGCCTGTGGATGGGCACCTTCCACTCCGTCTTCATCCGCTTCCTGCGGGATTACGCCGGGGTCATCGGCTTCCCCGCCACCTTCACCATCTACGATACCACGGATTCCGTGAGCGCCGTCAAGGCCTGCATCGCCCAGCTCAACCTGGACGACAAACTGTACAAACCCAAGGAAGTGCTTTCCCGCATCTCCAAGGCCAAGAACGACCTCGTCACCCCCACGCCCTACATGAACGGCGCCGGCGGATACCGGGAGGCCGACAATGCGCACAAGAAGCCGGAAATCTACCGCATCTACCAGCTGTACTGTCAGAAATGCCAGCAGTCGGGGGTGATGGACTTTGATGACATTCTCCTGTACATGAACCTCCTCCTCAAGAAGTCGGAGGATGCCCTGGCCGATATCGCCGGCCGATTCGACCATATCGTGGTGGATGAGTACCAGGATACCAACATGGCCCAGTACCTCATCCTGCGCAAGCTGGCGGCAGGTCACAAGAACCTGTGTGTGGTGGGAGACGATTCCCAATCCATTTACGGTTTCCGCGGCGCTCAAATCCAGAATATTCTCAATTTTCAGAAGGATTTCCCCACGGCCCGGCTCTTCCGCCTGGAACGCAATTACCGCAGTACGGCCACCATCGTGAACGCCGCCAACGCCCTCATCGCCCACAACGAAGGCCGCATCCCCAAGAACTGCGTGTCCATGGGGGAGGAAGGGGAGAAGATCCACCTGGTGCGCACTTTCACGGAACAGGAAGAAGCCATGCAGATAGCCTCTTCCATCCTCACCCGTATGCGCGCGGAACAGTGTGAGTATGAGGATTTTGCCATCCTGTACCGCACTAATTCCCAATCCCGCGCGCTGGAAGAGCAGCTGCGCCGCCGCAACATTCCCTACATGATCTTCTCCGGCAATTCCTTCTTCGAACGGCTGGAAGTGAAGGACATGATGGCCTATTTCAAGCTTGCGGTGAATCTCAATGACGATGAATCGTTCAAGCGCGTGGTGAACAAGCCCGCCCGCGGTATAGGCGGCACCTCCATGGACGCTCTCTTAGAAGCCGCCAGGCAAAATATGGTTTCCCTGTTCAAAGCTGCGGCTCTGCCCAATCTGGAGGACTATGGCCTCAAGGGAGCGGCCATCGGCAAAATCCGCGCTTTCTGCACCTTCATGGAAAAGGCCGCGCAGGATGCCGTGCACGGAGACGCCTACGACGTAGCCATGTCCCTGGCCCAGGAGAGCGGCCTGTACCTCTTTTACAAGGCCGATACCTCCATCGAAGGCCAGTCCCGCTTTGCCAACGTGGAGGAACTGCTGAACAGCGTCAAGGAATACGTGGAGGACGTGGAGGCCGATGTAGACCCCGACGCCGTGGACCAAAAACCCACGGTCACCCTGGCCGACTATCTGGAGAACGTGTCCCTGCTCTCCAACGTGGACGTGGCCGATGACGAGACCAACAACAAAGTGGCCCTGATGACCGTACACACCGCCAAGGGCCTGGAATTCCCCTATGTATTCGTGGCCGGCATGGAGGAGAATCTGTTTCCCTCCGGCGGCTGGATGCTCACTCCGCAGGATCTGGAGGAAGAACGCCGTCTGTTCTACGTGGCCATCACCCGTGCCAAAAAGGCCGTTTCCCTCAGCTTTGCCGAAACGCGCATGCGCAACGGCAAGCACGAATCCAACGGCCCCAGCCGCTTCCTCCGCGAACTCGCCCCCCAGTACCTAGATAAACCCTTACGCAAAGAGTCCTTTGAGCCATGGGAAGCTGACGGTTTTTCCGTCACCTGGGAAGGGAAAACAAACCTTTCACCCTTCCCCGGTGCCGGTCGAATGGCCGGGAGGGGGGGACAGATTTCCCGGAACATCGGCCCTCATTTTAGTGACGGGAAATCTGTTCCCTCCTCTGGCCCTGCAAGTGAGCCGGTGAAACGTACAGTAATACCGGAGAAGCCGGCAGTGATAGACCCCAACTTTGTGCCGGAACCCATGACCTCTTTCAAGGTAGGGGACCGCATCGAGCACAACCGCTTCGGTGCCGGTAAGGTGCTGGAAATCTACGGTCAGGTTCCGGACCTCAAGGCCAAGATTGCCTTTGACCAGTACGGGGAGAAACTCCTGATTCTGAAGTTCGCCAAACTCCGTCATATATAAAGAATGCCAGCCGCGTGGCTGGCATTCTTCTTATTGCTTCTGGATGATGTCCATTCCCAGGCGGATGGCCTCCTCATTCATGGGAATGAGGTGGTGATGCCGTTCGGGAAGTGTTTTGCGCAGGGCCTTGAGCACGCTCTCGATGCTCACGATGGGATGCACCTTGAGCAAGCCGCCCAGCACCACCATATTGAACACCTTGATCATGTTCATTTCGGCCGCCTTGTCCATGGCGTCAATACGGTACACGTTGATGTCCTTGCGCGTGGGCGGGACCGTGATGCCGTAGCCGTCATAGATGAGGGTGCCGCCCTTCTTGACCTTCTTCTCGAATTTCTCCAGGGAAGGCTGGTTCAGGACGATGGCTGTGTCGTAGGAGGAAAGGATGGGGGACGACACGGGTTCGTCGCTCACGATGACGGTCACATTGGCCGTGCCGCCGCGCTGCTCGGGACCGTAGGCAGGCATCCAGGTCACTTCCTTGTCTTCCATCAGGCCGCTGTAGGCCAGGATTTTACCCATGGAGAGGACACCTTGTCCTCCGAATCCGGATATAATGATTTCGTGTGTCATAAGCTGTCCTATTTACCGTTGTCCTTGAGGTCTCCGAGCGGGTAGAACGGGACCATGTTTTCTTCCATCCACTTGTTGGCTTTGTCCGGGCTCATCCTCCAGTTGGTGTTGCAGGTGGACACAATCTCCACCAGGTTGGAACCCTTGCCTTGCATGGAGTAATCGAACGCCTTGCGGATGGCCTTCTTGGCCTTGAGGATGGCGCCTGTATTTTCCACGCTTTGACGCGTTACATAGCAGGTACCTTCCAGCTGGGCGGCGATATCGGCCATCTTGAGCGGGTAACCGTGAAGCTTGGGGTCACGGCCATAGGGGCAGGTGACTGTTTTCATGCCCAGCAGGGTGGTGGGGGCCATCTGGCCGCCCGTCATACCATAGATGGCGTTGTTGATGAAGATGATGGTGATGTTCTCCCCGCGGTTGAGGGCGTGGATGGTCTCGGCCGTGCCGATGCAGGCCAGGTCACCGTCTCCCTGATACGTGAACACCAGGCGGTCCGGCCACAGGCGCTTGACGGCGCTGGCCAGTGCCGGTGCGCGGCCGTGGGCGGCTTCCTGCCAGTCCACATCGATGTATTTGTAGGCGAAAACGGCGCATCCTACGGGAGAGATGGCAATGGTCTTTTCGGCCATGCCCATCTCCATGATAACCTCGGAAACCAGTTTGTGCACCACGCCGTGGCTGCAGCCCGGGCAGTAATGCATGGGCACGTCATTGAGCAGTTCCGGTTTCTTGTAAACCAGGTTTTCCGGTCTGATGATTTCTTCTCTAGTCATAAGGCGCTGCACTTTAGAGGGTCATTTTCTTAATCTGTTCAACCACTTCTTCGGGCTCCGGGATAATACCGCCCAGACGGCCGTACCACTGCACCGGAACCTTGCATTCCACGGCCAGGCGGACGTCTTCCACCATCTGGCCGGCGTTGATTTCCAGGGAAAGGATGCCTTTCATCTTCTTGCCCAGCTCGCCGATTCTCCTGTACGGGAACGGCCACAGGGTGATGGGACGGAGCAGACCCACCTTGATGCCCTGTTCGCGGGCAATGGCAATCACCTTCTTGGAGATGCGGGCGGCGCTGCCGAAGGCCACAATGAGGAAGTCGGCGTCGTCGGTCATGTATTCCTCATAACGCACTTCTTTTTCCTCAATCACGCGGTACTTGGCCTGGATGCGCAGGTTGTTCTGCTCCATTTCTTCGGAACGGAGTTCCAGGGAAGTGATGATGTTGGGCTTGCGCATGCCGATGCGGCCGGTGGTGGCCCAGGGGCATTCCTTGGCAATCTGTTCCTCCGTGCGGCGCGGCTTGAAAGGCGGGAGCACCACTTTTTCCATCATCTGGCCGATGGCGCCGTCGGAAAGGATCATGGCCGGGTTACGGTATTTGAACGCCAGTTCAAAGGCCAGGTCCACGAAGTCGGCCATTTCCTGCACCGATGCCGGGGCCAGGGTGATGAGCCGGTAGTCTCCGTGGCCGCCGCCCTTGACGGTCTGGAAATAGTCGGCCTGGCTGGGCTGGATGGTGCCCAGGCCGGGGCCGCCGCGGGAAACGTTCACGATGAGGGCGGGAAGCTCGGCACCCGCCATATAGGAGATACCCTCCTGCATCAGGGAAATGCCCGGGCTGGAGGAGGAGGTCATCACGCGCTTGCCGGTGGCGGCACCGCCGTAGACCATGTTGATGGATGCCACTTCACTCTCGGCCTGCAGGACCACCATGCCGGTGGTTTCCCAGGGTTTCTCGGCGGCCAGAGTTTCCAGGACTTCGCTCTGGGGAGTGATAGGATAGCCGAAATATCCGTCGCAGCCGCAGCGGATGGCGGCATGGGCAATGGCCTCATTGCCTTTCATCAAGGTAACTTCTTTCTCTGCCATGGTCTATTCCTCCTTTTTACGATAAACGGTAATACATCCGTCCGGGCACACGATTGCACAGGATGCGCATCCCGTGCAAGTGTCCTCCAGGGCGGCCTGGGCATAGTTGTAGCCTTTCTGGTTCACGGTCTTGGAGAGCTCCAGGACGTGAAGGGGACAGGCCACCACACAAAGGCTGCAGCCTTTGCAACGTTCGGTGTCGACTACTGTCGCGCCTTTCATTTTAGCCATAGTTATTAATTATTGGTTGTACATATCCTTGTTGTAGAAATCCAGGATTTCGTTAGCTATCTCCAACGCTTGCGCCGCGGGACTGTCCGGATTGATCCTTACGGCTTCCAGGTAGTTGTTCATGGCCATCTGCCAGTTTCCCTTTTTGCGCCAGGCGTTGCCCAGAAGGTAGTACAGGGCGTCGTCCATGGGCCCGTCATAGCTTTCCATGAGGGCGATGACTTCGTCGGCCCTGTCCCGGGCAAGGAGCGCGGAAATCCTGTCTTTCATTATTTAGGGTCGTTCACAAACATGCACCAGCCGTACGGGTCTTCCTCCACGCCCTTCTGGATGTTCACCATGCGGTGATAGAGTTTTTCGGAGATGGGACCGCACACGTCGGCATACTTGTATTCCCGGGTGATGGTGCCGCTTTCCAGCGTAACTTTGTCGTCGATGCGGGAGATAGGGGTAATCACCACCGCCGTGCCGCAGGAGTTCACTTCCTCGAAGGTTTCCAGCTCGTCGATGAAGATGGTACGGCGTTCAACCTTCAAGCCCATTTCCTCGGCCAGTTTGCGCAGGGACTTGTTGGTGATGGAAGGCAGTACGCTGGGGGAGTTGGGCGTTACATAGCAGCCGTGCTTGATGCCGAAGAAGTTGGAGGAGCCGAATTCCTCGATGTGGCTGTGCGTGGCGCTGTCCAGGAACAGGAGCTCCCGGTAGCCCATCTTGTGCGCCAGATTATAGGCGTGCAGGGACTGGGCATAGTTGGCGCCCAGCTTGTAACCGCCGGAACCGTAGGTGGCCGCGCGGTCGTAGTTACGGGAAATGACGGCCGATCCGGGGACCAGGCTCTTGGCGCCGGAATAGGTGCCCACGCCGGAAGCCATCACGCAGAACATGACGTCGTTGGCGCTCTTGATGCCCAGCTGGGGGTTGATGCCGAAGAGCACGGGCCTCAGGTACAGGGATGCGCCGCTCTCAAAGGAAGGAATGCAGTCCCAGTTCTCCTGGACGCACATGATGCACAGGTCCAGGAACATCTCCATGTTGGGATAGGGCATGTCCAGATACTGGGCGCTGGAGGCCATTCTCTTGGCGTTTTCGTCGGGGCGGAACAGGCGCACGCGGCCGTCGGCTCCGCGGTAGGCCTTAAGGCCTTCGAAGCAGGACGGGGCATAGTGGAACACGCCGCCAAAGCAGTGAACGGAGAAGTTGAAGTCGTTGGTTACCACCGGTTTGCTCCATCGGCCGTCCACGCAGGTGGCATAGACGATGGCGTTGGTCGGGTAGTAATTGAAAGATCTCTTGGAGTAATCAATCTCTGCCATAGTTTCAGTCTTCAATTATGCGGTCTTTATTATAGGTATGAATCTTAGTGTCTCCGGCCAGGATGATGTAGCCGTTCTCGGCCAGGGATTCCAGCTCGTTTTCTCCGGGATAAACCTTAACGGGAGCCACCCAGCTCACCTTTTTGGTGATGGCGTCGGTGATGTCCTTGCTGTAGGCCACGCCGCCGGTGAGGATAATTACGTCCACTTTTCCGTCTACCAGGGCGCCCTGGGCCACGATGTATTTGGCGATGTTCAGGACAAAGGCTTTCATGAACACCACGTATTCGGGAATGCCCTGCTTGGCCCTTTCCACCACCACGCGCATGTCGTTGGTGCCGAAGTAGGCCACGGCGCCGCCCTTGCCGATGAGTTTCTTTTTGATCTCCTGCTTGGTGTATTTCCCGCTGAAGCACATGTCGATGAGCGGGTAGGGAGGGCAGCATCCGGCGCGTTCCGGGGTGATGGGGCCGTCACCGCCCAGGCCGTGGGAGGTGTCGATCACCTTGCCGCCGCGGTGGGTGGAGATGGTGACGCCGCCGCCCATGTGGCAGATGATGGCGGTGGTATCTTCGGCCTTGCGTCCGGTTTCCCGCAGGTAACGGCGCATGATGGCACGGGTGTTCAGGGCATGGAAGAGGGTACGGCGCGGGAATTCGGGAATACCGCCCACGTGGCACTCCGGCAGCATTTCGTCGGCCATGGGAGGATCGGCCACATAGGCGACGCATTTGCCGAACGGGGGCTTGATGCCTTCCTTGTCCCGCAGGGCGTTGATTTCCTCGGCGATGTTGTCTCCGATGAGGGCGCTCAGGTTGCAGGCGTGGTTGCCTTCCCGGCTCTCGGACAGCACCAGGCGCATATCGGCGTTCACGTTGTACACGCCCGTAATGCAGGGGGTGAACAGGCCGCCACGGCACATCACAATATCGATGTCCTCCAGGGCGACGCCTTTTTCCTTGAGCGCATCAAGGATGGCGTCGGTGCGCATGCGGTCCTGGTCCATCACATCGGCAAACTTGGAAAGCTCCTCCACGGAGTGTTCCAGTTTTTGGTCGATGATGATTTCCCCGTCCTTGTAATAGGCGAATTTGGTGGTGATGGAACCGGTGTTGACTACCAGGATATTGCCCCTGGGGGCCTTCCCGTTGATGCTTTCGATTTTGGCCATACTCAGCTTTAGTGTTATTCACTACTAAGTACGGCATTTTTTACAAGAAAAACAAGAGTTTTTGGAAAAATTCTTTTTAAAAATTGATAGACAGTTAAAATTTTTAACAAAATGCTTGTTTTTTGCTTTCAAATTTATGGCATCAGCTCCAGGATTTCCTCTTCTGTTACCAAATTGAAATCTCCCACAATGGAATTCTTGAGCATGGCGGCCGTAACGCAGAAATCCAGGCAACGCTGCGGCTGTCCCGGCCATTTGTTGGACGCGTGGATGTAGGCGCCCACAAAGGCGTCTCCCACGCCAACGGAATCCACAATATGGGTGATGTCGAAGATCTTGGTCTTGTAGATGGTGCCCTTGTACCACAGCAGGGCCGACAGCGTGTGATGGTTGGTGGTGAGCTGGTTCCGCAGGCCGATCATCATTTCCCCGCAGTGGGGGAACTGCCGGTGCATTTCGTCAAAATAATGCCCGTAGGCTTCCAGGTCCAGGATGGTATCGGCCATCATGCCTTCCTCGGAGATTTTGGGGACGCCCGTGGCTACCTCCCACTCGTCCTGGTCCCCGAAGATGAAGTCGCTGTACTGCATGAGGGCGTTCAGCGTTGCGTGGGCGTCGGCGCCCTCGTATTTCCACAGGTTGCGACGGTAGTTGATGTCGCAGGTGATGCGCAGGCCGGCTTCCCGTGCGGTTTTCACGGCCTCGAAGGTGGCGTCGGCCGCACTCTGGCTAACGGCGCAGGTGATGCCGGAGCAGTGGAAGACGGCGGTGTCGGCAAAGATTTCCTGCCAGGGAAACATGCCCGGGGCCGATGACCAGAAGGAGGAGCCTTTTCGGTCATAGACCACCAGGGATTTGCGGATATCGGCCGCTTTCTCAAAGTAATACGTTCCCAGCCTTTCTCCTCCGCGCACCACATGGGACACGTCTATCCCCAGCGAACGCAACTGGCGCAGGCAGGCGTCTCCCACCACGTTCTGCGGGATGCGGGACACATAGCTCACCGGATTTCCCAGTTTAGCCAGCGACACGGCCGCATTGGCCTCGGAGCCGCCGAACTGGCCTTCCCACATGTATCCTTGCCCGATTCTCTGCGCACCGGGGGGAGACCACCGCTGCAGGATTTCGCCGAAAGTGACTATCTTTTTCATTTCTGCTGGAGATAGGCCTTGAAGAAACGTCCCTGGGTGGTGGGGGTGAAATCCCAGTCGCTGATGAGCATGGGAGCCCAGTCTTTGTCAAAGCACCAGACCGTGAAGGAGATGCCTTTCTTCTCAAAGTATTGGGTAATGTGCTCTCCGTAGACATCGGTGGACATCACCGGGATATGGGCGCCGGGCTCGTCCTCCAGGCAGAAACCGATTTCCGTGCAGATGACGGGGTAGGTATCGGCCACATAGCCGAAGTCCTTTTCCCACTGCTCCTCCCAGGGTTGTTCCCGCTTCATGGGGTAGGGGTGGGAAACATAGGCAATATTGGGGCGGGCGACGGGTTCTTCGGCCACCGGAGTAAGGTCATAGGCCCAGTTGAAGCCGGCGCACAGGCAGATGGCGTTGGGATTGTAGGCGCGCACGGTGTCGATGATCTGCTCCAGGAGGGCTTTCCACTGGCTCCAGGTGCAGGAACCTACATTGGGAGCCGTTACCGTGGGCTCGTTGAAGAGTTCGTACAGGGCCACGGTGGGCTGGTTTTTATATCTCTGCGCCACGGTGCTCCAGAATTTGAGCGTTTCCTCCAGGGTGGTATTGTACATGGGGGAGGTGAAGAGTTCATCCTTGAGGTTGCCGATGGAATGCCAGTCCATAATCACGTACATGCCGTACTTTCTGGCCCATTCCACACCCTGGTCCATGGCTTCAAAAGCTTTGTCCCAGCCCATGGCGTTGAGGTTGGCGGGATGTACGGCAAAACGTACCACGTTGGCGCCCCAATTGGCCGCTTCGGCAAAATAGGCCTCGTTCCACTGCCCGTCCTGGACCAGTTTTACAGGGTCCGAGAAACAAAGCCCCCGGAATACCAGTTCGTTTCCTTCAGGGTCTACAAACTTGTTTCCTTCTACCTTTACCCATGCATTTCCGGAGGAACAGGATGCGGTGAGGACGACGACGGCCGCGGCTACGATGGCGGATAAACTCAGTTTTGACATGATATGGTATTTTGTGGTTTTTCTCTTTACGCAAATATAGTCAATCTTTGTCTCCCGTTGAATTTTTTTTACTTTTTGCATTAACTTTTTGCCGATAATTGCTACCTTTAGATGTACAATTAACATGACGCGGCAGGAATTCACGCCGCAAGATGATGAATAGATATGAAACAGATTACCCTTATCCTTTCCCTTTTGTTTGCTTTCGGCACCCTTGCTGCCGCTCCCTTCACGGCGCCCAAGGACACCGTGGACCAGTACATCATCAACAACAAGCCCGTAGAGCATTTTGACGGCTTGCAGCTGGAAGGCAAGACCATCATCTCCTATAAGATTGTCTCTTTCAAAAATGGAGAGAACGGCATCCGCCGGGTTCATGAGATCTGGACAGAGAACGAGTCTCCGTCGGACCAGCCCGCCTATGTCATTGACGGAAAACAGGTTTCCAAACGCAAATTCGAAAACCTGAGTCCCGGGCGCATCAAGAGCATTACCGTGGTCAAGAACGGCACCCCGGAGGAAGTGAGGCAGTACAAGGGCTGGGAGAACGGCGTCATCCTGGTGGAAACCAAGGAGGACAAATCTGCAGCCGATTCAAAGGACACCCGTATCAACATCGGCTACGGAGAGTCCAACAGCCGGGACATCACCTACGCCGTGGGCTCCGTCAAGAGCAGTGAGAATGAGTATTATACCGATATGTACGAGTATCTCCGCGGCAAGGTGGCAGGTGTCCTGGTGAAGCCGGACAACACCATCGTCATCCGTGGAGTTACCACCATGAATGCCTCTACGGCGCCGCTCATCCTCCTGGATGGCGTGGAGATTAACGATATCGGCATGGTGAATCCCAATGACGTCTATTCCGTGGACATTCTCAAAGACTCATCCACCTCCATCTACGGTATCAAAGGCGCCAACGGCGTCATCCTCATCACCAGCAAGGGCCGTCACGCCATGGATGCCCGTTAACTGGCTTTGGCCTTACTGGGCCGCTTGAGCCAGTGCTCCGTGAGCCATTTGCGCACAGGCAGGTCATAGGCCTTGAGCAGGCCCCAGGCCAGGATGATGGACATGAAGATAACGCCCAGATTGACCATCACGTGTATCCATACCGGAGCGTCGGGATGGTCGGCCACCCAGCCCATCTGCATGTACATGATAGGGTAGTGCGTGATGTAAATGGGATAGGAGATGTCTCCCAGCCATTTGCAGACGGCCGTACTCTTGGGGTCCGTGGTTACGCTTCCCGCGCCGGTAAGGACAATGAGCGGGAAGATGAGCAGGATGCAAACGGCCTGGAAGATGCCGTCCGGCACACCATAATCTCCGCCGATGCAGGGAATGGAGAAAATGGCCACCAGCGCCAGGCTGCACCACCAGAAGCCACCCTTTAAGTGGATGGGAGATCCGCTGGGATTGCTTTCACTGCGGCGCCCCGGCAGGATGCGGGAAATGAGCAGCCCGCACAGGAACGGATACAGCAGGCGGGTAAAGCCGATGTAAATCTGCTGTCCGGTAAGGCTCCAGCCGCCGATGACGGTGTACTGGGGACCGTCGGGGAAGAATCCGAACACATCCCATCCCAGCGTAAGGTCCAGCGTAAAGAAGGCGCAGCACACACACAAGGCGGCCAGCACCATCTTGGGCAGGTGCCTCAGGACAAAGGCATAAAGGATGTTGCCGATATACTCAAACGTTAGCGTCCACTGCGGTCCGTTGAAGGAGTTCAGTTCTCCCCAGCCACGGATATCCAGGCTGTTGGGGCAGGGCAGGATGAAAAGACCCATCACCAGGCACAGGGCAAACTTCCATCCTTCTACCTCCAGGGTTTTGGGGAAGTAGCCGCTGGAGAAAAAGAACAGAGCGGCGCCCACCAGCGTGCCGGCAATCACCATGGGGTGCAGGCGTGTGAGACGGCGTTTGAAAAACCCCCAGGTGGTCATCTTGTCCCAACGGTCGTCGTAGGCATAGCCAATCACAAAACCGGACAGAACAAAGAAGAAATCCACTGCCAGGTAGCCGTGGTTCACAATCTGCGTCTTGAACATGGGCACATACGTCTCAAAGCAGTGGAACACCACCACCATCAGCGCAGCCACGCCGCGCAGCCCGTCCAGAATCTCATAACGGGGCTTGGATGCCAGATATACGTTTTCTTTTGCCATTTTATAACTCTAATCTTAATACGCGAATGGGGGTATCTTTCCCTTGATCCAGGTCCACGACGGTTTCTCCGGTAGGGATGAAACCGCATTTTTCCATCACGCGGCCCGAGGCCGGATTATCCACGAAATGGCCGCTGATGAGGGACTTGATGTCTGTAGTTTGGCGGATATGGTCTATCATGAGCCGCAGGGCTTCAGAGCAGATGCCGCGGTTCCAGTAGGGCCGGGCAACCCAGTAGCCGATTAAGGGCTCACCTTCCCGCGCGGGCAAATTGCACTGGCACGAGGGACCGTACCCCATGGCGCCGATGGACTCGCCCGTTTCCTTCAGCTCGATGGCCCAGGTGTTGGTGGCGTCATTGAAGACGGTCCGGATAATCTCCAGGCTCTCCTCTACACTTTTGTGCGGCGGCCAGCCGGCCCGGGGGCCTACTTCCGGGTCGCTCGCGTATTTGAAGAGCGCCGGAGCATCGGCATCCCGCCAGGGGCGTAACAGAATTCTAGCGGTTTCCATTTCGATTTGATTGCAGTAGGAATATATTGGCAAGTGAAATTAACGAAGGCAATGATTTATCGGCATAAAGATAAGCAATCTGACAGAGTCGGCCAAAAGTTTTTTCGGGCCCATCCCCAAGGATTCTGAGGATAGTGATTATGTGGGGAATGTGTTTCATCATTTCCTCGAATCTCCAAATGGCGGTTAAAGTGGAAAAGATGGCTTTATTTTCAGTTTTCTTTGTATCTTTGCGCCCCGATGATGAAAAAGACAATTGCAATATTGTCATTGCTTTGCGTGTCCATGGCGATGACTGCTCAGGAAACACCTGACTCCACAGATATATTTCATAAACACTTACAGCTCAATGCCGTGGTGGTTACGGGCCTTACCGGCGAGGTTCATCTGAAAGAAGTTTCTTCGCCCATCTCGGTCATTCAGCCCGTTGACTTGCAGGCGCGCGCATCCACCAACATCATCGGCGCCATCGCCCGGGAACCCGGCGTGAGCCAGATCACTACCGGCGGCGCCATATCCAAACCCGTCATCCGCGGCCTGGGATATAACCGGGTGGTGGTTGTGGCCGATGGCATCCGCCAGGAAGGCCAGCAGTGGGGAGACGAGCACGGTATCGAGGTCGATGGTGCCGGCGTCCACTCCGTGGAGATCCTGAAAGGCCCCGCCTCGCTGATGTACGGATCGGACGCCATGGCCGGTGTCATCCTCTTCAACCCGGCTCCCGTGGCCCCGATGAATTCGGTGCAAGGCAATATTTCCACTGAGTATCAAAGCAATAATGGCCTTATAGCCTATTCGTTAAATGCCGCCGGCAACCATGGAGGTTTTATATGGGACGTACGATATTCCGACAAATATGCTCACGCGTACTGCAATAAAGTCAACGGCTGGGTACTGAACTCCGGCTTCCAGGAAAGGGCCGCGTCGGGAATGATCGGCCTGAACCGAAAATGGGGATTCTCCCGCCTGAAACTCAGTTATTATCACCTGACTCCAGGCATCATCGAGGGAGAGGACGAAGGAAGTACCGGTTATAAACCGGGGCTTCCTTTCCAGCATGTTTACCATTTTAAGGCCGTGTCGGACAATACCCTCCGCCTGGGAGATGGCCGATTGAAAGCTCTCTTCGGCTGGCAGCAGAACCGTCGGCAGGAGTTCGAGGAAAGCGCCGATGAATATGGCCTTTACTTCCTGTTGAATACGCTCAACTACGACATTAAGTACCAGCGCGAAACCCATGGCTGGAAATATGTGGCCGGGCTCAATGGCATGGGCCAGATTTCCCAGAACAAGGGCGACGAATACCTCATCCCGGACTATCGGCTCTTCGATGCGGGCTTGTTTGCCACCGCTTCCAAGGAATTAGGCTCCTGGGTGCTCTCCGGTGGACTTCGTGCCGATATCCGCCTCCTCCACAGCCTGCCGCTGGAGGGCCGATTCGACGACTTTAGCCGCACGTTCCCGGGCGTCACCGGCAGTATCGGCGCGGTGCGTACCTTCGGCGAGAACGTCCACTTGCGCGTGAACCTATCCCGCGGATTCCGTGCCCCCAACCTGAGTGAACTTTCCTCCAACGGCGAGCACGAAGGCACCCTGCGTTACGAGGTCGGCAACAAGGACCTGAAACCGGAATACAGCTGGCAGGGAGATATCGGCCTGGATTTCTCTTCCCCATACATTTCCGGTCAGTTCGCCCTGTTTGCCAACAAGATAGACAATTACATCTTCCTGTCCAGGACCGCCGAAGGCAATCCGCCGGTCTATACCTATACCAGCGGAAATGCCCGGCTTTTTGGCGGAGAAGCCCAGTTGGATTTCCACCCCATCCACAGGCTGCACATCGGCGGAACTTTCTCCTATGTGAATGGAAAACAGATAGGGGGGACCTGGTTGCCGATGATCCCGGCACCACGGCTTCTGACGGAATGCAAGTGGGAATTCACACACGATGGGCAACTGTTCAATAATGCCTATGTTGCTTTGGAACTGGACTGGAACGCCCGTCAGGACCATTTTTATGCCGTCGACGGAACGGAAACCGCCACGCCGGCGTATACGCTGCTCAACATGAGCGCCGGAACGGACATCGTCATTAAAGGAAAGAAGCGCGCCAGCATTTATTTGATGGCCGACAACATCCTGGACACTGTCTGGCAAAGTCACCTGAGCCGCCTGAAGGAGATTGGCATCTACAACATGGGCAGGAACATCACTGTGAAACTGCTGATCCCCATACAGTAATTATGTTCTCGGAAGGAGAGGCCGGCGTTCTCTCGCAGCCAGAAGTCACTCACTTTGTCATGATTCTCCAAATACCACTGGTACAACTCCTCGCGGCTGTGAAAGTCTAGCCGGTTGTCAAGTTTCATTGCAGAATTCCGATTTATATTATTCGTGACGCTTGGGATTTTCGGGAAACCAGCTCTTCAAAACTCATAGTCTATTATCCCATTACAACGTCGAGTACCATCATCAGTGCAAAGCCCAGGGCAAAACCGATGGTACCCAGATTCGAGTGTTTTCCTTCTGCCGTTTCCGGAATCAGCTCTTCGATGACCACGTAGAGCATGGCGCCTGCAGCGAAGGCCAGCAGATACGGCATCAGAGGGGTTACGGCCGATGCAAGCAGTAACACCAGCGCTCCGCCGATTGGCTCAACTATGCCGCTGAGACTGCCGATTCCGAAGGCCTTCCAGCGGCTGTTTCCGGCGGCTCTGAGCGGCATGGAGATGATTGCCCCCTCCGGGATATTCTGAATGGCGATACCCAGCGACAAGGCTAATGCACCAGCCATGCTGAAGCCGGAATTCATCGCTCCGGCAATGGCCACGCCCACGGCCATTCCTTCCGGGAAGTTATGGATGGTGACCGCCAGGGCCAGTTTGGTAGTACGGGACAGTCGGCTCTGAGGGCCTTCGGCCTGGCCTGAAGCATGGATATGCGGCGTCACATAGTCAATCAATAATAGGAACGCAAAACCGCCCAGCAGGCCGATAACCGCCGGCCATACATTCCCAGCTCCCATCTCCATGGAAGGGATGAGCAGTGACCAGACAGAGGCGGCAACCATCACGCCCGAAGCAAATCCCAGCAGCGCTTTTTGCAGGCGGTTCGGGATTTCTTTCTTCATAAAGAAAACAAAGGCTGATCCCAGTGCCGTACCGGCAAAGGGAATCAGAAGAGCTGTCAATATGGCTTCGATGTTCATAACAGTGCAAAGGTACTGCTTTTCCGCTAAAATGGAGAGGATGAAGACACTCCGAATCTCGAACCTCCCGTTCATTGAAGGGCTGGTTCAACTGCGAAGTCTTTATTTCAACCTGCCAAAGTCGTCCCAGCCTGGTTGCATTTTGCCGTCGTGACAGGTCTGGACAAATTTCCGAAGGGCCTTTTGGGCTTCCTCCTCACGGCCGTCTTGTCGGTAATGCTGGATGAAGTCCACCCTGATTCGGCGGTAGGTCTCAGGAAATGAATTGTAGTGGGCCCAGGCTTCCTTATCGGCCTTAAGGGCATCGAGCACCCAGTCTTCGAAAACAAAAAGGGACGGATCCAGATCTGGTGCGACTGCTAATCCGGCGGGTGTCATTTCTCCTAACTGAACCAACCTGCGGCACCGGATCAGGTTGCGTTCGCACCATTTGCTCCGCTTACGGCGCGGCGTGAAATGTTGGACGGGCTTCCCCTCGTCAATCTTCTTCTGGGTACTGTCTATCCAACCAAAACACAGAGCTACCTCCACGGCATCGACATACCGCACTACACCGGGACAGCCTGCCGCAGCCCGGTTCACGCGAAGCCAAAAATCACTGGCTTTGTTGTGATTCTCCTGGTACCACTGGTATAACTCCTCGCGTGTGCGTATGTCAAGCAGTTTGTTTACTTCCATTTCCCCTATTTAATACCGTGAAGATAGCCACATTCCGCCGAATCTCCAAAAGCAATTTACCGCGTCGACAAGAAATCGCCCTTCTAGGCCCCTCTGACTGTCGACGCGGCAAAGACACGGCTATTTATTCGGGCGTCGTCCTGCGCCGCTACATACGCGAAAAACCAGCCGATCTGGCTGGTTTTTCAAGCGTTGTAGACCAAACACTCCGAATCTCGAATCACTCGTTCCTCGAAGGGCTGGTTCAATTGCAATCCTTTATTGAAGCGTGTCAGCCCTCTCCGCCGGAACCTGGATGATGGTGAGCCATTTCTCAGAGTCTTCCTGATTCCAGGCTCCATCCACGTAGACGGCTCTGGGGGCATCGGCAACCTTCCATCCTTCCTTCTCCATCCAGGCAAAGAGGTCGATGCAATTCTGGTACAGGCGGTCGTAAGGACCATAGACTTTCATACATACGGCAGTCGGCACTTCAGGTACATCCTTGAACTTGATGATTGCCGAGTCTTTTCTTTTGGCGGTGACTTTCTCGCAGTACTCAATGTCGATGTCCTTGGGCTTATAGCCGCCGTGCTCGATGGTGTAGCAGTAGCCGGGCTCCGGGCATTCGCAGCCCAGGCGGGCCATTTCAGGGCCGATGACCTCATAGCAGAGTCGGCCCAAATCGTCGAATGAGGGAATGGTTGTACGATGGCTGGCCACAATGATGGCAGGCAGGCTTTCAATAGTGATCCTTTCCATTTTCTTGAGTTTCTTTTGGGAAGCCACCATCGCCTTGAGCTGCGCTTTGCGGGCATTTAGCTGCCTTAGTTCTTCTTCGCATATGCGAATCTTCTCTTCCAGCGCCTCGATGCTTGGAACGTGAGTATCGTCCTCATAGAGGTCGCGAATCTCCTCCAGACTAAATCCCATTCCTTTGAGGGACAGGATAGCTTGCATCTTCTGAAGCTGTTCTACGCTGTAGTAGCGGTACCCGGTATCCCGGTCTACGATCTCCGGCACCAGCAGGTCTATCTCCTCATAATGCCGGAGCGTCCGTACCGTAACGCGGCAAAGGCGTGAAAACTCCCCGATTTTTAATCTGTTTGTCTTCATAACAACTGTGCACTTTTGTTATTTGCCGCAAAGATAATACGTGACGTAGGGTACGAGTCAAGAGAAAAATGAGAAAATTAAAGGATGGGATAGCGGATAACCGTTTTGCCATCCTCAAATGCCCGATTTATCAAATGACCTCAATATAGAAACTGAATGGACGGAAACCGTCATTGCAGCTGATCATGGCACTCATCGGGTTTTTCATCCATCCATCATAAAAATTGCCTTCTCCTTTAGCCAAAGACTCTACGAACTCCCGCATAGAAGACCATGCAGAAGGACACATCCCATCGGGACATTTTCCATCAACGGAAACCCATTGCTGGCCCACTTTTATATCGCAGGTATGTTCGATGGGATTCTCGTATTGGGCCATCAGGTCCGGGTAAACCGTCTGTCGGATAGCTGTAATCCGTATCTTATTCATACAAATTGGAATATACTAGTGTAGGTTATTAATCACTTCTTGCAGATTGGCAAGGAACTTCCCGACATGTGCGCCATCCATTTGCGTATGGTGGAATTGGAAGGATATGGGGAGCTTGTAGCGAAGCCATTTTTTACGATATCGTCCCCAGATGAGAAACGGGTTATTGAAAATGCCACTGTTCATGCCTACAGCTCCATCTATCTCAGTATCGATAATGGCCGACGTGCCAATCACCATACATTCATCGGACAAATCCAGGTCCTGACACTTTGCCGCTACTTGTGCCGTGCGCTCCTGATAATCACGATTGAACCTGTCCAAGTCCTCCGTATAGAGAATGTCGCAGGAACTGACTTCACCCTCCGCGTTCTTCACAATCGTATTGACGGCTATCGAGTCGTATCGCATCAGTTTGTCCCCCACGGGCAGCAGATAGAACTCCTTGACGGATGATGCAGCCCGGCCGATGCAATAGTCAAGCAGCATATTGAATTTCAGCCCCCTTTTCTTGCTGACTCTCACTATTCGCGTCACGTCGATGGTCTTGAAAAATGTAACCATCGGGTTGGGGGCCATCATCCACAATTCAAATGCCTGTGCACGACTCGTCTCTTTCGGATCGATTTCTTTCTTCATCGGTTGCTGTTGGATTCATATCCTAAAGAACGAAACTACGAGGATAAAAATCGCTATAGAAGCGGCCGTCGGTGGCGGTGAATTTCAGGACACAGTAGTTGGGGTCCGTGACGCCGCCGGGGTAGTACTGCGTGTCACCCTTGCGCCAGATCATTTCCTTCGAAGCGGCATCTGTCAGTACCTCCATGGTGCCTCTGAGCATCATACCCTTGAATCCTCTGGCATCGCAGAAATAGACGCTTGCCTTAGGGTTTGCCTTGTATTGAGCCACACGAATCGAGAAGGTGTTGGTGGTGAAGTAGAATGTTTTGATACCCTCACGCTTACGTGGCTTCAACATAGCCTTGGTCCAGGGAAAACCGTCCTGGTCCACTGATGAGATGTAAGCGATGGGCAGTTTGTCGGCCATCTGGGCTATGAGTTCCTTAATGCCGGCCAAAGCAGGGTTCTCAGGCATCTCATCGCCGACCATTAATTCCCTGCGCCAACGTTTCAGGTGGGGGAAATACATCTTCATCTGGCCGATGTATTCCTCCTTCGTAATGGGCTGCGGCAGGCCTTTGTTCACCTCGTCCACAAACTGGGCGCAGTGTTCTATCATCTCCTCCATCGTGCACTCCTGCTGGAGCTTCCCGTCCTTATAGCAGTAGATGCAGTAATCTTCATTCTTGGTTCCATCGGCATTGGTGCCCAGCACCTCAGGGCTCAGCGGCATCCCGCAGCTCTGGCAAAATTTCATTTCCATATGATTGAATTTTTGTTTCAAATTTAATAACTTTTTTACATTCTGGCCTTGCTGTCGGCGCCGGCGCCGGTGCCGCGGTACTTGCTCTGGGCGGTGTTGAAACTGTAACGGACGGATAGTTTCACCTTCTGCGTATCCAGCAGGTTGGTCTGCATGATGGTATGGCTGCCGAAGTCGGAATAGGGGCTGAAAAACGCGTTGCGCGTAAGGTCTGCTCCTTCAAGGCGCAAAACAAGCGAGCCGTCACGGAGGAGCGTCTTCTGCACGGCCGCACTGAGATCAACGAACCAGTTTGTCATATAAAGGTTCCGGGAGTAGCCGGGACTCATAAACACGCCTCCAAGTTCAAACTGCCATCCACCCTTCACGGTGAAGGTATTGAAAAGTTGGGCAAAGAAGATGGGCTTATTGTTGAACGTAGTTACGCGAATGCCGGATGCTTCACGGGGATCAGGAGCATTAATAGTGAACCACTGAGGCAGGATACCCAATGTATAATTCATATTCCAGGGCCCCACGGTAGGAGTCAGATTGACATAGGCGGACATCATGCGGAAAGGCGTTTCAATGTTGCGGGGCTTTACCAGCACCACGCCTTCGTCGCCGTACGGAGCCGACCAGGTTACGATGGCATCGTCGGTACGGGTGTAGTTGACCATGAACGTCACCCATTTCCACACGGCGGTAAGGCCGATGTTATGTGACAGTTCCGGCCGCAACTGGGAATTGCCGCTCTGCCAGATATATCGGCTGTTATAGCGTATCGCGCTGGACAGATTCCCATAATGAGGCCTGCTGGTTTTGGTGCTGTAATTCAGCATAACCTGGACAGGGTTCTGGGTATTCTGGCCGATAACCCCCGCATAGGAAACGTTGGGGAACCAGTTGCCGTAGTCCCTTGTGATATTGTTCGCGGGCGTGATGGCATCCTCATAGGCGTAGTGGACATATTCATAACGCACTCCGGCGCTGAACTGGCCCACACTTGGTATGTAGCAGCCGTATGAAGCAAAACCGGCAATGTTGTCTTCCTTCACCGATGCCTCTGACGCTGGAATAGATATTCCTGCAATTGAGTAATTGTCCGTGCGGCGGGAGAAGGTCTCCTCCGTTCCGGCCTGCAACTGGCCCATCCAGATGGGATATGAAAGCACCGCCTTGGCGGCGTACATACGCCCCGCGTTGTTGCTGCTGCTCCGGATGGCGGCATCATGTGTCATTTCGCTGGTTTCCTCTGAGGCCGATTTTGAACTGTCGTCCGTGCCGTAGTAGTCCAGGTTCACGTCAATCCCGAGTTTACCTCCCACGACACCGTTATAGTAGATGTTGGCGCCAAGATTATACGGGATCCTGTCGCCGATTATATCCTCCGAGACCGTATTCAGCTTGTCTGTCAGTGTCCCGTCTTCAAAGACGTTGTCATTCACTTCAGTACGGACATTGTATGTAAGGTGACGGCCCCACTCCACCTTGCCTCCAAGGGAATGGTTATCGGCAATCTGCCAGTTCACTCCGGCATTGCCATAGATGGAGCTGCCGATGTATTCATTCAGGAGCGTACTCTTGTTCTCGAAAAGCCAGTCGGAGCCATCGGCCTTTATGCCGAAGGTCTGCTTCTCCAAATTACTTTCCTGCCGGGAAGTGTTGCGGGCATAGTTGATCCCGCCGAAGAAGTCCAGGCCACCCGTACGGTAGTTCACATTGATGGCGCCGAAGGGGTCGTTGCCCTTAGCCCAACGCAGTGACTGGGCGTCAGAAGCATTCAGATTGAAGCCGAAGCCGTCGCCCTGGCGTTTTATGGTCCTGATGCGCACCACCGCCTTCACCGTGGCGTCGTACTGGGCACCGGGGTTGGTGATGACCTCCACGCTCTGGATCTCGTTACTCTGGAGACGGTCAAGTTCCGAAGAGTCGCTCACACGGCGCCCGTTGATGTACACCATCGGCGACCCCTTACCTATTACTTCCAGACCGCTCTGCCCCTTGATAAAGCCGGGGGTCTTCGCAAGGACGTCATTGGCCGATCCCGCGTTCTCCAGCACGGAACCGCGTACATTTGTCTGCAAGCCTTCACCCGTGAGTTTGGTCTTGGGCATGACGGCGCTCGCCACGGCCCCTTCCAGCATCTGCGAATCACCGGTAAGGGTGATCACGGCTCCGTCAACCGGTGCAAGATAGAGCGTCTTGTAGCCAAGCATGGCTACCATCATGATGCCGTCGGTCTCTCCGGTCACTATATTGAAGGTGCCGTCCTCCTGGGTAACCACACCGCATACTACTGTAGAATCGGCCTTCGAGAGCACGGCCACATTGGCGTAGGCCACCGGATCACCATTCTCATCAACCACTTTTCCCCTCCAGTCAGATTTTGAAAAAGCGGGAAGGGCTATCATTAAAAACAGAAAGAGTGCAATTAGTTTTTTCATCTTTTGTCCATATTATTCCGACTGCAAAGTTAGCGGGTATTCTGTTCCGAAATAAAAATCGATATGGACAATGAAGTGGACAATTACGGGTTTCTACCCCTTAAAGGCTTGGACATGACTTCCGTTTTTTCTACTTTTGTATGCGATTATTTCGGAACATGAACTATGGCAAGACCAGTAAGCATTACCAAAGAAAAAATCCTTGCGGCAGCCCTGGATATCGTGCGCACGGGCGGAGTATCGGCCCTCACGGCCAGAAGCCTTTGCGGGGTTCTTGACTGCGGCGCCAACGCTGTGTTTTCCTCATTCGGCTCCATCCAAGGCGTACGGGATGCCGTAAAGGAAGAAGCCCAAAAACTCTACAGGCAACGCGTAGGGGCTGGTTTCTCCCTAAACCCGCCGTTCAAAGGGTTCGGTATAGCATTACTATGGTTCGCTATTGACGAGCCCCGGCTGTTCTCACTGATCATGGACGCAGACACTCCGGCATCTTCCTATAACGATTATATCGACACTCACGTGGGGTTTAAGGAGGAATGCATTTCGGCAATCAGGGCCTCCTTCTCCCTTGAGAATCCAGATGCAGAACTGCTTTACTACCAGATGGTTCTGGTAGCTCTTGGACTGGCACAGACATGCACCCGGGGCGGCAGCACCCTCAGTATCCCGCAGGCATCGGAGATGCTGGGAAAAAGCGCCCGCGCCTTCCTCATGGTCATCCGTGCCGGCGCCGATGAAAGAGAAAAATTCATTCCCGGAGCGGGTGCGGGCCCTGTTGGAAACGTGGACTCCTATGCCATATTGCACACCCTGACCGGTCAGAATCATCTCCTTCAAGAGCTCCATACTGTCCCCCGCTATATCCAGGACGAAGAATGGGCGGAATTGGAACGGGTGTTCCGCAATTCCTCCAGCCATACACCGGAATCCCTCCGGGAAACCTACCCCGGACTCACCAAGGGCGACATCCGCATCTACATCCTCTCTCACTTCCAGTTCCCCGTGTCGGAGCAGGCCCTCCTGCTGGGGATTTCGCCCACCTCCGTTACCAAAGCACGCCAGCGGCTTAAGGCCAAACTATAATCCGGAAACTGCTTCTTGCCTCCCCATCATCTCCACCATTCCCTCGTCCACAAACTGGGCGCAGTGGTCTATCATTTCCTCCATTGTGCATTCCTGCAGGAACTTGCCGTCCTGGTAGCAGTACTGACAGTAGTCGAAGTTGATGCTGCCGTCGGCATTGCGGCCGCAGTCTTCATCCTTAGTAAGCGGCATGCCGCAGCTCTGGCAGAACTGGGGAAGTTGACCGGGGGCCAGATGCTTCTCCTTGGGAGGGAAGCCTGCTTCATAGGTCGCGAAGGCTTCCGGCTGCTCATCGGCCACAAAGTAGCCCGCGGGCGGGCAATACGTTCCCTCACGGTTTCCCCAATAACCCGGGATGAGCTCCTGGGCCAGGAAATACGGCACCTCGGCATCGGTCGGTTCTCCGTGATAATGGATCCGTAGTTTGCTGGCAAGGTCAAAGCCGGCGTGCTTATAAAACTCAATATTGCCTTCCATCTGCAACAGGCCGATACCCATTGCCCGGGCCTTCTCCAGCGCATATTGCAAAAGTTTGAGGCCATAGCCCTTACGTTTGTAATCCGGATGGATGCTGATGGGGCCGAAAGTCCAGGAAGGGAACGAAGTTCCGTCTGTAAGTTTAATTTCGGCCTTTGAGAACATTACGTGGCCGATAATTCGGCCATCCTCCTCCATCACCAGGTCCAGCTCCGGGATGAAAGCCGGATTGCTGCGGTATTGATTGAGTACAAAGTGCTCCTGGCATCCGGGCCGGTATACGTTCCAGAATGCTTCCCGCGTGAGGTTTTCCACCTCCCGCCAGTCTTTGGGTTGTTCTAATCGAATCTTCATAGAGTAGTAAGTAAACTGATTCTCCGGGCTATCTCTTCCGGGTGATCTACGAGGAGCTGCCCGTGATTCATTCTGGGAAACACCTCCACGTGGGCTTCGGGGCAAAGCTTAAGCAGATGTTCCACCTGCGGTTTGGCAACGAAGGCCTCCTTGGTACCATACCAGAAGTGGATATCGGCCCCGTGGATGGACTCCAGTTTGTGGGTATAGACGTCCTTGTAACCGTTCCGGACGGCTTTGCCTTTCCCATAAGGCCATACTTTTTTGCATTCGTCCAAGAGCACGTCATAGTAATGGGAGTGGAACACCCATTTCCAGAACCCGGTCCAGTGGTAGCAGGTCCACACATTGAAGCTTTGATAGTATCGCAGCGGGTCAACGCTCCATTTTGGAAGTGGCAGCAGGGGAGCTGCATCCATGATGGCGTGGTCAATGACAATCTCATCCCGCTCCAGGATTCTGGACAGAATCTTGCCACCTAAGGATAATCCATATGCTACGTCCAAATGCCCGTTCAGGTTCTTCTGAACATAATCTATTGCTTGCGCTGCCTGGTCGTCTACGGAGGTGAACTGAGATTCCTGTCCCAGCAGGAACCCGTCGATGCCTACAGCAACAATAAAAAAGTTGTCCTTTAGGAGCTCTATCAGCGGCAGGAATATCTCATAGGATACTCCCAGTCCGGGAATCAGCACTAAAGAAGGACTCTCTTTATTACCGTAGGTGTTGAATGTCATTTTACAAGCGATTTATAGGCTTCAACGGCATCGCGGAAGGTGAGGCCTGCGTTCTCCCGCAACCAGCTTTGGAACTCGACCTTGAATCGGAATCCCTTGCCCAGGTATTGCTCAAAGAAAGCCCGCAGGTCCTGGGAGCATACGATGTTGGGGACGATGGCATCATCCAGGGATCTGGGCACTTGGCGGTTGACTGCACTTCTTTTGGCCTTTGACTTGCCCTTCATCAGTTCCGGCAGTGTTGCCCGAATGATGTCCTCCAGATAATCCCGGTCATCTACATTGGTGATATAGAAATGGTCCCGGGCACTGGGATAAGGCGGCCGAAGGATAACCTCTTCCAACACGGCTTCTCCTGCATCCGTCTGCTTTATATACAGGTTGTTGTCGCAAATCAGGCCGAACAGGACGCCATCGCAGTAGATGCAATAGTCTCCCATCATCTTCTTCACGGCAATCTCACCGGCGCCGGAGCACTGGTCCACAATGAATTGAACGAAATCGGGGTTACAAGCCATATAATACGTCCTTCTGGCAATGCGAATATACACATTATCTGCGATAAATCCATATGTCCCCTCCTCCGTTCATTACCGCGTCGACAGAAAATCGGGCTTTTACGTGGTTCTGCGTGTCAACGCGGCCGGGTTTTAGAGCAAAAGGACCGATTTGCTTGCCGCGTCGACAAGAAATCGCCCTTCTACGGTCTTCTGGCTGTCAACGCGGCAAGGTCACGGCATTCCGGAGCGAAGCGACAGGGCCTGCAGGCCCGCACCGCCTCTTCTGCGGCGGAGCCCCTTCCCCCGAAGCCCCTCCCCTAGGGAGGGGTTGGGGTGGGGTAATGTGAAATAAGTTGCTGAAGGGTGGAATTGTGTGATAGCGCAACTTATCGAGGGGTTTGGGGATGGGGTAACGTGAGCGCCGTCCTGCCCCGCTACATACGCGAAAAACCAGCCGAATTGGCTGGTTTTTCAAGCGTTGTAGCGGAGGCAGGACTCGAACCTACGACCTCCGGGTTATGAGCCCGACGAGCTACCGACTGCTCTACTCCGCGGTTTGGGATTGCAAAGGTAAGTACTTTTTTCGGATTAGCAAAATTTATTTGTACCTTTACGCTTATGAAAAAGAAATCAGATTTCATTTTCGCCGCTCTGTGCGTGCTGGTAGTAGTGGGCTTTGCCTGGACCAGGATAGCCCAGCGGCAGCGCAGCAAGGCCTGGGAGCAGGAAAAGCAGGTGCGCATCGGCAAGGATTTCCGGCGCAGTTACCAGGAGGTCAAGGACTATGTGGCCACGCGGCTACCGGACGTGACGGATGAACAGATGGAAGCCTGGAGTGCCTCCAACCGCCTGGAGAACCGGATGATTGACGGGGAACGCCGCTATTTCCGCAATGCGGGCCCCAACCTCTTTCGCATTGAAAAAGAGCTGGAGCAGGATGCCCCGGAGGCCTTCGAGGGCCATATTGTGTCCGATGCCGCAGTGATCCCGCTCCTGGTGGAGCATGCCTATAGAACCGGGCAGGCCCTGGGAGAGCCGCGTACGTATCAGGTGCGCTACACCCTCACGGTGGATGCCGATGCCGTCCCGGCCGGTGAGACCGTGCGCTGCTGGCTGCCCTTCCCGCGCGCCGACGTTCCCCGCCAGCGGGACGTGCAGCTGCTGGCCGCCAGCGAGGAGAATCCCGTGCTGTCGGGCCCTGAATTCGCCCACAGTACCCTTTATATGGAGAAAAAGGCCGTGGCGGGGGAACCCACCGTCTTTTGGGAGGAATTCCGCTACACAGCCTTGGGAGAATGGCATCCGCTGAGCGCCAAGGCCGTGAAACCCTACGACAAAAGCACCCGATTATATAAGGAATATACGGCCGAAAGGAGCACCCACATCCGTTTCACTCCCGAAATCAGAAAGCTGATGGCCGATCTGGCCGGAAATGAGACCAACGCCTATCTCCTGGCCCGGAAGTTCTTCACCTATGTGAACGACAACTATCCCTGGGCGTCGGCCCTGGAATATTCCATCCAGGACAATATCCCCATGTATGTGCTCAAGGAAGGGCACGGGGACTGCGGCATGGTCACCCTCCTGTTCCTGACGCTGTGCCGATGCGCAGGCATTCCTGCCCGCTGGCAGAGCGGCTTCATGATGCATCCCGGAGAGTGGAACCTCCATGACTGGGGAGAAGTCTATTTCGAAGGGGTGGGCTGGGTGCCCGTAGACATGTCCTTCGGCATTCCTTCCTATGCTGTGCGCACCGCACCGCTCATGGGGGAGTGGGCACCGCACGGAACGCCGCGGTTGTCGCTGCCCGAGGCCGAATTCTTTTACCTGGGCGGTATCGACCCGTATCGCATGATTGTGAATACCGATTACAGCGCCGCCCTGTACCCGCGCAAGCGTTTCCCCCGCAGCGAAACGGTGGACTTCCAGCGCGGAGAAGTGGAATGGGCGGGCGGCAATCTCTACTTCGACCAGTGGGATTACCACATGGACATTACTTACGAATAAAGGCTAAGATCTGTTGCAGGCTGGCGGCGGGGAAGGCTTTCTGTTCTCCGGAGACCAGATTCTTGATGTTTACGGTGCCGGCTTCAATCTCGGACGACCCGTTGATGGAGATGAACGGGATGCCTTTTTTGTCGGCATAGTCGAACTGTTTCTTGAGCTTGGTGGCCTCCGGGTAAACTTCCACGGCCACGCCGGCGGCGCGCAGCTGTGCAGCCACGGGCAGGACGTAGCGGAGTTCATCGGCACCCATGACGGCGAAGAGCAGGGTAGTGGACTGCTCCAGGCTGGCGGGGAAGAGTTCCAGGCCGGTAAGGACATCGTAGATGCGGTCGGCGCCGAAGGAAATGCCCACGCCGGAGAGATCCGGCAGGCCGAAGATGCCGGTGAGGTTGTCGTATCGGCCACCGCCGCAGATGCTGCCGATTTCCCAGTCCAGCGCCTTTACTTCGAAGATGGCGCCGGTGTAGTAGTTGAGGCCGCGGGCCAGGGAGAGGTCCATATGGACGGGTGCCGATACTCCGGCGGCGCCGATGAGCCCGAACAGCTCCTCCAGCTCCTCCAGGCCCTTGAGGCCGGTCTCCGAGACCACGCCGCTGGCGCTTCCGCCCTGGAAAAGCCCGCGCATGGCCGCCAGCTTATCGGCAAAGCCGCCTTGCAGGGACAGGATTTGCTCGATGACGGCTATTCCATCGGCGGACAAACCTTTATCGGCCATCTCTTCCTTTACTTTGTCCAGGCCGATTTTATCCAGCTTGTCGATGGCGACGGTGATGTCCACCACTTTGTCGGGGGCGCCGGCAATCTCGGCGAAGCCCGTGAGGACCTTGCGGTTGTTGATGTGGATGCCCACGCGCACGCCCAGTTTGGCAAAGACGGTGTCCACCATCTGCACCAGCTCCAGTTCGTTCACCTGGCTTCGGCTGCCGATAACGTCCACGTCGCACTGGTAGAATTCACGGTAGCGGCCTTTCTGGGGACGGTCGGCCCGCCAGACGGGTTGGATCTGGAAGCGCTTGAAGGGGAAGGAAATGTCGCTCTGATGCTGCACCACGTACCGGGCGAAGGGGACCGTGAGGTCATAGCGGAGGCCTTTTTCGCACACCTGGGAGGTGAGGGGCTTGGAGAAGTCCACGTCGGCAAAGGCGTCCCCGGAATTAAGGATGCGGAACAGCAGTTTGTCTCCTTCCTCCCCATACTTGCCCAGCAGAGTGGACAGGTTCTCCATGGCAGGCGTCTGGATTTCCTGATACCCATAGGTGAGGAAGACGCTGCGGATGGTGCTGAATATGTAGTTGCGGCGGGCCATCTCCTTTTGGCCGAAGTCCCGCGTTCCCTTTGGAATGGAAGGTTTCTGGATGGACATTTCTTCTAAATTTCTGCAAAGTTAAGAAAAAAGCGCTATATTTGTAATCCCGATAAGCGAGATTAGCTCAGTTGGTAGAGCGTTGGCTTCCCAAGCCGAAGGTCGCGAGTTCGAGACTCGTATCTCGCTCACACATATGGACAAATTAATAGCACTTAACCCGAACGAGGTTATTGCCTACCTCCAAAAACGGCCCTTGGATTTTACCAGGGCCGATTTGCTAAGATTCGTTAGCGAAAAAGGCATCCGGATGATTGATTTCATGTACCCCGCCGAGGACGGGCGCGTGAAAACCCTTAATTTCACGGTGAACAGCCTGGCCTACGCCGAGACCATCCTCACGGAAGGGGAGCGCGTAGACGGCTCCAGCCTGTTTCCTTCTTTTATCGAGGCCGGAAACAGCGACCTTTACGTAATTCCGCGTTACCGCACCGCCTTTGTGGATCCTTTCAACGAGATTCCCACCCTGTGCTTCCTGTGCAGCTTCTTTGACAAGAGCGGCCAGCCCTTCGACTGTGCTCCGCACGCCACTTTGATGCGGGCCGAGAAAGCCTTCGAGGCATCCACGAGCATGCAGTTCGAGGCCATGGGAGAACTGGAATACTACGTGATTACGGACGAGGATCCGCTGTTCCCCGCCACGGACCAGAAGGGCTACCATGAGAGCGAGCCCTTTGCCAAGCTGAACGACTTCCGCCGCGCCTGTATGGACCACGTGGCCAAAACCGGCGGCCAAATCAAGTACGGCCACTCCGAGGTGGGTAACTTCACCCTGGACGGAAAGGTGTATGAGCAGAACGAGATCGAGTTCCTCCCGTGCCCCGTGGAAACGGCCGCCGACCAACTGCTGCTGGCCAAATGGGTCATTCGCAACCTGGCCTACAAATATGGCCTGGACGTGAGCTTTGCGCCCAAGATCACCACGGGAAAGGCCGGAAGCGGCATGCACATCCACATGCGCCTGATGAAGGATGGCCGCAACGCCACCCTGGGTGCCGACGGCAAACTCTCCGAGGAAGCCCGCCGCGCCATTGCGGGCCTCATGAAGATGGCCCCGTCCATCACGGCCTTCGGCAACAAGAATCCTACTTCCTATTTCCGTCTGGTGCCGCACCAGGAAGCTCCCACCAATGTGTGCTGGGGAGACTGCAACCGCAGCGCGCTGGTACGCGTGCCGCTGGGCTGGAGTTCCGGAACCGACATGTGCCACAGCGCCAATCCGCAGGAGGCGTCGGCCGAGCACGACACCACCGCCAAGCAGACGTTCGAGATGCGCAGTCCGGACTGCAGCGCCGATATTTACCAGCTGATGGCCGGCCTTTGCGTGGCGGCCCGTATCGGCCTGGAAATGCCTAAGGAAGAAGCCCTGAAACTGGCTGCCGACACTTATGTGGACATGGATATCCACAAGAGCGAGAATGCCGCCCGCCTGGCCACGCTGGAGCAGCTGCCCACCTGCTGCACGGAAAGTGCCGACTGTCTGGAGGCTGTACGCGATGTTTATGAGCAGGCCGATGTCTTCCGTCCGCGCATGATCGATGGCATCATCAAGGCCCTCCGTTCCCATAACGACGCCCATCTGCACCACGAAGCCCGTAACGATACTAAACTAATGAGACGGCTTGTAGCGCAGTATTTCTATTGCGGATAGGACTTTTTAGTCATAAAATTCACCGGCCCTTCGCAATCTCTGCGAGGGACCGGTTACTTAACCTAAACTTAAACTATGAAAAACTTCGTTGCAAATATAGGCATTATTTTGCAAGAAACAAGTGTTTGATAGTTTCTTTTTAGGATTTATTATTCTTTTTTTATTTGGCAATGGTTTGGCACAAGGTGGCTGTATCTTTGCAGCGTAAAAATGAATTGGTTTTTACGGGAGATTTTCATAACTTTGTAGATGCGGCATTACAGGACGCCCGCACTTAGATTTAGTATTATGGCAAAAGAAGCAGCAGATGCTCTGGGAGCCGCCAAGCTTAAGGCACTCCAGGCAACCATCGACAAAATTGAGAAAGACTACGGTAAAGGTACCATCATGAAACTGGGAGACCAGCCGGAATGGGACGCATCCCAGGTTATCCCCAGCGGTTCCATTTCCCTGGACCATGCCCTGGGTATCGGCGGATATCCCAAAGGCCGCATCATAGAGATCTACGGCCCGGAGAGCTCCGGTAAAACCACCCTGGCCATCCATGCCATCGCCCAGGCCCAGAAAGCCGGCGGCATTGCAGCCATCATCGATGCCGAGCACGCCTTCGACCGCAGCTATGCCAAATCCCTGGGCGTAGACCTGGACACCCTGCTCATTTCCCAGCCCGATAATGGGGAGCAGGCCCTGGAGATTGCCGACAATCTCATCCGCAGCGGCGCGCTGGACATCGTGGTCATCGACTCTGTCGCGGCCCTTACGCCCAGGGCAGAGATTGAGGGGGAAATGGGAGACAATAAAGTAGGCCTTCAGGCCCGACTCATGAGCCAGGCCCTTCGCAAACTCACTGCCAATATCTCCAAAACGGGTACATGTTGCATCTTCATCAACCAGCTTCGTGAGAAGATTGGCGTGATGTTCGGCAACCCGGAAACCACCACCGGCGGAAACGCCCTCAAGTTCTATGCTTCCGTGCGCCTGGACATCCGCCGCACCACCCAAATCAAGGACGGTGACGAAGCCCTGGGCAACCACGTCAAGGTTAAGGTGGTCAAGAACAAGATGGCTCCGCCTTTCAAGAAGGCCGAATTCGACATCGTTTTCGGTGAGGGTATCTCCCGCAGTGGTGAAATCGTGGACCTGGGCGTGGAACTGGGCATTATCCAGAAGAGCGGCTCCTGGTTCAGCTACGGAGAAAACAAACTGGCCCAGGGCCGTGAAGCCACCAAGCAGCTCATGCTGGACAACGTGGAACTGGCCGAGGAAATCGAGGCCAAGATCCGCACCGCCCTCACTTCCGTGCAGGACTAACATTTTGTTCAAGGTTGGTTTTTGAGCTACTAACCTTGAACATCCAAATGGCCATATAATGGCCTAGATACCAGATTGACTGTGCAAGGATGGTCGCTTTTTAGCCAACCTTGCACAGTTTCATAAACCATCATTCTGGTCTTTCCAACCTACACAGGGATAGTCGCTGAAAATGCTCTTTGGAGAGCACGCCGGCTTTTTGCAGGCCTTCCAGCGTACATTCTTCCGGAGCGTGGTGCTGCCGGTAAAGCACGATGCTGTGGGCTTCGGCACGGGAGATGTGCGGATGGCGGGAAAGGGAGTCCTCCGGCAAAGTCCAGATGGGATAAGGGCTTGGCGGTGAACAGGTTATCAGGTCCCTCATGCCCTCCAGTTTATCGGCATCGAAGTGCCATATTTCCAACAGTTGTTCTACCGTGGAATAGCCTCTCAGTTGCCGGCGGTACTGCACCATTTTGCCGGCGAAGAACGGGCCGATGCCCGGCAAATCCAGCAGCGCCACACTGTCGGCCCTGTTGATATCGACCCGCGGAATCTCGATAAAGGGGGCCAGGCGGTCAAAGACGGAATCGGCCACCACGTAGCTTTTGGCAAAGTCCGAAGGCCGCCGGAACCGTCCGCCCTTCTGCCGATAATTGTCGATGGCTTCGGCCTGCTTCTCACTGAATCCCAGCCGCTGAAGGTCCTCCAGGCTCACGGTGTTGGGGTTGAAACGGAAGCTCTCCACCCGCCGGGGAACAGCCTTCTCCCGCACCTTCACCGCCTGGGTGCTATGCTGAGCGTTTTTCCTGATGGCCTTCGGAGATGTGCCGGTTTTTCGCCGGCTAAATTGATGGCCGATGCCGTCGGAAAAACCGGCAGCATCTCCTTCGGCCGCAATATCTTCGGAGGAGAACATTTCTTCCGGAACATCGGCCCTCATATCAGTGACGGAAGAAATGTTCTCCTCCGATATATAGATAAAAACGGTATCGGGTTGGTCGCGGTTGGCAACCAGACGCGTGACGGCGGCCTTGTGCACAAACAAAGCTACTTGATAACCGATAATCAGGAATACCAGGGCAATAGCGCCCGTGATGAAACTGGCCGACAGGCCGTTACGCTTCTCCTTCTGCGGGGCCATGGCGTTTTTTCTTTTCCGGCGGGGCCCCACCCACCACTATGACAATTTCTCCTTTGGGCTCATGCGCACGGAACCAATCGGCCACTTCGGCCAGGGTCCCGCGTTTATGCTCCTCGTGTACTTTGGATATTTCCCGGGCCACGGAGCAAGGACGGTCGGGCCCGAAGAACTCTATGAACTGCTCCAGGGTTTTCACCAGCCGGTACGGGCTTTCGTAAAATACCATGGTGCGGGTTTCCTTTGAGAGCTCCTGCAAATGGGTTTGACGGCCTTTCTTCTGCGGCAGGAAGCCTTCGAAGGCGAATCTGTCACAGGGAAGACCGCTGGAAACCAGCGCAGGAATGCATGCAGTTGCGCCTGGAAGCGTTTGAACCTCAATGCCTTCATCGGCACATGTACGTGCGAGTAAAAAGCCCGGGTCTGAGATACCCGGCGTTCCGGCATCGGACACCAGTGCCACATTCAATCCTCCCAGGATGCGCTCCTTTACCAGCTGCACGGTCTGGTGCTCATTGAACTTGTGATGGCTCTGGAGCGGCTTGTGAATGTCGTAGTGCTTGAGCAGTACGGAAGATGTGCGGGTATCTTCGGCCAATATGAGATCGGATTCCTGCAGCACCTTGACGGCACGCAGGGTCATATCGTCCAGATTACCCACGGGCGTGGGAACAATATAGAGTTTGCCGGCCACTATCCCAGTTTTTTACGGACGGCCATCATAAAGCGGTACACAACGTCGGAGCCCAGGTTCCACTGCGGGAAGTTGGCCTTGATGTAGGCGACGGCTTCGTCCAGCGAGCCCATGCTGTTAAGGGCGGCGATGGTGTTGTCATAAAGGGCGAAATCCTCCTTGAACAGCGTGCCGATAAACTGCGCACGGTCCAGCAGGGAAATGCCGCTGCGGATGTTTTTCACCATCAGGCCGGGATTGTCTTTGCGCCAGGGAAGGTTGGCGGTTTCGTCGGGTGCGGCGGGTGCCGGAGCAGTCTCGGCAGGAGCATCGACCGTCACTTCCGCAACAACAGGTTCCGGCTCAACGGCAACAGGTTCCGGCGCCACAGGGGTGGATTCCAATTCCGCAATCGGCTCAATGTCAATGGGTTCTTCGTTGGATACTTCGGCCGTCTCTACCTCGGGAACGGCCACATCGGCCGGAACATCTATGCCGATTTCCACACCGGTGAAGTCCACTTCATCGGCCTCGGCGGGTACTTCGGCAGGTGCCTCGGCCACCTTTTCCTGCAAGGCGGAAATGCGTGTTTCCAGTACTCCGATGCGCTCTTTCAGGGAAGCCAGTTCTTTTTGGCATTCCAGCAGAAAATCCAGTTCACTTTTGTCCATAATTTTGTATATTTGCGGAAGGAATGAATCCCTCCTTCAACTAACAAAGTTACGGAAATGTTTTTGGAAAATGCAAAAAAATCGGGCTGCATCGAAGTGATTTGCGGCTCCATGTTCTCCGGAAAAACGGAAGAACTCATCAGAAGGCTCAAACGTGCTCAGTTTGCCAAGCAGAAAATCGCCACTTTCAAGCCCACCATCGACACCCGGTATTCGGAACTGGACGTGGTCTCGCACGATTCCCACAGCATTTCCTGCACCCCCATCAAATCGCCCTCCCGCATGCTCCAGATAGATCCCGACGTGCAGGTAGTCGGTATTGACGAGGCTCAGTTCTTTGACGATACCATCATCGAAGTGGTTCAGGAACTGGCCAACAAGCGCGGTGTGCGCGTCATCATCGCCGGCCTGGACACCGATTATCTGGGCAAACCGTTCGGCCCCATGCCGGGCCTCATGGCCATTGCCGAGGATGTGCAGAAAGTCCACGCCATCTGCGTGCGCTGCGGCGCTCTGGCCAATCATTCCCACCGTCTGTCTGCCTCCAAGAAACTGGTAGTACTGGGAGAGAAAGACACCTACGAACCTCTGTGCCGGGAGTGCTATCAGAAAGCCCTGGAAGAGGATAAAGCTTAGACTATGGTTCCCGTCAGCGCGATGATTTCTATGGCCGCAGGCGCCCTGATGGGCATTGCGGCCCCTGTTTTACTGGGCTGGTGGCTGGTGAAGAAGTATCAGGTAAAGACCACTCCCATCCTGGTGGGTGCCGGTGTTTTCATTCTCTTTGCCCTGGTACTGGAATCCCTGGTGCACCAGGTAGTCCTCAATGGCCCTTCCGGCGCCAGCATTACAGGAAACATCTGGTACTATGCACTTTATGGCGGCTGTATGGCTGCGCTGTTTGAAGAGACGGGCCGATTCCTGGCCATGAAGTTCGTTCTTAAAAAGGAACCCGGGACCGCACTCACCGGCGTGGGTTATGGTTTGGGCCATGGCGGTGCCGAGATGATCCTTCTCTTCGGTGTCACCATGATTTCCAACCTGGTGGTCTCCGCCCTCATCAATTCCGGCCAGGCCGATACTCTTATGGCTGCCGCTCCCGAACATAACTATGCCCAGATTCAGGCGCAGTTCGCACAGCTGGAAGCCTTCGGTGCCAGTTCCGTGTTACTGGGCCTGTGGGAGCGGTGTTCGGCCCTTATTCTTCAGGTTAGTCTTTCCATCATAGTGTGGACAGCTGTTCGACGCGGCGGAAAATGGCTGTGGCTTTTCCCCGTCGCCTTTTTCCTTCACTTTCTGGTGGATGCCGTCACGGTTGTCCTGGGCAAATCGGCCGGTATGGTGGCCGTGGAAGCCATTGTCTTTGCCATGGCCATTGCCGTGGGAGCTATAGCCTATAAGCTGGCAAGGAGATAAACTTGCCTTGGTTTTTCCGAAGGAAATCTGTACATATTCTTATGGATTTTCCAAATGGTTTGGAAAGAAGTTGGCTTATAGGGCATCACTTCGATTCAACGGTGTAGACTGTGGATATATATTGCGCTCATA
>CAJOIQ010000007.1 GCA_905234795.1 uncultured Bacteroidales bacterium | reverse complement strand
CTAAGTGTTACAAATATAGAAAATAAAATTGACAAAAAAAAGACCTTTGAAGGCCTTCTAGTAAAAAAATCGAAAATTATGCTGTCAAACTACCGAGGCCATGAGTGTGCTTTAACCGGTGCCTGCGCCAAGGCATGCGTTTTTTTTGTATCTTTGTGTTACTATGGTACTGAAGTATACAGAAGCGGCGTATCAGGCGCTGGTGCAGGATATTTTTCACCGTTTTCCCTCTGTGCAGAAAGAGGGATTCAGTGCCGGGGCCTATAAACCCGGGCTGGAGCGGATGCAGGCCTTTGAAGCGGCCCTGGGGCATCCTTCCCGGCAGTTTCACAGCATTCACATCGCCG
This sequence comes from uncultured Bacteroidales bacterium, assembly GCA_905234795.1. Classification (GTDB taxonomy): domain Bacteria; phylum Bacteroidota; class Bacteroidia; order Bacteroidales; family UBA932; genus Cryptobacteroides. The sequence continues at coordinate 57,218 of CAJOIQ010000007.1, read as the reverse complement.
GCACTAACGGCAAGGGCTCCGTGGCCAATATGCTGGCTTCGGCCCTTAGTGCCTGCGGGCTGCGCACCGGGCTTTTCACCTCACCGCACCTCATCGATTTCAGAGAACGTATAGTGACTTCGGAGGGGGCACAGACTGAGGAGGGTGACACCCCTGAGGGAGCAGACGGGATGGGCTGGCAGAATCGGACAGGCATCGGCCATCATTTTAGCCTGTCCGATTCTGTCAGTCCATCCCATCGTCTTATTCCCAAGGAATACGTCTTTGACTTCTTAACGGAATGGATGCCTTGGATAGAAGAGCACCAGCTCTCCTTCTTTGAAATCACCACCGGCCTGGCATTTAAGTGGTTCGCCCGTCAGAAAGTGGATGTGGCGGTGATTGAAACGGGCCTGGGCGGACGCCTGGACAGCACCAACATCCTGGAGAAGCCGGATTTGACCGTGGTCACCACCATCGGCTTTGACCATATGGCCCTGCTGGGAGACACCTTGCCCAAGATTGCGGCCGAGAAAGCCGGGATCTTCAAGGCCGGCGTGCCCGCCCTGGTAGGGGAGTGGCAGGCGGAAACAGCCCCGGTGTTTGAGGCGGCGGCCCCCGGCAGGCTCACTTTTGCCGATAAAACAGAACCCCGCCTCTGGGAACGTCGCGCCGAGGTGCTCCGGAAAATGGACCTGCAGGCCGATGTCCAGGAAAAGAATCTGCGCACCGTGCTGGCCGCCATCGATTTGCTGCGGCCGGTTTATCCCGGCCTGGCCAATGACGAGGCTCTGCTCCAAGGCATCATCCACACTGCCCGCAACATGGGTTTCCACGGCCGGTGGGAACGGCTGCAGGAACGCCCCACGGTCATTGCCGACATCGGCCACAACGCCCACGCCCTTCGGCACAACTTTGCCCAGCTGGAAGCCCGCATCTGTTCCGGCCAGAATGACGCCCTCATCGTGGTCTATGGCATCATGGCCGACAAAGACCTGGACGCCATCCTGCCCCTGATGCCCCGCTGCGCCACCTACCTCTTCACCACACCCGACACCCCCCGTGCCCTCCCCGCCGAACAGATTCACCGACGGTATGAGTTGAGCAGGGGTGGACACGCCCCCGGACAGGAGTTCCTGGTCGACTCTGTCGCAGAAGCCGTGCAAAAAGCCCTGGAGATGGCCACGCCGGATACCCTTATCTATATAGGCGGAAGCACGTTTGTGGTGGCCGAAGCCCTGCCGCTGTTCACAGGCAGGCACAATAATTGAGAAAGAGAGATTCAAACAATGAGATATTGTTATGAAACGCATATTGATAACCGGACTGCTGGCTTTGCTGGCTGGCGCCACAACGCTGTTTGCCCAGAACATGAATGACGGACATCAGCTGACCCATCTGTGGAAAGAGTATGAGAAAGCCCAGAAGGCCGACCTCCCGCAAAAGGAGGCCGACGCTTTGGCGCGCATCAAGGAAGAGGCCATGGCAAGGCATCTTCCGGAGGATTTCTTCGATGCGGCCACGGCTTATGTCAATACGGTGCAGAGAAGGGACTGGAAACAGCGGGAATCCTTGCGGGAGAACCTGGAGAAAGAGATGGCCGCTTTCAAGGAGCCCATTGTCACGTTCCTGTGGATGGCTAACTGGAAGAGCGCTTCTTCCACCGACCTGTGGAACTATGTGCGGGAGAATGCCGATGGCTTTAAAGGCAGCCATCCGGCTCTGCAGCGTGGCGTGGATGGCTTTTTGAACGGTTCCTTAAAACCTTTCATCCGCACGGATAAGGAGTATGCGCTGTGGTACCTGGTGGGCCGAAATTATGATACCGACGCCCCGCAGTACAAGGCTCTTGAGGCCGAGGTGGCGGGCGTGTACCCCAACGAGGCCGTGCTGGAATACTTCAAGCTGGGCCGACAAAACTGGACCGCCCAGGAGCATGCCAAGGAAAAGGAGGCCTACGAATCCCTGGCCCGCAAGTATGCCGGAAAACCTTTCTCCGTGTATCCTCGGGCGCAGGTTCTGAGAATCCGTTACGACGAACTCATTGAAGCCAAGGCCGGCCAGGAGCAATACAAGGCCCTGTACCAGGATGCCGCCACCCTGGAAAAAGAGCGCAAAGGCTACACCGGCGATGCCAAAACCCTGGTGACGGGCTGCAATTACCAGACAGGGCTCATGGAGACCCTCACGGGAAGAGATTTGTCCGTGCAGTTCAAGGACGGGAAAGCCCTGGTGCTTTTCCGTAACCTCAAGAACGCAACCGTTACCCTGCGGGAGGAGAAAAAGACCCTCAAAACCTGGAATGCGGTCAATTCGGCGGCATCTTTCTTTGTGCAGGATACCGTGTTGCTGGATTTACCCGTACTGCCGGACGGGGAATACACCCTGGAAGCCAAGAACGGAAAGATATCGGCCGAGGATGTTTACACACAGTACACCCTGTCCATCGCCACCCGCATGGACAGCCGCGGACGCTGCGTATATGTAACGGATTACAAGACCGGCGTTCCGCTGAGGAGCGTTACCCTGCGGCTTAGCAAGAGCGGCAAGGAAATAGCTACCTCCACCCTCAAGCTGGACGGCTTTACGCCGCTGCCCAGCGCTTTCGTCAAACAGCTGGAAGGCTCTACTGCCACCTGGAACGTTGTGGCCGAGAGCGGGAACCGCAAATCCCGCAGCATCATCCTGGACCGCACCGGCAAATGGGGCGCCAGGGAGTATAACGACCAAGTGCGCTGCAATATCTACAAGGACCGCGGCGCCTACAATCCCGGAGACACCGTGCAGTTCAAGGCCATCGTCTACAAGGGAGATCCGGCGCAGGGCCTTAAGGTACAGAAGGGCCGAAAAGTGAAGATGATCCTGCGGGACAGCGAGGACAATGTCCTGGAGACGCAGGAACTCACCACCAACGACTGGGGCGCGGTTTCCGGCAGTTTTGCGCTTCCGGTTGGGCTGCGCAACGGCGGCTTCGAGCTGGAGGCCGAGGGCCTGGGCTACGACTGGTTCCGCGTGGACGAATTCGTGCTGCCCACCTTCGACCTGAACTTCGACCCCGTCACCCAGCTGTATCTGGTGGGGGACGATGTGCCCGTGAGCGGTTCTCTGGTGAGCTATTCCGGCCACAACCTGAGCGGCGCCCGCATCCGCGTCAAAGTGTCCTGTTACGGAACGGATGTCTTTGACCAGGAAGTGCCGATAGGGGAGAGCAACAGCTTCAAGACGGTCTTCCCCGCCAAAGAGGAAGGCTACTATCACGTGAACGTTACCGTGACGGAAGCCACCGGAGAAACCCATGACTTCAACACCGGCCTGTTCATCGGTGAGAGTCTGGATGTGGAGGCCACCGTACATGGGGCGGCCGATACCGACCTGGCGGTCAATGACCTGAAAGGCGAAAATCAGCCCTATGCCTGGAGGAGTTACTGGCCGAGGCATGTGGTGGAAAGCCAGGCGTTCAAGGTGACGCTTCAGGCCCGGGATGCCAGCGGCAACAATGTCCCGCTGCCCGTGAATTATGAGCTGTCGGATGCTTCCGGCAAGAGTATCGTCTCCGGAGAGACAGCCTCCGGGGAAGTCCTTTCCCTGAAGGTTCCGGCCGATGGAATGTACCAGCTCAAAGCTACGGTATCGGCCCAAAATGCACAGGGAAAGACCGTGAGCCAGAATGAATCCTTCTACATCTTCTCCCTCACTCCGGCCAGCCGCACGCTGTGCCCGGAGGTGAAACGCGTGTTCATCGCCGGCTCCAGGAATGTGGCTGCCAAGGGCGCCGTCACTGCCCGGATGGGAACCACGGAAGGCGACACCTGGGCCGTGGTCACCCTGTATGGGGAAAAACGTCAGGTGCTGGTGCATCAGAGCGTTCACGTGAAAAACGGTTCCCTGGAGAACTTATCCTTCCCCTATAAGGATACCTATCCCGACGCCGTCCGGCTGCAGGTGTTCTATTTCATCAACGGCAGCTCGGTTCAGTACAACCGGGAATACCGCCGCGCCAAGGATAAATACAGCCTGCCGCTGGAATTCACCCGCTTCCAGGACAAAGCCTATCCTGGAACAGAATACAGCTTTACCGTGAAGACGGCCCCCGGCGCCGAGGTCCTGGTGGCCGCCTGGGACAAGAGCATCGATGCCATCGAGGAGAACGACTGGCCCCTGGTAAACACCCGTGACTTCTCTGTGGAGGGAGTCAATGTTTCCAGCGCCTGCGGCATGGTGGGCGGCGACAGGAGGTCTGTTTTCTACGTCGCTTCCGCGGGAATGACCCGTGCCAAGAGCGTGGGCAATATGGCGGTGATGGAAGAGGCCGAATACGCTGTGGCCGATGACGCCATCGCCTTCCAGATGGTGGAACAGAAACCGGCCTTCGGCGGATCTCCGGAGCCCGTCAACATCCGGGAGAAGTTTTCATCGGCCCTTACCTTCCAGCCTCACCTGAGGCCCGCGAAGGACGGGACGCTCACCTTCCGCTTCAGTACCTCCGACAAACTGAGCACCTACTATGTACGCGTCTATGCGCACGACCAGCAGATGCACAATGCCATGGACGAGGAAGAGATGGTGGTGTCCATCCCGGTGAAGGTCTCCGTCCTGGAGCCGCGTTACCTTTATGTGGGAGATAACTATAACGCCGCCGTCTCGCTTTCTTCCGTGGCCGATAAGGATATTTCCGGCACCCTGAGCCTGCAAGTGGGTTCCACCGTGCAGCAGGTATCCGTGACCGTGCCCGCCGGCAAGACCGTCACCCGCTACTTCCCGGTAGAGGTGACGGAGGAGAGCGTGGCACCTGAGGGAGCATCGGCCATCAATTTAGCGACCGAAGGTGGCCACCTCTCCGAAGTCACCCTGACCGCGGCATTCCGGGCAAAGGAGTTCTCCGACGCTATCCGGGTGCATGTGCCGGTGTATGCCGCTTCCCAGCAGCTCACCGAGGCCCATTCGGCCGTGCTGCGTGCGGGAATGGACCGCGAGGCCCTGCTGGCCGACCTCCGCGCCCGCTTTGTGAACGTGCCCGGTTCGGCCGCCACCCTCAAGGATATCTCGGTCCTAGACATGGTGAAAGACGCCATTCCTTCCCATGTAGACCCCAAGAACAACGACGTCCTCTCCCTCTCCGAGGCCTGGTATGTACGCCTGATGGCCGCTCGCTTGAACGGCGACGGCCGGGTGTCTGCAGAGGAGGGCGTGCAACCCGAGGGAGTTGATAACCTCCTGGAGAAGATCCTGGCGTGCAGGAATGCCGATGGCGGATTTGGCTGGTTCGAGGGCATGAAGTCCAGCCCGGTGATCACGGCGGTGCTGCTGGAGCGCTTTGCGGCGCTGCGGGACCGCGGATTCGAGGTGCCGGACATGACTTCCTCCGTGAAGTTCCTGGACAGGAATCAGTTCGGAACCGTGCAGCCGTACTGGTGCGGCTGGATTTCCGACGAGAAATACATGCATGTTCGTGCCATGTACGCATCTGTGCCGTTTGAGGAAAAGGCGGTGTCCGAGGCCGGGAAGAAGCGTTTCTCCCAATTTGCCAAGGACGCCAAGAGCTACCTGATGCCGTCCAGGAAGGATGGCCGGGGCCTGCAAGGCCAGATTCTGGCCAAGGCCCGCCGGCTGCTCACCCTGCGCAACCTCCAGGAACGCGAAGGCGGCTTGGCGCTGGCCAAGGCCTGGGGCCTTTCCCTGTGGACATCGGCCAAACTGAAGAAATCCATCAAGGCCGATACCGCCTCCCTCCTGGAATACGCCGTGGAGCACCGCGACGGCGGCTGGTACTATCCCAACGCCGTGATGCCCTGGCGCGGGCTCCTGGAGTCCGAAGCCTATGCCCATGCGTTGCTGTGCAATCTGCTTTCTGCGTCGTTAGAGAATAACGCCCCCTCAGTCGCTAAGAAGATGGCCGATGCTCCCTCGGGGGCGTCATCCTCTGAGGTGGCTAACGGCATCCGGCTGTGGCTGATGCTGCAGAAGGAAACGCAGAAGTGGGATGCCGAGCCGGAGTTCATCGATGCCATTACGGCCATCCTGGATGGGCCCGATGCGGTTCTGAACACCCGCGTGCTGGCATTGTCGGCCAGTTATGAGGCCCCGCTGGACCAGATCAAGGCCAGTGGGAACGGCTTTACGGTGGAGCGCAAGTTCTATCGGGAGGGTGTGGAGATCAAGCCCGGAGACGCCGTACAGGTGGGAGACCGGATTACGGTGAAATACAACATCTGGAACGGAGAAAACCGCAGCTTTGTGAAGGTGAGGGCCGGCCGTGAGGCCTCCCTGAGCCCGGTGCAGCAGCTGTCCGGCCACATCGGCTACGGTTTCATCGTACCTTTCCGCAGCGGTGTGGTGTGGGGCTTCACCCCGCAGGGTTACCGTAATGTGAAAGCGGCTGCCACGGAGTACTACTTCGACAGCTATCCGGAGGAAAAGACCACCCTCTCCGAGGAATTCTATGTGGTGCGTGCCGGTACCTTCGTGGCCCCCGTCACCGTCATCGAATCCCTCTACGCCCCTCACTACCGCGCCAACTCCGCCTCCCTCCCGCCCCTCCGCTCTTTTGTCGATGATGGTGTAAAACACTGATTATTAACACATTGGTTTTTTCTCTTGATACTGTTTGGTGTCAAGAGAAAAACTTAAGTCGCTGACAATCAATCAGATAAACTACAAACAAAAAAACGACCCAGAAGGTCGTCTAAGCGCTCTTCAGAGCGCCGGCGGAGGGCGTGTTCCGAAGGAACATACTAGCCCGGGAGCCGTAGGGGTTTGAGGGGGCCGAGCCCCCTGTATTGGTGTGGGCGGTACTGGATTCGAACCAGTGACCCCCTGCTTGTAAGGCAGGTGCTCTGAACCAGCTGAGCTAACCGCCCGAAAGGGATTGCAAAGGTAGTAAGATTTCCTTAAAGTGCAAACTTTTTGGAACTAAATGTGACCTCCGCCCTCGGATTTCAGTTCTTCATCCACTTTATTCTTCTGGTCCATGAGCAGGGTGAGGAGCCAGTCCTTTTGCTCGTCGGAGAGGCCCAGGTCACGGCAGGCGCTCTCGTAGCGGTTGATGACGGCCTCCTGATAACGGTGATACACCATGGATTTGCGGATCTCATCCTCGATGGTGTCGTGCTCAATCTCGTAGCTTTCCTTATAATAATCCTTGTATACGCGCTCCGATGACAGGCTCAGGCAGAAGAAGAACATGCCGGAGGCCAAAGTGACGATACCCACGATGCCCAGCACCAGCGGCACTCTCTGGATGAGCCCCAGCATGCCCAGGGTGCCGCCCACCAGGAACAGTACGATGGCCAGGAGCTCGCTCCGGTGATATTTGAACAGGGATGAGAGTTTCATAACTTGAAGGAGTTGGACTTTCGGTTTTGCAAAATTTTGATTTTGACGGCGTTCTCGGCCTCTTTGGCGTCCAGGGCCTTGCGGTAGGCCTGGCGGGCCATGAGCATGGACTGGTTCTTGGCTTTGAGCTGGTCCAGATTGTGCCGCAGCCGCCACTGCTGCAGCAGGATGGACACAAAGGCGATGGCGAACATCACCAGGAAGCCGATGAGGATGGTCATCTGGTTCTGGGCCTTGAGCGCCTGGGCTTCCTCACGCAGCTGGGCGTTGTTCATTTCGGCGTCCAGGATGGCCAGGTCCTCGTTCTGCACCTGGATGTAGACCGAGTCTCTGTGGCTCATCAGCTGGGAAAGCTGGGAGTAGGCGGGCTCATATCGGCCCATTTCGGCATAGATGCCGCTCTTTTGCTGGAAACGTTCCTGGTGGGTGCCCAGGGAATCGGCCAGGGAAAGAGCGCGGGAGAACAACCGGCGGGAACGGAGGTAGGTGATATCCAGGCCCAGGCGGGTATCGGTATCGGTCTGCATCTTGTACAGCGGGTCCTCCACCAGAGACTGATAGCAGGACCAGAAGTCCTCCATGCGGTTGTCGGCATGGAAGATATAGGCCCGCGTCATCAGGGCTTTGAGGCGGATGCCGGGGAAGAAGACCTGGTATTCCTCGGCCTTCTGGACATATTCCTCGGCCTGGTCAAACTGGCGCAATTTCACGTTCTCCTGCGCCAGGAGGATGTACAGGTTGGGAAGATCTTGTTCGGCACGGGCCTCCTTGCTGTAGTGTGCCGCTTTTTCCAGATTGCGGATGGCCAGGAAGGAATTATTGCGGTAGCTTTGGATGAGGCCGATGATGCGGTAGGAGTACATCATGCCCGCCGGCTTCTTTTCGGCCGATGCCAGGCGCTCCATGGCGCGCGCTTCCAGCATGGCCTCGGACACGCGGCCGCCGTGTACCAGGAATTCACAGTATTCGTGGAGGGTGGAGAAATAGAAATCCCGCAGGTCTTTCCTGTCGGCCAGAAGCTGCTTGATTTCCATGGCAGCGATGTCCATCCGTTCCCATTCTCCGCGGGAATAGCGGACGGGGATTTCCAGGGACAGTCCCAGGCACTTGAGGCGGAAGTTGCCCTGCGCGGTCCCGGCGGCGTACAGGGAATCGGCCAGGACCAGATTCTCCGGATTGAACTCCTGCATGCGCCCGGAGGCGTAGCGGAGGAAGGTTTTCTGGTCCACGCGCAAATGGTTCACTATCTGCGCCCGGGAACCCAGGCTCAGGAGCAAAGCCGCAAGGACCAATGCAACCTTTTTCACGGATTACTTGTTCTGGATGATGGACATCTGCGTTACCACGCAGGTGAGCAGCTTTTCCATGATGATGGGCTTGGTGATGAACTCGTTGGCGCCTTCATTGAAACCCCGGATGATGTCCTCGTTGGAGTTGAGGGCACTCAGGATCACAATCTGGATGTCCTGGGTATCGGGGTTGGCGCGCAGCCGGCGGATGACCTCGAAGCCGTCGATACCGGGCATCATCAGGTCCAGCAGAATAAGATCCGGCTTTTGCTCGGCCACCATGTCCAGGGTTTGCTGTCCGCCGGAAGCGGTGCGCAGCTTGAAGTTGAAGCGCGACAGCATTTTCTGGATCAGGAGCAAGTTCAGCGGGATGTCGTCCACGACAAGCACGTTGTACTTGGAGTAGTCATGATCTTGTGCGTAAATAGGTATCATATTATGTGGTTTTATTTTCTTTGGGTTCGACGGGGACCTGCAGCACAAAGCGGCATCCTTTTTCCTTGTAGGACGTGTCCAGATACACTTTTGCGCCCATGCGCGTAGCGATGTCCCGGCAGATGCTCAGGCCCAGGCCGGAGCCCTGGGCAAACTGGTTCAGCTTGGTGAACCGGCCGAAGATAGCCTCGGCCTCGGACTCGGGAATGCCGATACCGGTGTCCTCCACGGCGAAGGTCACATAACCGGGGTTGGCCTTAAGGGAGCTGGTGAGCCGGATTTCTCCTTCGGTGGTGTTCTTGCAGGAGTTGGTGAGCAGGTTGATGAGGATTTGCTGGACGCGTCGGGGATCGGTGCGGAAAGTGAAATGATCGGGATCCAACGGCTGGTAGTACATCTTAACCCCGGGCTGCAGGCGGTGTTCGGTGCTGGAAATGGCGCTCTGGCACATGAAGTCCTTCTCTCCGTCTTCATAGGTGATGCGGTAGTCGCCTTTGTCCATGGCCGATGTGTTGAGGATGTCGTCCAGCAGCATGGTGAGCATCTTGGAGTTGTTGATGATGTGCCCGGAGAACTCCTCTTTCTCGGCGGGGTCCAGGGATCCGTCGGGCAGGGCCAGCAGCTGGGAGAAGCCCACGATGGCGTTAAGCGGGGTGCGGACCTCGTGGCTCATGTTCTGGACAAAGCGTGTTTTGGCTTCGTTGGCCAGCCGCACTTTCTCGTTGGCCTCCAGCAGTTCCCGGATCTGTTGTTCGTCCTTTTCCCTTCTCTGGTTAAGGTTGTTGATGTACATGAGGCCGTACATCACCAGCACGATGAGCAGCAGGGCCAGTACGGCCGACAACGTGCGGGAAATGCGCACCAGTTTGTGCTCCTTGGTGGTGAGTTCGGCGCTGAGGGCGGCCTTTCCCATACTCACGTCCAGTTCGGAGATGCGGGACTGGTTGGTATAGGAGAGCTCGTTCTCCATCAGGTTCACCAGCCGTTTTTCCACCTCAAAGGCGAAGTCGGCATGGCCGTTGTTCTCGCACAGGTTGGCAATCACCTTCATTTCCCTCACGGTGGACAGCTTGTAGATTTCTTCTTCCCGCTGCAGGATGCTGCCGTCCAGGGCGGCGTCCATGAGGGAGAAGAACAGCTGGGCGTCCGATGTAATCATGGGGAAGGACGCATTCTTAAGACAGTAATCCCGCAGTTGGCGGTAGGTGACAAGGTCCTTGTCCAAGGCGGCCAGGCGTGCCTGGTAATAGAAACAGCGAAGGGAGTCAATCTCGTCCTTGGCGTGCTCCATGCCCTTTTTTACGTTCACGCGCACGGAGTCCGAGGCAATGGGATAGGTATCGGCCAGGTCACAGTACAGGCGGGTGGGGGATTCGTGGCGGATGGAAGGGTCCGTGGCGGTGGCGTAGAGTGCCAGCGCCCGCTTGAGGTGGGGTTTGGCGCTCACGTAGTCGTTCTGCTCAATATACATGGAGGCCAGGTATTTGGCCGATGTCCATATGCCGTAGGCGTCTTCTTCATTCAGGGCCTCTTGCTGCATGTCCTGCAGCAACCTCAGGGCGTGATATTGCTTGCCCCGCTGGTTGTAATAGCTCTGCGCAATCTGGTAGGACAGATAGTAGTAATAGGGCATATCGTGTAGCCGGGCCTCGGCCTTGAGGGCCTCCTGAGCCTGGTCTACCAGGGCGTCATTGGCATCGGAGCCCTGTTGCCGGACCTGTTCCTGAAGGGCGTGCAGGCTGGCCAGCACATGAACATCGGCATCTGAGGCGGAATGGGCATCTTCCTGCGCTGCGGCCGTAAGAGACAGCAGCAGAAGCCATGCCAGGCACAATATGACGATTTTTTTCATATATTAGGTTAGCTACAAAGATAATAATTAACAGTTGCAAATACAATAGCTTAGGAATAATAATCAACAATGTATCCAGAAGCTGGTTTTTAATAGTTTTTAATAAGGGTTTGTTTGTTTGAAAAAATTGGTTACATTTGCAGTTAATCATATAGTGCACTTGGCCCAATGTTGAAAAACACACGGTTTGGCGCAGGTATTTTTGTTTCCTGTATCCTCCTTCTGGCAGGTTCCCCCAAGGGGCTCGCCCAGGAGATTTCCGTACGTACCAACGTGCTTTGGGATGCCGTGGCCGAGCCCAACCTGGGTTTTGAACTGCAAACTGGGGAACATTGGAGCGTGGGCGTGGATGCCGGCCTCAAGGCATGGCCCCGATGGCTGGCCTGGGACTGGGACACTGCCGACGCCACCCACTGGCGCAACTTCGCCGTGGTTCCCGAGGTCCGTTATTATGTGAACCAGGTGTTCCGGGGCTTCTTTGCCGGGGCCGACGCCGTATATACCCACTATAATATAGGAAACGTAACCTTCCCCTTCGGCCTGTATCCCGACGCCAAGGACTTCCGCCTGCAGGGTTCCTTCTGGGGCGGCGGCCTGTTTGTGGGTTACGCCTGGTGGCCGTGGGACCACTGGCGTCTGGAACTGGAAGCCGGTGCGGCCATGGGCCTGGCGGCCTACGACCGTTACGACTGCCCGCACTGCGGCACCAAGCTGGCCGAGGACCGCAAAGTGGGCGTGGTGCCCAAACTGGCCGTGAATGTGGCCTGGAACCCGGTAGGCAAGGATAAGCACCAGGCTGCCGCGCCTTCCCGGATGGTAGTCTCCGGCCGAGACACCATTACGGTGCTCACCCCGCCCGTAGCCTTTGTGGTGCACCTGAAGGATGTTCAGGCTCCCGTGACGGAGGCCGACCACCTGGCACAGGATAACGACTGGGTCATCCCTATAGAAAAATACCGTCCGCTGGATTACCTCACCCGTCCGGGCCGCGACAGTCTGATGTACATCAACTTTGCCGAGTCCAGCGACGTCCTCAAGCGGGAATATCCCCTTAAACCGGTAAAAGACCTGCACCGCAACGCCAGGGTGCTGGACCAGCTGCAAAAGGCCATCGAGACCATCCGGGACGCCGAGACTACCGAGGAACTCCTCATTTCCATCGTGGGCCTGGCCTCCATCGACGGCCCGCAGGAGCTCAACGACTCCCTGTCTGTGCGCCGTGCCCGCGCCGTGGCCAATTATCTGAATGAGAAAACCTTCGTGAGCCGCCGCTGCTTCGAGGTTATCGGCAAGGGAGAAGCCTGGGACTGGTTCCGAGCGCAGGTGGAAGCTCAGCCGGAAGGCCACCGGAAACTCCTGGAAATCCTGGACAACGAGCCCGATCCCGACAAACGGGAGCGCCTCATCAAGGCCGATCCCCAGTTATATAAAGAGGTAAAGGAAGAATTCCTGGCCGACCAGCGCAATTCCGGCTACATCCGCATCTATTACAGCAACCGGCCGGAGCCCACAACCCAGAAGTGGAATACGAACGTGATGGAGCTGCTCAAGGGCAAGCGCTATCACGATGCCATACGGGCCGTGGAGGCCGATGAAACCCTGCTGAGCCGTGTGGAAGAGGATGCCGAGGCCACCAACGCCTATGGCGTAGCCCTGTACTTCACGGCTCTGGACAACAAGGACCAGGATGCCGAGGCCCGGGCCATCGGCCTGCTGCAGAAGGCTGCCCGCATGGGCTCCGAAGCCGCCCGGGAAAACCTGAAAGGAATTGAAACTTATGGCCCTGCCCGCAAGGAGTACGAGGCCTGGAAAGAGATAATGAAACAATAAAACTGATAGCTTATGAAAACTAAACTTGTCTTTTTGAGCGCGATTGTGCTTACCGCAGCATGGTCCTGCCACCGTGAGAAAGACAATGTCACTGTCAATCCCACGTACGATGCCGATGCCAATACGGTGAAGGCCGAATTTGTGCTGAACCTTGGTACTCCCGCCACGGGCAATAACCAGACAAAAACTACGGCCGAGTTTGCCCAGTCAGGCGACAATCCTGCTTTCCTTGGGATGGAAGCCGTACACCTGCTGGCCTACAATCTGGGAGAACGCAATTTCTATTATCTCCCTTCCGAGCACTATACCGCTACAGAAGAAGTTGAAGGAGTGGAAACCGAGGTGGAAAAAGTGAGGAAGTTCCCCGCTCTTAGAGACTTTGACCTGGGAACTCTGTTCAGTCGCGGAGATGTGGACAGCGATAAGGCTTCGCGTACTATTCAGCTGGCCCTTCCTCTGGGTACCAATGCCATGGTCCTGTACGGAAAGGCCAAAAAGGATTATTCCAGCGACCTCCAGGGTGCCGTGGCCACTACAGGTAATGTAGAGGATCTGAATACCATCCAGTTCTCCCTGGTGCCCCGCCTTTCTAGCCAGGACGCTTTTGACGCAGCTACGTTTGTCTTTTCCCGCTGCCTGAACTATCTGATGTCTACTGGTTTGGTGGATGAGGTGAATTTCTGGGTGAATGCAACTGGAAATATAGACAGAAGCTATGCTTTCTGGTGGCCCATTGACGCCGGTACGCCGGCTTTCAAGGTGGGCACTGCCACCGGTGAGTATACAAAATCCGTGTCGGATACCGACGGTAGTTTCACCTATACAGAGAATGTGACGTCAGGGACTCCCAAGGTTCTGACGAACGGCAAGGTCAATGGTGACTATGTGTTCCATTGCGGACAGCTTTCTTGGAAACAGCTGGGAAAGATGTACGACTATATGTACGACAACAACGGATCTACCAATCCCAATACCGTCCCTACTCCCAATATGGCGCTTTCTGCGCTGGGAGAAGCGTTGGGAAGTGCCTATTCGGCCATCACTACCATCGCTGAGAGAGGGAGCTATAAGGAACTGCGTTCCGGATCGGCGGGTTCTATCCTGCGCATGATGGACGACCTGTATACCATTGTCCACAAGGTGGCAACTGCCGATCCTACCGGCTGGGAGGAAGAGGTGGCCAGGCAGTTGGCAGTCGAGATTCAGCGCCGCATAGAGACCATCTTCTATTATTCTGGCGGTAAACTGTACTTCGTTCCCGTCTTCAATGAAGAGGAGCAGGAGGATACGGAAACCGGAGAGACCGTAAAGGTGAAGGTGGCCGACCTGACCAAGATTGACGTCTCTACTTTCATCAAGATGGCCGAACTGGCGGGCCCTCCTTCCAACTGGGAAGCCAATCTTACAAAGATCAAACTGATTGACGAGACCTTCTTCTCCGTGGGGAGCAACAAAGGTTTCCCGGTGAACCTGGGCCTTCCCTATGGCGCCGCCTGCCTGGCATGCAACGTCATCAACGACGTGGATGCCGCCAAGAAGAGCGTGGATACCTTTGAATATGAGACCGATATCCCGGCCTATGGAATGGGAAACACAACCTTCCCTATTACCAACTACCGTTATCCGCCGGAGCTCATGTACTATGGCAATTCTCCCATCTATGTGAACAACAACGTCGTGACTTCTTTCCCGAGTTCGGTAACAGCATGGGATGGCTATTCCTGGGAAGCAAATAACTGGACGCAGGGAGGAGTGACTTCCACCACCCGCAGCGTGGCCATGGTGAACCATATCAACTACGGTACTGCCCTGCTCAAGACCACGGTGAAATATAAGGAAGATCTTACCGAACTTGAAGATAACAATGCCTATATCCATCCTGGGGAGCAGAACAATATAATCAAGCTCAATACCAAGTCGAATACGGGATTTGTGGTTACCGGCATTGTGGTGGGCGGTCAGCCCAATACGGTGTGCTGGGACTATACCCGGTCTGCCGACGATGTCAATTTGGTATGGAAATGGGATGAAAACGCCAAACTGTTTACCGACGACAAGGGAGGGGCTGTCAAGTTCGACAAAAACCCGTTCGACAAGATGATTTATGACAAAGTCATCCGGGATAATGACTATGTCATCGGCTCCAACAACAGCCCCATCTACACCTTTGCCTGGGACAACTACGACGCCACCCTGGCCGCCGACAAACAATCCGACGTGTATATCGCCCTCGAAATCCGGAACGACACCGGCAAGGACTTCTGGGGAGAACTGAACCTGGTCCGTAACGGCGGAACGTTCTACCTGATTGGTAAACTGGATATGAAGACGGCTAAAAAGCCCAGCGGCTTCAACCTCACGGCTAACACCCATTACAATTACCCGCCGTACAAGACCCAGGACGGCAGCACGGTGGACGCCCCCCGCGTATTCATGCAGAACTATGTGACTACGGCCAATATCGTTCTGGACAAATATGCGCTGCAGCATGCCTACCTTACCATGCCCGACCTCCGTTCCAGCCAGATTACCATGGGCCTGGTCATCGATATGACTTGGCAGACCGGTCTGGAATACAACGTGACCATCGGCGATAAAGACATTTCCGATACCACCTCCGGCAATTAATTGTGAAACTCTTCACACGCATATTCTTCCTTCTCCTCGGGGTTGCAGCCTTTGCGGGCTGTGGCCTCGTGGATGAGGATATGCGTGACTGTGAGACCGATTACACCCTGGATTACCAGCTGAAACTGGTGACCAACATGACCACGGAGCTCAAGACACAGCTGGTCCTGGCGTCCGAGGTGTCGGTGCAAGCTGCGCTGCAACAGGAACTCCAGAAAGTGTTTGTGGATAATGCCCACGACGTAAACCTGTCGTTCTACGATGTGGAAGGAGATTCTCTGCGTCTGCACCACGAGACTCATGTGATGGATGCCAGCCAGTCCAGCTATACCCTGTATATCCCCGTGCGCAAGTACATGCACCTGGCCGCCGCCAATCTGGAGGAGAATCCGCTGGTGAGCCTGGTGAATGACGAGAAATGCCATACTGCCCGCCTGCATCAGGAAATCCGGGATACGCTGGATTCCCACACCGCGGGTATATTCTCGGCCCGCAAGCTCATGGACATCCAGGAAGGCGTGGACCAGCAGTTCAACGTGGGCTTGTTCATGGTGAACTGCGCCGCTACGCTGGTCCTGGATACGCTGGGCAGCCATGTACGTAATGTCCAGGTATATACCTCCGGTTTCGCCACGGACTTCGACTTGGCCGATAGCACATACCGTTTCCAGTATACTCCCATTATTCGTACCAAACAGGTGGTCACTCCGGCAGGAGATCCCCTCTGTTTTGCCTCCGTTCAGTTCCCTTCCCGGGAAGCCGACGGGACCAAGAGCATCATTGATACCGACGACCCCTTTACCTCCGAGGCAGCCGACCACGCCCTTTGGCAGTACCGCGTGTATATCACCCTGCAGGACGGCAGCATTACCGAAACACTGCTGGGCGTACGCATGCCCCTCAAGGCCGGTCAGGTGAAAGTGGTACGCGGTGTGGTGACCAAACAGGGTGCTACCGAGCCTCAAGGGGATTACAAGCAAATGGTGACCACAACCGTGCAGATGGACTGGACTCCGGGCCTGGATTGGGAAGTGGACCTGTAACAAATGAAATTCCGGTTTTTCATACTGCTGGGTTTCATGACCCTTTTTTCCGTTACCTGCTCCGTCAGGGATGACGAAGGTGGCGGAGAAACGGGAGATGGCGTGTCTGTGGAGTTCTCTTTCTCCTTTCGGGAGATGAACCCGCTCACCACCAAAGCCGATTATTCCCAAATCACCGAGCTGGACCCGATTTCCGGTGTTGCCACCTTCCGTGGACTGGAAGGCATCAAGGTGATTCCTTTCTCTACGGGTTCCAAGAACCTGGTGGTGGCCGACAGCCGTGCCATCGGCGTTCCCAGGGGACTGCCTTCCATTTCCGGCAGCCAGGATACCGAGGCCTATACCGACGGCGCCTTTCATGAGGGAATCATCTCTTCCAATCACTCTCATTTCTATCCCAGGGGTACCATTTCCTTCCCGGCCAACACTTCTTCGGTGCTGGTCTACGGCCGGGCTCCCCGGCTGGCGGCCTCTACACCGGTGAAGGAAAAAATGCTGAACGGTTCCCTGTTGGAAGAAGGCCTGGATGGTCTGGATTATCGGCGCGCCCGTGCCATATTCTTTACCCCGGATCCCATTTTTACCGTAGAGACGGCCTCCGACGCCCAGGATGTGGCCGATCTGCTGAACAGCGTGGCGAAGGGTGCCGTATATGAGATGGATGACTATTACTGGATTACCGACCGCTGGGAATCATCCAAGGCGTCGGTGTCCTGGGATGCATCGGTGGGGGATGACGACCTCGAGGCCTGGTTCCGGGAGTTCACCGGAAACGGAGATGCCGTTCCGGGCAACGGAAGGCATCTGAAAGCCCGGCTTACTACCCTGAAACAGCATCTGGACGGCTATAACAGCACCGAGGCAACGGTTTATACGCACGAGGACAACGGCCCGCGTGATGCCAAATTCTCCAATGATAACGGATCGGCCAGCATCACCTACGGTTATCTGTACAATCAGTTGCGGGAAATGCTACTGACACGTGTGAATGCTGCGCTGGCCCAGGATATCCTGACGGATGACGTCAATGATGAGGATTTTCCCGTGAAGACGGGTCTTCCGTCCGGATCGGTGGTTTTCCTGTGGAACGATGCTACAGGCTTTTCCTTGAAAACGGAAGGCCTGGATGGCTGGATTCCTACCACGCATTATTGCTACATGCCGTCCCTGTACTACTACGTCAATACCAACCTGAGCGTGTCTTATGACCGTTACATCTACGAGAAATACAATCTGGACACTTGGGAAGAGGTCCTGGCCCAATACAGTGATGGCAAGGTGGTAACGGGAAAAATCAATGCGGTTGCCCTGGACAGGCCGCTGCAGTATGCCTGCGCCATGCTCCTGGCCACGGTGAAGGCCGAAGCCACAACCCTTCCCGACAACGACGGCAATGCCGGCACCAACTGCAATGCCACAGGAACCAATTTCCCGGTGACGGGGATTGTGTTGGGAAGCCAGTTCAAGCAGAACTTCGACTTTACTCCCTTGGTGGACGACGACACGCAGGACGCCCTTGAATATTATATGTATGACGGAGAGGTGAAGGGATTGTATCTCACCACCACCAAGTCGGCCCAGTTGCGCACGCTGGTGCTGCCCACCCCCGTTGCCAGGGATGTCTTCTTCTATCTGGAACTGCGCAACGACTCTGGCGCAGCGTTTACCGGAAAAGACGGCGTCATCCTGCCGGGCTGCCGGTTCTACCTGGCCGGGAAACTGGCCGGGCCGTCCCAGAATGCGGCCAAGAACCGGGTGTTCATGCCGGACTATTATACTCAAGTGGACTGTACCGTGGAAACCCTGGCCAACGCTTACCTGAGCATTCCGCAGGGCGGAGACCCTCAGCTGGCGCTGGGCGTACAATGCGTGACCAACTGGTATTACTCCCATGGATCCTATGTGGTTTTTGATTAGATGAAGTGGAGAATGCTCATATGGGCGCTGCTGCCGGCCCTGTTACTCCTTTCCTGCCGCAGGAACCAGGAGACGGAACCCGAGGGTCCCGGGCTCAGCATCGGCATCGAGTTTCCGTTCACCCCTTCCACCAAGGCCGGCTCCGAGTTGTCGGCCGATACGGCCGAAAAAGCCATCCATACCCTCTCGGTGTGGGTATTCCGCCACGACGATGAACACACGCCTGTGGGTTACCTTCCCATCGCTGACTTCCCGGAAGGAGAACAGGTGAAATGGTACACCATCCCCGTTGACTGGAATTTTATCAACAAACGCCCCCCGGTGGACGTGTATGTACTGGCCAACGCCGCCTCCATCGACCTGCAAGGTTTGAACGGGAGTTCCAACTGGGAAACCGTTAACGGAGCGGTTCTGGGCCAGATAGACAACCATGACCATTTTGGCGTAACGGAGCCGGTGACATCGGTGGATGCCAACGGGCTTCCCATGAGCGGCATGGGTGAAAACCTGAGTGTATACGGCAGCTCTCCCCGCCTGAAGGTGGACGCCGTATCCATGAAGCGGGCGGTATCCCGCATGCGCATGGTCTTCTGCCGCATGGCTACCGAAGGGCCCGAAAAAGAAGAGGTCTCCATTCAGAAAATCACTATCTACGGAGGCAAGTTCCCCAAGCAGGAATATGTTTTCACTACCGGTCTCACGGGTATTAAGCAGCTGGAAGACGGTACTTATGACACTTCTGTGTATACACATACGTGTGACCAGAACCTGGTGATCCGGGAAAACGAGGCCCCCGAGAATTATATCTATCTCAACCAGGATCCTGTGACCTATGAACAGATGCTGGATGATGCCGTGGCCGCCGGAACCATGACCGATCTGGAATACACCTACTTCCGGGAGACCGACCAAAAACTGACAGGCCGTATCTATTATACCATCAACGGCAATTCTCGCTTCCGCGAATTCACCATGGCCGCCGCCGGTGATTTTGCCCGCAACCACACCTGGACGCTCTACGGATACTTCCTCCGTGGCGGTAACCTGCAACTGTCGTTGTCGGTGCATCCCTGGGACCGTTCCGACTACGTGGTGGATTTCTCGGACCAGTCCGTCTCCGTGGATCAGAAGTTTACTGTGGATGAAAGTACGGTCCAGCTCAAGGAGACTTCCCGCGACCATTACGACGCCAAGCTCATCCCCGGTAAGGTGGCCAAGGGAACCCTGTACATCAAGACTCCGGTGGGTGGCAAACTCATGATTTATCCCGAAGGCGCGGCCAGCCTGTTCAGCGTTACACCCACCAGCGCCACCATCAATCCCAACGCAGGTCTCATTACCATCGAGATCCGCAACGCCGTCACATCGGATGTGGACCTTGACGCGATTCCGCCCGACGACAAGTGTATAACCCTTTCCTTTACCGTGGAGCATGCCAACCGCGAGATTGACGCCAACACGGAGATTATTGACAAAGTATACCGGTTCTGTCTTTGATGCGCCGCCTGTCATATGGATTGCTGATGCTTTTGCTGCTGGTTTCCTGCCGGCAGGAGGATTTGTCGTGGACCGGGCCGTTCCTGGAACTCACGCTCACTACGGCCGGTTCCGATGAGGGCCTCACCAAGGCCGAATCGGTCCAGGGAGACGACGCCTATCACGAGAATCTCATCTCCACCGTGGAATTCTTCTTCTATCCCGGAGAAGACACCCTGAGCGCGGCCACCTATCATTACGCATACTCTCCCAACAAACGCCGCAGCGAAGTCCTTCGTATGGAGATGAGTTCCGAGGATATCAACAAATATATCTTCCCCTCGGCCACCGATACCCGTACGTGTACCGTATTCGCCGTAGTCAACTTCCCGGGAAATCTGCTGGCGACCAGCGAGAATACACTCCCTACGCTTCCCGAGCTGCGGGAGAGGGAGGTGCTGACCAACTTCCTTACGGCCGACCACAAGCAGGCCAATTTCCTGATGAGCGCGAAGACCACCATGGCCCTGCGGGGACGCAATCAGGTGGTGGCCGGAGCCGCTACGCTGGAGCTGGTGCGCTATGCCTGCAAACTCACCGTAGGCGTGAATGTGGCCGAAGAAGTGGTGGTGGGCAGCGAGGTTTGGGAGCCGATGGTCTCCGGTATGGAAGTGTACCTGGTGAATGCCGTCGATAATGTCAGCCTGGCCGGGGAAGCCGCATCCCCGTCGTATGTCAGTCACAAGGGTAATCCCAAAAGGTTCGGATACGAGGACCTGGAGCATGTGGAGCATCTGTATTTCCCCAAGGAGGGGGATTACTACCAGACTTATCCTACCTATATGTATCCCCAGCACTGGGTATACGGGTCCACGAAGTCACCGGAAAAGGAGCCTTACCTGAAGCTGATTATCCCCTGGAAGTGCAAGGTGGGCGGCCAGAAGCAGTACTATTACAAGATTGTGATTCCGGACGACATCCGGGACGGATTCCGCTGCCGGTTCGTTAGGAACAACTGGTATCATATTGACGTGGACGTGAGCCTGCTGGGAGCCGAGGTGGATGAGGCCAGTACGGAAATTGAGGGAACCTGTTATATCGTGTACTGGCAGGACAAGAACGTGGTGATCAAGGATGCCAAGATTGGCAACGCCCGCTACTTGTCCGTGGACCGTACATCCCGCACCCTGTACAACGTGACTTCCACCGTGAACTTTTCCTATGTGAGTTCGCACCCGGTGATTATGAAAGACCTGCGGGCCGTGCGTCCTTACTTTGGTACGAAGAAGTCGGGCAACGAGTTGGGAGGTACTATTAAAAAGGCAGGAGCGGATGACCTCTATCCCTCCGGGGCCATGTACCTGGAGTATGCCATTTCCTATGATGAAGAAACGGGGAAGGCGGTTTATACCGATGATGATGGACAGGAGCACGTGTGGTTCGAGAACACGGGGTCGGCCATCCTGTTCAACCATACGCTGATAAACGATTACACGGATCCCCTGTTTGACTACAGTATATATAAGTTCCACTATTATCTGGTACACAGAGACCGTCCCGATGACACGTCCTTCCGTAAGGAGCAGACCATTGAGCAGTTCCCTGCCATCTACATAGAAAGTACCCCCAATCCGGCCGAGAAAATTGTGAACAATGGAGAGAAGTCATCGGCAACCGATCACGGGTATGTCTATGTGAATGGCGGGCAATATACCGAGGACGACTATAATAACGACGGTAAGAATACGGCCAACCTGTGGAAGGTGGTAACCTATAACGGTGGCGGTACAGATATGTACAAGATTTCCACCACGGTGCTGCCCAGCACGTCGGAGTTCATCATCGGGGATCCCCGTTCCTCCACGGTTTTCATCCCCCGCTCCGATTATATCGTAGCCACCGAATCCAATGGCGTCGTCGTGTTGGAAGACGATGGCCGTGCGTCTCCCACGCTCACGTATTACTATCCCACGGATGAGAGTTCACGCACAAAGGATATGATTGCCCCCGAATACCGCATCTCCACCAAGCTGAGCGGCACGTATGTGAGTACCAAAATCGACAAGGAACAGGCTATCCAGCGCTGCGCAGCCTTCCAGGAAAACGGTTTCCCGGCCGGTCGCTGGCGCCTGCCAACCAAGGCCGAAGTTACTTTCGCCGCCCAATTGTCGGCAAACATGGTATTCGACTGGCAGTTCTCCGACGACTATTGGAGTGCCAATGGTGTAGTGAATGTAAATAAGGGTACTGGTGTAATCACCTACAAAGAGAATGGGACTTCGGGCTATGTACGCTGCGTATACGACTCCTGGTACTGGGGTGACGACCGGTATCTGAATGAAAGTGATCCCAAAAAACTTCCCAACATCTTTGTGTGGGGGGATAGAGAACGATGAAAGCTTTGAAGTGGCTCATATTGGCGGCTTTGGCCCTGGTTTCCTGCGCCCGTGAAGAGGAGGTGCCGGCAGGCACGGAACAGCCTTTCCCGGAGGGGAAACCGGTGACGCTCCATTTCTCCGTCCTGGGGGATCCCATTGAAACTACCAAGGGACTGGACAATGGCGGCAAAATGGACAATATGTATGTGGCCGTGTTCGGAAGCTCCGGTTACTTGAAACAGTATGAACCGGCGACGCTGGTGGAAGCGGGAACCTATTCCTATGATGTGGTGGTGCGGGAGTATCTCAACGGCAAAAAGGATTACGTTACGCGAACCGTGCCCAAATACGAGTTCAGCGTGACTCTGGCCCTGTCCGAGAGTCCCCGAAAGATTCACTTCGTGGGCAATGGCCCCGCCAACATCCAGTTCGGTTATGATTCGGCCATCATGCCCAAACTGATGTCGGCCGGCGGTGAAAAGGCCTACTGGCAGATGAAGGAACTCCCCAACGGCATCAGGGCGAAGAAGGTGGATGGCGTCTATGTGGATGCCGATGGCAATCCCATCCCGGACGGCGGAGAGGGTTATATCCCGGACGAAACCACCCTGGCGGCTTTTGAGAACATTCCCCTTATCCGGAACTGGGCCAAGATTGCCCTTTATGCCGAGGATAAGGCAACGTCCTATTTTGAACCGTATAGTTATGCGGTGGTCAACGTCCCTTCCAGCGGTGCCGTCGCCCCTTACAGCGGCAAGACCGGCTTTATCCAGGACTACATGAACCTGGGCTTCGACGACTTGGAGAAAATGGGTTATTCTGCCAATCTTCCGGCGGGAGTCACCTTTAATTACGACATCCCTTCCATCGAGGACTTCTTGAATCCGGCTGGGTCGGGAGGACGGGTGTCGCTGGCTTCCACGTCCGATGCCGAGACCGGGGACGAAGACAGCGGGCACGCCGTTTTCCTGTATGAGCGTCCTGTCCCTACAGAGAAGCTTCCGCCCACCTACGTGATTGTTTACGGTCATTATTTCGGTGCCCCTGATGATTTGTCCAATGCAGGTGATTATTATTACAAGGTGGACCTGATGGAGACCACCAAGAAGGGCAACGACTGGGAATCCCACTATTATCCCATCTACCGCAATTTCAAGTATCAGATCAATATCCAGCAAATCCTGTCCCGTGGGCAGGATACTCCCGCCGCCGCGGCGGCATCGGCCGGCAGTGCCGACGTGTCCACGGACATCAACACCAGCGGCCTGTCCGACATTTCCGACGGCGTGGGCCGCCTGTTCCTGCAGCCCTGGATGGCCCAGACCTTTACCATCGAACACAACCGGAATAACCCGGTGGAAGAGCTGAGCGTATGTTTTTATACCGATGGCGAGCCCGATTTGGAAAGCCCGGTAAGGGTTGAGCTCCTGGATCCTACCGACGGGGGAGACCCGGTGATTTACCAGGTCCCGACAGACGATCCCGACAATCCCGAACCTTTCCTGTCAGCCCCTTCGGAAACGCCGGGAGACGGCTATGGCTGGCGTCAGATTCGTTTCTGCACCATCGCGCCCGGCCGCGTTACCCGCACCCAGACCATGCGTATCATCGGCACTCATGCCTTTGGCCGTCTGTACAGGGATGTGGTCATCAGTGTGCAGCCGTTGCAGCCCATGTGGGTGCGATGCGGCCAGGAAGAGTTGTCCCCGGCCATCGATGTGCCGCAGACGGTCACCTTCGGCATTCCCGACGGTCTGGTGAAGTCCATGTTCCCGCTGGAATTCACCATCGAAGCCCAGGATATGACCCTTACTCCCGATAAGAGCCATTCCGAGATTACGCTGCCTCTGGTTTGCGCCACGTCCATTTCCCTGGACGATGATTATAAGGACAAGCCCGCCTTCCAGTTCAAACGCACGGTTACCTGGGAAGAGTATCTGAGCCTTCCTACCGAGGATGACGAAGACGAGAACATCTGGCGCGTGGTGGACAACTATTTCCGTACCAACAGCGAACAGAACGCAACCAAGGTGTGGGTGTACAACAAGTATTTCCGTGACAAGGATTCCCAGGACCTGACCAACAACAATCCCATGCCCGTATCGGCCAGTTTCGGCAACTTTGAATACAAGCAGTTCACCAACCTGGCCTATCCTTGTTCCATTCCCAGAGCGGCCGACAAAACCATCACCTTCCATTTCGATGTGTACAGGGCCAGCAACGGCAAGTATCCGCAGGTTACCCTGAAGACCCGTGGCCTGGTGAGCGATTCTCCGCTCCTTACCCCGGGAGACGAGCTGGGTACCTATCTGTGTACGCCGGCCGACAATTCCGGCGGCTCCATAGACCTGGAGTTCATCACCACCACCAACGACGGCGACATCGAAGTGGCACTCTCCTCTCCCGAATTCTATCCCGCCTCCCTGGAGCCCTACCGCTTCAACAAGAACATGCCGGCCGGCTCCTATGGCCTGCTGGATGGACTGAAGGGCAGTGTGTATTCAAACGTGGCTTATGGCCGTGTGCAGAAGGCGAAAAACGACGGTACAAAAGATGGACGAGACGTGATATTTGGCTTTTATGCCGATCCCAATGACCTGTCCAATCCCACGGTCACCATTTCCGATCTCTCGGGTAATATACTGACCAACAACGCCGATAGTAATACTTCCGGATTGAAGGCGAATAATCCCAGTTCTTACCCTGTTTCGAATCCTTCATCCAAGATTGCCGGAGCGACGCCTAAGTATTATGAGTTTTTCCTAAAGACGGTTGGTGCCCGGGTAAACCAGAATGTATCTTTCCAGCTTACAGCCCAGGGTTATGTGACCGAAGTCTATGATTACGAGCGTCTGACCAGCAAGACGAGACTTCATTCCTGCGATGTGACGGGTTCTTTGTTGAGAGATTGGTACAATGCCGATTCCAGGACTATCACATCCCTTACCCATCCTATTAGTACCGATGAATCCTATTTCCAGGTGACGATTGAATGCTTGGACGGCGCGCCGGCTCCCATAATGGATGGCACTTCAGCCCTGGTATTCGGAAAGACCTCCGATACCCCCGTAACATACCCCGGAGGACGATACCGGTTGACCTTTGTGTCCGGAAACGTGACGCTTCCGTTCACCAAGGTTTACGAATGTGAAAACCAGCGCTTCTTCTGGTGTCAGTTTAGCATCGATCCGCAGTACAGGCCCGCTTCCATCACCGTGGAGCAGGGACATTGGTACAACTATGCCGGAGACAATAAGAAGATTACCTGGGTTCCCTATGAAGACGCCGATGAGGAATTTGAGTTGTCAAAGACCCAAACGGCTTCCGAGGCTCCTTCCAAGTCCATCGTCTTTGAAGTAGAATCCGGTAAAACCGTCCGTATCAGCAGCATCTTCTACAAGGCCATTTCCCACTACGGCCTGTAGTAGTTTTGGGTGACCTTTTAATATTTTGATTATTAGATAGTTAAGTTTTTCTCTTGATCCCGGCGGGTATCAAGAGAAAAACTTAATCATTTGACAAACAGTCACTTATGTGGTGAGCGGCGAACTGCCAAAAATGTTATACAAATGGAAGCGGTGCCCAGAACACAAACGGCCTTCAGACTCAAAAACAGTCTGCTGGAAAGATTAAAATTCTTTGAAAAATCAGTTGAATTGGCACAGATATCCTTCGCTTATAATCAGTGCTGTGATTTCATCATCACCAACGACAAATAAATGCTCTCCCGGGAAGTTCCCAAACCCATGCAAGTGATGACTCCGGAAGAATTTGTGAACAACTGCCGGGCCTAAGGCGCTACGGTAAACCTCACGGAAGCCGAATTGCCCTCATCGTCCACCACGGTGAGGGTATGTTTTCCCGGGGCGGGGGCCAGGCGGAGCTCGTGGCGGAAGGTGGTTTCGCCCACATAGGTGTTGTCCAGGTGCCACCAGAGCGTGGCGCCGGAGCTGTGATGGGCGGCGCGGAACACCACGCCCTCCTTGTCACCGCTCAGCTGACGGGGAATGGACAGCAGGGCGCTGTTCTGCGGATAGATGAACTGGACGGCGGCGGTATTCTGCGGCCGCGTGGCCCCGGTGTATTCCGGATGATGGGGCCGATAATACCATTCCATGGCCGGGGGCAGCACGAACTCGCCGGTGTGATGGTACAGGCATGGCTCGGAATCCAGCCCCGCCGCCGGAATGAGCATTTCCTCCCCGGGGCAGTCCGGCCCCGCCAGCATGCCCGAATCCCGGCACACCCGTGCCCAAACCGCGGAAGATGACCGGTGGATGACGGTGCGGCCATCGGCCTTCTTTTCGGCCGAACTGTCGCCACCGGTCATCTCCGGCGTGATTTGCGGCTCCGGGAACCATTCATCGGAGTACGGCAACAGGTTCAGGATATCGAAGAGCACGGGCCCGGCGGTGCGGGCGCCCACCAGACCGGGGACGCCGTGGCCATCGGCATTGCCCGTCCATACGCCGATGGTCCAGCGGGGCGTCATGCCCACGGCCCACGCATCCCGGAACCCGTAGCTGGTGCCGGTTTTCCACGCCGCCTTTCTCACAGACCGTATCAGCCGCCAGTCCAGCTCGTCCGGCCGGTTCACCTCTTTCAGCGCCTCGAAGGTGTACCACAAGGCCGCCTCATCCGTTATAGGCGAAGTCTGGTCGATGACGGTGCGGCCATCGGCCTTTTTATCGGCCGCGCCGTCGCGACCAGACTTCGCCATTTGCGCATACGCCGCGGTCACCTGGTCCAGCCGGGCTTCGGCACCACCCAGGATCAGTGACAGGCCGTAGTGCTCGGGCGCCTGGGTCAAGGTGCTAAGCCCCAAAGACCGCAGCAGGGCGTGGAATTTGGGCACGCCGTACTGCCGCAGCAGGAACACGGATGGTACGTTGAGGGACCGGGCCAGGGCCTCATTGGCCGGTACGGCGCCGTAGTACTGTTTGTCAAAGTTCTGGGGGGCGAAGCCGCCCAGATTCACAGGAATGTCGGGCAGCAGGGTCCGGGGGAGAATCACCCCATCCTGCAGGGCGGCGGCATACAGGAACGGTTTGAGGATACTGCCCGTAGAACGCGGAGAAGAAGCTACGTCCACCTGCACGCCGGGCCTTTCCCGGTACGGAGACGCGTTTCCCACATAGGCCACCACCTCTCCGGACAAATTGTCAATCACCACGGCGGCCATATCGGCAATGCCCTCCAGGGCAAGGTCGTCGGAGCGGCGGTTCACCGTGGCTTCCACGGCTTTCTGCAGGGGAAGGTTCAGGGAACTGCGGGTACGTGCACCCCGGGGACATCGCTCTACATAATGGTAGGCCCAGGACGGCAGGGGAAGGGGAGCTTCCGGCAGGGGTTCTTCCAGGGCGCCTTCGTAGGTGTCGGTCGATATATCCCCATGCTCCAGCAACCGAAGGAGCAGGCGGTTGCGTTTGCCCAGCAACTCCTCCCGTCCGCGGCTCAGGTGCAGGGTGGCGGGAGCGTTGGGCAGTACGGCCAGGGTGGCGGCCTCACCCCAGGACAGCTCGGCGGCGGGCCGGCCGAAATACCTCCAGGAAGCGGCTTCCAGCCCCACCACATTGCCGCCGAATGGCGCATACGAGGCATACAGGGCCAGGATCTGACGTTTAGAAAGGCGCAGCTCCAGCCGGGTGGCCTGCACGGCCTCTATGCACTTTTGCCACAACGTGCGTTCCTTTTGCCGGGACAGGCGGATCACCTGCATGGTGATGGTGCTGCCGCCGCTCACCACGTGGCCGCTGCGCAAATTGTCCCGCACAGCGCGAACCAGGGCCGACGGATCTACGCCGGGATGCCACCAGAAGTGACGGTCCTCGAACTGCACCAGCGCTGCGGCAAAGCGGGAAGGCACGGTGTCGCAGGGCGGAAAACGCCACTGCTCATCGGCCGCAATGCGCGCGCCCAGCAGCTCCCCGTCGGCGCTCTCTACCACCGTGGAATAGCTTACACCGGGGAACAGCTCCCGCGGCAAGCACAGCAGCCACGCTCCCAAGAGCGCGGCTGCCAGTAATAAGGTTATGCGCCTAGCGCGTGACACTGGTTTTGCCAGTGGCCGTGCAGGCGTTCACGGCAGGTTGATACATGGCCTCGCACACCACGGCGGGCAGGACATAAGTGCCTTCGTAGGCGGCACGCAGCTGTACCTTGAAGGTCTTGCTGCGGGCGGCAGGCAGGCCGAAGAACCACAGCACGCGGTCGTCCCGGATGTCCTTGTAATCGTAGCCGTCTTCGGCTGTGGCCGATCCGGTGAGGCGGTCGTTCACAATCTCCCAACCGGACGGGACGCCCAGGTTGAGGGCCAGGTTCTCATGGGCGCGGACAGGATCCCCCGTCACCTTCACGATAGCGGTGAAACGCGTACCCTGCTTCAGGCTGGCGGGGTTAAGCGCCTTGCCGTTCTCGTCCACATAGTTCACCGTAACGCCCAGTCCGTTGGACACAGCCTTGCGGCCTCCGGCACGGGTCTGGGTGAGGACGGTGGCATGGAGCCGGCCGTCGGAGAGGTTCTTTACAGCGACCGGGCCGTCCAGAGGCAGGGAAACCAGTGATGCCGAAGCTACCGTCCGGGAACCCACGGTGGCGTTCACCCGGGTATTTCCCATCTTTCCATACAGATGGCGGTAGGCAATGGCCGCAAAGGCGCTCTCCTGGGTAGAGAGATCACGCACGGTAAGGTCGGCCGCTACGGCCAGGGCATCGGCCACGCGGTCGTTCAGGGCCAGGGCGTCCACGGCCAGCAGCCGGTCACGCAGGGATGTACCATACGTAATATTATACGGCTCGTATTCGGGGAATTCCCGGCTGGCACCGTCCAGCAGGCTGCCGGCCAGCGAGGCCTTTCCGCTAAGGGCATAGGCGCCGGAAAGCATCCAGCGTGCCTGGTTGCCGATATTCTCACTTTCCTTGAGGCGGTTCATGGCCGCCAGGGCAGGAGCGCCGGCCACGGCCAGGCTGTACAGGCGGTAGGCTTCGTCCAGGTAGGAGAAGAAGTTGTTGCCTGCCACGCGGAACACCTGACTCATCTTTTGCTGGTAGCTCTTCCAGCTGTTCACCACTCCCGTATTCACCTCGAAGCCGGCTTTGGCAGCTTCGGCCAGGAATTGTCCGGCCATGGAGGAGACCCAGGTGTTGGAAGTCCCGCCAGTCCAGTAGGCAAAGCCCCCGTCGGTATTCTGACGTGCATACAGCTCTCCGATGATGCCCGGGATAAGGCCGCGGGCCTCGGTGGCATCGGCTTCATCCAGCATGGGCAGCAGCTGCAGGAACACCAGCCCGCGCGCGCTCAGTTGCTCGGTGCAGCTGTAAGGATAGGCCTTCATGTTGAGGAAGAGTTCCCGCACATCCACGGCCGGGAAGGCGGCCAGTTGCAGGGTGTTGCCCTTTACCTGACGGCTTTCTTTGGAATCCAGCGTGAAGCGTTCCACAGCTGTTATGAGCGGGTTGGGGTTGCGCACCTCCAGAGCCACGGTTTCGGTGGCCTTGTGGCCGCCCGCCCGGGCCGATACCGTGATGTGGGCGACGCCCTCATCGGCCGATGCCTTGAGCGGGAAGCACAGCAGCTGGTCTCCCTTGGCGGTAAAGTTCACCTTCTGGGTGCCGCCGCCGGAGAGAGGACCATCGGCCTTCACCGTAACAGAGGTCTCGCCGATGCCGTCTTCCATGGCAAACACATTTACGGCCGCAACGGTTTCCTCGGCGGTGCCCATTACGCGCGGCAGGGTGGTCACAACCATCAGCGGATTCTGTACGGGGACGGTCTTCTCGGCATTTCCGTAGGCGCCGTCGTGTCCGGCGATGAGCATCACGCGCACGCTGCCCACGTACATGGGAAGCTGCAGTTTGAGGACGTCGGTACCCTTCTGCAGGGTCCTGGGGGCCTGGAACAGCACCACGGGGTTGAAGCGGTTGTCTTTACGGGCGCTGCGCAGCGCGTCTTCGTCACCGCCGATGGCCGCCAGCGGAGAGAATTTTCCGCTGAAGGCGCCAATCACCTGGTCGTACAGGTCCCAGGTGTTTACGTTCAAGGCCTCGTACTTGTACATCTGGCTCCAGGGATCGGGCGTCTTGAAGGCGGTGAGGTCCAGCAGACCTTCGTCCACAATGGCGAGGGTATAGGTCATGGGTTTGCCGTTCTGTTCGGATACCTTTATGGTAAAGGGTTCCTCGGGATGGAGGGTCTTAGGCATGTCAATCACCGGCTGCAGATGGGAGGCGGGGTTCTCCACCTTCACGCGCTGTACGCCGTACAGCCGCAGCGGGAGGTCGTTCACCGTATTGCCGTAAGGCTGCAGCAGGGTTACCTGCACATAGATGTTGGGCGCCATTTCCGGGGTGACGGTAAAGCTCCAGGGCGTGTCCTGGACGCCGGTTTCCACCCATTCGCGGGAGAGGATGCCGCCGGCATTCTCCAGGGTTACCAGCGCTTTTCCACCCTGGGCCGCGGGGATGAATACCGTAGCCTTTTCACCCACCAGATAGGAGGGTTTGTCGGTGGAGACGGACAGCATGGTGAGGGCTTCGGGATCCCTGCGGTCGGCACGGCCGCGGTACTCGGGCCAGTCCACCGTGAAGGATGCGCCGCTCACGTGGCCGGAGTTCAGGTCCTTGGCCAGGACCATGTATCGGCCCCAGGCGGGATAATCCACCTGGAAGCTGAAGCTGGCGTCCTGGGTTCCCATGACCAGGGTGCCGCCCTGCACTTTCTCCACGTTGCTGCCGTTTACATAGGCGTCCAGGGAGCCGCCGGCGTTGTCCCACCACCAGCTCCAGCCGGTCTTGTACACGGCATATTCCACCTTGTGGCCTTTCACACGCTTGCCATAGGGATCCACCACGGCCAGGACAAACTGGTGGGGGGTATCCGTCTCCAGGTAATCTCCCTCGGGAACGCGGATGCCCACGTAGGCGCTGTACGGGGAATAGGGGATGGTCTCGGTGGTAAAGCTCTCGTCTCCGCCGGGCTCTTCCACAGAGGTGACGATGAAGGCCTGCAGCATGCCGGGCGCGTTATCGGCAGCCGGCAGGGCCACCTGGGCGTTGAGGTTGCCGCCTGCATCCAGCCGATGCTTGAACAGCACCTGTTCGTCGGCACTGTAAGTCACAGGCTGGAAGAACTGGTATTTCTCAAAGCCCTTGAAAGGAGCGCCGGAGGCTTTTTTCAAGGTCATCTGGGCGCGTACGGCCATGTTGCCGGCCACTCCGCCGCTCAGCCAGGAGGCGTTCACGGGCACGGAGATGGTTTTGCCGGCTTCCAGCACAGAGGGATAGGTGGTGTTCACCTTGAGCCGGTTGGGCTTCACGGTTTCCACGTGCAGCACCTTGTGGAAGCTGCTGCCGCCCACTTTGAGGTAGGCGTTCCAGTAGCCGGTGGGGTCATCGGCCTTGGTGGGGATGTCAAAACTGAAGAAGCCGTCGGTTCCCTTGCGGGTGAGTTTGCTGTAGAAGGAGCCGGAAGGGGTATACACCTCCAGGGTGGCGGGATGGGCCGATGGCAGGTTCCTGCCCTTGTCGGCCACGATGGCGGTCACGTGCAGGGTATCTCCCGGGCGCCACACGCCGCGTTCTCCGTAAATGAAGGCCTTGATGCCTTCCTTGATCACTTCTCCGCCCACGTCGAAGCGGCTCACGGAACGCTCGTCGCCGCTGGTCACCTTGAGGTAGGCGGTGCTGCCGCCGGCCTTGGCCACCACGGCGAAGGGCTTGCGCTTGACCTCTACGGTGGCCAGGCCTTTTCCGTCGGTCTTTGCCGTGCCGATGCTCTGCAGCTGATAGTCATACACTTCCAGTTTGGCACCGGAAACCGGCTTGGCGGTGATGAGGTCCGTAGCAGCCACCCACAGCTGATTGCCGCCGGCATAGTCGGCCATCAGACCCAGGTCGCTGGAGAGCAGCTGCACGGCCGGGAACCGGCTGGAATCCATATAATAGGAAGGCTTTTCCGGATTCTCGGTATCCTCCCAATTGTAGTTGTCCCAGTCGTAGTAATTGTCCCAGTAGTAGGGGTTGGGGGTATCCCATACGGCTTCATCGGCCTGGGAAGGCTTGCCGCCGGCCGTGCTCAGGGCCTGCATGGGCTCCTTGCCGCCATACAGGCTCTGGTCCTGGCGGAAACTGATTCTAATACGGTAAATGGCCCCGGGCTCCTGCTTGAACAGACCGCTCAGGTCTATGCTGTGCGTGTTCCACTGATGCAGGTCCCTGGTGGCGTCCAGGGCAATGTCGCCTTTATAAACCAGGCGGCCGCAGCGGCGCAGGCTGTTGCTGCCGTTCAGGTCGTTTTCCTGCAGGAACACCAGGATGTTCTTCTCATACACCTTGACCACGCGCACTTCCACGGCGCTCAGGTTCACGGCACGGAAGGGAAGGATCATCTGCTGGCGGTCCGGCAGGATGTTGCCCTTGAAGGGAATGACTACGGCGGGCTTTTCCTCTCCCTGCCGGAAGATGCGGGAAAAGTCTTCTCCCAGACTGGCACCGCTCTCTCCTTTCAGGTTTTTGTCCAGGGTAACGCCCAGGTCTCCGTTCTGTCCTTCATAAGTGATGGAGATGGTTTTGCCGTTTATTTGGAGATAGGATCGTTCCACTCCGCTCACTTCCACCAGGCCTTTGATGCCGGCGTTGGCGGCGGGTTCGCTCAGGACAATCTCCACGGCCCCGTCTTTCAGGGAGGACTGCACAACGCGGAAGGCGCGGCCGTTGTCGGGCTCCTCCTGGAGCATGGACAGGGCCGGTGTGTGGCCCTTGACGGTGATGCCGAAGTCAAAGGCCTCCGGTGCCCCTTCTATCAATTGGCCCAGTGCAAAGCTCACCTGGTACACCTGTCCTTCCTTGAGGGCTCCTTCGGCCGGGATAAAGCTCACGGACTGGCCGCCGTTCCACTTGACATCGCCCTTGACGGCGGGCTTGAAGCGGAACAGGCCGTCGGTAACGTGGGCGGTGGCGTCTTCGGCCAGGTCCACGCGGATGGCCGTTTCGGTGGTTACGATACCGCCCGTATACGCTTTGATGAATGGCGCAAAGTCCTGGGCCGACGGATCGGCCGTCTTTTTGGGGCTGCAGGCGATGGCGGCCAGCGCAATGGCCAGCAACCATTTTTGAGCGTGATGTGCAATCATTTGATTATCATTGTTTTATGAAAATCCTCCTGCTCCTTTTGGAATAGGAAGATTTTTGTAAATCACTATGTATGAGAAAGTTATGCAACACGGTAAGTAAGGAAGCCGTCCCGGAACCGTTCCAGGCCGTCCAGCAGGCGGGTGCGGGGGCAGGCGATGTTCAGGCGCTCGTAGCCTTCTCCGGCAGCTCCGTAGATGGTGCCGGTGCTCAGGACCAGGCCGTGTTTTTCCCGCAGGTGGGTGGCAAAGCGCTCGCTGAACCCTTCCAGAGGCTCACCGGGCTTCATGGCCGCGCGGCAGTCCAGCCACATGAGGTAGGTGCCTTCCAGCGGCAGTACGTTCATGCGGGGCAGTTCGTCCTCCAGGTAGCAGGACACGGTGCGGGCATTGTGCCACAGATAGTTGCGCAACTGGTCCAGCCACGCGCCGCCTTCGTTATAGGCGGCCATCAGGGCGGTGACGCCGAAGACGTTCACGTCGCAGCATTCGTTGTCGTTGATGGCGCGGTCCATCCTGGCCAGCACGGCGGGATCGGCCGCAAAGATATTGGCAATCTGGATGCCGGCAATATTGAAGGCCTTTGTGGGGGAGATGCAGGACACGGAGTTCTGCACATAGTGCGGGGGCAGGGTGGCCCAGGGGGTGTAGTCGTGGCCGGGATAGGTGAGTTCGCAGTGGATTTCATCGGCCACCACAAACACGCCGTTGCGGCGGCAGATCTCGGCCATCAGCAGCAGCTCTTCCCGGGTCCAGACGCGACCTACGGGGTTGTGGGGGTTGCACAGGAGGAATACCTTGGCTTGCCTGGCCTTGGCCTCGAAGTCGTCCCAGTCCACGATGCAGCGGTTGCCGTCGCAGCGCAGGGGACTCTCCAGCTGCTCGCATTTGTTGTTGCGGATGGCGGGGAAGAAGGCATTGTAGCACGGGGTCATCACCAGCACTTTGTCTCCAGGCACGGTCATGGCCTTGATGGCGGCGCTGTAGGCGGCAATGACGCCGGTGGTGGGGACGATGTTTTCCCGGCCGATACCCTCCCAGCCATGCCTTCCCGCGAACCATCGGCCGATGGCCTCGAAGTAAGCATCGGGAATCAGTTCATAGCCAAAGACGCCGTGATCCAGGCGCCGCTGCAGGGCGGCCTTGATTTCCGGCGCCACGGGGAAGTCCATATCGGCCACCCACATGGGCAGCGTTCCGGGGTACAGGTCCCATTTTACGCTTTCGGTCCCGCGACGGTCCGGGCATTGATCAAAATTGTATTTCACAGTTACCAGGTTGTTTGATGTTTTCATCGATGATGACTTCGCCGATGCTGTCGGCCTTGATGAAGCCGCTGCGGGGGTTCTTCACAGAAGTGATGTGACCCTTGACGGTGGCCTGGACGCTGCTGTATTCAAAGGCCAGGTCGGCGTCGGGCTCAAAGGTGCAGTCCTCCAGGGTGAGGTTTTCACAGTAGCACAGGGGCTGGGTGCCGCCAATATGGCAGCGCACCAGCTTGAGGTTTTTGGCATACCACCCCAGGAATTCCCCCTGGATGCGGGAATCGTATACCGTGACGTTCTCGCTCTCCCAAAAGGCGTCCTTGGTGTCCAGGTCCGAGTTGCGGATAATCACGTTCTTGGAATACTGGAAGGAATAGTTGCCCTGGAGCTTGAAGTTTTGGGCTTCGATATTATCCGTGTGCATGAAGATGTAGTTGGCATTGGTCGCTTCTACATTCTTGAGCACCACTTTGTCACAGTCCCAGAAGGTTTCCAGGGCGTCGGGGATACGCACGTTCTCCAGGTAACAGCCGCTGATGCGGCGGAACATCTTGGGGGCTTCCACCAGGGTGTCGTACATCTTGCACCCGCGGGTGTACCACAGGGCGGCGCGGGCGCCTTCGCGGAAGATGCAGTCCCGGATGACGAATCCGTCGCACTCCCAGAAGGGGTACTTGCCCTTGAATTCGCAGTTCACGGCTTCGATATCGGCCCCTTCTTTCAGTGCCGATTCTCCGGGGCCGATGACAACCCCCTCCAGCCGCAGGCCGTCGCGCCTGCAATACAGCGGGCGCTCGCCTTCGAAGTATTTGTCCTTGATTGTTTCCATACATACAAAGGTACATCACGCGCGCGTGAAAAGCAAGGGTTGCCTTTGCTTGTGGCGTAAGTGTCTGATAATGAGTATAATAGAAATTTCTCTTTGGGCCAAACAGCCTAAAGAGAAAAAACTAAAGTATTGATAGACAATCAATTAGTCGATTAGAAGTCCCAGTAACCGTAACCTATAGAAAGGTTTGTAATAGCATTGTTTGGATTACCATTTGCCATGGTAAATGTGACTAACGTGTCACCATTCCCTTCTCCAGAACTGGAGGCGCTCCAATTAGTCTTTCCGGACATTGTTCCCGGACTTGCCGTCACATTTCGGCTATTGTATGTTGTGCTCCCCGATTTGAAATATGTAAAGGTTGCGCTTGTGAGTTTGCAGCCCACCAAAGGAGAATTGGCATTAACAGAAACTGTAATTGTCCCGGAAGAATTATTTGAACCAACATCCAGTCGATAGTTATTTTTAAATATCAAAAAACCATCGTAATGTTCTGTGCTGTTTGTGAACTGAATAACAATCCCGCGAGATGAGTCGTTTATCTCACCATTCTCTGCTGCAGAAGTGTTTGATGAATTAGTAAAATCTATCGAATACGTACCTGTTACCCACCGATAGAAATGAAGCGTAACGGAAGACAGGGTCCCTTCTCTTAACTTGGCCAGGTCATCCAGGGTTATTGAATCGTGATCATAGTACGTATTATTACTATTGACATACCTGAAGTATATCCGTGTATTCTCATCGACGCCGTCGGAAATATCTGCAGATATGTTACTGGTATTATTAAAGCTATTATTGAACCTTATATTACTCACCAGGTCTCCGCTGCCCTGAGCCGTAGACATGATAACGTTAGTACTGGTTGTAAGCTTTGTCGGATTATTGTTATCATAGCCCTTGGCTAATAATTCATTAGTCATAATAAGCAGAGACCTGTTGACAGTCTTGGCGGCCGGAGTGGCGTAGTAAGGATGACTGATGGCCACGGTGCCGCGGTTAAAGCGTGTCGAGGTCTTCAGGTGCACGTACTGCGTTGTGTTGTTGTCCGTAGGCGTGAATGTGTACGAGCCATTGCCATTGGAAACCAGGCGGTCGTCAGCCGTCGTTAGATTAGTCAGCGTAAACGTTACCGGATAGGCCGATCCGTAGTACTCGCTATCGTAATCGAAGCGGAACCATACATCCTGGTTGTTACCGATGGACACCGATGTAATCACACTTCCGTTATTGGCATTATAGAAGTTAAGGTTACTGAAGGAGAGTTCGCGTACGTTAACCGTAACCGAAGCGGAAACACCTTGCCTTGCCGTGGCGGTAATGGTTGTGTTGCCCACTGCAACCGCTGTTAGATGACCGTTCGCATCCACAGTGGCTACGCCGGTATTGGACGAAGTCCACGTGACTACGTCGGTAGATGCATAAGGAGTGAGGGTGGCTACGAGATCGGCTGTGGTCTTGTTAGGAACTCTCAGAATCAGGTTTCGTGTCGCGTTACCTTCTATGCTGATGCCCGTTGCCGGAATCTCATACTTCATATAGGCGTCAACGTACTCGGGAGCCTCCAGCCACACCTGGGCGATGCCGGTGGCATCCTGGGTGGCCAGCTTGACGACAGGTTGGTATCTGGGATAGCCCTCGTAACCGTGCTGCAGGTCACTGTTGGCGGTTGCGGCAGGTGAGTACCAGTACCATCCATGATACGCGTCCTCGGGATCCGTAACCATGGACAGTCCGGATGAAGGAAGAGGCCGTACGTTGGAGAATTTCAGGTATACCTTCTCAGGCAGGTCGTCGCTGTCGTCCAGCTTGAAGGTGAAGTCGGTATAGCTGCTGATAGCCTTGTTGATGCCATTGGGGAAGCTGAGCTCCTTGAACTGCAGCTGTGAGCCGATGTTCCGGAAATACGTGTCCCCGGTGGTAAAGTATCCTTTCTCGTCCTTGACGCGGATGTTGGAGGCGCTTTCCAGCATGTTGGTCTTGAAGTAGCAGGGTATGGTGACCGTAGTGGTGTTGCTGCTCGCAGACAGGGCAAGGTATTCGGCTTCGGTAACCGTACGGATAAAGTGGAACGCCGGTTCCCCCGTGTCATATATGGAGTTACCGGATTGCACCGGCAGATTGTTGTTGGGCTTGGTATTGTCCGGCGTAAGGGACAGCCGTTCTGCCTCCAGGTAGAATGCTAGCGGGAACATACTGGACGGCAGGTCCTTGGGGATGGAGATATTCACCGTTATCTCCTCTCCAGCACCCTTCGGTATTCTGGCGGGGCTGCACGTCACCGTCATCGTCTGTGTGCTGATCATGGAGAAGGTGACGTTTCGGTACAGCGTGGTGGCGGTCGTCGAGGTTCCCCCGGTGTTGGGGTCCTCATGGGTCACCGTATGCGTTCCCTTAATCTGAATATACTGGGTACGCAGGTAGCCCAGGGGCTGGCTTGTGGTGATAGTGATGGTCCTGAACCCGTTGGCATCGTCCGTGTCGCCCACCGTATAGCCGGTGATGATGGGGTTGTCGGCCATCGTTTGAAGGGTAATGGTGACAGGACCGCCATTTTCGACAAGCGTGTTGTTCCAGTCGGCTTCTCCGTCATTGTTCACATCGGCGCTAACGTTCGGGATATACTTATAGAGCAGGGTCAGCTGTACCGTTTCATTGTCATCCGTGTAAGGATACTGGTGAATGAGGGTCTT
This sequence comes from uncultured Bacteroidales bacterium, assembly GCA_905234795.1. Classification (GTDB taxonomy): domain Bacteria; phylum Bacteroidota; class Bacteroidia; order Bacteroidales; family UBA932; genus Cryptobacteroides. The sequence goes on along the minus strand of CAJOIQ010000007.1, from coordinate 19,146 downwards.
GTTCATAAACGAAACCAGGATATGGCTGGTTCCGTCGGATATGTCGGTAAGGTTCTGAGTGGCAATGTCGGCCGAAATGTCTCCGCTACCCATGGCGCGGATGGCATCTTCGGGAGTAGTGGTGCCGGGACGAAGGATTTCCCTGATCTGGATACGGTATTTGAAGTTACGATAAATAGGATAGTATCCATTGGCGTCCATCAAATCCACCTTGTAATAATAATCACCACTATCGTCTCCGTCCTCGGTGTCCGGATCGGTGAAATGGCCGTAGATGATCACAGACGTGGGTTTCTGGTCGTCGTCCGGAATGGGGCGCTCGTACATATAGACGCTGCCGTTCAAAGCCGCAACGCCGGCACCTATGTTCTGGAAGGCTGTGGCACTGGGCACATCGTCGTTGAAGGTGGCGTTCAGAGGCAGAAGGGCGGGGTACTTAAGATCGCTTAGAAGGTCTACGTAAGACTTGCTCTGATAGTCCTGAATAAAGCCGGCGCTGTAATAGGGCGCGATGGAACCTGATGTGGCAATGTTTACAGCTGCAAAGGAATGTGTTATGAAGTTGCTGCCATCCATGTCTTCCACCACAATCTTGGAGAAGTTGCGAATGAGGGGAACATCGGCAAAGTATGCGGCGGTATCGTCGTGAAGCACATAGAAGCCGTTCTGAAGGATGAACGCGTCGGGGTCGATGGTGGGATCTGCATTTAATTGTTCCGTGGTGTATACATCCCTGTTGCGCTTGGCCTTGATGCCCGGGAGGATAGCGTATTGCCAGTAACCGCCCTTCCCCTCGGGAGACATGAGGTTGGGGATGAGGTCGGTCTCCTGACCGAATTCCATGGTAGTGGGACCGTTTCCAAGGAAGTGGATGTGGCGTTCGCTGTTCTCGCTCAGGGCAAGTGTGGCGGAAATGGTGTATCGGTTAAGTAAGACGCCGTTTTCCTTGTCGGTCTCATTTACTTTTCCGTTGGTGGTGGCCGGGGTGATGGTGGCCTCTACATACTCTTTAAGATAGCCGCTTCGGCCGAACACGGCAAGATACATCTTGTCCAGGTCTCCCGACGGGGTCTCGCCCAGGGCTTTGGTCTGGGGCGTAAGCGTGGGAATGGACACCTCAAACTGCACCAGAACGCGCCCGGTGGTGTCCAATGTGGATTCGAACTTTCGAGTAACGTTCACGTGACCAGGCTCCTCGCGGGTGCATCCCGCCAGGGCCAGGCTCGTTGCGAATAGTATGTAGAGGATTTTTTTCATCTCAGTCAACTATTTAGTAGTCTGGTAGCCTCCCCAACTCTCTAAGTGGCTGGAATCCGGGTCTTCACCCCAGTACCAGATATCATATACACAACGCGTATAGACCATATGCGTTGTATAGGACCAGTTGGAAATTGAACCGGTATAATAACCGACACCATTGTTATTTGTTGTGGCGGTCAGATTGCTAATCATCTTAAAGTCACTTCCGGTATAACCATAGCCGCCAGCAGCCCAATAATAAGAATACTGTGTATTGCTATCTTGTCCAGGATTAAACAAAGTGGGAATACAGCCATTTTCGGAAAGCATCACAAAGAATTCTATCTCTGCACTGGTAGGCAGTCTCCAACGGCCTGCCGGAAATCCACTTTCCTGATAGGCCGCACAGCGGGTCCTGGAATTCTCGTACAATGTGGCATAGGTTCGGCCATATGACGAAGCAATCATAACCGCCGGGGCAATTATCGATTGGGAATTTTCGGCGGCAGGTCTATAGTAATGTCCCTCCGGGTTAAGGTTGTTAAGCGTATTTACAACCAAGGTTGATCCGTCTGTACGAGGGTCTCCGATAAGTGACGAAGAGTCTGCGGGCAGAACGGAAAGGTATACTACATACATATTAGTATTGGCGCTATACATATTAGTATTGGCGCTACCCGACGACAAATCGTTAGGATTAACAAGGGATCCAAGATTATTATTGCTGTCGTCTTTTATGACGCCACCGCTGGAACTTGCATAACTCTTGTTATTAACAAACACATTTCCGTTAGATCCTATTGTTTTTAAATACATCGCCGGATACTGGGTAATCTTTACCGGCTGTTTGTATTGATTGTCGTTGGCATGATCGGCATGATACAGGTTGAAACGGATAATGTAAGGCGCCGAATCAAAGTCAGATGATGAGAAGTCATTATTTAGGGTGTGGTGGAACTTTACATAGTCTCCCTCCACTTTTACCCAATCTTCATTGTTATTGCGGGCCTTGCGCTGGGTTGCATTGTATTCGATATATTTCTGTCCTGCAGCGTAATCCGCATTTCCGGACGCCGCTACCTTGACAGTGCCTCCGCCTACAGTGCTGTTCTCGGCCTTGTCACCATAGTAAATCTTTGTGGCCGTAATATCCAGTGTAGTGCTTCCCTTGGACACATTCAGAGCTACAGGGTGCGAAGAGGTGTACAGCATATTAAGCGACTCCTCGTTGTAGATGGTGTGCTCTTTATCTTCGATGGACAGGAAGCGCGCCTTGCCGATGGCGGCTTCTTTTAAAACCACGTCTCTATCCTGCCAGTCCACAACGTAATAGTAACCGGATACCGCCACGGCGGCTTCGTCGGTTTCGCTGCCCAGCATACCCACATCCATACGGAAGTTGTACCAGTTGTTGCGCACAAAGTTCCGCAGGAAGGTGTCGTCCCCGTCATCGGCCCGGGTGTCGTCGGGGATAATGATCTTGTAGTAGAACTGTTTCTGGGTTGCGTTTATCTGAATACCGTTATCTATCCTGGAGAGGCGTCTCCAAGGAAGGATAAGCTTGAGGGTGGGCTCTTTGGTGGGAGCCGTCTTGGATGCATATTCCCAATGTTGGGGATACACATACGTGGGGTCGGTCACCCAGGGGAAACCGGCATCTTCTGTGGCCGTGCTCTTGTTAAAGACCATCCGGTTGCCGGTATAGGAGAAGTAGTCGGAGTCTTCGGCTTCTATGGGTTTGGCCGCCAGGGTGGTTCTCTTGACGCCGTTTTCCAGATACATTTCAATGCTTCGTTCTCCAGACGTCATGGGCTCCCAAATCTCCGTGTAATGTACTTCGACATCATTGATAGTAGCGGTCTTCCTAATCTGGATGGTGTCTTTAATGTTCAGCTGGACGGTGATTTTGGCAGCCACCCTCTTGAGGCCGATTTCTCCCCTTGCTACAATGCGGCTTCCTTTTTCTATCGGGGAAATAAAGCTTTCCCCGTCCATCACGAATGAAGACTGCCTATGGTTGGCGGCAGCGCTGAAATCACAGCTGAGGGAAAGCGTCTTCAGGGCTGTGATGGAAGTGCCGTCCAGATTGTTTTCATTAGCAACAAGGGTTCCGGGATAATTGGCTATGGCATATACCCAGAAGCCGATATTGTCACCGGGAACCAGGGTGTTATTGATGAAAGAATCGTCTGTAAAGATGGAAATGGAAGCCTGCCCGCTGGTGTTGTTGGGGGTATAACGTCTGTGTGCCACGGCATTCCCCGAGCCACTGGCGGGATATAGGAAAACGTCAATGGTACTGATGAGATTCTCGTTCCACTGATCTTCTCCGGGCTTGGTCCCGCTTATTCCTGCCTTGGTAGAGGGGGAAACGCAAAAGAAATCCAGGACGATTCCATCGCCATCGGTCTCACCGTTCGGCACTGTCTCTCTTGTGCAGGACAAGAGCCACAGTGTTGCCCACAGCAGGGCGAATATATGTAGATACTTCATTTTCATCGTTTCCAGCATTAATGCCTTGCAAAGGTATAATTATGGTCATTGCCTCGGATTTCCGAGTCGCCTTCAATCTCTCGGCCGTCGGGGAGCACAACCGTGTAGGAAAGCTGACAGGTACGCTGGACACCTCCGGTGGAAAGGCTGGAAGCCTTAACCTTGAAGCTCAACTGCTGTCCCGTAATGGTTATTGACGCTGGATCCAAGGTAAAATACGCCGGATCGGGACCCACCTTGGTAATCACCAGCGTGGCTCCCTGCAGGGAAGAGATATAAAGCCTGCAGGTGAGTTCGGGCATCTCTGGCGTGATGTATACGGTTGCATTGTCTCCCAATTCCGTCATCCCGTCGATGGATACTTTGTTGGGGACCACCAGGGATTCATTGTTAAAGGAAATGTGATGGTCGTTATAATCCCACGGCAGGGCGCTGCCAACGATACTGATGGCCTTGTCGGTAAACTCGATGTTCATATGCATCTTTGTTCCCGCCCTCCAGTCTTTGGCCGGGAACGGAATCCGCACGGTCTGTTCGGGGCTCTGACCTGCTATATAGGATAAGGCCAGGATCTTGTCTTCCTCGTCGTAATACTTTTCTCCGAAGGGATTCAACTTGTAGTTACTGATCTGCTGCTGAGTGAGCGGCCAGGTCATATAGAACTCCTGCGTGTTGCCGGTGGCCGTTCCGTCGCTGTTCTTCAGCTTGTTGTTGCTGGATTTCAGGATGTCGTACTGCTCTCCCGGGGCCACGGAAATACCACTCATCCCCGATACGTTGAAGAAAGGATGGGTTTCATCGCCCGTGAGCGTATAAGTAGGGGTGAGTTCGCCGTTTGCAGAAAAATCCACCTGGGCGTTTCCTTTGTGCAGGAACTTGTCTTCCCCGTTATACAGGGTACTTAACCCGGTAATGCGGATGTTGGTGTTGGTGGAAATATTCTCAAGTGTCAGGCTTACGGCGGTGAACATGTGCTTCATGGGTAGGATAACGTCGGAGTAGTCTCCATCGGCCGCATTGCGCACAACGGCCTGTTTGGCGTACAGGAAGTCGTACTGGGGAGAACTCATGGTCCAGCAATAATTCGGGGTGGTCATCACCAGCGTGTTCTCATTCAGGGTGGGATCGGCCCCGAAGAAAGTATACGTCGTCATCCCTGCGTTATTGTTGTACGTCTGGTCTTTGTTCAACCAGCCGAAGAAGCGGTGCGTACCGGACTTGGTCCAGCGGTATTCATGGCTTACAGTGGTAAAGGGCCAGTTCTGCGTGGTCTCCTGATATTCAACCACATCGTCCACATACTTGTAAGTGTCTGATGCAGTTACCGTTTCGTTATTGATGGTTCCATCAAAACCGGTAAGGAAGTCGTAGACCTTTACCTGAGTGTGCGTTTTGAGAAGCCCGTCGGATTCCAGGAGGGCCTTGGTCACCTCGCCTCCCGCAAACTGGATGGTCTCCCGGGCGTAAGTTCTATCATCGCTCCTGTCTTTGCTGCATCCGAGGGCAGAAAGGAACAGGACCGTGATGGCTGTATATTTAATGTATGCGCGCATATGCATATGCAATTTTTCTTTGTGACCCGGGGCAGGGTCAGCCGCCCCGGACCAATGCTTGGAATTACAGAGTAAGGTTGAGCTCGATGCTGGAGCTTTCCTCGTAATTCTTCCAGTCTACGACGGCGGGGTCGAAGGTAATAGGGCTCGATGCGGGGCCGAAGTAGATGGTGTACTCATAGCTGCCGTTCATTTCCCATGCAGAAATCTTGCCCATAATGAGGCTGATGTCGGCCTTGATGGCTTTATTCTTTTCTTCGGTCTGCTCAAGAATGAGAGTATACTCGGTCTCGTTGGCTCTCTTCAGGTAAGTCTTGGCGTCGATGATGAAGTGAAGCATCTGCTGATTGGCAACCAGTGTCTGAGGGAGAATGTATGTTTCGGCCATGATGGGAACGTTCTCGCCCTTCTTGAGCTGGGGAGTGCCATTGATCTTGAACATGGTAGCGTTCGGATCGTTTGTAACGTTCTCGTCTGCGGTCCAGACATTGTTGGCGGGCCTGTTCCAGGTAACGAGTCCGGTTTTGGTGGCGTCGGAAAGATTCAGTTCGCAAGTTCCCTTGGTATAAATGCCGGTGAGATAAGCCTGCTTGATGGTAATCTCAAACTTGGTGGTGTCACCTGCGGCAGCAAGGTAATCGTAGGTTGTGGTGCAATTGATGGCCAGTTTGGCTCCGGCGTGACGGAAGAGCGTGGGAACGCCGGCGAGTCCGGATTCCGTATTCACGTTATCACTGTCGGTGATTTCTTCGCCGGTACCGTTGTCGTGGTAACCCACAGCTTTGTCGGCGTACATATAATCTTTCTGGTTGGCGGAAAGGCTGAAGTCGATGTCCTTATAGGTAATTTTGTTTTCCTCGACGATGGGAACGTGATTGACGGTGACATCGCTGAAGGGATGGTAGCTGACGAAATCTACGGTCTGCTCGTTCTTGGGCCAGTAGAATACGGTAACAGGAGCCCACTGGCCTTTATTGGAGTTGTACTTGACCTCGATGTTGTTCATGAAGAGCTGGTTGTCACTCCAGGCATAAGTACCAAAGGTTTTGTTGGTGGCAAAAACGGAACCGCTTGCCTTTGTGCTGGTGGGAAGATAGGTTGCAGTCTGGAAGGTGATTGCGTTGTCCTTCACCACTTGGTTCATTTCTTTTTTAGTGCAGGCTGCCATGGCCATGACGGCTACTGCAATGAAGAATAACTTTTTCATAAAGCTTTGATAAAGTTAAGTAATTAATAGTTAAATGTTATCAAAAATGTAAAACCGTACTTAGCGTCACATTGTCCCATCCTGCTGTGGAAGGATCAAAGTGAATATCCAAAGGAGATTGTCCGGTACCGGACATACTTGGGGCCATGATGAGATTATACCTTATGCTTTGGTTAATGCCCCAGCATTGCAGTGCGCCGGTTGCAAGGCCGGCATCGATGGCCACGTGGGTTTCCGTTATCACAGGCTCTTCCGGATATCCGTTGCCCGTGTCGCGCCATGTCTTAATGGTGAAGCAAAGAACCAGTTTCTGTCCCTGGTCGAGTGTTTGCGGCAGGACAAAAATACTGTTTCCTATTTCCTGAGCATTCGTGCTGGTGAAGGGCTCTATTGCCCCGCAGTCTAAGACATAATCTGTGGTTGTCCCATTGCTGGTCCAGGTGTTGCTGTCCGGAAGCTTCCAAGCTCCGGATTCATCAAGAACAAGACTGAGATTACCAGTAGTATGTATGTCTTTGAGTGTTGCACTGTTCAGGATAACTTCCCATTTTGTCTTATCTCCTGTTTCAGGATATGCCTCGCTGTAAGCCAGGCGCAAGGTGAATCCAACCTTTGCCAACGCATGTCGGAACAGTACAGGAACACCATTATAATAGTAAGTATTGGTGTTGCATGTAAGGCCTGTCTGCTTGTCGGCATACAGGATATCAACCGTTCCAACGGTAATGTCTGTAAAGGTGATACTTTCCTCGCTTACCTGTGGACCATCCGCCTCGTATGGTGAGTAGCAGATGAAGTCAAGGCTACCGCCCCTTGGCCAGTAATAGATGGTTTCGGGGGCCCAGACGTTATTTTGGGGATAATAAGAGACTTTCTGATTTGTCATGAAGGAGGTGCTTTCCTGCGTGTTCTGATCCCTGAACCATGAATATGCTCCAAATGGTACAGAACCGTAGTCTGCCTTATAGTCCTCCGCCTTGGTTAGGGTCACACCGCCCTCGGCCACCTGGAAGCAAATCTCGCTGTCCGGACGGTCAATTTGCACTCTGGAGCAGGCCGCGATGAGTATCACGGCTGTCAGGAGTGATAGTATGATCCTGCCTTTTCTCATCTGCTTTTTCTTAGTCCCCAGGGGCGGTAGTCAGCCGCCCAAGGGGTGAAAAAGCTTTTATTTCAAACAAATAGTCTAAGTCTGTTAGAGCTGGATGATAGCGGTGGCATTAACATCTGTCCAGTCTGCGACGGAAGGATCGAAGGTAATGATTACGTCGTTAGGATTGTCGTAGGTGTTAACGTAAGCAACGGGCTTGATCTGGATGTTGTAAACGATGTTCTGGTTCATCTGCCATGCCTTGAGGCTGGAAAGGTCCTTAAGGTCAAGCTCACGGTTGTAATCCTCCTCAATATCAAGGCCATTTGCCAGATGAGTGGTGATGTGCAGAGCCAGTTCAATCTTCTGGGTATTAGCTGCAAGAACCTGAGGCATCACGAAGCCGGTGGCAGGATTGATAGTGGTGGGATTATCCTTAGCGTTAAGCTTAATCCACTTGGTGTTATCGGTAAGACTTGCGTTAGGGATAAGTTCCTGCTCGGCGGAAGTACCGCTCAGGTTGGTCCAAACGTATACAATCTCAGGAGTTTCGGTCAAGCTGATATTGGTTTCAGGCTTGTCCCAGCTGGTGCCGTCGGCATTCAGGGTGAGTGCGCAGTCGCCGATAGTCTTGAAGCCGGAGATCTTGACACTCTTTACATAAACGTCCCAAGTAGTGGGGTTAGTGGCATCTCCGTCAGTGATAAAGTTGGCTGCAATCTTGAAGCTGAGCTTTGCAAGGGCGTGACGGAATACGGTGGGCACGGCCGACTGGGCGGGAGTGGTGTTGGCGTTGATGGCGCAGTTCACTTTGTCGGCATACATGTAGTCGATTACATCGGCGGTCACGTCGATATCATCATAAGTGATGGTGTTCTGGGTGATGGCGGGGTTGCTGTCGTCGGTGTTATTGGTGCCGTCGAAAGGAGAGTAGGAAATGAAATCAATGGAACCGGTCTTGGGCCAGTAGAAGGTGTTGTGGAGGGTTTTCCAAACGGAACTTGTGTAACCCACTCCTTCATTGATCATAAACGGGGCGTGATCGGAACCGGTGGCAGCTGCAACAGAAGCAGCGTTTGCGGTGTACCATGCATAGGTGCCGAAGGTGTTGGTGGTTGCATAGTCAGCCTTGGTCTGGACGCGGTTAGCAACGGTGAAGCTGATTTCCCTCTGTGCTTCGGGGGCATCAACCACTTTGGAGCATGCCATTGCAGCAATGGCGGCTGCCGCGATGATAATGTACTTTTTCATAATAGGATATTGATTATTGTTCGTTTTCGTTTTCCATAAGTTTAGTTCTCGGGATAAGTATAACCGGCAGCATCGCTGGACCAAGCCTCAACAGCAGGATCGAAAGTAACGGTCTTGTTGGGCTGGATGGTAACGGTGTAGGTATACTTGTAGTTCATATTCCATGCGTTGATGGCATTGGACGTGAACTTCTGAGAAAGAACGATATCCTCAACGTTGACAGTCTCAGTGATGTGCTCCGCATTGTCGTAATAGCTCTTGAGGGTGTAGTTTATGTTGAGGACAGCGTTGGAGCCGGTAGTGGGAACAATGCTCTGAGGCATTACAGCAACATCCTTGATGATATAAATACCATCGGAAATAGCATCGCCTGCAGCAGTGGCAGTCACGGTCTGTTTGTTGGCGGTACCATTGAATGCCACGGCGCCCGTGCCGGCGGGAGCGCTAAGCTCCGTGTTGGCGGTATTAGCCTTGGGAACCCAGTTGTAACTGGCGGTTGCGTAAGGCCAGGCCTGGCCGGTGGTGGTAGGATCGGTAAATGTGACGGTAAGAGAACCTACATTTGCATATTCAATGGAAGCACTGTTAACGGTGAGGTCCCATTTGTACTTGGTGTCGGTAATGCCGGCTGCAGAGAACTTGACAATGAAAGACACCTGTGCAAGGATGTGGTGGAAGAGGGTAGGAACACCGGTTACATCAGTATTGGAGGCTCCATAAGTAATACCGGAATAAACATTGGAATTCCAGTTTGTGGCGCCATAATGGTAAGCGGCGCTTGCAAGAAGAGCATCGTTGGTAATGCCGATTGTCTTGTCTGTGTAAGTGGCCGAACCATGGGTTACTTCATCGGGCTCGGGTGTGCCTGCATAGCTAAAGAAATCCACATCACCGGTTTTAGGCCAGAAGTATACCCTGTCTGCTGCCCATGTATTGGAACCACTCTGCCATTTGATAGTCTCATTGTTCATAAACACCTGGGCATCTCCGCTGGTGGGGTTGAACCATGCGTAAGTTTTGAATTGAGTGCCTTCATAGGCAACTTCGCCAGTTTTAGTCTGGGGAACATAGTTGGCTACCTGGAAAGAGATAGCGTGATCGGGGGCGTTAACCTCGGTCTTTGAGCAGGCGGCAAGTGCTACGACTGCGGCGGCTGCGAAAACAAAAAGCTTTTTCATTTTTTGAAGAATTTGTTTGTTTAACATTTGTTTTTGTTGTTTTGTTTCTTGGCACCCCGGGGTGGTTTCACCCGCCCCGGAGCGATTTTATTAAAGAGTGGTGCTTCCACCAGCCTGAGCTTCCCATTCCACAATGGCAGGATCGATTTTGATGGTGGTTGTGACAGGGTTGATGGAAATGGTATAAGTGATTTTCTTATTCATTCCCCAAGAACTGATTGCATCAGTAATGCTATTGAGTTGAATGGCAGCAGTAATCTTTTCGTGGGCATATTCAGTTCCATCGTACTTGTAGCTGATGTTGTACTTAAGGTTAAGGACAACGGCATTAGTAACAGTTTGAGGAAGCACGTTCTGCATGGTAAGGACGTCTACCGCGGTAGTCGTCAAGGGGGTGGTGACATCGGCCATGGCTACCGAAGTGGGATCTCCGGTAGTGGCCCAGGAGCCCGACCATGCCTTCGTTGTGGCTCCGGTAACAGCCGGCTCATCATTGGCGGGATCGCTATTGGTGAGAGTAAGGGTTCCCTGGTTGTAAACACCGGCCAGAGAAATATTGGAAAGGGTTACATCCCAGGTGTGAGCAGGAGTTTTGCCGTCGGTGGCCTGGGTGACACTGGCCTTGATGCAAAGCTGAGCAAGGGCGTGATGGAAAAGCATAGGAACACCGGAAGTGACAGCATCATCGGTATACTGAGCAGCATTTGTAGTATTCTGTTTGTAATGCCATGCTTCGTCGGCATAAAGGAGGTTATCTGTAGTGAGAACCGTGTAGTTTGCCCAAGATAGGGAAGTTTCTGTTGCCGTGGTGGGAGCGGTGCCTTTCTTATCATACCAGGCAACGAAATTCACATAGCTGCTGGCATCTTTCGGCCAATAGTAATCGTGGGAAGGAGCCCAGTAAGACACATTGGCTTCTCCGGTAGCGGCAGTCCCGTCGGTCTTGTAAGGAGAGATGGTCTCACCGGCAGCACCGAACATGTTCTGTACGTCAGCGTAGCCGGCGGCGTGTAGGAATGCCTTGCACTTAAAGGACGTGAATTCGTCCCAGACAGAGGTGTTGGCCTTGGTCTGAGGCACATAGGAAGCAGCCTCGAAGGTAATCTTCTCTCCCGGAGCGGAAGAGTCGTTCATTTCGACTTTGCTGCAGGCGGCGCTGGCCACCAGGGCCACAGCTGCGAGAATCAAATACTTTTTCATAATGCTTGAATTAATTTGTTGTTATTTAATTGTTTATATTATTTTACTCAACGTAAATTGCGTTATTGCCGTCGTTGCCCCAGTTCTCGGTGAGAGTGGGATCGAAGGTAATCTTATTGGTTGCGGGATTGATAACCAGCGTATAAGTGTAACGGGTATTCATATCCCAGGAGGTGATTCTGAAGTCGTTGTACAGGTTAATGGTTGCGGTAGCATTCTCGGAGACCGAGGACAGAGGATTGCCGGCTCCGTATGAGGTGTTAATGGTATAGTCGAAGGCGAGCACCATGTCAAACGTGGACTGAGGCAGCACGGTGCGGGTATCCAGGATAACCGTATTGGAAGAGCCCATGTTGTTGATGGAACTGTTGTTGGACAGCGTCTCAACGTCATTGGTGTAGGTCCACACCGGTGTTCTGCCCTGCGCTCCGGTCCATGCCGTGGTGGTGAAAGCAGTGGTGGGATCGCTGTTGTAAAGGGTGAGGGATCCGGTGTGATGGACGTTGGTGAGTCTGATATTGCTGATGGACACGGTCCATGAGGTGTTGCCCTCACTCGCGATGCTTGTCCTGGCCTGGAACTTAATCTGGGACAGGGCATGATGGAAGAGCGTGGGAACACCGGAAGTAATGGCGTCTCCGATATACTGGGGAGCGCTGGAGAGATTGTCGTTGAAGCGCCAGGCTACGTCGGCATACATGATGTCGTCGTCGGCCACAATGCGGCGGTTGGTCCATTCCAGGCGGGTCTCGCTGGCGGTAGTAGGAGTTCCGCCGTTGTCGTACCAGGAAACGAAGTTGATGTAGCTCAGGGCCGACTTAGGCCAGTAGTAAGGATGGCTTGGCGTCCATTCCGTGGTACGGTTGATGATGGTTTCACCGTTTTCGCCAAAGAAATCCTGAGGGGTATTCTCATAACCCTCGGCGTGGAGGAAGCCCTTGGACTTGAAGGAGGTGATGTTGTAGGATTCCAGGCTGGCAGCCTTGGTTTCGGCAGTTGCATAATTGGCCACGGAGAAGGTGATTTCCCGCTCCGGAACAGGATCCAGTTGGGCCTTGACGCACCCTGTGAGGGCCGCCAGCACCAAAATAATCCATATGCGCCACAACTGCTTCATTTACAGCTCTATTTCTCCTGATTCTTCATTCCAGTCATCTACCTGGGGCTGGAAACCACTGCCTCCGCTTTGTCCCGGCTGGCCGCTGCCCGGATCCGGGATGTCAATCACCAGGACAGAGTCGTCTATGATGAGCCACTTATTGGTTTTGGCCAGTTCGGATTCGAAAACCTGATCCAGATTGGCCTGGTATTGCAAAAGGTTTCCTGCGGTGTCAAATACGTTGAAGGTGACGAACAGTTCGGAGGAAACACTGTCAATTTTGCCGAAGGTGTTGAAAACGGCGCAAAGGACATCCTGATTGTCCCCATCCAGGCTGATGTCCTGTCCTTTCTTCATCTCAAAAGCCACCGCGGTGGAGGGATCTACCGTGCGCTGGTTGCGGCCGATGTGGTTGGAGGGAGACAGGCCGGAAATGACGGCGGTTGCCGTGGATGCGAACTGCAGACCCTTCACACGTACCTGGAGGTAGTAGGTGTCCACGATGGTGGTGGCTTCCGTATGAATGACCACCAGGGTGTCGTGCGGGGAAATGCGCACGTCGCGCTCGTTGCCCACCATCAGGTGTTCGGGCTCGTAGCGGATAGAGATGCCATTATTGAGTTCGTCCCCCTTGGTGCCCAGGAAACGGCTGCGCATGGCGGCGGAAATTACGTCGGTGTAGGCGAGGATGCCTTCTTCCGTGTTCTCTGCAGTAACCTGGGTGGTAGGGGTATCGAAGTTATACACCAGGAAATTGTAGTTTCCGTGGCTGATACCCAGATTGCCGGAGAAAACGGCCTCTCCGTCGGCTTTTGTCTCTGTGCGGGAGATAAAGCTTTGGGCAATGAGTTTGTCGGTAGCGGGGTCGTACACCAGCACACGCATGAGTTCCGGTTGGAGCTGCGCCAGTTTTTCGTCAAACAGGCTGGTGTTGGTGCCGTATATCTTGACTGTGCTGCGAACGTTGGTGTTCACATTGGTAACAGCCCTTACGTTCACGTCAATGTTGATGCTGACGGCTTCTGAGGGCTCTTCCAGGGGACGACGGTGGCAGGAGACGGCAGCCAGAAGAACCATCGCCGAAAGGAGAATGCTGCCGAAATAACGATTACTCATGGCGCGCCTCCTTTTTGTTGAAATTGATGGGAATCACCAGGCTGATCTTGGCTTTGGTGGGGCCGAAATAGCTGACAGTACCCACGTTGTATTTGTCCCGGATGAGCTTGAGATAATCGTCTGTAGGCAGATAGTGCCGGAAATCCGTTTGTACGAAGCCGACGGAAAGGCTGAACTCCAGATTCAGTTTCTGCTTTTTGCCGATGGGCAGCACATAACCGCCCGAGAGGCCGGCCGACCAGTATTCTCCCTGATAGTTCAGTTTTTTGTCCAGCTGGAAGTCGTACTTGGAGGACATTCCATAGGCACCCAGGAACCATCCACGCATTTTTTGTGCCCCACGGGTATCCCAGGGCTTGAACCAGAAGCGGGCTTCGGCGCCCATCTCCCACATCTGGAAGGCATATTTGTTGCCGATGGTCCACCAGGGGAAAACATCTTCTACCATCACGGACCAGCGTCCGGCGACGGGAATTTCCACTTCCACGTTAAGGGCCGTGACGGCGTCGTACAGGAGGTTGCTCTTGACGGTAAAGTAGGTTCTCTTGGAAGGGACGGTGACCTGGATAGGTTCTACCACGGGAATGTCGACGGTCTCCGGCAGAAATTCAGGTATGTCAATCACTACGGAATCCATGGGCTCCTGAACGATTTCCGGGAGGACCGCAGAATGGTAGACGATAAGCCTTGCCCGGCGCAGCCAGGGAAGGTGATGGTCCCGGATGTAGGAATAGGGGACTCTGTCGTGCAGGCACTTAATCAGGTACATGGCCCTGGGAGCGTTCACTTCCATTTGTCCCAGCAGTTCCACCACTTCGTCTTTGTAGGGAATGTTTTCGTCGGCAAGCACGCGGTCGATGAGGCCGGCGTAATCGGAGCCGCCCGAATGGGCCGTCACGGGGCCGAAGGTCACGCTGGGCCAGCGGCTGGCCAGGTAGGCCGAAACGGCGTCGGCACGCTCCTGAGAAAGGACGATGTTGAGGGGGCTTGGGCCTTCCGGGGAAGCGTAGGAAACGCAGGCGATGCTGTCGATACCGTTGCCGTAGACGGATACCAGGGAATCCAGGATCTCCAGGGCACGGGTATTGCCCAGATAGGCGGGATCGATGACGGAATTGTTCACCCGGAAATAGATGGTGAGCGCTTTCTCGTCATACACACGATCATGCTCTTGCGCGCGTATAAAAAAACAACCAGTGAACACCAACAACAGCGTCAGGACAGCGCGAAGCGCTGCCTGATGGAGCTGAAGGATATGGTTGTACAGTTTCATAAAATGGCTTTCTGTGCCCTTCTGTGGCACACTGGTGGCAAAGATAGTGCCTTAATTTTTAATTTTCAAAATAAATTTTATATTTTTTCGGCAATTATTGTTGATTCATGAAATAATTTTCAAAATATGTAAATTTAAAAACATTGGCCCTGGCGGCATCGGGTTGATTAATGGGGGGGGTAATCCAATTCGGAAGCGGCGGCGATTTTTATGATTCCATAATTATATAATTTTAAAAATGACGTTCAAAACAGCCCTGAAATGGTGACATAAAACGCTCTCTATAGGCGTTTTTAACCTTATTTATGTATATTTGCGAATGTATATGAAGCGTCTTTGGGTCTTTTTATTCTTGATGTTGGCTTTTTCCTGCAAAAAGGCCGACATCCTGGGTTCGTCCTCCGGAACCGGGGAGCCAGCCCGTTTGCAACGGCTTCTCCCGGTGTTGCCTCAGGACGGCGGTATCCCCGAAGTTCGCATTCTTGTGAAGGAATCCGACTGGAAAACCCTTTTGGATGCCTATAATAAAGACAACAACACTCAGCTGTACATTCCCTGCGGGGTAAGCTATGTCCAAAGTAACCACCGGGACAGCGTGGAATTGGCCGGCCTGCGCCTCAAGGGAAACACCTCCCGCCGTTATCCCGGAGAAGCCGGTAAACTTCACCATGTGCACTTCGGCCTGGACCTGGACGCCTATCTGGAAGAAGGGAGGCTCCTGGGTTCCAATCGCCTGGATCTAAAGTGGTTCAAAGATGACCCTGCTTATTGCCGGGAGGTCTTCTGTTATGACCTTTTCCAACGCTTTGGTGTGTGGACTGCTCTCACATCGGGTTATGTGCGCCTGTGGGTGACCATCGGCGGCAAAGAGACCTACATGGGCGTGTACCAGCTTATGGAGCATGTAAAAAAGGACTACCTCAAGCGCAGGAATTCGTTTTTTCAGGGATCGGCCGGCCACCTGTGGAAAGCTTCCTACGGTGCATCTTTCCGGGATGCGGGTGCTAGCATGGGGGCCGACGACAACAAGGGCGGTTATACCTATGAGCTTAAGTCGGACCCTGCCGATTTCGTTGCCGCCAAGGCGCAGCTTCAAACGTTTATCCGTCGGCTTAACAAACTCTCCGGGGAAGAGTTCTATGCCTGGGCCGACACCACAATGGACGTTCCACTGCTCCTGAAAACCTATGCCGTGAATGTAACGGTGGGCATGTGGGACGACTATTGGAACAACACCAACAACTTCTATTTCTATTTTAACCCTGCCGGCAAGTTCTTCTTCATTCCCTACGACTATGACAACACCCTGGGCACTAGCTTGCAGTGCGGGGTGCAGCAGGACGCCGGGCGCCAAAGCCCCCTGAACTGGGGCAGCAAGGACAACCCGCTCATCGTGAAGCTGCTGGCCAGGCCCCAGTGGAAGCAGTTGTACGTTTCCTTTCTCAAGGAGCTGTGCCAGGGAGACTTCCGGGCCGATGTCGCCATGGCCCGCATCAGGGAGTGGCAGCAGGCTATCGGCCCCTATGTGTCCAACGACACCGGGGAGGACATGTCCATAGCGGACCGTCCCGCCTCCTGGGGCAACCACGGGGAATATCGTCTTCTCAAGAGCGGCAGCAACAACTTCTTCCAGGTAAAGGCCGGCGTCATATCGGCCCTGTAATTGCGTAAGTCCTTGATAATGAGCATAATAAAAATCTCTCTTGATACCAAATGGGATCAAGAGAGAAAACTAAGATGCTGAATAACAGCTATTTAGCCAGTAGCCAAGATTACATCATTCCGCCGGCGGGCATGGCGGGGGCGGCCGGAGTGGGCTCCGGGATGTCCACAATGCCGCATTCGGTGGTGAGGAGCATGCCGGCCACGCTGGCGGCGTTCTCCAGGGCCACGCGGGCCACCTTGGTGGGGTCGATGATGCCGGCCTGGTACATGTTCACGTACTCGTCGGTGCGGGCGTTGTAGCCGAAGTCACCTTTGCCTTCGCGGATCTTGTTGATGATGACGGAGGCTTCTACGCCGGCATTGGCGGCAATCTGGCGGAGCGGTTCCTCAATGGCGCGCTCGATGATGCGGATACCGGTGGTTTCGTCGTCGTTCTCTCCCTTGAGGCCCTTGAGGGCTTCGGCGGCGCGGATGTAAGCTACACCGCCGCCCGGCAGGTAACCTTCTTCCACGGCGGCGCGGGTGGCGTTGAGGGCGTCGTCCACGCGGTCTTTCTTTTCCTTCATTTCAACCTCGGTGGTTGCACCCACGTAGATGACTGCTACTCCGCCGGCCAGCTTGCCCAGGCGCTCCTGGAGTTTTTCGCGGTCGTAATCGCTCTTGGTGGTCTCAATCTGGGCGCGGATTTGGTCGGCGCGGTCCTTGATATCGGCCTGCAGGCCGGCACCGCCCACGATGGTGGTGTTCTCCTTGGTGATGGTGACTTTCTCGGCCTTGCCCAGCATCTGCACGTTGGCGTTCTGGAGGGTGAAGCCGCGCTCCTCGGAAATGACCACGGCGCCGGTGAGGACGGCGATGTCCTGCAGCATTTCCTTGCGGCGGTCTCCGAAGCCGGGGGCCTTGACGGCGGCCACCTTAAGGGTGCCGCGCAGGCGGTTCACTACCAGGGTGGTGAGGGCCTGGCCTTCCACATCCTCGGCGATGATAAGGAGGCTGCGGCCTTCGCGGGCCACGGGTTCCAGCACGGGCATCAGATCCTCCATGTTGGAGATCTTTTTATCGGTGAGCAGGATGTAGGCGTCGTCCAGGACAGCTTCCATCTTGTCTCCGTTGGTCATGAAGTAGGGGCTGATGTAGCCGCGGTCGAACTGCATGCCTTCCACCACCTTGACCTCGGTCTCGGTGCCTTTGGCTTCTTCCACGGTGATGACACCGTCCTTCTTCACTTTGGCCATGGCGTCGGCGATGAGTTTGCCGATGTGGGCGTCGTTGTTGGCGCTCACGGTACCCACCTGCTCCACCTTGGAGTAGTCCTCTCCAACGGGCTGGCTCTGTTTCTTGAGGTTGTCCACAACAGCGGCGACGGCTTTGTCGATACCCTTCTTGAGGTCCATGGGGTTGGCGCCGGCGGCTACGTTCTTGAGGCCGACGTTGATGATGGCCTGGGCCAGCACGGTGGCCGTGGTGGTGCCGTCACCGGCCTGGTCGTTGGTCTTGGAGGCCACTTCCTTCACCATCTGGGCACCCATGTTCTGGAACTGATCCTCCAGCTCCACCTCTTTGGCCACGGTGACACCGTCCTTGGTAATCTGGGGTGCACCGAATTTCTTAGCGATAACCACATTGCGGCCCTTGGGACCCAGGGTTACCTTAACGGCATTGGCCAGTGCATCGGCGCCATCCTTCATGGCGGCGCGGACGTCAGTATTGAATTTGATTTCTTTTGCCATAATTACAGGATTGCTAAAATGTCACTCTGCTTTACGATGAGGTACTTCTTGCCATCTACGGTAACCTCTGTGCCGGCGTATTTGCCATACAGCACCACGTCTCCCACTTTCACTTCCATGGGCTCGTCCTTAGTGCCGGGGCCAACGGCCACAATGGCACCCTGCTGCGGTTTCTCTTTGGCATTGTCCGGGATGTAAAGGCCCCCGGCGGTCATGGTCTCGGCCTCTTTGGGCTCCAGGACCACTCTTGTTCCTAACGGTTTGAGCATAGTTTATTGTGTTTATAAATTTGTTTCTGCCGCAGAAACAATCAATGCGCGTGCCATGGGCGGCGGGACTGACAATTTGGCAGAGCCGAAAAAACTGTTTAACTTTGCTCCCATGAAAAAGATAGTATTAATTGTATGTGGCATGCTGGCCGGGCTGGTCCTGCAGGCCCAGTCCTATAAATTGGTGTTTGCCGACAACATCCGCGCTCCGGCGGTGGAGGTCCTGGGGCAGCGCTTCGCCCAGATGCTGCAGGTCGGCGGTCTTTCCGTGGCCGATGAAGGGAAGCCCATCCAGATTTCGGCCAAGGTTTCCGGCCGGGACCAGACGGGCGGTTCCCTGGGACAGGTGGCGCTGGAGATAGCGCTCACGGCGGCGGCCGGCGACGTCTCCGAGACCTTTAATATAAAAGGTGTGGGAGACAGCGATGCCGATGCCTGGCTGAGGGCCGTAAAACAGCTTCTTCCGCGCTCCAAAAATGCCCTCAATTTTGTTGAAAAGCTAAAATAGCTGAATTTCAGGGCTTTATAAAAATTTTAAAAAATTTCTTCAAAAATTTCGTTCGAAAAATTTGCAGAATAAAAAAAAGGTAGTACCTTTGCAGTCCCGTTCGGAAACGAGCGGGTTTTTAACGCCCAAAACCGAAAGGTTGGGGCCACAAAAAGTTCATTGAAAAGACTGAAAGGAAAGTACAAGGAAGCAAGTACAAACGAGCGTCAGTTTCTTTAGAGAAACTAAAGCGTCAGGACAAGCTAGCATTATAAAAAATATACAATGAAGAGTTT
>CAJOIQ010000006.1:64397-81185 GCA_905234795.1 uncultured Bacteroidales bacterium | reverse complement strand
TGGTCAAAAGATCCGGCCGACACGCTTACCAAGCGTTATTTTTACCCGATGCTGGACAAGCCTGTGCTGTTTGAACAGGATTACATTATGGAGAAATCCGGCCACACACGTGGCTCTACCGTGGATTTGACGCTCTTCGACATGACCACAGAGAAAGAGGTGGACATGGGCGGCACCTTTGACTGGTTCGGTGAGGAAAGCCATCCGGATTACACCGGTATCACACCTGAACAATATGCGAACCGTATGATCCTGCGCGAGGCCATGCTCCGCCATGGCTTCAAGCCATTGGACAGCGAATGGTGGCACTTCACCCTGAGGAACGAACCCTATCCAGACACTTATTTCACTTTCCCGGTATATTAATGACACGCTTACTTCGCTACTTATTCTTGCTGCTCCTTTGCACCCTCTGTGCCTGCTCCTGGCACTGTGTGTATGATGGAAAAATGGCTGGGATAGGAAGCCGGAAGGAAGCTAATGCATTCGTAGATGACTCGAAGATGAGAGAATGAAACACGCAATCGTCATAGATTTCGAAACTGCCAACGGCAGCCCCAGCAGCGTCTGCTCCGTGGGCATCGTCATCGTGCGTAATGGGGAAGTGGTGGACTCCTTCTACAGCTTGATTCATCCCTATCCGGACTACTATGCCTGGTTCTGCCAGCAGGTCCACGGCCTGGGCCCCGATGACACCGAAGACGCCCCACTCTTCCCGGACGTCTGGGACCAGGTGGAAGACCGCATTCTGGCCGCCTTTGAAACCGACCGTTTCCCCGCCGACGTTCCCTTCGTAGCCCACAACGCCCGCTTCGACGAAGGATGCCTCAAAGCCGTTTTCGGAGCCTACGGTCTGCACTATCCCGGCTACCACTTCCTGGATACCCTCGTTGCTTCCCGCCGACGCCGAAGCCTGCGCCGCAATCGCCTTGAAAATCTTGTGATTCCTGGCTTTAGATTAGCTTTATTGAATTGATAATTCTCCCGCACTCGACCCCTTCGCGCCGGGCCGAGAAGAAAGACTCATCGGCTTGCGCCGCCAGTCCGGCTCTCATTCTCATCAAAAATGCGTAAATTAGTTCGCTAAATCGGAATCTAGCGAAGCGAATCACCCTCTATAATCCGACGGCGTCTCTCCCAGATACCGCTGGACGTAGCGGCTAAAGTAGGAAGCGGAAGAGAAGTTGAAAAGGTCGGCATAGACAATGACAACCTGGCAGTCCTCCGTGCTACGCCAGCCTTCGATGAACTGGGTGGCGCGGATGATGGCGCAGTCGCCCCGGCCCATCTCGAATTCCTTGTCGTTGAAGTTGATCCAGGCCTTTCCCTCCAGACACAGGATGTGAGTGAGGTACAGGCTCACGACTCCGTCGCCCAGACTGTCCAGATTATGTCGTATGAAGAGTTCCTCTGCCATAAGTGGTTGCAAGTTACGAAAAATCAGCCGTATTCGGAAATCTATCCCCGTAAGCCCATACAGGCTGACAGATTCGCTCTGCCAGCCTGTATCGTATATAACGGGTATGAGGAAGAACTGATATCCTAAGCGTAAGTTTCCAGCAAATACTTCACAAATTGCGGATCCTGGAAGTTGATGAAGCCCGCGTCCTGCTGGTTGAGCGTCGCAATCTGCTGCATCTCATTAGAGGTGAGCGAGAAGTCGAAGATGTTGAAATTCTGCTCCATACGCTCCTTATGGGAGGACTTGGGAATAGCGATGATGCCGCACTGAGTAAGCCAGCGGAGAGCCACCTGGGCGGCGGATTTCCCGTACTTGGCGCCGATTTCGGCAAGCATCGGATTCTTCACCACGCCCTCGGCACCCTGTCCGCCCAACGGGCCCCAGGCCATCAGTTTGGTATCCGTATCGGCCAGGATGGACTCGATGCCGGTCTGCTGGCAGAGGACGTTGCACTGGAGCTGGTTTACCATGGGCTTGATGTCCACATAGTGGGCGAAGTCGAAGAAGCGCCCTGCCTGGAAATTGCTCACCCCGATGGCGCGGACCTTTCCGGCCTTATAGGCCTTCTCCATTGCTCTCCAAGTGCCGAAAACATCGCCGTATGCCTGATGGATCAGAAGGAGGTCGATATAGTCAGTCTGGAGCTTGCGCAGGCTCTCGTCGATGGACGCAGCAGCTTTCTCCTCACCGGCATTGCTGATCCACACTTTGGTCACCAGGAAGATTTCTTCGCGGGGAATGCCGCTTTTTGCGATGGCGGCGCCCACGCCTTCTTCGTTGGCATAGGCCTGTGCGGTGTCAATAAGACGGTATCCGACAGAAAGCGCGTCAGCGACGCAACGTTCCGCTTCCTGCGGAGGAACCTGGAATACGCCGTATCCAAGAAGGGGCATCTGGATACCATTGGAAAGGGTGATGGTTTTCATATCGTTCATTTTGTTTGTGTTTCACTGATGCAGAGATACAACGACAAATCCGCACCCTTGTTTCCAAGAATGCGGAAATTTGTACCATTTTTTCCGGAACTAATCCGTAAATGCTTTTCCTGCTCCCCAAGCCTGGCCGACGACCTCGCCGAGGGCACGGTAGCACATCCCGGCAGCATCGAAGACGATGGGCTTGAGCTTGGCTAGATCTACTTTCCCATCGGTCAGGATGCTCTCGTCGGCGCTCTGGTTGATGACCTCGCCGATGAGCATACCGTCCTCGAAACTCACTACCTTGCATTCCAGCGTGAGCGGGTACTCATTGATGATGGGAGCATCGACATTCGGGCTGGGCGTGATGGTAAAGCCAACCTTAGCCACCTTGTCAGGCACCTTGTTGCCGCTCACGAGGCCAAAATAATCGCTTTCGGCCACGGTCCTTTCATCGGCAAAGCTCACGGTAAAGGCGCCCGTAACGGCCAAATTGTCGGTAGTTTTGTGCTTGGACAGGGAGATGACAATCTGCTTGTAATCCAACTGTCCGGCCCAGGCGGCCATCATCACATCCGGATTATGATCCTTGTCCCAGGTCGCAATCATTACGCAGGGCTGGGGTGTAGTAACAAGGGCGTGGTTCGGGCCGAAATTCGTGCGCCCAGCCACTTCCTGCAAGGGTTTGTCGTTATTCATAACGTTCGTTGTTGTGTTGTTTGTATTTTTACAGCCTGTAAGCAGCACGGCCGCTGCCAGGACGCTGATATGGATCATTCTTTTCATGAACTAAATATAGTGATTATTTATCAATCATGAGATGAGTTTAACTGAAGCACCAGATACTCCGACCGGGTGCCTACACGGATTTTTGCGCCCCAGATACCCAGCCCCGACGACACATAGTACTGCGTTTTGCCGCGGGCATGACGGCCCCAGGACTTTTCGAAAATGGCATCTGTGAACCAGGAAATGGGCCAGACCTGTCCGCGGTGCGTGTGGCCGCTGAATTGGAAATCAATCCCGGCCTGCTCGGCCTCCTCCAACTGGTAGGGCTGGTGGTTCAGCACAAGGGTGAAACCATGCAGGCCTTTGGCCAGGTCCGTCAGTGCAGCGCGGGAAGGCGCGGTGCGGTCGTTCCGACCAATGATATCCACGCCCTTGAAATGGGCCACTGAATCCTTCAGGAGCCTGATTCCGGCTTCCTGGAAGAACTTTTCGGCCTCTTCCACATGGCTATAGTATTCATGGTTCCCCAGAACGGTCCAGACGGGGGCTTCCAGGCGGCGGAACTCCTCGGCATAACTGCCTTCCAGGACAGGACGCAGGCTCATGTCGATAATGTCTCCACCAATGAGAACGAGGTCCGGTTTTTCCTTGTTGATCAGGTCTATCCAGCGGGCCAGTTCCGCCTTGCGGTTATGGTAGCCCAGGTGCAGATCGCTGGCCAATACTATGGTCAAGGGCCTGTCCAGCGGCTTCTCCGTAACTAAAGTAATCTCCTCCCGGTACTTATGGTGGTAATGGATGCCTCCTAGGATGAGCGTAATGCCAACGATGCCCACTACCGAGAAAAGTCCCGGCGCGCTGTCCCGAAGAAGGGACTTCGGAAGAAGGTGGCAGAGCGCGGCCATATCGGCCAGCAGGAAGACGATGAGAAGATACAGGAAAGCAATCATCCAGGTGTTTCCCACCTCGTATAGCACGGTGGCCATGCCCACCGGCACCCGTTCCATCAGGGCGAAACCGGCGAACATAACCGCCATCCACAGCAAAAACAGCCCGGTGACAGCCAGTTTCCATCCCGGCGGAGAAATTCGCCAGAGACGGAAACTGACATAAGCGGTCAATACAAGGACGAAGGCTATGATGCCCAGGAAACCGGTCACGCGCATTTTACAAGCTGGCGGTAAGAATCTCCACGATATCTTTTTCTGTGAGAGGCGCATACGCGTCTTCGAGGCCCTCGTTCACGGCAATGTGGTGCGCCATTTCTGAGATGCGGCTATCGTCGATGCCCACCTCGCGAAGGTGCATGGGAATGCCGATGCGCTGGAAGAACTTGTAGGTCTCATCAATGGCCTTTTCGGCGATTTCCCACTCGGGAAGAGAAGAATCGATGCCAAAAACGTTGATGCCGTATTTCACGAAGCGAGGCAGGGTACGTTCGCTGAGAATGTGCTGCATCCAACGGGGCGTGATGATGGCCAGGCCTTCGCCGTGGGTGATGTCGTAGTAGGCGCTCAAAGCGTGCTCAATGCCGTGGCAGGGCCAGCCAGATTCACTGTTTCCAAGGGCCAGGATGCCGTTGCAACCGTAGGTGCAGGCCAGCATCATCTCGGCCCGGGCGGTGTAGTCTTCCGGGTTCTCTAGGCATTTGCGCCCGTTGACCATCAGGCTGCGCAGCATACTCTCGCAGAAACCGTCGTTCAGGAGCGTGGCGTCTTCCACGAAATACTGCTCCATCGTGTGGTTCATCGCGTCTGCGATGCCCGCAGCGGTTTGTTTACGGCTGACGGAGAAGGTGTAGGTGGGATCAAGGAAGGATACGGCCGGGAAAAGGTGTTCGTCGATGTATCCAATCTTGTCATTGGTCTCCGTACGCGAAATCACGCCGCCGCAGTCATACTCGCTGCCGGTAGCGGCCAGAGTGATGATGTCCACGATGGGCAGAGCTGCCTGTGCTTTGACTTTGTATGAGATCAGGTCCCAAGGGTCGCCGTCGTAGCAGGCGCCTGCGGCAATGGCCTTGGAGCAGTCCAGGACGCTCCCGCCGCCCACGGAGAGGATGACGTCCACCTTATGCTCCTTGCACAGGCGCACGCCCTCCAGCACACTGGGGTTGTACTTGGGGTTGGGCTGAATCCCGGAGAGTTCTACGATCTCATAGCCTTTCAGGAGTTCGAGGACCTTCTGGTAAAGGCCAATCTTCTTGATGCTGCCTCCTCCATAGGTGAGGAGGACTATCTTTCCGAACTGCGCCATTACTTCGGGCAGTTTACTGACAACGCCCTTTCCAAAAATCAGGCGTGTAGGGGTTTGGTAATCAAAGTTCTGCATATTTACCCAATTATTTTACTTCTACGACTGTGTACTTCGTGGTACCCAGGCCCATCTCCTCACCACGGAAGACAATACGGGTGCCGTGGCGCTGGTTGATGCGTTCCAGCAGGGCCTTGGTGTCATTGTCCTCGTCGTTCGGTAAGTTCATCACCTGGTCCAGGCAGAACTTGTCAAGAGCCACAGGATCCAGGGATGCAGCGATGCCGATGTCCTGGATGGTGGGCTCGTGCGGGTTCCCGTCGCAGTCGCAGTCAATGGAAATGTTGTTCATCACGTCGATATAGACGATGCCATTTTTCGCTTTGAAATACTCATGAACGGCCTGGGCGGCGGCACTCATGGACTCGATGAAAGGAGTGTTTTTTTCGGGAGACTCGTACCAGCCCTCCGGGGCATGCAGGTCACCGGACGGGAGGGCGGTCTGCGACTTTCCGGCCGAATGGATGTTGACCTTTCCGTTGGAAGAGGCTACGCCGATGGAAGCATTCTTCAGAACACCGCCGAAAC
Organism: uncultured Bacteroidales bacterium; assembly: GCA_905234795.1. Taxonomy (GTDB): domain Bacteria; phylum Bacteroidota; class Bacteroidia; order Bacteroidales; family UBA932; genus Cryptobacteroides. Next base: position 75,236 of record CAJOIQ010000006.1, on the reverse strand, counting down.
CTCCCATCGCGTGCCCCTTGAAATGGGCCAGATTGATCATGAAATCATAGTTCTGGATGTGCGAACCCACGATGTCATACTTGATCCACTTGTCATCCTTGACGGGAATCTTTATCTCGCCTTCCTCGTCCATGATGTCAACATGGGAAATAGTCTCGTAACCGCGTTCCGCAATTGCAGCACGGTGGGCAGCGGTGGTGGAACGGCTGCCACCGTAGGCTGTGTTGCATTCAACCAGAGTGCCTCCTACTTTTTTCACCAGAGGGCCGATTAGTTCCGGTCGCAGATGGTTGGAAAGCATGGACTCGCCGGTGGAAATCTTTACCGCCACTTTGCCTTTGGCTTCTACGCCAAGGGCCTCATAGATTTTGACCAGCCCTTCCGGACTGATGTCTTTGGTGAAATAGACAATGGACTGGGAGCCGTCTGTTTCGGCTGCCGCTTTTTTGTTCTTGCTGCTGGCATTGCCGCAGGCACTGACTGTAAAGGTGGCCAACAGGGCCAGGATGCTGAGGTATAGTATTCTTTTCATGGGCTAAAGATAGTGATTTTTCAATGATTATTGCCGGTTGGACCGGACGATGTCCATCAAGGATATTTCAGGATGACGGTAGCGGGCCTCGGGATTGCGCTCCCCGGGAAAGCCTTCCATCATGGAACGGAGCGTGATGGCCTTCTGGGGACAGTTCTGGGCGCAGGCATAGCAGGACTCGCATTTGCCACTGAAGGTTACGCCCTTGTCAGAAAGGGAGAAATTCTTGTGGGGGCACACCCTCTCGCAGGTCATGCACTGGACACATTTATCGGCATCCACCGTAAACATGGTATCGCAGCGCATATCTTTATAGCGCTCCTGCATCATGGCCAGCATCTCTTTGTTGAAACGGCCCATCTCGGAAGGAGCGATGTACTTTTTGCGTGCGCTCACGTCCTCCAGCAGGGCGGCCAGATTCTCATCCGTGTGCTTGTCCATCTTCATCTGCTCGTTCATGTCGAACATCGGCAGGAAGTTGTCTACCATGAGCAGCGTGTTGACATAGTCCATACGGAGTCCGTTTGTGCGGGTATACTCCTCCCACCACTCGGCCACATTGACGGCATCGGCCCCGAAGGTAACCACCGTAAAGAAGTATGACGCTTTGAAAGAGGCCTTCTTGACGAACTCCTGCACCATTTGTGGGGCAGCGGCGGAATAATCCGGGAACACGAAGCCAATCTCGTCGGCTTCATAAGCCGATGAGCCCTTTTTCATTTCCTGAGGGATGCTGAGGGGATTGTCGGAGAATTGCCGGGCCACGAAGAGTGAGTTTCCGGTCCCGGTGAAGTAGAAGACCAGGCGCTTTTTGTCCTTTGCGCGGTCTTTCAGGATGGCGGCGTGGGTCTTGGGGGCGATGCTGGCCATGGCAATGGCTGCCAGGCCTAATCCCATACGTTTGAGTGCGTCTCTTCTGTCCATATTGTTGTGAGATATTTATTTTCCTGCTGAAAAGGTAGCGCATCTCACTCACCCCATTGTTTCACAAAATGCGGAAAAAAGGGACACTTTTTCTGAATCTGCAATATTCCTTGAAAGTCGGGCTCTCTCAATGCCGCTAAATTCCAATTTATCGGTCAAGCCAATCGATAAAGGCTTGTATTTGGAGCAGCCCTTCGATGAACGAGAGGTTCGAGATTCGGAGTGTTTAGGCGCTCCGAAATAGTTCCAATTGTGCCTATGGTTAAAGCACATTTTTACACTTCTATGCCACTTTTTGTGCTTTAACCCTATGTAAACACCCCCTCTAAAGCACAATAACAGCCCTCTATGGCAGATTCCGTGCTTTAACCGATGTACGAGCGAGTCAGCCATGATTTGGACAACTTCACCAAAACACCTATCTTTATACCGCTAAATCGGAATTTAACTATGCCAAGCAATTTTTTTGACAGAAACTGGTGGAAAGATTTTGTCGTTGCCATCCTTGCTACGACCGTTTCAATCGTTCTTACCTTCGGCACGGGCAAACTGATTGAACGGTACAATCAGAAGAAGGAGCGCAAGCTGACAGCCTTGATGGTCATGAGCAGCATTGAGTCCTTTGCCCGAAGTTTGGACGAATCGGCTGCTGAATGGGACCGGCTGGACAGCATTGCCGTTTGGCTGCTCCGCTTACCGATTGACGTAGTTGCAGAGCAAGGCGATGACCCGTTTGAAGCGGCTGTCCAGGAAGTGTTTCAAGCACCTATCATCCGTCATGATAATACAGCCGAGACAATCTTCAGCAGCAACATCGACACCTGGAAGAACATGGAAAATTTCCAATTCGTGGATAATGTTGGTGCCTGTTTCTCCCAGATGAACTGGATTGAAGAGACAATCAACAAAGAAGCTGTTGAATACGCTGGACATCAGGCGCGGATTTTCAATAACTATTCGGATTATCCAGGAAAAACTTACACGGAGAAGCTGCTAAGGGATGAGCAGGTACGGCGACAGTTGCAAATGCCCAACTCGAATAAAGCTTGGCTCGCTTACTGCTCAGACAATCTACGGCGTATGAACCGCAAGAACATGAAACTGATAGGTATTCCAGAGGAGGAGGTACTTGCGTTTACTGATGCCCGTGCAGACGTTGCTGTAGAAGATGATCCAGAACCGGATTACTCTGTATTTATGAAACCCCACCCGGATAAAGAATCCATTGATGCAAATCTTGATTATGCACGTCAGCTGGATAGTCTGCTGAATCATAATTGACGCGCTCAAATTCGTATTTAACTGTGTATCACATATGGCAAAAGACAGATTTGATATCAAAGAAAAGGAAGGCGTTTCCTTCATGACGGACGCAATCGTCATCGTTGACAAAGAGACCGGAGTGAACTACCTGTACGTATGCCGTGGCTACGGCGGCGGCCTCACCCCGCTCCTCGACGCCGACGGCAAACCCATCATTACCAAAGACGGTTACTAAGAAATGAAAGCCCTCGTTATCGGCGCTACCGGCGCAGTCGGAAAAGACCTGGTCCAGCAACTCATTGAAGATAGCTCCTTCGAGCGTATCGACGTCTTCGTCCGCCGCGAAGTCAAGATTCCTGCAGCCAAAGTCGTTGTCCACACCGTGGACTTCGACCACCCGGAAACCTGGGCCGATCAGCTCCAAGGTGATGTTCTGTTTTCCTGTATGGGGACAACCATCAAGGCGGCCGGCACTCAAGAGGCCCAGTGGAAGGTGGACTATACTTACCAGTATGATGCTGCTAAGGCCGCCAAAGCCAATGGTGTCAAAAACTACGTTCTAGTTTCTTCCGTCGGTGCAAACGCCAAATCCAAGGTATTCTACACCAGGATGAAAGGCGTCCTGGACGACGCCGTTCAGCAGCTTGGCTTCGAAGGCTGCTTCATCCTTCGTCCGCCGTCCCTGATTCGCAAGGGGAGTGACCGCTTTGGCGAAAAGGTTGGCATCGTCGCCCTTAAGGCCTTTAATGCCATCGGCCTCATGCGCAGTTTCACCCCCATGCCCACCGAAGCCGTCGCCGCAGCTATGATCCGCCTTGCTAAGAGTGGGCGTAAAGGCGTCGAAATCATTGAATCACAGGAGATTTTGAAAGTTCAGTAGTCATGGTATTTCTTAATGTCCAGAGACCCAATCAAGATAGTTTTCAATTATCCTCCGGCCATCATTGAACGCTGTGATAAGTTGGGCTTGGTTGATGCTGGCAACAGGCCACGAGAGGGAAGTGGCGCATCCCGGAAGCCCGTCATCCTTGGCGTTAAACCCTGGCTGCGGGAATTCCCTCCGCGCAGATGAAGGAATAGCTCTCCGAGACGGGTGTCCGGGCAGCCTAACACGGTCATCCCCAACCTCGCAGCAGAGTCTTTTTATGGGTTTTCATCAGAGCGTAATCACCATTTGCTCCAGGGGTTTGCGGACAGAATGGAGCTCTGTGGGCTGGCCTTCACCATCGGCGGGATAACCGATGGCCAGGAGACCGTAAATGCCGTGATTCTGGGTTTCCGGAAGGACTTCCCGGATTTTGCTGGGATTGAAGTCCCAGATCCACATATTGGCCAGGCCGGCATCGGTGGCGGTGAGCATCAGGTGGGTGAGCACGATGGCGGCGTCCGTCTTGGCAGCGTTGATGCCGTCGCAGTCACGGACCCAGGCTTCCTCGTTGCGGCAGCCGACGATGAGCACGACGGGAGCGCCGTAGCTTGGATGGACCTTGTGCAGGCGCTCCAGCGCTTCTTCGCTCTTGACCACCCAGATACGGGTGGGCTGGAGGTTCTTGGCCGAAGGAGCCAGACGTCCGGCCTCAAGAATCATATTCAGCTTGGCATCCGAGACGGGATAGCTGCCAAAGGCGTGGCAGGAATAGCGGCTTTCCAGGATGCGCATAAACGCATCGGAACCAAAATGATACTTGGTTACTTTTTGCTCGACGTCCGAAAAAGCGGCGCGATCCTTGGTTTTTTCTACGTCAAACAGGCGGCTGATAAAATTCTTCTTCATCGTTATTATGCGTTATTAGTTTCCGTGTGTGGATTTCAAATATAATGGAAATGGAGCAAGTCTCCAAATTTTTTTATTTGAACAGAGCACGCACCAAGGCCGGGATATCGGCCACTTTGACCACCTGGAAACTTTCAGGGCCGATGGAAGGGCCCAGGACGGCCTCTCAGCGGACATGGACGACATCCTGACGGAGGAAGGCCAGAAGCAGGCCGTCGACTGGCTGGAGTTCACTCTCTGGAAGATGGAAAGGGGAGAGTTCAAACGCCCCATTACCCTCACTGCTCCTGTTCGTGAGCCCAAGCTGGCAACAGTCCCTATGGCCATCCCGCATAGCGGCGCCAGGAAGGCTGTCATCGTCACGGATCTTCTTCCGGAAGATGCGGCATTGAAGGCCATGATTGACCGTTTCACGGCCGTCTTCCCATATGAGTGCGACGTAATTAATATCGAAGATTTGCCTTTCATGGGCGGATGCCTGAGCTGCTTTAGCTGCGCTGCAACCGGTAAATGCGTCTACAAGGACGGCTTTGACGACTTCCTCCAAGACAAGGACTAATTCATTCCACGTTCCTTCTTGATGGCTTCATAGGCTTCCTGGATTTGACGGAACTTCTCTGCTGCGGCCTTCTGCACATCCGGGCCCAGTGTGGCCACCTTGTCGGGATGGTTCTTCATGGCCATCTTCCGGTAGGCGGCCCGTACCTCGTCATCGGTAGCCGTGACGGGGATTTCCAAAACCGTATAGGCTGAATTCGTCTCCTTGTAAAACATGGCGATGACGGATGCGTAGTCGGCCTGGCCCAGCCCGATGGTGGCACCGATGGCCTCCAGCACTCCTTTCTCCTTCTTGTCGAAGTGACCGTCGGCCATGGCTATCTGAACCAGATAGTGGAAGAGCTGAAGGCGCTGGGAGTAGTTCATATACTGGGCGATCTGAGGCCCTACGGAGTAGATGTTCACGTCCTGCCGTGTGAGCTGATCCAGCATCCGCATGGCCTCCGGTACGGCCGCCTCGCCGAAGCTCCGTCGGACAAAGTCCTTGACATAATCCAGTTCCGACTGAAGGGTTTTTCCGTCGGCCTTGATGACGGCGGCAGAGAGGACCAGCAAGCTTACCAGGAAGCTGTTCCGCTGCTCGGATGCGCTGTAAGTATGCCTTCTGTATGTATTCGTATTGGATGATTCTCCATCGGAAAACTGCCTGGAACGGTCGATGTAGCCGTCAACGGCCGATCCGACCCAAAAGCCCAGCAACGCCCCGATGGGCCCCAATGTGACCCATCCCAGGAATCCTCCTATCCATTTACCATAACCCATATACTATGACTGTTTGCGAAGAACATATCAAAAATCGCTCCTAGCCTTCTTCCCTGACAATTTGTCCGGGAAGGTCCTCTCATGGGTTGTCACGGAAACAAGGCGCAGAGGCTTTCTGTTTTCCGTTGGCGCCGAGCATACGATGCTGCGATGTATCTCGGAAATAAATTGTAAATTTGCCCGACATGATCACGATGGTTCTCATAGCCGTTACCTGTCTGGTGAGCATCCTGTGCTTCACCGGGACGCTCAACGCGGACAAGCTGCTCTTTCATGCCTATTCCGTGTGGCACCGCAAAGAGTGGTACAGGATACTTACCTACGGCGCAGTGCACGGCGGCTGGGGGCACCTGCTGTTCAATATGCTCACCCTGTTCTTCTTCGGCAAGGTGGTGGAGCAGTATTTCCAGCTGGCCTTCGGCGGCACGCTGGGGATTATCCTCTATGTAGTCTTGTATGTGAGTGCCGTTGCAGTGTCGACCATATGGGACCTTGTCAAGTACAAAGACGACTGGAATTACAGCGCTGTGGGCGCTTCGGGAGCCGTTTCAGCCATTCTGTTCGCATCCATTCTCTTCGAGCCGAAGATGGGCATCTACATCTACCTGATTCCCATTCCGGTGCCCGGTTACATCTTCGCGCCGCTGTATCTGCTGTACTGCTGGTACATGGCCAAGCGCAACATGGATAACATCGGCCACACCGCCCACTTCTGGGGCGCCGTCTACGGTCTCCTTTTCCCGCTGGCCTGCCGCCAGGATATCTTCCAACACTTTCTGAATCAACTGGGACTATGAGTAGCCTTGTTATCCGCAACGCCCGTCCCACCGACGCACCCTTCCTGGCCGAGTGTATCTTAGCCGGGATGCATCTCTATGACTTCGAGGACATCGTCAATGATAATCTGGCCGACGCCTTGGAACGGATAACCGTCTGTGAGGGCAGGGAAGACACGCTGTATACATATAGCAGAACCCGCATAGCCGAAGTGGACGGCAAACCAGCCGGTGCACTGCTATCCTACCCGGGCGAGTTGTACAAAGAGCTTAGAGACAAAACGCTCAGGGAATATTGGCCTTCTTTCTTCACTCAGTTCAATAATGACGCATCCGAGACCGATTCCGGCGAGTACTATCTGGATTCCCTGGCCGTCCACCCGGACTTCCGCCGCTTGGGTATCGGACGCGCCCTCCTAGAAGACGGCATCAAAATCGGCCTCTCAAAAGGCTTCACCCAGATAGCCCTTGTGGCCGATGCCGGGATGCCCCATCTCATCAAAATCTACCAATCCATCGGCTTCGTCCCCGCCGACCACCGTAATGTATTCGGCACCGACTTCCTAAGAATGATCTACATGGTATAAAAGTATAAAAAAGAAGGACAGTCATCACTGATGATGCCTGCCCTCTTCAGACGCTTGCGGTCATAGACCTTCTTCGATTTGTGGAGCGCCGATCGCATTGAAACCGGTCTCCCGTGCTCGGATATCTCTTCCATCCGGGCTGCCCTGCGGTTCGCAAGCATAAAGTCCGCCTCCGTAATCCGCAGCTTCTTCTGTTTCCTCTTCGGTTTCATGGTTCTATGGTTTTACTGCCTATAGATGCAAAAGTTACACCATACGTTGCCTACATCAGCAGCCTCACGCGCCCCTCATTGAAGCAGAAGATCTCCGGGTGCTTATAGACAATGGCCGCGATGACCTTTCCGTCCAGCGGTTTACCTGCACTCCTGGGCACCAGACCGCGCAGTTCCAGTTCCCGTGCAATCTGCTCCGTCTTCATCCCATGCTGACTCGTCGCCAGCAGATACACTATAGCTTCCTCAATCTTCATTTCTCAACGTGAAACGTTTCGTCATCGTCCAGCACAATCGTATCGCACTCCTGTACCGTCACAAAACCGTCCTCCGTCATCAGTGACAGCATCGTGAACCCCATGCAGAAATACGGCGCCAGCACCTTGTCTCCGCATAGCGCCTTTACCTCCTCATAGTTCGTTCCTGTATATTGTACCTTTTTCACGAGGATAAAGTTAATCTTATTTTCCCGAAAATGACTATATTCGCTTAGACAAATTCGAATTTAACAGAGTATCGCATATGGCAAAAGACAGATTTGATATCTAAGAAAAGAATTCTCCTTGTCCAAGGCGCGCTGTCCTTTTCCACCACCGCCTTTCTCACTTTCAGAATTTGCAAAAATGTCTCAGAATTTGCAAAAGGTGCATCCTGAACCCACGAGCCTATTGGAAATATGGGCTGTGGGCCATAACTTTAAAAGTTAAAATAACAGGGCCACTATGGACACAACAACTAATCATAATTATGAACTATAAACTCCTCCTTCTTCTTGCCATGTTATCATCCTGTAATCACGAACCCAAAGACCGGATCCTTTCCTTTGAAGGGATTGAAAACGGACGGGAACTGGGAGGCCTTGTGATGCAGGACGGGCGCAGTATCCGCTGGGGAAAGCTGGTCCGCAGCGGGAATCTCCATATGGCTTCAGACAAAGATGTGGCGCTGTTAAAGGACCGCTTCCAGCTGACTGACGTCTTTGATTTCCGCTTTGATGCCGAGGCGGCAGGGGCGCCGGACCGGGAGATGGAGGGCGTGCACAACACTCATCTGTCCACGCTGCCGCAGGCATTGGTTGACGGCTTCACTGCTGGCAGGGCCGACACCACTCAAATACAAGTGGGAGGTTTTATGGAGCGCCTGGCCGAATACGCCTTTAATCCCAAGGCGCAGGAAATGGGCCGCCAGCTCTATCCGGCCATCGTCATGGATCCTACGTCCCAGCAGCGTTACGGCGCTTTCCTCCGGGGCGTCCTGGACGCCGAGGGCGGCGTCCTCTGGCACTGCTCCCAGGGGAAAGACCGTTGCGGCTGGGGCGCAGCCTTCGTTCTGGCAGCACTGGGGGCCAGACGTGAGACCATCGTGGAAGACTTCGACCTTTCCAATGTCTCTTACGCGGCTCAGGTGGAAGCCCTCTCACAGAAGGTCATCGAAATGGGTGGCGGAGAGAATGAACTCGCCTTCATCCGCGCCATGGTGGGCGTGAGCACGGAGAACTTCCGGAGCACCCTGGACCTCATCGATTCGCAGTACGGCAGCCTTTCGGCCTATCTGGAGAAGGCTCTTGGCTTTTCGGCCGAAGAACAGGCTGCGTTGCAGAGCAAACTTCTGGAATAATATAAATCATGGATAACAAAGAACTACAAAGGGCAGTTAACCCCGTTTATTTGACCGCCAAAGGGACTTTAGGTCTTCTGAAGAAGGCCGAGGATCCGGATGCTGTTGCCTTGTTGCCTTTAATCGGCTTTGATGCAGATTTGCAGGAGAAGGCCAAGGTTCTTCCCGCTCCTATCGGGCTCTGTTATAAAACTGCCCAGCTGGCCCGTTATGAAATATACAATACCGCTGCCATTCGAAGCAGCGCCCCCAATATCGTGGACCTTCCTTCGGGGTATTCGCCCCGTGGGTTCCGCGTGTCATCGGCGGGGAAGCGTTATTTCGGCTTTGACCTTCCGGTGGTGATTGAGGACATGGCTCCTGCCGCGGAGAAAGTGATGACGCCCGAGCAACGCCGCCTGTCCATCTACCATGCCGTGGATGCCACCAATTACCAATCCATGAAAGATGCATTGGGAGATGTCAAGGGCGAGCTGTGCATCGTGACGGAAGGGCTGCTGGGGTATTTCAATGAGCCGGAGCTTGTGAGCCTCTGCCAGGCCGTTCACCGTCTCCTTTCGGAGTACGGCGGCTGTTGGATAACGGCCGATACATCCATCTTGAGAATCTATGTGCTCACCTTCAGCACCTTACTCAAAGGAGACGACCTCGCCTTCCTGAATCGTATCCAGGGGAAAGCCACTGAACTGGCCGATGTGAAGATGAACCAGAACAGTCTCTTCCTCAATGGCGAGGAGGGAGCCATCCGATTCCTGGAAGACCAGGGATTCACGGTAACGGCCGAGCCCGTCACGAACTATCTTCCGGACGTGTCCGGCGTGAATGATGAGCTCCGCAATGCCTATCGGCAGATGAACATACTCACGATGCGTGTCGCCTCTCCGAAGACCGAAAAAAAGGCGGCGCCGGAGCTTGCATTTGCCGTCGACAGCTCGGTAACGGACGGAAAACTGGTCATGAAAGTCCAGGGACGGGTGGATACCCTCACGGCGACGGACCTGCTGAAAGCCTTCCAGGAGGCATCTCCAGAGACCGATTCCATAGAACTGGATTTGGAAAACGTGCCTTATATTTCATCGGCCGGTCTCCGTGTTCTGCTGATTATGAGGAAGTCCGTCAAAGACCAGAGCCACTTTAAGGTATTCCACGTCCAGCCCGAGGTGGAAAAGATCCTGAAAATGACCGGATTTGACAAGCTTTTGCTTTAATTAATATGACTTGCAAACAGAATTACGAACTTATCAATCTGGATGATTATATCCAGAGCGGAGAGGGCGGGATGGCCCTTACATACAATCATAAAGACGGGAAAACCCTTGCAAAGCTTTTCATGAAGGGCATGGGTGCCGAGACTGCCGAGCGAGAGTTCCTGGTGAACAAGACCGTCTATGAGATGGGAATCCTCACCCCCAAGCCCATCCGGCTGGTGACGGACGGGGAACGCTTTGGTGCCGAGTATGAACTTATCCGCAACAAGCGCTCTTTTGCCCGTATCATATCTGAGGAACCAGATCAACTGGAGCCGTTGTCCTTGCGTTTTGCCCAGTTGGCACGGGAAATCCACCAGACACCGGCCGATACTACCCACCTGCCATCCATGAAAGAACTTATAAGGGCACAAATCGTCCGTTACACAGACTTACCCGAGGATGTGCGCGAGAAAGCGCTGCAATTTCTGAAATCAGTCCCGGATACTCCCACCTGCCTGCACGGAGACCTCCATATCGGCAACATTATCACCGACGGGGACCGCACCCTCTGGATTGACGTGGGCGATTTCGCTTACGGCGTCCCCGAATGGGACCTTGGCATGATGTTCTACTCGTCCAATTAT
>CAJOIQ010000006.1:0-64300 GCA_905234795.1 uncultured Bacteroidales bacterium | reverse complement strand
TTGCCGTGAAAATGCTCTTTATCATCAGTAAAATACACAATGGCTCCGGCGCTCCTTCGGAGATGATTCTCTCCCTGATACGCCGCAATTTAGGAATGTGACGACGTAATCGTATAATAATAAATCAACCAATTAATCATATGAAAAAGAATTTTACCCTGCTCTGCACCCTGTTAGGCACAGCATTAGTCCTGGGTCTGGTTTCCTGTAATAAGAATAATGCTCAGGATGAGGCTCAAGAACAGCAATTGCCCGCTAACCAAGTATTACCCGGAGGACAAGATGACCGCCTATAACATCGAGTACCCTTCCAAGGACCCGTTCGGCAATCCCGTTACCCTCTCCGGTGCCATCACCGTGGGCGATGAAATCAAAGATGGGAAAGCTCCGGCCGTAGGCGTAGTGCTTGTCAACCACTTCACCGTATATCGCAAGGACCAATGTCCCTCCAAGGGAGACCTCATGATTCAGAAGTTCGTGGTGGGCAGCCACATGGTGGGAGTGTCGGCCGATTATTACGGCTTTGGATGCACGGAAGCTAAAAACCAGGCATATTGCGTGGGTTCTGTCAATGCACAGGCCAGTATCGACTGCCTCCTCGCCGCCCGGGAACTCTTCCCCAGCATCAATATTTCCATAGACAAGAGCAAAGACTACCTCTTCAACCTGGGCTACTCCCAGGGTGGTCAGACAACCGTAGCAGTGGAGAGGCTGGTATCAGAAAAGTATCCGGACATCAAAATTACCCATTCCTTTGCCGGCGGCGGCCCGTATGACATGCCCGCTACTTACAGGGAGATGACGCAGACGGACATTTCCGGCATGCCTTCCACCATTATCAGTGTGATGCTGGCCTTCAACGAGTACTGTGGGCTGGGCTATTCCCGCGACAGACTTTTGAGGGGTGACGCCCTTGCACACGTAGACGACTGGCTCCTGAGCAAGAATTTCACCCAGCAGGAAATTGATGCCAAAATTGGCTCTCTGAGTTTTTCTAACTTTGCCAGTACGGAAATCCAGGACATGAATTCCGAGGTTTCCAAAAAACTGATGGAAGCCCTTGAAAAAGAGAACCTGGCCAAAACCTGGAAGCCTGCAAAAGGCGCCCGCATCGCCCTTATCCACCACAAAGAGGACATCACCGTGCCGCTTGTAAACCAGACTAATCTGTATAATTATCTGGTGAATACACTGGGCCTGAGCACGGAAGATATCACGCAAGAAGTCGTCGGGGAGACAAAATGGATGGACGACATGCCTGCACATGAAAACGGCGCCATTGATTTTGCCCTGACCATTTTCAGCATCCTCATTGATAAATACGGCTTCGATTTCTGGCTGCTGAACGAAGAGACCGTGGCACAGATGATTGAAGAAATATTTGGCGGTTTATTCAAGTAGCAACCGAGGGCTCAGGAATATGGCACAGAAAGCAGAAAAAGTCATCCTGGGTAATATCTATACCGTAGACCTTCCTTCGGGTTATTCGCCCCGCGGGTTCCGCGTTGCATCGGCGACAAGGTGGGCCCCGTGAGCGAGAGTCCGTTTGTGTATAAGCCGTAGTTGAAAATTCAGTGTATTTCGGCGGCAAAAAGGAGGTACTATGAAAAGAGTTATTTGATGATGAATAACAAGGGGAAAAACACCGAACTCTTCCGTACCAGCCAGAGCTGGGACGGCGTGGAACTGCCCGACTACCTGCAGGGAAAACCCGAAATTGTGGGAATAAAATACGAGATTCCCGCAGGACAGAAGCTGGGGGTTCATTACCACCCCGTGATGAACTTCGGTATCCTGGTACAGGGAGAACTGACCATCATCAGCGAGGACGGCTTGGAGAAGGTGGTGCATGAGGGCGAGGCCTTTGTCGAGATGGTTGGCACCGTCCACCACGGTGAGAACCGAGGCACCAAGCCGGTTGTCCTGTATATGTTCTACCTCTCGCAGACGGGTCTGCCTCTGTCCGTACAACAATAAATGTAAACCTAAACCTTTCTCTATGGCTGATACGTCCTATAAGCTACCGGAACGTTATTCCTTCAAAACCATTTGGAGGATAACGTTCCCCATTCTGGTAGCCCTTGTGATGGAGGAATTGCTGGGCATGACCGACACCGCCTTCCTGGGCCGCGTGGGAGAGATTGAACTGGGCGCATCGGCCATTGCCGGCGTCTATTTCACCATCCTGTACATGCTGGGGTTCGGCTTCTCCATCGGGGTGCAGATCATCATGGGCCGGCGCAACGGGGAGGCTTACGAGAACGGAACTGGGTTCGGTTCCATCGGACGTGTTTTCTGGCAGGGCGTCTGGTTCCTTGGGGGACTGGCCATAGTGACCATGGCCCTTTCCTATCTTCTGTCCCCGTCCCTCCTACGGGGGATCCTGAAGTCGGAAAACATTTTCAATGCCTCCATCGTTTATGTGAACTGGCGCATTCCGGGGCTTCCCTTTGCCTTTATGACGGCGCTGTTCCGTGCTTTTTACGTGGGCACACGGGACACGGGGAGCCTCACCTGGAATTCTCTGGTGCTGGTGGCCAGTAACATCTTTCTGGACTGGGTGCTCATCTTCGGCCACCTGGGAGCGCCCGAGATGGGCATCAAGGGTGCAGCTCTGGCATCTACCATCGCCGAAGGCATTTCTTTCCTCTTCTACGTGATATGGGCCCTCTTTACGGCCGATAAGAAGTACGGCCTGCACAAGGTTGTGGGGCCCCTGTGGAAGGAACTCAGGCAATTGTTCTCCACTGCCTCCTGGGTAATGGTAGAGTATGTGCTGAATGTCTCCGTGTGGCTGCTATTCTTCCTGTTTATCGAGCATTTGGGAGAGGAGGAACTGGCCGTTGCCAACATCGTGAGGAGTATTTCCGAGGTGACGTTTGTGTTCTCGGCGGCCTTTGCCTCTACGGCGGCCACGCTGGTGAGCAATATCATCGGGGAAGGCCATCCCGAGGGCGTGCCCCAGGTTATCCGGCGGGTGCTCATCCTATGTGCCGTCACCATGTTGCCGCTGCTGGTATTCTTTGCCCTTTGTCCGCACCTGATTATCGGCCTGTTTACCGATATTCCTACCCTTGTTGAGGCTTCCGTTCATACACTGTGGGTGATGTGCGCCGCCACCGCCCTCACCTTGCCGTGGAATGTGTACCTACAGTCCGTTGCCGGGACGGGAGATACGCGCATGTGTCTGCGCTTCGACGTGGTGGCCCTTGTCATCTATGCCGTATACTGCACCTTCATCATTGGAATCCGTCAATCCAGCATAGCCGTGTGCTGGACGGCCGACGGCATTTATTCGCTCTGTATCTGGATCCAGTGCGTGGTGTACATCCACGGGAAAAAGTGGCTGGACAAAGCGATTTAATCAGTCTTCGTCGGGAAGGATGCGGCGGGCGCCGATGTAGCGCATCATGAAATAGGGATGGGAGGAGGTCTGTTCCACAACTCCGCCGGAGACGGAGGCGTGGATGAAGGTGAAGCTGCCTTTTTCCCGGTCTACGGACACCACAATGCCCACGTGGCCGATTTTGCGCACGCCGGCGCGTTTCCCGAAGAATACCAGGTCTCCCTTCTGGAGGTCGGCATAACTCTCCACGGGCCGGCCTTCCCGGAGCTGGACGGCGCTGTAGGCCGTTAGCTCATACCCAAAGTGCTTGTACACAAAACGCGTGTAGCTGGAGCAGTCGAAGTATCTGGGGCCGGAGGCTCCCAGTTTATACGGTGTGCCCAGGAAGGTGCGGGCATAGGCCACCACCTGGTCTCCGGTAGGGGGCTGGGCGGGTTGCGCCGCGGCCGTCCCGGAAAGCAGGACGGCCAGGCATGCGGCAAACAGATATGACAGGAGTCTTCGCATGGGCTCCTGCAAAGATACAATTTTCGTGCTAATTGCCAATGGCCGGATCATCGGCATGGAAGGTCCTGTTGCCCCTGTAACCGATATTCCCCGACACGGTCCTGATGACATCGGGTCCGCCGATGTGGAGGGGGGCGTCGGAGGTAATGCTGGGCAGGATTCCTTCATTGTAGTCCACCCAATGGAGCGGCGTGGCGAAGCGGTAGTCGTAATACCAGATATCGGTTGTCTGATAAAACAGGGTTTGCAGATAATACTCCGACAACGTGCTCAGGGTATAATTGATGTGCACGTAGGACTCCAGAAAGGCGATGTAATGATCCAGGTTGAAGACGTTGTCCTTGAGCGAGAGCCCTGCCACGGAGGAGACGAATCCATTGGAGGAAAGGGACAGGGAACCGGAGAAGGAGATGGCTTCGGCCGGCGGGTAATAGAGGATAAGGTCTTCGCGCTGCAGGCTGTATTCGATGAAAGCCGGGTGGAGATCTCTGGCGTAGGCGCAGTGGATGCCCTTGAGGTCCCGAGATGCTTTCTCCAGGCGTGCCGATATGTCTTGTCCCACCAGCGAGGATGAGGAGAGGTTTGTTTTCAAGGTAATGGATGTGGACTGGGTGTCGAAGCTGGGGCCATTGATGATTTCTTTCAACGGATGTTTGTACCAGTACCTCTTATAGTCGGCATACAGGGTACAGGAGGCTTCCAGGTTAAAGCCCAGCGGGTTCCACATCTGTAACTTCAGATCCCTGCGGCCTGCATCGGTGAGGATGGCGCCGAAGCGTTTGTGCAGGACATGGCATACGATATCGGCCTGATACCCCCCGGAGCTTACCGTGATGTCCACGTCATAATCCCCGTCGGACGGGTCGGCGGCGCTCTGGGTGGGGACATAGGGAAGTGCCAGGTCATTGTGTGACAGGGGATTGTCGTACCGGTTCAGCCAAAGGTCCAGGCGGTACAGCCGGGGCTGAACCTTGGTGATGGAATACTGCAGTGCCGTTCCTCCGCTCATAGAAACTATGGGTGTATTGTCCGGTATATTCTCCAGTTTTACAAAAAACGTCTGCCGGAAGCCATACATCAGGTAAAAGTCCTCTCCAGCCTTTTGGGAAGAGCATTTCATGGCTTCATAGTCGTTGGTGCCGCCCAGCGCCTGCATCAGCGAGAGGGATTTCTCCGGAGTTTCCAGCACCCGGCACGTGGGATGGATGTGCACTTCGTCCTTTTGGAAGAAGGTGTGGGAGAAACGGTAATATCGGTCCTCCCCATAGGCATAATCGGCCTGGCTCGTGGGCTTCAGGTAGAGGTTGTAGTAGTTGAAATCCCAGGAGCCTTCGTCGGGGGCGACGGGACAGTCAAGGTCAAAGTAGTCCACTACGCTGCTGTCCTCATAATCGTCTTCAATCTGGGATTCTATGATAAAATTGTCACAGTAAAAGCCTGCGGAGGTGGTCTTGTAGGGGGCAAAGGTCATCCCCGGCATGGCGTAAATCCCGTGGCCGCCCCAGCGGAATTCGCTGTTGGGGATGATGTGGTTGTTGTTGTCGGGGTCCACCAGAACGAAGGAAAGCTCATCGGCCTTTATATGATTGTCGATATCGATGGTAGTGTCGTAGCGGTACTGTGTGGAGGAGAGGCTGTTCACAAGCCGGAGCAGCGGTTCCTTTTGCCGGAAAACGTATTCTTTCCTATGCAGGGGATACGCGCTTGCCCCTTCGCCGGTCATGACGGAGAGGGTGAGCGTGGAGTAATTGTCCTTGTCTGGCCGGGGGATATGGCTGTACACAAACAGACGCCGGTCATCCGGGCTGAACCAGATGTGCGGAAGATAGATGCCGGTTTTTCTGTTGCCGAATACTTCCTGGCCCGGCGTGATGGTCTGGCTGAGGGAGGAACCGCTGGCATAGTTTCCGGCATGGTCCAGGTAGTCATTCCGGACCTGGGCCTGCAGGTAATCTCCTGTGCCAAAGACGTTTTCCGGCAGTTGCACCACCATCCACTGTCCGCGGTATTCCGGCGTGTACAGCACATTCACGTCTTTCCAGAATGAAGCTGCCGAGGTTACCAGGACGGGTACTTTGTCGCTGATCTGACCGGATGCATCTCCCCCCTGAAGCAGGAAAACGCCGTCTTCCGGGGCGTCCGGGCGGGCTTTCACCGTGACCATGCCGCTTTGCGTGTGTTCTACCTCCAGATAGTCCGAGGTCAGCCCGTCCAGAAAGGTGCCGAAGCACAGGAGGTTCTCTTCCAGGGTAGTCTCATACCGAACGGTGAGCATCTCTCCCGGAGCAACTTTGAGGCTGCCGTCGAATACCCAGCGGAAATACTCCGAGGAAATGTCCGGGCTCAGGGACAGGTTCACTTTCTTGTGCACGTTGCGCACAATATCGAAGTTGGAACACATGTCGTCGGCCTGGCCCGGATAGAAGCGGTATTTGAAGCGGCGCTCGCCCAGGGTGGGGTTGGTGGCCTTGATGATGAATTCGGCATAGGAACAGCAGCTCACGTCATCTCCCAGTTCGGCGTAAACCTTGTTCCAGGCCGATGCGGGGCCGATATCGCCCTGGCAGTTTTCCAGGAAATAGAGGGTGATGCTGCCGGCGCTTTTGCCATCTTCTCCCATGGTGTTGAGGCTCTCCAGGTCGCTGTCCGTAGCCATGTCCACCATGGCCAGGTCTTCCGGATCGGCCTGCACGCCCACCCCTTGCCCCGTGAAAAAGAAGGGGGCGCGGGTGTTGCTGTGGGAGGCCAGTACCTCGGCGGTCTCCACGGTCCAGCCGCCCTGGGAGAACGGAGTTATGTTGATGCCCAGGTCGTAACGGGAAAAGAGCCGCTTGAGGGAGAGGGTGAAGGAGGCCTCGGCCGATTCCAGCGTAAGACTCTTCCGGCAGGCCGACATGGGCATTCCGTCGGTTTCCACGCTGGAGAGGGCCAGGGCGTCGTCGCACACATAGAGAAGGTCTTCCATTTCATCCTCGGTGACATCGGCCCGGGAAAGGAGCTCTTCCAGGATGACGGCGTTGGTCCGGTCCGGATTCACCACGGCGTACACGTCCATCACCTGGCTGTTGCCGGCCCCGTCAGGCCCCACGGGGATGGCCCAGTTGATGGTTCTGGATGTTGTCCGGATGGCGATGTTCCGGCCTTCCTCGTCCAGGAATACGCGTTTGGAATGGGAGTCGAAGGCAAACAGATAGGCGCACTTGAAGTCCTCGGATTCTACGGAAATCACGGATTTGGTGTCTTTATGGCCGGAATCCAGTTTCACGGTAACGGGTCTCAGGCGAGCGGCCGAGGTCAGGTTGAGTTCGCTGCCGGTCCTGTCCCATCCGTCGTCCATGTCAAAGGTGATATCCAGGACGGAAGGGTCTATGTCAATGATTTCGGGGTCCGAGGATCCTCTCCCGCGGATGACGATATTGGTGGCGGAATATACGTGGTTGCGTTCCATGTCGGGCACGTTCACCAGGTAATACATGGTTTCACCGCCCAGAGTGGCCTCGATGACCAGCCGGGTGCAGCGTTTGGTCCACACGTCCATCTGATGTTTATCTTCCTGGAGCGTGACCGGGTTGGGGAAAGCGTAAAACGTGAGCGGGACGGTATAGGGGGCCTCCGCCGTAATGACGGTATTGATGCTCCGTTGCCCCAGGAGGGCATCCATGGCAGCATCGGCGCTTTCCCCGCGATGCCATCCGCCGCTGTTGTACCAGGCCGTGCGGGCCGATGAGAGGTCGGCCATGGTGTAATCATCTCCGTAGAGCGTTGTTCTGTAGGCGTTTGTGATGTATACGTGCTGCAGGATAAAGGTCTTTTCGGCCAGATAAGGTTTGTCGGAGAAGTCTATCCCGATGCCCGTGATGTTGATGCGGGAAACGATGCGCTTGACCTGGATGCTGCATTCCTGTGACCCGGTTGTGGGCGTGAGCGTGTGACTGCCGAACATCATCAGTAAGCCTGTGGCGTTGTCGCCCAGATAAGCTACCTTGTTTTCGAGCTGGCTTTTGGTGGTGATGGTGGAGGGGATGAGCGCTCCTGTCCCTGTGGTGGAGTAATTGACTACCGCATAGCA
The DNA here is from genome assembly GCA_905234795.1 of uncultured Bacteroidales bacterium. Taxonomy (GTDB): domain Bacteria; phylum Bacteroidota; class Bacteroidia; order Bacteroidales; family UBA932; genus Cryptobacteroides. The sequence continues at coordinate 56,378 of CAJOIQ010000006.1, read as the reverse complement.
GCTGTACCGCCTCCCGGCCCGCAGGTTCATGGGGATGTCATCTCCGGATTCGGAGGTGGCATAGCGGACCCAGTTGCTTTGGTCGTCAAAGGCGAAGACGGCCCATCGGCCTATCCTGCGCTCGGATTCGTCGGTGACACCGGTCACTTTGCTGCCGCCGCTTTCGCGGGCGCAGAACAGCACCGTCACCATGTCTCCGCTGTTTTCCGGCTGGTTGGGATCGGCCCATTCCAGCGGCTTTGCGCAGGAAGCCGACAGCATTAACAATGCGCTGAATATAAGTAATTTGATTCTGTCCATCTGAATGACTGCTTTCATTACATTTCAAAATCCAGATCTTCGTTTTCCCAGTTGTCCACCTTCACCTGAACTGTGGTTTCCCGGTAGTCCAGTTCCATGCTCACGTCGGGCAGGCTCTTTTCCTTCCAGGTGATTCCGCCCATCTCCAGAAGAATCTTGTGCAGGTTATAGCTGCCGATAAACCCTTCGTGCTCATAAATGTGCTCCTTGCCATAGAGTTCCAGCATCAGACAATTGTCGGCCTGCCTGGGCAAGATGAATTCAAAACGGCCCAGCGTGGTCTCCTGGGGCCTGAATTCGAACGCGCCTCTCACGGGGAGTCCGGTCTGGGCGTCTATGCCGCAGGTGTTGCTGCGCACCACAATCTCAAAGGGGAAACGTCCGTCCCTGCCCAGATAGCTCTCCATGCCCACGAACTGCAGTTTTACCTTGCTGTGCTCTTTGATGAATTCTACCGGAACCGTGAAGGAGTCCGGCTGGACGTTGGCCACATAGGAAAACCGGTAGATGGAGTCCGACTGGCAGCCGATGGGAATGAGCCACTGGTCTCCGCGGTATTCGATATTCTTGCCTCCGCCCAGGATTCCGTACCCCTTGACGGCCTCGGTACTGCGCACCTCCACATAATAGGATTTGCCCAGGATAGATCCCAGGGAAGGGGATTCCGATGAAATGAGCCCCCCGGAGGGATGGCTGCAGACGGTGGTATACACCTTGTCATAGGGTTGGAAATGTTCCGGATTGGACACTTCGAAAAACAGGAAACTGGGACATTCCAGGCGGTCCTCCAGCACGACTCCCCGGCAGGAGGCTGCACCGAGCGCCAATGCTAAAAAGACAGACAGGCGTTTCATATCAGAACTCGAAGTTAAGCTCGCTGGTATTCACCCATTCATCCACAGTGATGGTGGGAGTCACCTTGCCGGCCTGGAGGTCGTCGTCGGTATTGTCGTTGTCCTTGCCCAACATGGTGATCACTACATTGCCGATATGGTACACGCGGTTGGCCTGCAGCACAGGAAGGTCGAATACATAATAGGTGTCCACTCCAGCATCGGGGGTGATTTTCTCAGCGGTAACATGCGCTTTTATCACCAGGCGCGTGAGGCGGGGACTGAATGTGACGTTGTGGGAGTCGGCGTTTACCAGAGTCTTGTTGGGGTAGGCAAAGAGGCAGCGGTTCAGTGCATTACCGCTTCCGCCGGCTACTTCCGGGCAATCGTGTGTCCAGGTATCATAGGTTACGGGAGGGATGAAACCGCTTGTGGGCTTGGTGAACATGTTGTACCACCAGTCGGCATTGGAGTGCTCTGCGTCGGAAAGCTGGACGGGAACGGCATCGGCGTCCGGAGTACCTGTGAGCGCGTTCAGCCCCAGGTGACATTTGGCCACCACGTTCTTGAGATAGATGTCCTTGATGGTGAAACTGGCATCTTGGAGAGAGGTCTTGCTGAAGTCCACGGTAATTTTGTCCAGCACAATCATGGCCGCCAGGCGTTTGACGTAGATGTTCAAAGTCTGGGCCGTGGGGCTGGCGTTCTTGTTCCTGTCGTATTCCGTGACGGTGATGGTGTTCTTTCCCACCATCACCAGCTTGGTGGGGCTGTTGTCCTTGAGGTCGCTGGTCTGGGCTTCGAATTGCGTGATGGAATAATCCTTTTTCAGGTACAGACGATCGTAATTTACAACGGCATAGACGGTTTTGGTGCCGGTGAAGGTGGCCATGCTCACGGAGACGGGATTGGACGTGGGGGTCACCTGGGAGTAATAGTCGGTCTCCAGTTTCCCGGCGCTGTCAAACACAAGGATCTGGACTGCGCTGATCTGGAAATCCAGCCTTTCGGCAAAGGCCGATTTGGTGGCTGCTTCTGGACCCACCTGCACGGTGAGCATGCCGTCGGGGGCTGGTCCGGGAGTTTGAGAGACGTTTTCCTTGTTGCAGGAGAGGATGCCCAGCAGGCAGGCTGCGGCCGTGAGTAAGAGAATGTTTTTTTTCATGGTGAAAGATGGTTTATAGTTCGGTTTCGTCGTCCCGGTTCAGGCCGTAGCGCTGGATGAGGACGTATAATTCAGGGTCCAGGTTGCCCCGGAAAACATACGAGTGTTCTTCCCGGCAGGCATCCAGGTAGTGCTGGACGGCCTTCTGGTCGTCCCCGTTTCGGGCATACAGCAGAGCCATCATGTAGTTCACCGGAGCGGTCCCGGGGAGGTTTTTCAGGATGGCCATGGCCGATGCATTGTAGTCCAGAGACAGGTAGGCGATGGCTGTGTTAAAGTCCTTATAGTCTTTTAGATACGCCAGCGCCTGCTCATATTCCCGCTCCCGCAGCAGCTCCACTCCTTTCATGTACAGGGTGTCCAGTTCCGTGGTGTGCACGGTGTCTTTAACCATACCCTTGCGGTGCAGGAAAAAGTCGAAGCGGACGGTGCGCAGCCGGGGATACAGCTCCTGCCGCAGGTGGGGGTAGTAGTCTTCCTTCCGGAGGGCGTCTTCCCGCGCGTCGTCGTCGGCCGTCTCCAGATGGTGCATGTAGCTTCTTTTCTGGGCCGATGACAGCGTGGAATCCATATCGACCAGCAGCGACAGCATATCCCAGTTTTCGCCTTTTCCGCGGGCTCTGAAGCCGATATTGGCCACTTCCTCATGCCCGGTCCTTTCCCGTCCCTGCGCATCCACCGTGACCGTGAAGCTGTTTCTTCTCACCGAGTCCCGGTAATGGACGACGAAGGAGGAAAACTCGTCGGCCACGGCTTTGGCGCGGTGGGTGGAAAGGATGGAGTTGCTGCGGACCGTTCCCTCGGGGGAGGCATAGGCCGAAATGAGGATGGAGTCCACGTCGAAGGTCTGATTCCTCAGCAACTCCAGGATATTGCCCCGGATGCGTCCCAGCTCCTCCCGGTTGTGTCCCAGGTCCGGGTCTATGTCCCATTTCCCTTCCCGGAAGTCCACGTAGCAGGCCGTATTGGCGGCTGCGCGGCGTTCCAGCACACGGGTCATGTAACGCTCCGTACCGTCCACCAGGGTGGACAGGGAACTGATATAGAAGGTGAGGGGTTCGCTGCGGGGCATGGTATACAGGCGCTGGTCCTGCTGGTAGATGTCTCCGGAGAGCAGGATATCCACTTTACGCAGCCTGGGACGGGTTTTGATGGACTGGGTGTACTGGTACACAAAATTGCCGTCGATATCCCGCAGGACAGTATCCAGGCGGATGCCCTCTTTCTCGATGGGCGCCTTCACCAGTTCCCGGAACTTCTCCCCGCGCTGGTACCAGCGGCGCTCGTGGTAGTGCCGGCGGTGCCACCAGGTGTATTCCCGGATGGCATCGGCCTCGGTGGCCCCGAAATAGGAGTGGAACTGGTCCACGTCCACATAGGAGGAGTCGTTGCGGTAGCGGTACAGCTCCGGCATGTTGCGGGCAATCCAGATGTTCAGGTTGCGCCAGTCAATGAAGGCGGTGGTATCTGTGACGATGGAGCGCAAGTATTTGTCGTACAGCTCATAACCCCTTAGCTGGGCCTTGCGGAAGTCGCTTCCCGTAATGATGACGGGTTCCAGCCGCACGCTGTCCTCCAGAATGAACATGTCCGGGTAGAAACGCAGCTGCCAGCGGGTGTCCATCATCTCCTGGGGGACAATGACCTCGAAGCGGAGGTCTATCCGTCCGTGCCTTTCGGCCACATTCCGGAAACGGGCCGTGATGACCGCCGCATTGATGACGTCGTGGGCCACCATTTCCCCGGATTCCTCGTCCTTGACGGCCTTCATCAGCAGGAGCTGCTCGCCGTTCTCCCCGGTCACCGTGATGGTGTCCCTGCGGGCCGATGCAATGACTTTCCGCTCCTCGGCCAGCTCTCCCCGGGAAAGGGCCAGCGTGGCCGCCATCTGCCGTTTCTCGATGGTCTGCAGCCTGGTTGGGCCGCAGGCGGCCGCCAGCAGGATAAGGATGAGTATGGCTGTTTCCTTTTTCATGGGTCAGAAGATGAGTTGGATGGCAATACGGGCGTCGGGGAGGATAAAGGCTTTCTCTCCCTGGTCCACGATAACCCCGCACAGGGGACAGGCATACCGGGTGTATTTCTTGTATCCTCCCCAGAAACCCATTCCCAGGTCCAGGTTCCACATCTCGCTCAGCATGATGGAGTACCCGCCCCAGAGGCCTGCGCCATAGGCGTCTCCTTCTTCGCATTCCCTCTTGAGGATGCCCCCGCCGTTGTAAACGCTGTAACGGAGGTCGGCCCCCATCCACCAGCCGGAATAGACGTGCCAGGGCCATATGCGCAGCCCTCCCCAGTAGGAGTTGTGCCGCATTTGCAGCTGTTTGTCGGGATCGCCGGCGCGAAAGGTCCAGGGATTCAGTTCGGCCCCCACGTGGATGGAGTACTTTTGGGATACGGCGGCCGATGCTTCCAGGTTGATGGTGCCCAGGGACAGCCAGTCCACCCCGTTGGTCCCCAGGGAAAAACGCTGGGCCGTCAGGGAGAGGGGAGCCCCCAGAAGGAGGATGAGAAGAAGGATACGCTTCATGGCAGTTTGGGTTTAGTAGTCACGTTGCGGCTGCATCTGCAGGTCTTCCTTGGGGAGGATCTCTACCAGACGGGCGGGAATCTCGTTGGAACTGCGTTCCTCGTTGTCCTGGGTTACCCATTTCCTTACGCGCAGGCGGCCGATCACGCGTACCCACATGCCTTTTTTGATCTGATTAAGGTCCTGCACGCCCTGTACGCCGGACCAGGCCGACACATTGAACCAAGTGGGCTCAATGCTGGAGTTTCCCTCGCGGTCCACGGCCGATGCCTCGGTGACCACGGAGAAGTTGCACACTTGGTTTCCGTTATAGGAGTTGATGTCGGCCCGGCCGACGACACCCCTAAGCTCGATTCGGTTCAAGAATTCCATGTTTCATTTACTTTACGGTTGAACAAATCCGGGGATGGCGGTGCGCGCTACCGTTCCCGGTGTGGTGCAAAGTAAAGGAGCGAAATCCTGATTCATGCACCTCTGGCGGCCGTGGGGTGCAGTATTTTCTGTTTTGAATGCGTTTTGTGTGTTTTGCAGGGGAATTGCTGCAAAAAAAAGTGCACCCCGTCATTTTATTGAAGGGTGCGTTTTTTGGCGGCTTCGGCTAAAACGGAAAATACTGCATTGTTTTTTAGCCGAATCTTGGTTATGTGCGGCCCAAATGCCATTTTTACGGCAAAATGACCTTACTATGCTTTCTTTGGAAAAGGAGTCGGACCAGGTGAGTTTCTGTCCCCAGTGCGGGAAACCGCTGTTGCTCACCTATGGAAGGGTGGACCGCCGCTTCTGCAGCGCCGCCTGCAAGAACCTGTGGCACAACCGGCAGCGCTATCCCAGCAAGGAAAAGGAAGTAAAGAAGGTACTGCGCATCCTTTTCCGCAACAGGGAAGTGCTGGACAAACTGATCCGGATGGACATCCACAGCATGGACCGCACTACGCTCCTCCACCTGGGCTACAACCCAAACTATTTCACCTCCCTCCAGAAACTCCGCCACCGCTGGGTATACACCTGCCTGGACATCCGCTACGAACTAACCCCCACCCGCGTGAAGAACATTGCATTCCTGTGGGAGGGGGAAGAAGAAGAGGAATGAAAGATGATTTATGATTTTAGGGATGATAAAAAGGAGAGGTGATAAAGCTCTACAATAAAAAAAGCGGCAGGGAGCTTGGGCTCCCCCCGCGGCACGAATCCGTAGAATCGCTTTAGTTACTGCAAATATAGTGACTATTCCTTGATTTACAAATAGTGAGTAAAAATAAACCCTTCATCTGCAAAGGTACATCTGTTTTGGGGTAATGCAAAGGAAAATGCCATTTATTCTCAGTTTGTGATTTCTTCCTGGCGCAGGTTCCAAAATATTGATGGGACCTGCGTATTCCTTGCGACCGAAGCAATAACTCATTAACTCAACGGGAACGTTTTTGCCCATTATCGTTCCAGTTCACTCGCAGGAACAACTGAAATGGAACGGTTTTGCGGGTTTTTGTGCCAAAATGTGCGGAGATTCTGCATCTGCAGGGTTGGGGACACTCTCCCGGAGGGCTCCGTTTCGTCATGCCCGGCTTGACCGGGCATCTCCTTCACTCCGTCCTTCCCACTGTCCGGCTCGTCCGCTCCGCGAACGGCCAGCCAGCGGGCCCCTCCCTCTTATGTGCCGAGGGCGGCGACACCCCCGGGAGAGTGTCCCCACCCTGCAGACCCAAAGAACATCCCGTGACCAGAATCAGGGCCAAATGTGGTTACGCCATAACCCGTAGGTCATGGCGTAACAAAAAAAACGGCAATAGTTTGTTGCGGGATGTTCCGGCGCCTGCCTTGCTGTGGCGCGGGGGCAGGAACTACTGCTGCACGGCTTTGGCTTTCTTCTGGGGATCTTTGAACAGAATCCAGAAGAGGATGCCCACCACAAAGGCGTAGCCGGCGAAGATGTACCAGGCGTTGGGCCAGTTGGCGGGGGTGTTGAACACGTCGCAGGCGTCTACCACGGCGCCGGCGGCCAGGGTGCCGATGGTGGCGCCGAAGCCGTTGGTCATCATCATGAACAGGCCCTGGGCGCTGGAGCGGATGTCGGGGGCGGCGTTCTGCTCCACGTACAGGGAACCGGAGATGTTGAAGAAGTCAAAGGCAAAACCGTAAACGATGCAGCTGAGCACGAACAGCAGCACGCCCGGCATGGCGGGGTTGCCCAGACCGAAGAATCCGAAGCGGAACACCCAGGCGAACATGGCGATGAGCATCACGTTCTTGATGCCGAACTTCTTCATGGCAAACGGGATGAACAGGATGCAGAGGGTTTCGGAAGCCTGGGAGATGGCGATGAGGGCGTTGGAGTTCTTCACGGCGAAGGTGTTGGCCAGAGAAGGATCGGCTGCGAAGGAGCCCAGGAAGGTGTTGGCGTAACCGTTGGTCACCTGGAGGGAAGCACCCAGGAGCATGGAGAAGATGAAGAAGATGGCGAACTGGCCGTCCTTGAACAGGGAGAAAGCCTTGAGGCCGAATGCATCGGCCAGGGATTCGCTCTTCTTGGTCTTGTCCACGGGGCAGGCCGGCATGGTGAGGGCGTAGCCGCACAGGATGAGCGACAGGATGCCGGAGGAGATGAGCTGGTAGAAGGTTTCCTGCATGCGGGCACCGCCGATGGACAGGAAGTTAGTGAGCAGCATGCTGCAGATGAAGCCCACGGTGCCGAAGACACGGATGGGCGGGAAATCCTTCACGGGATCCATGCCTTCCTTGGCCATGGCGTTATAGGAAACGGAGTTCACCAGGGCGATGGTGGGCATGAAGAAGGCCACGGAAATGCTGTACAGGATGAACAGGGGAGCGAACTGTACGTTGTCTCCCATCATCATGCAGTACACGCCTGCGCCGCCCATGAACAGGCCGGCGAAGCCATGGCACATGGAGAGCACCTTCTGCGCTTCCATCTTTTTGTCGGCCAGAATACCCATGAGGGTGGGCATGAAGATGGAAACGATGCCCTGCATGGCAAAGAACCATTTGATTTGGGAACCCAGGCCGATGTTACCCAGATAGCGTCCCAGGGACGTGAGGTAGGCGCCCCAGACGGCAAATTCCAGGAAAAGCATCAGCACAAGCTTGAAGGTTACGGGTTTGATTTTTTGCATGGTATAGGTTGTGTTATTGTAATTCTATCACACAAAAATACAAAATTTTCCGTATTTTTGTATGTTAATTACAGAAGATGTCGCACTTCCAATGCATAGCCCGGGATCCCGCTTCCGCCGCACGCGCGGGGGTGCTTTCCACAGACCATGGGGAGATTCAAACCCCCATTTTCATGCCTGTGGGAACCGTGGGGTCCGTAAAGGGTGTCTATCACAAGGACTTAAAGGCCGATGTGAAGGCCCAGATCATCCTGGGCAACACCTATCATCTTTACCTTCGCCCCGGGCTGGATACCCTTTTCAAGGCCGGCGGCCTGCACAAGTTCGAGCATTGGGACGGCCCTATCCTCACGGACAGCGGCGGGTTCCAGGTGTTTTCCCTGGCTCCCATCCGCAAACTGACGGAGGAAGGCTGCAAGTTCTCCTCCCACATCGACGGCAGCAAGCACATCTTCACCCCGGAGAATAACGTGGACACGCAGCGCATCATCGGCGCCGACATCATCATGGCGCTGGACGAGTGCTGCCCCGGGGATGCCGATTACCGCTATGCCGCCAAGTCCCTCAAGCTCACACAGGGCTGGCTGGAGCGCTTTGCCCGCCACTTCGACGAGACAGAACCACTGTACGGCTACTCCCAGACCATGTTCCCCATCATCCAGGGCTGCGTGTATCCGGAGCTTCGGCAAAAGGCTGTGGAGCACGCCCTTACGCTGGACAACCCCAACCGCGGAGGATACGCCGTGGGCGGCCTGGCGGTAGGGGAGCCTACTGAAAAGATGTACGAGATGCTGGAGGTTACCTGTCCGCTGCTTCCGGCCGACAAACCCCGTTACCTGATGGGCGTCGGCACGCCTGCCAACATCCTGGAAGGCATTGCCCGAGGAATAGACATGTTCGACTGCGTGATGCCCACCCGCAACGGACGCAACGGCATGCTGTTCACCTGGGACGGCGTCATGAACATGCGCAACGCCAAATGGACCGACGACTTCGGCCCCCTGGACCCCCTGGGTACGTCTTTTGTAGACAGTTATTACACAAGGGCCTATCTCCATCACCTGTTCATCGCCAAGGAAATGTTTGCGGCCATGGTGGCCACGGAGCACAACCTGGCCTTTTACCTGGAACTGGTGCGGGTGGCCCGGGAACACATCGTGGCCGGGGATTTCCTGGCCTGGAAAAACGCTACGGTCCCTAAACTGATGCAACGTCTATGATCAAAAGGCTGGACTGGTATATCATCCGCAAGTTCCTGGTGACATTCTTCATGTCCATCCTGTTCCTGGCGGTCATCATCATCATCTTCGACATCAGCGAGAAGATTGACGATTTCGTGCGCATGGAAGTCCCGCTCCGGGAGATAGCCTTCAACTACTACCTCAACTTCGTGCCGTACTTCATCAATATGTACGCGCCCATGTTCGTGTTCCTCACCGTGATTTTCTTCACTTCCAAGATGACACAGGACTCCGAGGTAGTGGCCATGCTGTCCTCCGGCATCAGTTATCACCGCCTGGTGCGCCCCTATATCATCGCGGCCGCCGTGATTGCCATCATCTCTCTGTTCGGCGGCATGTACGTGCTGCCGCCGGCCAATGCCGTCCGCGTGGACTTCGAGCAGAAGTACAACCGCTGGCGCAAGGTGAAGATGGGCCACGACATGCACTACAAACTGGAAGACGACCGCTTTGTGTATTTCGAGAGCTTCAGCGCCTACAACAATACCGCCTACAACTTTACCCTGGAGGACCTTTCCGGCGGCCGGATGAATTCTAAACTGACAGCCGAAAGCGCCCAGTACGACACCGTGTCGGGCCGATGGAAGCTGCGCAATTACTTCATCCGGGATTACGACGAAGGCCTGAACGACCATATCCGCACCGGTCGCCAGCTGGACACCGTCATCAGCATGACGCGGGAGGACTTTTTCCGCAACCGCTATACCATCCAGCAGTTGAACCAGCGGGAACTGAACCAGCTCATAGAAACCCAGATCATGCGCGGAGACGCGTCCGTGAACATGAGTCTCATCGAGAAGCACAACCGCTTCTCCATGCCTGTATCGGCCTTTATCCTCACCATCATCGGTCTGTCCCTGTGTACCAAGAAAAAGAGGGGAGGCATGGGCTGGAACCTTGCGGCGGGAACGGCGCTGGGCTTCTCCTATATCCTGTTCATGCAGTTCAGCGAGATGTTTGTGGTGACGGATACCCTGCCCGCCCAAGTGGCGGTATGGATGCCCAATGCGCTCTATGCCATCATTGCGGTAGTACTGTATATAAAAGCTCCTAAATAAATGATTGTCAAGATAGTTAACCATTCTCCGTATCCGTGTCCGGCCTATGCTACGGAGCAGAGTGCCGGCGTGGATCTTCGCGCCCATATGGAGGATTCCGTGGTGCTTAAACCGCTCCAGCGGGCCCTCATTCCCACGGGATTATACATTGCCCTTCCGGCGGGTTATGAGGCTCAGGTGCGTCCCCGCAGCGGCCTGGCGGCCAAGCATGGCATTACGGTGCTCAATACGCCGGGCACCATTGACGCCGACTACCGGGGAGAGATCCGTGTTATCCTGGTGAATCTTTCGGAGGAACCCTTCGAGGTAGTTCCCGGGGAACGCATCGCCCAGATGGTGATTGCCCGTCACGAACACGTGGAGTGGGAACAGGTGGACCAGCTGGATGCCACCGAGCGTGGCGCCGGCGGCTTTGGAAGTACAGGAAAGAAATGAATATCAAAGACATATACAAAATCTACCTGCAATGCGCAGGTCTGAATACCGATACCCGTACCATCCGGAAGGGACAGCTTTTCCTGGCCCTGAAAGGGGAGAACTTCGACGGCAACCAGTTCGCCCAGCAGGCCCTGGAGGCCGGTGCGGCCTATGCCGTGGTGAACGACACCGTGGAGGCCGATGATCCCCGCCTTATCAAGGTCCCGGACACCCTGGCGGCCCTCCAGCAGCTGGCGGCTTACCATCGGCAACAGTTCGACATCCCCGTTATCGGCCTCACGGGCACCAACGGCAAAACTACCACCAAGGAACTGATCAAGGCAGTCCTTAGCGCTAAATACTGCGTGACAGCCACCGAGGGCAACCTGAACAATGACATCGGCGTGCCGCTGTCCGTTCTGAAAATCAATGCCGATACCCAGATCGCCATCATCGAGATGGGGGCCAGCCATCCTGAGGACCTGAAACCCCTACTGGCCGTGTCCCGGCCCACGCACGGGCTCATTACCAATGTGGGGAAAGCGCATCTGCTGGGATTTGGCAGCTTCGAGGGCGTGAAACACGCCAAGGGCCTGCTGTACGACTACCTCAAGGAACACGAGGGCGTGGCTTTCGCCAATGCCGACGACCCTGTCCTGCAGGATATGCTCTGGGACCGCGAGATGAGCCGTATCCCTTATGGTATGGACGGCGTGGAATTGCTTCCTTCGTCGGCCGATGAACCTTTCGTACGGCTGAAATTCAAGGACGGCTTTGTGCTGAATACCCATCTGGTGGGCGCCTACAATGCCCTGAACATGCTGGCCGCCCTCAAGATAGGCTGGTTCTTCGGCGTGCCGGAGGCCGATGCCCGTGCGGCCGTAGAGGCCTATGTGCCCTCCAACAACCGTTCCCAACTGCAGAAGACGGAACGCAATACCGTGATTGTGGACGCCTACAATGCCAATCCTTCCTCCATGGCCGTGGCCCTGGACAACCTGGCCCAGTGCACGGGCCGAAAGGTGGCCCTGCTGGGAGACATGCGGGAACTGGGGGCCGATGCCGCCGTGGAACATAAGAAGATTGTGGATAGGCTTCATGGACATGAGGCCTTCCTGGTGGGCGAGGAATTCACCCGCGCCGCCGCCGGCACCGGCATTCCTTGCTTCCCCACCTCCGACGACCTGGCCGCTTACCTGCAGCAGCACCCCCTGCAAGGCTGCACCGTGCTGGTAAAAGGCTCCCGCGGCACGCGGATGGAGAAAGTTATACCTTCTTTATAAGGAATCGGGCCAGCAGGGCGCACAGATAACCTATGCCCATGCCCACCAGGGAGCCCACCAGGATGTCTCCCAGGAAGTGGGCGCCCATCATGATGCGGCTCACGCTCACAAAAGCCGCCCACACAAATGCGCACCAGCCATAGAGTTTGTAGAGACCTTCCGGTTTGTACCATCTGAGACCCAGATAGGAGGCCATGGCAAAGCCGAAACTGTTGCCGGCATGAGCACTGAAGAAACCGTACTTCCCGGTACTCAGGATGCCGTAGGGGAGCCGCAGGCCACCGCACACCATCCAGGCATCGAAACTGGGACGCAGGCGCGCCACGCTGTATTTGACCAGATTGGCCCCCTGGTCCACCAGGACCACGGTGAGCAGCACGGACAGCACCACGGCCAGTCCTTTTTTCCAGCCCAGCCGCCACAGCATATACACACCAATCACGGCATACACCGGGAACCAGGTATGGACGTCGGAGAGTACCCACCAGAAACCGTCGTTCCACGGTTCCGATAAATTGTTGAGCCACAGCGTGATGCCTTTGTCTAGCTGGACTATGGATTCAAATACGTTCACGGGTTGAGGGCTTTCCAGAGTTCTTCTTTCAGTTCATTGAGGCCGGTGCCCGCCACGGAGGAAATGAACACGTGGGGAATATCGGCCGGCAGCTTTTTCTCTATCTTGGCGCGCTGTTTTTCGTCGATGAGGTCCGTCTTGGTAACGGCCAGCACGCGGTCTTTCACCAGAAGCTCGGGATTGTACTCCTGGAGTTCTTTGAGCAGCACCTTGTAGCCCTTGGTCACGTCGGGCTCGTCGGCCGCCACCATGAACAGCAGCACGGCGTTGCGCTCGATGTGCCGCAGGAAGCGGAGGCCGATGCCCCGGCCTTCATGTGCGCCCTCGATGATGCCGGGAATATCGGCCATCACAAAGGAACGGTCGTCGTAGTAACGCACGATGCCCAGATTGGGCTCCAGCGTGGTGAATGCGTAATTGGCTATCTTGGGTTTGGCCGATGTGATGGCGGAGAGCAGCGTGCTCTTGCCCGCGTTGGGAAAGCCCACCAGGCCTACGTCGGCCAGCACTTTGAGTTCCAGGATGAACCAGCCCTCCACGCCATCTTCTCCGGGCTGGGCATAGCGCGGCGTCTGGTTGGTGGCGCTCTTGAAATGGTCGTTGCCCCAGCCGCCCTTGCCGCCCGGGCACAGGATGTATTCCTGGCCGGGTTCCACCAGTTCGGTGATCACTTCCTCGGTCTCGGCATCCTTCACCACCACACCCTGGGGCACTTCCAGCACAATGTCGGCCCCGTTCTTGCCCCGCTTGAGGGCCTCGGCGCCGTTGCCGCCGTTATCGGCCCGCACCACCTTGCGGTAACGCAGGTGAATGAGCGTCCACAGCTGGGGGTTCACTTTCAATATAATATGTCCTCCACGTCCGCCGTCGCCGCCGTCGGGACCGCCCTTGGGGACATATTTGGCGCGGTGCAGATGGGCACTGCCGGCACCCCCGTGCCCACTGGCGCAGAAGATGCGTACGTAGTCTATGAAGTTACTCTCTGCCATAATGATGCAAAGGTAGTGATTCTTTTTGACAGATAAAAAAACCGGACTCCCGAGGAAACGGAAGTCCGGAAAACTACAGGTAAGTTATCCCTTACTGAACCTCGATGGTAACGATACGGCCCTTGATGGGGGAGTCGGACGGGATGACGTCGGCATCGGTGGTGATGTTGGCGGAGTTGTAGCCGAACTTGTTCACCAGGATGTTCTTGACGTACTCGGCACGCTGCTTGGACAGGCGCTTATTGGTTTCCAGGCTGCCGGTACCCAGGTCGGCACCACCGGTGATCAGGAGCTTCTGGTCGTGCTTGAAGGTCTTCTGGGCATAGTATTCCAGACGGGCGAGTTCGCGGGGATCCAGCTTGGTCTTACCCAGCTCGAAGTACAGGATTTCGGGAGTGGCGCTGGCGGGAGCCACAATGGGCTGGGCCTCGTTCAGGTTGCCACCGGTGAATTCGTACAGCTTGCCTTCCTGGAGCTTGTCCAGCTTGGCGGCCTTCTTGGCCAGGGCGTTGGCGCGGTTCTCGACATTGGCCAGGTTGTCGTTGGCAGAGGCAAGTTTGGCGGTGAGTTTGTCGATGATTTCGGGATCCGGGACCTCAACCTTCACAGGGCGCTGGAAAGCCTTGCCCAAGTCTACCACCAGGCCGGCGGTAGCGGTGGGGAAGAACACGAGGCGGCCACCGGTGTAATTGCGATAGGGACGCTCAGGGGCCACGACGGCCGAGAGGTCGATGCTGATGCTCACTTTGTCGCTCACACGGAACAGGTTCTGGAAGCCGGCGCCCAGGCCGAAGGCCCAGCAACGGTTCTTGTCCTGGTGGGCCAGGAGACTGCCGGCCTGCAGGTAGAGGACGGGATTCCAGATGATGTCTTCCTTATATCCGTAGGTATTCCTTACATTCCAGAGGGCATCGATGTGGGCATAGTGGTTGAAGAAAGCTTTGTCACCGGAGAACCAGGTGTCGGTTGCGGCGGCAGCTTTGGCCTGAACGCCGCTGTAACCGGCGCGGAAGCCGATGGCGGGAGTGAACCATTTGCCGAAGTACAGCTGACCGGCCGGAGCGGGGGAGCTGAATTTGAGGTTGTCAAACACAAAGTTGACACCACCTCCAACGCCGATGAACCAGCGGCTGGTGGAGGGCACCAGAACCTGATCTTTTTCCTGTGCGGAAACCGAGAGGCTCAGAAGGGTTGCTGCAAGGGCAACCAACGTGACTAAGGTCTTTTTCATAGGCTTATACAAAGATTAGTTAATTCCGTATATTTTTGCAAAAATAGTAAAAAAATTCAAGAATAAAAACTATTGATGCTTGTGCATCAGGGCCCGTTTTACGCTGAGCCAGCAGATATGGCGGGATTCTTCGTCCGGCAAATCCTGATAGGAAACCAGGTTGCGCATGGCTTTGTTGAGCTCGTCCTGTTTTCCGGCGCCGTCTATGTAGCCGGCGGCCTTGAGGGCGTTCATCCAGTGGAGATGTTCCCCGGCGGCCAGATATTCAAACAACTGATACTCTTTCTTGCTGCCGGTGAAGTGTACGGGATTCTGGGGATCCAACTGTTCCGGAATGAACTGGGCGTGTTCCCGCAGGGCCTCGGGGCACAGCTGCGCCAGAGTGGGGGCATACAGGCTGCGGCTGATGTCTCCGGCCTGCTTACGCAGCAGTTCCAGCCGGTTTTCCAGGGCATTGCCACCCCGGGAGAGGATGGCGCGTCTTCTTTCGTTCCAGAGCGTCCGGGTATCGGTTCCGTCGGTCCTCATGGTCTCCATGGCCTTTTGCTTGAGGCTTTTTCCGCTCACCACGTTCACGTTCCAGATCTGGTCCGGCATGCCGAAGGGATGCAGGACGGAAACGCCCTGGGGGCAGTAGCTCCGGTTGTAGAAGTCGATGATCTGGAGCATCTGTTCATCGGCCTGGCGGGCGCCCAGCAGAATGCACAGCCGGGAGAGGTCTTTCCCATAGCGGGCGGCTTCCTGCAGCAGCTGGACGGCGATTTCCACATTCTTCTGGCTATGGCCTACGGCAATCACCACATAAGTGAGGGAGGGAAGGGCCATAGCGAACTCCAGCCAGAACTGGGAGGTGCCCACGGACGAGGAAGACCATTCGATGTTGGCGTCGTAGCGGAGGGCCGGCGTGCGGTTGAGGAAAGCTCCCTTGATGGAATCGATGGAGGGGTCGTAGACCTTGAAGGTGTTGGGGATGGGCTGCATGTCCTTGCCGATGAAGGAGCCGAACTCATACAGATAGCGCAGGGCTTCCTGGCCGATTTCTCCGAATCCGATGAGGATGGTGGTGCTGGCGCTTTTGACATAGCCCAGCGGCTCTCCCTTGGCATCCCTGGCGATGTCGGCAAAATGGATGGGATGGAGCTGTTCCCGGTTCCTCTTAACCTCGTTGAACGACATTTCGGGTAGGTTGAGGATGCGGATACGGTCTCCCATGGCGGCCATCAGGGACGTATAACTGTTGGCTCCGCTGCTGTAACATTGGATTTTGGCCTTGACAGAAGGGTCCGAGGCCAGGTATTTGAGAAGGGTGACGGTTTCTTCTTCGTCGGTAGAGAGGAGATAGAGGGTGGTGCGGGGGTTCTGCAGCCAGGGATAGAGCCGGTTAAGGCCGATGGCCTGGCACAGATTGACGCCGCGTTCGTCGTGGGGCATGTGTCCCTTGAGGAGGACGAAGCGGGTGCTTTCCAACTCATTCTCCAGCGAGATGGCCTTTTTCTGGCCGAAGATGCTGGAAAAAACCTCTCCGATGGACAGCTCGGAGTGCTGATGGCTGTTTTCCGGGAATTCCACCAAAAGCACGTCTCCCTGGTCCGAGCGGTCCTTCGTGGCTTCCCATTCCTTAAGGATGGACCGGGCCAGGATGACGGACTGGTGGTTAAGACCCAGGAAAACATGGTTCTTGCGGTCCATCATGGCGTGTTTACGGTTGATGAAAAGCCAGGTGCGGTCCTTCAGGCGCCGGGGCATGATGAGCAGGGCGATGCTCAGGGTGTAGGTAATGATGAAGACGAAAATGCTGATATAGGCCATCATCATCACCGGCTTGTGGAAGATGACCGCGGCGATGATGTCGTCAAAGACCACCGTGCGGCCGATGAACATCTCCAGGGATGCCACCAGGGAGATGAAAGAGAGCTGGATCCAGTTGCCGTCGGTCACCGTATGGGACGACTGGGACAGGAGCATCACATGGATGGCTGTACCCATGAGCAGCAGCAGGCCGAAGATGGACGCGACGATTCGGCGGTGCCCCGTCCTGTTCAGATGAATGATACCCTGGACAAAGCCGGCGGTAAAGGCCAGCAGGAGGACGGCCCATATAATCATGGTAGGAGTGGAAACCGGTAAATCGGCAAGGTGGATTTGGTGCATGGCAGCCTTACTAAATACTTAATTATACAAAGATAATAAAAACATTTTAATAAGGGTAATAAGGCTGTTTGACGACGCGTTTTTGTTATTGTTTCACGATATTAACAAAATTATTATATATGTGAACAATCGTGTTTCATACCCTGATTATAAAATATATATAATTTGTGGATGAAAATATAGCCATTATTGGAAAAGAAATGGGTAAGTATTGCTTGGTATCGTAAAAAGTGCTATATTTGAAAGATGAAAAAAGTCCTGGTCACCAACTTTTCCGGCACGGCCCAGGCCGAGGGTTTCCTGCCCTGGCTTGAGGCACAGGATGTTACGGTGGAATACCTGGACTGGAGGGGATGGGAAGGGACGCATTGCTACTGCGACGCCCCGGCACAGGAACGGATTTTGGGAGGTCTGCCGGCATCCCTGCCCCGGCTCCGGTGGCTGGACAGCGGGGACTACCATTACATGTCCCATCTGCTGGCGCTGCGGGAAAAAGAGCCCTTTCATCTGGTGCTGCTGGACCATCACCCCGACAACCAGGAACCGGCCTTCGGCGGTGTCCTGAGTTGCGGCAGCTGGGTAAAGGCCCTGCAGGAGGAGAATCCGTTGGTGAGGAGCGTGCTGGAAATCGGCCCGGAAGGGTGCCCCGATGACATCCCGGAAGGATGGCTGGAGCAAAGAAGGAGAGAACGGGTGTACGTGTCCCTGGATAAAGATATCATGGACCGCACGTGGGCCCGCACGGACTGGAGCCAGGGGACGCATACGCTGGATCAGGTGAAAAGCATCCTGGGGCGTTTGCTGGAAGGTTCTGTCCAGGTGGTGGCGGTGGATGTGTGCGGCGCACTGAGTGAGGAGAAAGGCGCCACGCCGGAAGACTTGAGGATAAACAAAGAAACGAATATTGCTTTATATACATTTTTAGATTTACACTTAAAATAGCACATAAACTATGTCCGACATTCAAATCCCGCTGGATCAGCTGCAGAAAACCTGCCTTTACGACGCCCACGTGGCCCTGGGGGCCAAGATGAGTCCCTTCGCCGGCTTCATGATGCCCATCCAGTATTCCAACATTACCCAGGAACACCTGGCCGTGCGCCAGAAAGTGGGTATGTTTGATGTATCCCACATGGGAGAAATCTTTGTGAAAGGTCCTCAGGCCGAGGCTTTCATCAATCACATCTTCACCAACGAGATCCGCGGCTTCGAGCCCGGCAAAGTGCTCTATGGCATGATGTGCTATCCCAACGGCGGTACGGTGGACGACCTCCTGGTCTACCGGGAGTATCTGGCCGACCATTTCCTGCTGGTGGTGAACGCCGCCAATATCGACAAGGACTTCGCCTGGATCCAGGAGCAGGCCAAGGGCTTCGACTGCAAGCTGGACAACGCCTCTCCCCGCATCGGCCAGATTGCCGTTCAGGGACCCTGGGCCGAGAAAACTGTCATCGAGGTACTAGGATATAAGGAAGCGGCCGATTTAGGCTTCTACACTTTCTGCGACGTTGAATACAACGGCGAGCGCCTCATCCTGAGCCGCACCGGCTACACCGGTGAAGACGGCTTCGAGCTGTATACTACCCCCGAGAATATCGTGGAGATCTGGGACCGTCTGCTCAAGGCGGGCGTTGAACCTTGCGGCCTGGGTTGCCGCGACACCCTGCGCTTCGAGGCCGGTCTGCCGCTGTACGGAGACGAGCTCAGCCCCGAAATCAGCCCCGTTATGGCCGGACTGAGCATGTTCTGCAAGTTCGAGAAAGATTTCATCGGCAAGGAAGCCCTGATGGACCAGAAAGCCGGAAACCTGGCCCGCAAGCTGGTGGGTATCGAGATTGAGGACAATGCCATTCCGCGCGCCGGTTATCCCGTGGAGCTGGAAGACGGCACCGAGGTGGGTGTTGTAACCACCGGCTACCATTCCATTTCCCTGGACAAGAGCATCTGCTTCGCGCTGGTGGACAAGGCCTATGCCGCACTGGACACCCCGCTGTGCATCCACATCCGCAAGCGCGTTTTCCCCGGCAAGGTGGTCAAAAAGAGATTCTATCAAACTAATTACAAAAAATAATAACTATGTCTAAAATTATTGAAGGACTCAAGTATTCCGAGAGTCACGAATGGGTAAAAGTGGAAGGAAACGTAGCCGTGGTGGGCGTTTCGGACTTCGCACAGAAAGAGATGGGAGATATCACTTATGTGGATCTTCCCGACGTGGACGACGAAGTGGAAGCCGGTGAGGAATTCGGCGCCCTGGAAAGCGTGAAGGCCGCCTCCGAGCTCATCAGCCCGGTCTCCGGCAAGGTGGTTGAGGTGAATGAGGAACTGGAAGACACCCCCGAGAAAGTGAACGAGGATGCGTATGCCTCCTGGATCATCAAGGTGGAGATGTCCGATCCTTCCCAGCTGGATGCCCTGATGGACGCAGCCGCCTATAAGAATCACATCGGCGAATAAGTCATGGCCGCACTGCCTTATCTTCCGCATACGCAGGCCGATATCAAGGCCATGCTGGAGCGGATTGGCGTGAGCAAGCTGGAGGACCTGTACAGCGACGTTCCCGCCGAATTCCTGAAAAAGGGCGCCTATGCCCTTCCCGACGCCATGTCGGAGCAGGAAATCCGTGACTACTTTTCCTCCCTGGAGGCCATGAACGCCAAGATGAAGGTGTTCGTGGGCCAGGGTGCCTACGACCATTATACCCCGGCCGTCATCCCTTACCTGTGCTCCCGTTCGGAGTTCCTCACAGCCTATACGCCGTACCAGTGCGAGATTTCCCAGGGTACGCTGCGGTACATCTTCGAGTACCAGAGCATGATTTGCGCGCTCACGGGCCTGGATGTGTCCAACGCATCCATGTACGACGGCCCCACCGCCGCGGCCGAAGCCATGAAGATGGCCATCGCCTGCACCCGTAAAAAGACCCGCGTACTGCTGTCCAAGGCCCTTCTGCCGCATGTCATCAAGGTGGTGGAGACCTATGCCAAGTTCCACGGGGTGGAGATCGGCTACCTGCCGGCTCCCGAGGGGCAGACCAGCGCCGATGCCCTCAAGGCCGAACTGGCCAAGGACGACGTCGCGGGCGTGATTGTGCCTTCCGTGAACCGCTACGGCATCATCGAGGACCATACCGGTTTTGCCGATGCCATCCATGCCCAGAAGGGTATCCTGGTGGAATACTGCGATCCTTCGGCCCTGGCCGTGGTGAAGACGCCCGGCGAATGGGATGCCGACATTGCCGTGGGAGACGGCCAGCCCCTGGGCCTGCCGCTCAGCTATGGCGGCCCTTACGTGGGTTTCATGGCCGTGAAGAAGGACCATATGCGCAAGATGCCCGGCCGTATTGTCGGCCAGACCGTGGACAAAGAGGGGAGACGCGTATTCGTGCTCACCCTGCAGGCCCGCGAGCAGCACATCAAGCGTGAGAAAGCTACGTCCAACATTTGCTCCAACGAGAGCCTGATGGCCCTGTGGGTCACCATTTATCTGTCCCTGATGGGTCCCGAAGGCCTTAAGGAAGTGAACCGGATCAGCTCCGACGGCGCGCATTACCTGTACAACCAGCTGCTGGCCACGGGCAAGTTTGAGGAAGTGTTCCCCGGCAAGCCGTTCCTTAAGGAGTTTGTCCTTAAGCCCAAGGCATTCCCGGGCATGCTGCAGCAGCGCCTGGAGAAGGCCGGCTACTTTGCCGCGCTGGACACCGAGGAAGGCTACGTGAGCTTCTGTGTAACGGAAAAACGCACCAAGGAGGAAATCGACGAATTGGTGGCTATCGTAAAGGAGGGCTAGGCTATGAAGTACTACGACAAACTTATCTTCGAACTCTCCAAGGAAGGCCGCTGCGGTTATTCCTTGCCAGTGAATAAGTTCCCTAAAGCACCGGAAGTTCCGCTTGAGCTTGGCCGCAAGGCTGCGCTCCTGCTTCCGGAGGTGAGTGAACCGGACGTGGTGCGCCATTACACCAACCTCTCCCAGATGAACTTCGGCGTGGATACCGGCTTCTATCCGCTGGGCTCCTGCACCATGAAGTACAATCCCAAGATCAATGAGGAAATGGCCGCCCTGCAGGGCTTCGCCGGTCTGCATCCGCTCATGCATGCAGGTCTCACCAAAGGCGCCCTCAAGGTGTACCAGGAGATGAACAAGGCGCTGGCCGCCATCACCGGCATGTACACCTTCACGCTGGATCCCTGCGCAGGTGCCCACGGTGAGCTCACCGGCCTGATGATCATGCGCACGTATCACATGCAGCGCGGAGACTTCAAGCGCACCAAGGTGATTGTACCCGACAGCGCCCACGGCACCAATCCTGCTTCGGCTGCCGTGTGCGGTCTGGAAGTGGTGGAGGTGAAGTCCCTGGAGAACGGCCGCATTGACGTGGAGGCGCTCAAACCGCTCCTTTCCGACGAAATTGCGGGTATCATGATGACCAACCCCAACACCCTGGGCCTGTTCGAGACCGAAATCAGGACCATCGCGGACCTGGTGCACAAGGCCGGAGGCCTCCTGTACTACGACGGCGCCAACATGAACCCCATGATGGGTGTAGTACGTCCCGGAGACATGGGCTTCGATATCATGCACCTCAACCTGCACAAGACCTTCTCCACGCCGCACGGCGGAGGTGGTCCCGGTTCCGGTCCCGTGGGTGTGGCCAAACACCTGGAGGACTGCATTCCGGACCTGCGGGTGTCGGGCTTCCACGGCAACTTCGGCGTCATCCTGCGGGCCTATGCCTACATCCTGGCACTGGGCAAGGACCACATCCGCAAGGTGGGCCAGTACAGCGTCCTGAGCGCCAACTACATCAAGGAATGCCTTAAGGACAAGTACAAACTGCCCATCGAGGGTGTGTGCAAGCACGAATTCGTGTTTGACGGCCTCATCAACGACGGTGCCCACGACGACGTTCCCGGCGCCACTACGCTGGATGTGGCCAAGCGCCTGCTGGACTACGGCTTCCATGCTCCTACCATCTATTTCCCGCTCCTGTTCCACCAGGCGCTGATGATCGAGCCCACGGAGACCGAATCCAAGGAAACCATCGACGCTTTCATCGATGTGATGCGCAAGATTGCCGACGAAGCTGCGGCCAATCCCATGCTGCTGCACGACGCTCCGCACAACACGCCCATCTCCCGGCCCGATGAAACCACCGCCGCCCGCAACCCCATCCTCAAATATCAGGACACGTTGTAAGCGACCTTCTCAAAAAGCAGCCCGGCGTTTATTCGTCGGGCTGTTTTTCTATTCTTGTGCAAAGAGGTATTCTTCCAGGAACTCGGAAGCATCGGCCACGCAGTCCGGGCATTCCCGCAGCGGTTTTCCCGTTCCTACTCCCTTCAGAAGCCGGCACTGGGTGGCACCGTTTCGCTGCTGGAATTTGCCCATGATGTCCTTCATGCGTGCACGGGACAGGTTGCGGTCTTTTGTGAGAAGGCCCACAATCATACCAGCTCCCACCAGGGCGCCGCAAGTGCCTTCCATATTGCCCATACCGGTACCGTAGGCACCTGCAATGTCCAGGGCTGTCTGCTCCGGCAGGCCGACCAGGTCACAATAGGTACAGACCACGGCCTGCGCGCAATTGTGTGAATTGCAGCGTTTCTTTTCGGCCGCCAGCTGTTTTCTGCTCTTGTCAGTGATGGCCATTTCTTGTATCTGTTTCATAAGCGCTCCTTACTTGACCTCCGTCAATTCTCCGGTGACCGTCTCCATAATAAAGCCACGGACGGTGACGTCTTTGGGCATCAGGGGATGACGGACGATGGTTTCTACGGTGGCGCGGACGCTCTTTTCCGTATCATGAAAGCCCTCCAGCCACTGGTTCAGATCTACATCCGTGCGCTGCAGTTCGGCCTCCGGAATGCCCCGCTCCAACATCTCCTTCCGGAAATGGCCGAAGCTCATGTTGCAGGCGCCGCAGTCCGTGTGTGCCACCACCATAATCTCCTTCACGCCCAGCTCGTACACCGCCACAATGAGGCTCTGCATGGCCGAATCCCAGGGCGAAGGAATCACCGCTCCGGCGTTCTTGATGATCTTGGCATCGCCGTTTTTGAGGCCCAGGGCCTCCTGCAGCAGCACCGTCAGGCGCGTATCCATGCAGCTGAGCACCGCCAGCTTCTTGGCCGGAAACTTGTCCGTAACAAAGGGTTCGTAGGCCTTGGAGGCCACGAACTGCCTGTTGAATTGAAGAATGGAGTCTATCATGGGTTATTGCTTGGCTTTTGGGCAAAGTTAGGCATATTCTGCAAGATATCAAACCATTCTTCAATGGGCGGGAGCAAGGGCCGATAGGGAAGGATTGTGCCGGGCCACAGGCGGCCGTGGGTGTCGCCGCCCTCGGCACATTCTGCGGCGCAGGCTTCGGGGTATTTGGCGCAAGCTTGATTTAAGGGTGGGCGCCTGCACCATGGAATGTGGCTTGCAAGGGGATGAGAGGCATTTTCGCTGGAGCAGGCTCTGGCACTATTTTGGAACTAGTACCGGTTATGGGGGGAACCTGCGCCGGAGATTCCGGGTCAAGCCCGGAATGATGGCGGGTGCCGGCGCCAGAAACAGGAGAAATGACTATCTTTGCAACAATGAAAACAGCACTCAGAATAATCCTTGTGGCCATTGGGATGATGGCCCTGCCGCTGGGCATGGACGCACAGTCCAGGGCCGAGCAGTCCCTATATGGGAAAACCATGAAGAACTTCACCGTGAAATCGGCCGACAAGTTCTTAAAGAAATACCCCAAGTCCGTATATGCGCCCCGGATTACCCAGATGAAGGATTCCATTCTGCTGGCGCAGTTCCTGGAGGCGAATACCAGCAAACTAACACCCCAAGAGGCTATGGCGGTTGCCGGTGAGGCCCTTTGCGCCGTGGGCTGGAAGCATGACGGAGTAGAGCGGGTCCTGGCGTTGGATCCGGGCCTTTCCCTGCGCATTCTGTCTCCGGACGGTACGCTGGTGGAACAGCGGTCCATTCCGGTCTATACCATGGAGGAAGAAGGGAATGACCTCCAGCTGGTAACACCCATGGAAGTCATCGCACCCTTCGGCCCCAAGCGAAATTACGTCCATTTCGCCTACAGGATTGGCAACAATGAGTACGTCGAGGCCCTTTATCAGGTGCAGGAAGACCTGGCCCATCAGGCACTCTTTTACGGGAAGTCCTTGGGGGACGGCCGCATCGAGGGGCAGAGTCCGGAAATGATGGCGGGCGCGCAGCCTTCGGCCGAGGTGTCCTGGCTCACGGGACGCCTGCGGGAGAATGAGGCCCTGATTCCCATCGCCCAGGCCGATGTCCTTACGGACCAGGCCATTGACTGGTGGCTGAAAAAGAATCCCAAGGCCGAAACCACGGCCTCCAAACTGGTTTTCGGCCGGCTGGACCCGGAGTCCTCCATTGCGCAGAAGTGCAAGGATTCTGCCAAGGAAAAAGGAAAGAGCGTCCGTGTGGCCGTGTTTGACATCCGGGGGTATACCGTCATTTGCGCCGTGTCTACCAAGGATGGAGAATACACCCTGGTGTGGTGCGAACCCGTGTGCAGGAACAAGAAGACAGACAAGTACATCCGCTCCTATTTCTTTGAAAATGACGGAACCACGTTGGATGTGGTATACTATAAGGGTAACACTACCTTCAAAAACAAAATATCCCTTACCGGCCAGACTATCCGCCATTTGAAATAATTGCTATCTTTGTACCTTCAATGAAAGAAAGGACGTTACATACCATCCTGGATGGCTTTGGGAAGCCGGAGCTGGAGGACCTGGCCAGTCTGCTGGGCAGGGACCTGAGCCCGCAACTGCGCAAAAGCCAGCTGGTGGACCAGATGGACAGCTATCTGAGGGACGAGCCCCGCAGGTGGATGTCCCATCTGATGGAACGTGACGTGCGCCTGCTCAAGGACCTGGTCCATGCGGGCCCCGACAAAGTGCAGTACCTGGACTTTGCCGATTATCCCTCGCTGTTGGAGGTGAGCGGACTGGTGGAGTACGACGACTCCGACGAGAACTACCACAAAGTGTGGATCAGCCGGGAGATATACGACATTGTGGCGGCCGAGGTGGACAAGGTGGTCCATGTGGGTGAGCGCAACGGGCAGTTCGCCGTGGAGCGCATCGGCCTGGGATATCTGAACCTCTATGGCATTCTTCCCACGGAACGTTTCATTGACCTTGTAACAGATTGGTATGAGGATAGATACGGCGGTAACTTCAGGCGTCTCTCCAAGATGCTTCATCAGACACCGCTGGTCAAGATTTACCGTTATACAGACCAGTGGGGGGATTATGTGTGCAGCCCCTGCCTGGAGAATGTGGACGAGATCTTTACCCGGCGGGAACAGCTGGGGCAGCATCGCTTTGCCGACTGGCGTTCCTCCGACGCCCATGAGGCCGGAGCCGGTGCACCTTATTTCACCGTGGGCCTGAAAACCCTGGAAGGCATGCGCCTGGAGCAGATGTACCGCAAGCTGGGATACGAAGGCTTCGACCTGGTAAAGGCCGAACACGATACCTGGGTGGAGGCCCAGTACACGGATGGCGTGAACGACGCCCTGTTCCAGCCGCTCATCGACAGCCCCGCCTATCCCGAGCTGGACGACGCCAGCTGGGCCGCCTGCTGTGAGATTATTGCCGATTATGCCGACAGTGTCCCCAAGTGGATCCTGTGCGGGCACAGCGCCAAGGAGGCCGGCATGTGCAAGGTGGATGTGGAGTCCTACAAGAAACACATGCTGGAGGGCCAGGGACCCAAGGCCGAAGAAGCCGCTTCAGGAGAGGATTATCCCCACTGGAGCATGCCGGAGCCCACTATTACCGACGGCTATGCAGGAGAGCTTAACTCGGACTTCCTGCCCCTGGGCTTTGCCATCCCTCATGTGGCCCCCGACGACCCTTGCCCCTGCGGCAGCGGCCTCCGGTATTGTCGTTGTCACGGGAAGTATTTGTCATGACCCAGGACCTCCATATCAAGCCTGTGGCTTACTACAGGGGCTCTTTCGGCTCCAAATTCGGCATTCCCCGGCAGAGCGGTCTGGTGCCTTCCCTTGAAGGCCGGATTGTGTTTACGGAACCCTATAGGGTGAAAGAAGCCCTGCGGGGTCTGGAGGGTTTTGGGCGCATCTGGCTCATCTGGGGATTCAGCGCCAACAAGGAGGCAAAAGGGGAGTGGCAGCCCACCGTGCGGCCTCCCCGGCTGGGCGGGAACATCGCCATGGGCGTTTGGGCCACGCGTTCCCCGTTCCGCCCCAATCCGCTGGGCCTTTCCTGCGTGGAGCTGGTGGCCGTGGACGGGCTGGAACTCATCGTCAGAGGTGCCGACCTCATGGACGGAACCCCCATCTATGACATTAAGCCATACATCCCTTATGCCGATTCCCATCCGGAGTCGGCGTCCGGCTTTGTCACGGGTGCACCCGAGGCGCGCTTGCAGGTAGTCATCCCGGAGGAACTGCCCCTGGACCATCGGGAAAGACAGGCTTTGCAGGAAATCCTGGCCCTGGATCCCCGGCCTGCATATCAGGATACTCCCGACAAAGTCTATGGCATGATTTTCGAAAAAAGGGATGTGCGCTTTTGCGTCAAAGACAATGTATTAACGGTAATCGGAGTAGCGTAATGAAGAAGATCCTCCTTATGGCGGCCATCGGCCTGCTTTTCCCCCTGATGGGTACTGCGCAGAGTGCGCAGCAGAAGATAGACAAGAAAAACCTGGTCATCAAAGAGTGGAACACAGATCCCAAGGGCGGCCACAAGGCCCTGGACCACGTGACCACCTTTAATCCCGAGGGTCTGAAGTTGGAGGAAATCGAATACAGCACCGACGGCCAGAAGTGGCGCAAGCGCTTCGAACGGGACGCCGCCGGCAAGGTGACCACCGAATACGTTTACGACGGCAAAAACCGCCTGCAAACCTATAAGAAATTCGAATATAATGAGTTTGGCCGCAAAAAGGTACAGTATACCTACAACGCCAAGGGAAGGCTTCTGGCGGTCAAGAACTACGAATACATCGCTCAGCCGGCCAACTAAAGGCTGTTGCGGTATTCCGACGGCGTTTGCCCCGTCTTTTTCTTAAAGAAACGGGAGAAGTAAGACTGGTCCACAAGGCCGGTCTTTTCTGCTATCTCGGCAATGGGGATGTGCCGGTCCCGCAGGTACTGTTTGGCCAGGTTCAGGCGGGCGATCTCTATCCAGTCGATGGCCGTACGGTGGGTATGGCCCTTAACCGTTTTGTTCAGGTAATTGGGCGTCACGCCCAACCGGGCGGCATAGTCGGCCACAGCCAGGGGGGCTTTTCCGCGCTCGAAAACCATCTGCAGGAACTTTTCCGGGATGGCGGCCAGCTTGTTTCCGCCCCGCAGTTGCCCCAGAATGAGGTCCATGGCGCCCTGGAGGAAAACCTTGTCCTTGTCCTGGTAGGCTGTGAGCATGCGCTTGAAGAGAGCGCCCATGAAGACGGCGTCGTCAAACCAGAAGCTCTGCATCAGGGCTTGTTCGCTGCGCAGGACGGGATATGAGGCGTCTTTGAGGAAATCCAGGGAGAAGGAGCCGTCGTAGCCCCTGGCGTCGCTCACATGCTTGATAAAGATCTCTTTGTCGGCGGGTACCAGCAGCATCTGGCCGGGGGTGAGCAGATAATTATTGCCATCTACCTCTACCAGGGCTTCCCCTTCCATGAGAAAGGAGAAACTGATGCGTCCCGGCTTGTATTTCCTATATTGGTACTCTACATGACCGTCGATGTGGTAAAACTTGATGAGAAACTGGTTTTTCATATATGTGGCCGTTAAAAATCTATGTCAATGCCCAGGTTGACGGAAAAGTTCTGTCTGGGCTCCGGTAGCCGGTGGGTGAGTCTCCAGAAGAAGTCTACCCTGAACAGGCGAAGGATATTGGCAATGCCCACGCCGGCTTCTAAATAAGGTTTGTCCAGTGAACCGGTTTCCGACAGGGTGTTGGCCCGGTTGTTGTCGCTCAGCCTGCCCCAGGCAAAGCGCACGGTGGCCATTTCCCGCAGTTCCAGTTCCTTAATGAGCGGAATCTTGCCCAGGAAAAAGCCATTGAAATTGTGCTCGTAATAACCCTGCAGCCACAGGTCCGAGGCAAATTCATAGGGTTTCATGCAGGAGAAGGCACCCTTGTCCATGAAATAGGTGGTGTTGCCCTCGTGCAGTTTGAGGAGGGTGTGGGGAACCGTTCCCCAGATGGTGCCGCCATTGAGGTACAGGCGGCCGTAGCCGATGAACGTGGTGGGAATCTTCCATTTGACCACGGCATCGGCGCGCACGAAGCCCACGTCTCCCGGAGTGATGCCCTTGAAAGCGCCGGTAACGCCCAGGATAAGGACAGGGTAGCGGGAGTAGAGATAGGTTTTGCGGAAGTAGTTCCTGGTTACTCGCTCGTCCAGGGAGAAACGCACGCCCAGGTGGAGCTGGTTCACGGCCAGGCTCTCCAGTTCTGTTCGGGAGCCGTCCGGGGAATAGATGGGGACGTTTTTGTTGCTCCACATGCGAAGGCTGGTCCACTGGATTTCCGTATTGATCTCCGGGGCGAACTCGTGCTGGTACAGGATGTCGGCCTTGTGTACCAGTGTCTGTCGGTTTCCGTAGGCGGGGGACAGCACGGAAGAGAACATGTTGGGGGCCGAGAAAACGCCGCTCCCGCTGCCCAGAGGCTCGAAATCCCGTTTATAGGTGAGGGTGAGCTTCCGGGTTCTCTCACGCCCTTTCCCCAGCATGAACTCCGACTGGGCCTGCCACTTGAGTTTCCGGTCCTGGAAACCATAGGCCAGGTAGCCGCTCAGACGCGCTTTCTCGGAGAAGGTGTATAAGGTTCGGCCGCCCAGCTGAACACGTATTCCTTCCAGCTGGTTTTTGGAGATGGTACTGGCCCATCGGCCAAACTCAAAGTGCCAGGAAGGCACCTCAATGTAACCGGTGATGATGCTGTCCAGGATGCGGTAGGTCCACTTATAGAAACTTCCGCTCTGGATGCGTCTCACCATCTCGTAAATGCCTTGCTCGTGTTCCGTGAGAGGGTAGGGGCGCACGGATTCCCAGTAGGCGTCGTCTCCCTGGATGGCATCCTTCACCACTACGGCATTTTCCTGCGCAAGCCGGCTGCGGTCCTTGAGCGGAGCAAAAACAGGGTACTGGTAATACGTATTGCGGTATCCCAGCAGCGACACTAGGCGGGAGTCGGGGCGGGGAGAAACAGAGAAGTCCAGGAACAATTGCTCGTGGCCGTAGAACCATCGGCCGTCGGGCAGCCGGCGGTTCACGATGTCTATTCTCATTTGCCGGATCCAGTTTACTTGGGAGGAAGCCGACAGGGAGGCATGGACGGTGCGGATGCCAAAGTCCTGGGCGTCAATGAGCATTTCGCCGTCCAGGGTGGGTGAGGTGACCAGTTTCTTGGGATGGAAGCGCAGGATGTAGGTTTTGCGTCCCTCTATGTGCAGGCTGTCCACAAGATAATAATTGTACAGGAACTGCGAGGAGGCGTCGGCCGGGTTGGGGATGGACAGGTTGAGGACGTGGATGCTGCTTTTGTAGAAGTTGGTCTTGAACAGATAGGTGCCCGTATACTGACGCAGGGGGGTGTCCTGGTCGAAGCCGGAAATGCGGTTGGCCAGCATGACTTCCCGGTTGAAGGAAGGCTCCTGGCTGTGGTAGACCCGGGCCAGATTCTCGGAGAAAAGGATGGGCAGGCAGGGTTGTCCGGTGACGGCCGATGTGTCCATGTAGTCCCGCACAAAGCCGATATTGCGGTCCAGCAGCTTTGTGTCGACGATCTCCTCCATGTTGGTGGCATCCAGCTCTATCTTGGTATAGGCCGTGCTGGCCCAGTCCGGGGCGTTGTCGGGATCGTTGAGGGCAAGGGACCGGTCCAGTTTTCCAAGGATGGTTTTGATGTAATGGTCGTTGGCCCTGATATAGGCCGGGTTCAGCGGGATGGGAGGAGGTTCGGGAGACTGGGCTGCCGCCTGGAAGGCCGCTGCCATTAGCACAAAAAATATGCTCCATCTTTTGAACATTCAATCAAAGATAGAGCATTTTTGTTAATTATACAAGAGATTCACTAGCTTCAAACGCTGTTTTACAGGACAAATGCGGACTATGAATCCCACCAGGCCATAGTCCAGCCGGGGGATGACCCTCACACGCATGTGTCTTTTCCTGAGCTGCCTGAGGATGCTTTTCCCGATGACATCCGGAGACATGCCCCCAAGCTCGTCCTTTTCAATTTTGGCCAGGTTCTTGTCCATCTTCTCTTTATAGGGAGAATGGGGATCCTGTGCGGCAATATTGAGTTTTCGGGCCTGGGTGAAGCCGGTGGCAACGTCCCCGGGGAGGACGCAGCAGCATTCCACACCGGTGCCGGCAAGTTCCATGGCCAGACCCTCCGTAAGGAAGAGCAGGGCCGACTTGGCGCTGGAATAAAACACCTGGTAGGGAAGGGGCAGGATTCCCATCACGGAGGACACGGTGACTATGCGGCCGAAGCCCTGTTTGCGGAACACCGGCAGGCAGGCTTCGATGGTCTTGAGGGAGCCGAAGAATGTGGTTTCAAACTGGCTGCGGGCCTCTTCCTCCGTAGTGCCTTCCACCGGACCGTAAATGCCGTTTCCGGCGTTGCAGATGACGGCGTCCAGCCGGCCTTCCTTTTCCAGGATATCGGCCACCACAGCCTGGGCGGCGGCCGCGTCATTTACGTCCAGTTTCACGGGGACAATCCCGTCCTGGGGCCGGTCGATGGTGCCGCGACGGCTGCCGGCATACACTTTCATGCCGGCATCGGCCAGCAGATGGGCGGTGGCGGCTCCAATTCCGCTGCTGCCGCCGGTGAGAAGGACAACTTTTACTTCCATAATTGAGAACGTAAAGTGAATTCTTGGGGTAATGGCATGTCGTATACGCTGCTTCGGAGGAATGCCTTGAACTGGGCGTCGGGAACAGCATCCTGCTGCGCTACGTTGATGGTGGGACCGATGGCCAGCCGCGGGTGCGTGCCCCTTTTGTTGAACAGTTCGTGGAACAGGCGGGCAAAGCGCACGCGGTAGTCCAGCAGGCCCAGGGCATAGTAGAAGCGGGAATTCCGGTCGAAAAAGCGGATGGGAACCACGGGCACGCGGGCCTTGCGGATGAGGCGGATGGCTGCATCCTGCCACTCCCTTTCTTCCAGCTTCCAGCCCTTGAAGGGCTTCACGTCGGCCACGGCTCCGGAAGGGAAGATGGCCAGGGGTTCTCCGGCGTGCAGCTGGGCCAGGGCGCTTTTGACGCCGCTCACGCTGGTGGCGGTGGTGCCTTTGCTGGCGTTGGTGACCGGATTGACGGCGATGAAACTTGGCGCAAGACCGTGGATCCACATGAGGAATTCATTCACCATGACCTTTGTCTGCGGCCGAACGTGGCCCAGCAGGTCCACCAGGCAGATGCCGTCCAGGTGACCGTAGATGTGGTTGGCAATGACGATGAAGGGGCCGTCGGGAAGCTGCAGCCTTTCCGGATTACCGATGCGGAAGTCCACTCCTACGCCGTCCAGCAGGCCTTTGGCAAAGTCGGGACCAGGGGCAATGCCCTGGTCTTCCACGGATTGGTGAAGCTCGTTCACATGGTCAATGCCCGTAACCTTGAGTCCCAGCCTGAACAAAAGCCGTCCCCGTTTTCCGGCGAAAACAGGGGACAGTTGAGGGGCTTGTTCGGGGGTGATGACCATTTATTATTCCTGATTCTTGGGAGGATCGGCCTTGGCAAAGTACTTGAGGTCCTTGAAAAAGCCGCGCAGATAGAAGAAGATGATGAGGAAGGCCGCCAGGACGGCGATGTAATCCATGACGCCCACCATGAAGTGGTTGTGGAACAGCCAGATCTCCTTTTTCCATTCGGAGAGCCAGGGAATGTAGATGAAGCACACGTTCACAATGAACAGGCCCAGGCGGAACTCGGTGGGTCCCAGGCCGCCATAGGTGAGGCGCATCTCCCCTTTGAGGTGGCAGTCGATGTATACGTACACGCTGAGCATCAGGTATGCGATGAGGGCGAACATGGCAAAGCTCATATTCACCAGGGGACTCACACCCACGCCGATGAACATGATGGTCTCGTTGATGACGTCCACGTTGTGGTCGATGAAAAAGCCGTAGGTCTTGCGCTGGGTGTTGCGCACGCGTGCCAGGCTGCCGTCCAGGGAATCTCCGAACCAGTTTACAAACAGGCCGAAGCAGGACAGCCACAGCCAGTGCATGTTAAGGTTGGAAAGGGAATAACCCGTGGCCATGATGAGGGCACCTGCAAATCCCACCAGGGTGAGCATGTCGGAGGTTACCCATGCGGGCATGCGTTCGGCCATATAGACCAGCACCTTCTTCTCGTACGGATTCAGGATGGAAGTCTGGATCCGTTGTGCTTGTTTGTTCTCTTCGCTCATAGTTCTTTAAGTATAAGGACTGCAAAGATAGCAATTAATTTTTGGAAAAGCGCCGGAGCATCTTGCGGAGCACCTTCCAGCCCAATTTACGGAAACTCTCGGCATGGCGGTGGCTTTTCTCCGGATACATGTCTCCGAAAGTGACCAGGATGCCGGAATCGAACACGTCTCCGAATTCGTCGTTGATGCCCGTCCCGAAATAGATCATGGTGGGGGAGAGGTTCATGTACGTGTTCACCAGCGGGGGAATGAAGACGCCGGACTTCTGGACCTCGGCCTTGAGCACGCGGTACCCTTCCTTGAAATCCAGGCCCTTGAACAGTTTGTAGTACCGGCGGCGGACCGATTTTTCCACCTTGACTTCCTTGCGGATGGAAAGCATGCGGTGCCCTTTTCCGAAGTATTTGTGCAGGAAGCACATAATCATTTCCCGGGCTTCTGTGGGGTAGGACCTGTAAATGGTGGCCTTGCCGAAGAAATGCTTGATGCGTTTTTTGTACAGGACGCTGAGGGCGCCGATTCCGTCGAAAAGGTTATCCAGTGCATAGAGGCTCTTGGCACCGGCCTTGGAGCTCTGGTATTCTACGGAAACGAAGCTTCGGCCCAGCTCCAGGGTATAGGGGAGGTAGTGCTTGATGAACTTCTTGGAGAAATGGAACATGTGGGAGGACGTGAGCACGGGCTGGCCTTCCCGGTTGAACAGGGCTTGGTCGCAGATGCAGAAACGGTATCCGCCGATGATTTCCTTTGCCTGGGGGTCCCACAGCACCAGCTGTTTGTATCCGAAGGCAGGGTCTGTGTCGAATTCGTCGATATCCAGGGCTTTGCCCGTTCCTCCGCCGTCGTTACGGAAGGCGATTTCCCGCAGGCGGCCGATTTCCCGGATGACATTGACGGCCTCCGGGCCCACCACGTACAGTTCGTTGTCGGCACGGTTGGTGGTGCGGAGCAGGGTTTGCGGATTGAGTTCGGCCATCAAGGCTTCCCGGCTGACGGCTTCTATGACAGGTTCCATGGGCTTCAGTACTACGTTTTAGGAATTGCTAAATTAGTCCAATTTTGTGACAAATACAAAAATTTGTATCTTTGTATGATTTATACTACGTATGAGCCGGAGCTGGAAAGAATTGCTGAGCAAGTTCGTGATGTTTGTTCTCACAAGCAGCGTGGGAACTATTGTGGACCTGGGGCTTCACTGGGTGCTGAGCACCTACGCTTTCCGCGGCAATTACTGGGGGTCATACTGGATTGCCCCCACCATCTCCTTCGAACTGGCGGCCATCGCCAACTTCTGCATCGCATATTTCTTTGTCTGGACAGAACGCATCAGCCAGCACAATACCCGGTCCTTTTTCCGGCATCTGGCTGCCTATAATGCGGCCTGTATCGGCGCCTACATCCTCAAGCTGCTGGCCATGCAGGGTTTCCACTTCCTGTTCGTCTCCCTGCACTGGCTGCAGGAAAGCACCCTGGAACCCGTACTGTGTAACCTCCTGGCGCTCACCTTCAGCGGAGGCTTCAACTTTGTGATGAGCGAATTCGTCATCTTCAACAAGACCATCAAAAACAGCAAAACAATTATAAACGATTAACAAAACACCATGAAAGATTCCATCATCATCCTGTGTGGCGGCGGCCCGGCTCCGGGCATGAACACCGTCGTCATGTCTGTCGCCAAGACCTTCCTGTCCAACGGTTTCCGTGTCATCGGCCTGCACGGTGGTTACAGCGGCCTGTTCTCCAAGAATCCCCGTACGGAGGACATCTCCTTCGCCCTGGCCGACTATTATTTCAACCGCGGCGGTTCCTATTTCCAGATGTCCCGTTTCAAACCCAAGGATTCGGACTTCGAGAACAACTTCAACCTGGATCTGTTCAAGGACAATAATATCAAGCTTCTGGTTACCGTGGGTGGTGACGACACCGCTTCTACCGCCAACCGTATTGCCAAGTTCCTGGAAGCCCGCCATTATCCCATCCGCAACATCCACGTGCCCAAGACCATCGACAACGACCTTCCTTTGCCCGGCAACGCCCCCACTTTCGGCTTCAACAGCGCCAAGGACGAGGGTACCCACCTGGCCAAGACGGTCTACGAAGATGCCCGCACCAGCGGCAACTGGCTCATCATCAGCGCCATGGGCCGCAGCGCCGGTCACCTTGCCCTGGGAATCGGTGAGGCTACCCATTGCCCCATGACCATCATCCCCGAGATGTTCAACAAGACGGCCATCACCTTGGACAAGATTGTGAATCTGGCCATCTCCGCCATCATCAAGCGCAAAATCCTGGGCATCGACTACGGCACCATCGTAGTGGCCGAGGGTGTGTTCCATGACCTGGATCCCCAGGAAATCAAGAACGCCGGCGTGCACATGACTTACGACGAGCACGGCCATCCCGAACTGGGCAAGATTTCCAAGGCTGTCCTGTTCAACGACATTCTGGAGAAGAAATTCAACGAGCTCGGCCTTAAGGTGAAGACCCGTCCCGTGGAAATCGGCTACGACGTCCGCTGCCAGGATCCCATCGCCTACGACCTCTCCTATTGCACCGAGCTGGCCATGGGCGTATATGACCTGTACTCCCGCGGAGAAACCGGCTGCATGGTCTATGTGGACCCTTGCGGAAATACCAATCCCCTTTACCTGAAAGACCTTCAGAACGAGGAAGGCAAGATTCCGCCGCGCCGCGTGGATATCGAGAACGGCATTTCCCAGAACTACTTCACGCACATCTGCCACTGCGTGAGCCCCGCCGACTATGAGGCGGCAAAGAAGTATGTGGCCAACCCCGAGGCCTACGACTTCAAGAAGATCCTGAACTGGTAAAATGCGCCCGCTCCGGACGGTATGTTTTTTTCTGCTGGCAAGTCTCCTTTGGACGGCTTGCCAGCGGAAATTCATTATACCGGAGCAGTCCGATCCCCTGGAAAAGGTCTCTGTCATCCCTTCCGGGATTGATTCCCTTCCCTGCGTGTATATCAAAGTCCCTCAGGAGATTACCAGCAGGGACGAATGGACAGAGAACGTCCATATCCATATCGACGTCAGGATTAACGGACGCGATACCACCGTGTACCAGTCCGACTCCCTGGATATCAAAGGCCGCGGCAACATTTCCTGGAGCCAGTTTCCCAAAAAACCTTATGCGCTCAAATTGAGCCGGAAGACCAATCTCATCGGCACCGGAAAAACCAAGAGGTGGGTTCTGCTGGCCAACTGGATGGACCGTACGCTGCTGCGCAACCAGGTGGCCTTCGAGGCTGCCCGGCGCACATCCCTGGAGTGGACGCCGTCCGGCATCTTTGTGAAACTGTACTTCGAGACTCCGGATACCGAAGGAGAGATGGAGTACCGGGGCGTGTACTGGCTGGGAGAGAAAATCCAGGTGGAGGGGGCACATTTTGACGCCGACTATCTTTACTCCTTCGATACGTCGGACCGCGGGGAAGAGGACTTTACGGCCTATTGCCACTATTATAAGTCCGGCGAATGGTTCGAAGGGGATGTACCTGTGGTGGTAAAGTATCCGGACAGGGACGAGGTCTCCTATATCTATTGGGTGAGCTCCCTCAAGGACCAGTGCATGTTCGCCCTTCAGGATGTGGAGGATGCCATTTACCACGTGGCTACAGGAAGATGGACCCAAAAGATTGACCTGAACAGCTTCTGTGACTGGTATCTGGTGAATGAACTGGCGTACAATGCAGAACCCCGTCACCCCAAGAGCTGCTTCTTCTACATCCGGGACGGCGTGATGTATGCCGGGCCTGTATGGGACTTTGACTACGGTACGTTCCGTATATCATCGGATGTTCCCCGGCTCCGTCTCAAAAGCGCCCTTTATTATTTTCAACTTTTCCCCCTGCCGGAGTTCCGCAAACGCCTTAAGGCCCGTTGGAAGGCATTGCGCCCCCAGTTTGTGAGCCTCACGGAATATATCGACCAGCAGGCCGACTGGATCAGGAGCAGCGAAGTCCTGAATCACGAGATGTGGCCTTGCTATCCAAACCCGCAGGGAACTGCCGATTCCAACTGGATGGTGAACATGGACGAAGACCTCAGTTTCCAGGAAGCGGTGGACAAGATGAAGGAAGCCCTCCTGTTCAGGATTGAAACCCTGGACGAACAGCTTGCACAACTGCAATGAAACAATTGATATATCAGCTGTTGCCCCGTCTGTGGGGGAACGGCCATTTCTCGGCAATAGACCAGGCCAGCCTGGAATATATAAAAGACACCCTGGGCATGGATGCCCTGTGGTGCACCGGTATCATCCGCCACGCCACCCGCTGGGGGGATGAGCCGCAGAAAGTGGTGAAGGGAGACGCCGGCTCTCCCTATGCCATTACGGATTATTTTGACGTGAATCCCTATCTGGCCGACAATCCGGCCCATCGGATGGAGGAATTCAAGGACCTGGTCCGTCGGGTCCACGACGCCGGCCTCAAACTTATCATCGACTTCGTTCCCAACCACGTGGCCCGGGAGAATGTGAACTTCGGCGCCGACGACGACAAGTCGGTGCACTGGGCTCCCGAGAATGACTTCTACTATTATCCCGGAGAGGCCCTGCGCCTCCCCGTGGCGGCCAATGGCTATGAGGAATTCCCCGCCAGGGCCTCCGGAAACGTGTTTTCATCGGCCCCCGGCATCAACGACTGGTATGAGACGGTGCGGCTGAACTACTGCGACACCCATACCGGGACCTGGGACAAGATGCTGGATATTGTGCTGTACTGGGCCGGCATGGGCGTGGACGGTTTCCGCTGCGACATGGTGGAAATGGTGCCGCCTTCTTTCATGAAGTGGCTCATTGCTTCCGTGAAAAAAGTTTATCCGGACATCTGCTTCATTGCCGAGGTGTACCAGAAGGAGAAGTATCAGATGTACATAGAGAATGTGGGCTTTGACCTGCTTTACGACAAATCCGGCCTGTACGACACTTTGCGCGCCGTGACCTGCAGTGAGGCTTCGGCCCGGGGCATCACCGGGTGCTGGCAGTCTCTGGGCAAGTTGCAGCCCCGCATGCTCAATTTCCTGGAGAACCACGACGAGCAGCGTGTGGCGTCGGATTTCTTCTGCCGCAAGCCGGAGGCGGGGTATGCTGCCCTGGCGGTTTCCCTGCTGCTGAACGACGCCCCGTTCATGCTGTATTTCGGCCAGGAATGCGGGGAGAGGGGAATGCAGGCCGAGGGCTTCAGCGGCCGCGACGGCCGTACCTCCATCTTTGACTGGTGCAAGGTTCCGGCCCTTCTCAATCCCGATGCACATGTTCAGGCGCGGTATTCCGATATCCTGTACTGGTCCAAGAATCCGGCTTTCTCCGAAGGAAAAACCTTTGACCTGTGTTATTGCCAGGACGGCAGCTTCAACCCGGACCGCCACTTCGCTTTTGCCCGCGCCGCCGGTCATATGGGTTATCTGGTAGTGGCCAACTTCGGCCGGTCGCAGGAAATGACCCTGCGCATTCCCCAGGAGGGCCTGGATTATCTGGGCATCAAGGCCACAAAGACCGTCTACACCGTAGAGGTCCCCGAGAAAGATTACGTATTATTAAGGATTCAGTAGTTTCCCTGGCGGCGGAATTCGGCCACGGTGACGGCCGTTGCCACCGCGGCGTTGAGGGATTCGGAACCCGGATCGTCGGCCGGGAACGGCGGGATGTACAGCCTGTGGGATACGCAGGCGCCCGTTTCCGGAGAAATACCGTTGGCCTCGTTGCCGATCACAATCACAGCAGGAGCGTTGGACCCGCAGTCCAGCGCTTTTTGGTACAGGTTTTCCCCGTCCAGGAAGGTGCCGTAAACTTTACCGCCTTTTTCCAGAGCGGCGCGGCACAGTGCAGGGATGGGGGTGTAGTGGAAGCGCACCCGGAAGATGGCGCCCATGGTAGCCTGGACCACTTTGGGATTGAAGATATCCACGGTATCGGGGGAGGCATAGACGGCGTCGATGCCGAACCAGTCGGCGATGCGCAGGATGGTGCCCAGGTTGCCGGGATCCCGGATGCTGTCCAGGGCTAAAAAGAGGCCTTTTGAAGGCATTTCTCCCTTTTCCAAGTCGTCGGGCCGACGGACCAGCGCAAGGGCGGGAGAAGGCGAGGATAGGCCCGAAATGCGGGCCATGGCGGCTTCCCCAATCTCCTCCTTCCTGTATACTTTCTCTACCTGGAAACGGGATGCCAGGGCTTCGGCCACCAGTTTTTCCCCTTCGGCCACAAACAACCCGCTCTGGTCACGGAACTTCTTCTGTGACAGCGCTTTGATGAACTTTATTTCAGTACTAGTCATAATCGCAGCTTTAAGGGCCCGGAGGGCCCCGGGGGTGCATTTAAAGGGGGCGGAGCCCCCTTACAGATATCTTTATCCCTTCATCAGAAGGGATAACCTACTCCGAAGTGAAGGGCCATGTTGGAGCCGGTGAGCCAGTCGCGGGGCTGGATCCAGCGGTCTCCGGCATCCCGGCCGGGGTCGTGCAGGCGGATACCGGCATCCAGGCGCAGCAGGATGAAATCCAGGTTGACGCGAAGGCCCAGGCCCCAGTCCAGACCGATGGTGTCGAAGGTAAAGACGTCGTCTTCTCCCGCCGGGCCCCAGTCCCAGACGTTACCGGCGTCCACGAAGGCGGCGCCTTCCAGCTTCCAGAACAGCGGAAAGCGGTATTCCATATTGGCTTCCAGTTTACATTGACCCATCTGGGTGGGAATGATGAAGTAACTGGACAGGGAAGTGTCACTGCCGGGACCCAGGGTACGGGCCTGCCAGCCTCTCATGGAGGTGGATCCTCCGCAGTAAAACATCTTGTCCAGGGGCTGGAAGGATGAATTACCATAGCCGTAACCTGCGCCTGCCGTAAAGTGGAGGGCAAGGGCCTGCTTGTCTCCCGGGCCGAAGCGGAAGGTTTTTCCCAGATGCAGTTCCCCGCGCACATACTGGGCGTACGGGATGTTCCAGATGGAGTGCTGTCCGGTTTTTTCATCGGCGGGCATCAGGGAATTGAAAAGACTGAGGACGTTACCGGCCACATCCACGTTCAGGCGGGCATAGTGGTAAGTGGTGGTGGGAATAGTGGACGCATCGGTGGTGTAGTACAGCATGCCGCTCACGCCCATGTCGAAGTTGTTGGAGTACAACTGCGTCAAATACAGGTTGTCTACGATGGAATCCAAAAACTCTTCGCTGATGTTGAAGATGCGGGAAATATTGGCGCGGACGGGTGTGAACTGGTAAAACAGACGCTCGCTGAAGCGGCCGTTGTAGGTGTAGGCCGAAGAAATGACGCTGCGCCGGTATTCCGGACGGTTCTGGTAGTTGAAGGACAGGGAAATATCCGTGCGGGGAATATAGGGACCCTTGAAAAACCGGTTGGGAAGGCCGATGAACTTGGGGAAGCGCAGTGAGGTGGACACGCTCACCTCCGTGGAGGAAGCGTTGTCGTTGGGCTTGAACTGGAAGTTGCCCTTGAGGCCCATGTTGAACACTTCTCCTCCGTGGAAAATGTTTTTGTGGTAATAGGTGAGCTGGGGAGAGATGCCGATGAGTCCGGTGGAATTGACGGAAGCTTCCAGATTGGTCTTGAAGCCCTGGAGACCGGAATTGCGCAGGGAAATCTCGCATTCCACCTGGTCCTGGGAAATGGGGGAGACGTTCACATTGACCCCGGAGAGCATGCTCACGTTGGTGAAGCGGGTATAAGTGTCGTTAATGGCCTTTTCACTGTAGGGCTGGCCGGGGCGCAGCATATTGAGCCCTTCCAGCACGCTGTGGCGGATTTTGAGATCCTGGGGATAATTCAGGCTTACACGGCTGATGGTATACTTACGGTGTTCCCTGGCCGATGAAGGGTCGTCCCCCAGGGCATAGTCACGGATGCCCATCCTGAGCCTGGCGGTACCGTCGGCGGCAAGGGTATCGGCCTCAAAGGCATAATAGCTCTTGGAAAAGCCGTAATACCCTATGTTGCGGAAGTAGCGGGCGCTGCGGTTGGCCTCGGCTTCCAGGGCGGCTTCGGACAGGAACGTTCCTACCGTGACGGTGCTGTTGGGAAAGTCTTCCTGGAAATCCTTGCGGAAGGTACCGTAGGAGGGAAGGTCGTACTCTATGGCGCTGATGCGGTACTGCTTGCCCAGCAGGATATTGTACGTGACATACACTTTCTTTCCCTTGACCACTACGTCGCTTTTCACCCCGGATCCGTAATAGCCCATATAGGCCAGATGGTTCTCAATACTGGCCACGGTTTCTCCAACCTTGGTGGCGTCGTATACCACGGGGGCGGTGCCGAATTTGCGGAGGAAACGCTGGAAACCGCTCTGCCCCGTGCCAGACCAGTTGTACACGGAAAGCAGGGGATTGAGGCCCAGGAGATAGGAGTTGGGCTTTTGCAGGATATAGGGGCTCAGACTGCTGGCATTGAATGACTTGTCGTTTACCTTCAGGTCCGTTTTCCTAAGCAGATATTCTCCCTCCTGCAAGGCTCTGGTGGTGCTGCAGGCAGCGATGCCCAGCACGGCCAGCAAAACCAATATGCTTTTCCCCTGTTTCACCAGTAACGCGGCAGGGACTATTTATATCCCAGCATTTTCAACATGGAATCGGCCGTCTGCTCTTCGGCAAAGACAGAGGTGGTGAGGTTCCCCTCCTTGTCCCGGTCGATGAGGATATGCTTTGGGGAAGGCATCAGGCAATGCTTGATGCCGCCGTAGCCGGAGAGGGCTTCCTGGTAGGCGCCGGTGTGGAAAAAGCCGATATACAGGTTTTCCCGACGGCTGCGGATGGTGGGAAGGAAGATGGCGTTGGCGTGATAGTCGGCGTTGTAGAAATCCTGGCTGTCGCAGGTGAGGCCGCCCAGGAATACCCGCTGGTATTCGTCGTTCCACTTATTGATGGGCAGCAGGATGAAGCGCTGGTTCAGGCCCCAGGTATCGGGCAGACAGGTCATGAAACTGTTGTCTATCATGTACCATTTTTCACGGTCGTTCTGCTGCTTGATGTCCAGGATTTTGAAGATGGTGGCGCCGCTTTCTCCCACCGTGAAGCTGCCGAATTCCGTGAAGATATCCGGTTCCTTCACGCCATAGGAGTTGCAGGTGACCTTGATCTGGTTGATAATCTCCTCTACCATATACTCGTAGTCGAAGTCCTGGGCCAGGGAGGTCTTGTTGGGCAGTCCTCCGCCGATATTGAGGCTGTCCAGCTCCGGGCAGATGGCCTTGAGCTCGCAGTACACCTTGACGCACTTGGACAGTTCGTTCCAGTAGTAGGCCGTATCCCGTATGCCGGTGTTGATGAAGAAATGCAGCATCTTGAGGTGGAAATTGGGGTACTTGGCCACCGTGTCCTTATAGAACTTGAGGATGTCGGAATAGCGGATGCCCAGGCGGGAGGTATAGAAGTCGAAGTTGGGCTCTTCCTCGGAGGCGATGCGGATACCCATCATGGTGTCTTCCTCGATGAGGTCGGCCAGGTCCTCGAACTCGTTCTTGTTGTCCAGAACGGGGATGATGTTCTTCCAGCCGTCCTTGCGCAGCTTGGCGATGTTCTGGATGTATTGGGGGCGCTTGAAACCGTTGCAGATGATGTACAGTTCCTCTTTTTTGACTGACGCGTCCCGCTCCAGGGCCTGGATAAGGTCCAGGTCGTAGGCCGACGAAGTTTCCAGATGGATATCGTTCTTGAGGGCCTCGTGTACCACGAAGGCGAACTGGGAGCTCTTGGTGCAGTAGCTGTAGTGGTAGTCTCCCTGATAATCGGCCTTGGCCATGGCCACCTTGAACAGGCGCTTGGCACGCTGGATCTGCGAAGAAATTTTGGGCAGATAGGTAATCTTGAGGGGCGTGCCGTATTTCTCGATGATCTCCATCAGGTCGATGTCGTTGAACAGCAGGTTGCCGTCGGCTACCATGAATTCGTCCTGCGGGAAATCGAAGGTTTGGTCAATGAGGTCAATGTACTTGTTTTTCATTCCACAAATATAGCTATTTCTTGGGATAATACTTGGGCCAGCAGGCCTCGAGATAGGCTCGGAGCACGTCTTCGTGCTTGTTTTTTGCGGGCTGGTAGAACACCGTTCCTTTCAGGGAGTCCGGCAGGAATTCCATGTCCACGAAGTGGCCGGGATAGTCGTGGGCATACTTGTAGCCGTCGCTGTAGCCCAGTTCCTCCATCAGCTGTGTGGGGGCGTTGCGGATGGGCAGGGGAACGGGCTGGTTGCCGGTTTCCTTCACCAGGGCCAGGGCCTTTTCCAGGGCCATGTAGGAGGAGTTGCTCTTGGGGGAGGATGCCAGGTACACGGTGGTTTCGGCCAGGGGAATGCGCCCTTCGGGCATGCCGATCTTGGACACCACTTCGAAGCAGGCGTTGGCCAGCAGAAGGGCGTTGGGGTTGGCCAGGCCCACGTCCTCGCTGGCGCTCAGGCACAGGCGGCGGGCAATGAAGAGAGGATCTTCTCCGCCGTCAATCATGCGCGCCAGATAATAGATGGCCGCGTTGGGGTCGCTTCCCCGGATGCTCTTGATAAAGGCCGAGATGATGTCGTAGTGCATCTCCCCGTCTTTGTCGTAGATGGCCATGTTCTCCTGGATGGAGGCCGTGACAGTGGCATTGTCCAGGACGATGGGGCTGTGCCCGGCCTGGGCGTCCACCACCAGCTCCAGCACGTTGAGCAGTTTGCGGGCATCACCTCCGCTGTAGCGCATGAGGGCCTCGTCTTCCTTGAGCTGGATGTCCTTGTCCTTGAGTAGCACGTCCTGATGCAGCGCACGATCCAGAAGAAGCCGCAAATCGGCCTTTTCCAGGGATTTCAATACAAATACCTGACAGCGGGACAAAAGGGGAGTGATGACCTCGAAGGAGGGGTTTTCGGTGGTGGCGCCGATCAGGACGATGGTGCCGTTCTCCACGGCGCCCAGCAAGGCGTCCTGCTGGGCCTTGTTGAAGCGGTGGATCTCATCGATGAACAGGATGGGGGCGCCTTTCTGGTTGAACAGGGAACTGCCCCTGGCCTTTTCGAAAACCTCCCGCACATCCTTCACGCCTGCGGCCACGGCACTCAGGGTGAAGAAATCCCGTTCCAGGGTCTCGGCTATAATGTGCGCCAGGGTGGTTTTTCCCACGCCGGGAGGGCCCCAGAGGATGAAGGAGCTCAGATTCCCGCTTTCTATCATCTTGCGCAGGATGCAGCCTTCTCCCACCAGATGGCGCTGGCCCACGTACTGGTCCAGTGTGCGGGGTCTCATCCGCTCCGGGAGCGGAGGCAGCATGGCCGATGATGCGCTCATCCCTTAGATTTCCTTGGTGTAGACGCGGCGACGGCGTTTAAATTCTTTTTCGTAGGCGTTCCAGATGTTCTGGACGCTGGTATTACTCTCCATCTCGGCATTGGATTCGCCGTATTTGAAGCCGCCTTTCTGCAGGTTGGGGATAATCTCGTTGAACAGCATGGCGTGCACGCCCTTGTTCCGGTATTCGGGCTCTACGGCAATCATGAGCAGCTCCAGGCCGTCCTCATACTTGAAGTACATGGATTTGAGCAGATGCCACCAGCCGAAGGGGAACATGTAGCCACGGCATTTCTTGACGGCGTGGGCGATGGAAGGCATGGTAAGGGCCACGGCCACCAGTTTGCCCTGGGGGTCCTCCACCAGGGTGATGAACTTGGGATCCAGTAGCCCCAGGTAGGTGTTTACATAGCTGTCGATAACCTCCGGGGGAAGGACTGTGAAGTCGAAAAGGTTACTGTATGTACGGTTAATGAGGTCGAAGACTTTCTGGCCATAATGTTCCTTGCGGATGTCCCGTTTGGTAATCTTACGTACATGCAGGCCGTAGCGTTCCTGGAGCATCTTGGAGGCGCGCACCACTTTGTCGGGGACGGCGTCGGGGACAAAGATGCGCAGCTCCAGCCAGTCATTGACCTTTGTGAGGCCGAGGGCCTCGAAATGTTCTCCGTAATAGGGATAGTTGAATTTGAGGGCGAAGGAGG
Organism: uncultured Bacteroidales bacterium; assembly: GCA_905234795.1. Taxonomy (GTDB): domain Bacteria; phylum Bacteroidota; class Bacteroidia; order Bacteroidales; family UBA932; genus Cryptobacteroides. Next base: position 12,060 of record CAJOIQ010000006.1, on the reverse strand, counting down.
AGATGTCGTCGAAGCCTTCCACCACGCAGCCCTCATTATCGAAGTCCGTAAAGCCCAGCGGCCCGGAAATCTGTGTCATGCCATATTCCTTGCCAAAGGCGATGACGGCTTCGATGAGGGCCTTGGACACCGCTTTGTCGTCTATGAAATCTATCCAGCCGAAGCGCACTTCCTTGTGGTTCCAGTCCCGGTTGGCAATCTCGTTGATGATGGCGGCCACGCGGCCCACCACAACCCCGTCCTTGTAGGCCAGGAACTTGGCGCTCTTGGAATACTTGCCCATGGGATTCTTGGAAGGATCCAGCGTAACCATTTCATCGGCAAATATATTGGGAACGTAGTAGGGGCAGTCCTTATACAGTTCCAGGGGGAATTTGATGAAGGTTTTCAGCTGAGCCTTCGTTTCCACCTTCTTGATAGTAACAGACATAGATTCAAGGTTTTATTACAGAGTACAAATATACTATTTTTTTCTGAATATCTTAAGGTATAAAAAGACCGTCCGGACACCAGAACTGGCGCCCGGACGGGTAAATGGCGAGGGGAAACGGATTACTGTTTCTCTACCAGGTTGAGGATGGCGGTACCCTTACCCAGATCCTTGTTGCTGGACGTGATGTTCATGGTAATGGTAACGTTCTTTTCGCTGAATTCCAGCGTGCCGCTGGCGCTGGCCGACAGGACGTCTCCGTTCATGGTGCCCTTGAAGTCATAGCTGAAGGATGTTCCGCCATTCAGTTTCCATGTGCCCACAAAAGGATCGGCCTCGCTGAAGGTGACCAGAATCATGTCGGTTCCCAGGGAGATTTCATCAATCTCGTGCTGTAACACTCTTTTTTCTACGTTGCTGTCGAAGTTGACGCCTTTACCCTTAAGCGTACTTACCAGACCGGATACGCTGGTGACACGGATACCGGCCGAACCCAGTTTCTCGAAGTCCTTCAGGATCATATAGCCCAGTTTCCATGTGCGGCAGAGCTTGTCCTCGGTAGTACCGGCCGTGACGGTGGTGGAGGTAACGGTGCCCTCATGGGTTTCACCGGCTACGGTAACGTTGTTGCCCGAAGTGGAAACCGTTGTTTCCAGGTCTCCGTGAAGGGCGTATGCTCCGTTGGCAAAGGTATAGGTGCCGTAAAGGTAGACGGTGACGGTGGCTTTAGTCTCGGTTTCGGCTTTGGCTACGTAGCGGCCGGAACGCATGAAATCGATTTCGGAAACAACGGCCTGGACACCATAGGAGGTGGTTACGGTGGCAGGATCGTCGGCTTTGAGGACTACCTTGGCGGCGTTAGCGGCCCATTTGGGAAGGGTGAGGTCCGAGGGTTTTTCACCGTTACCGGTAGTACTCTTGCTGCAGGCGAACAGTACGGGAAGTACTGCCAATGCAATGAACAGGATTTTTTTCATAGCTATACTACTTTTAAAATGATTATCGGATTAGAACAGTCTCACATTGAGGGTGACGCGGAGATAGGGAAGGACGGGGAAGGAGTTGGCCGACTCAAAATAACCGGCGGCCTGTTCTCCCATTTCTTCCTTGATGGTTTTGTTGCTGTCGGGCAACTTGGTGGTTTCAATCCACTGCTTGTTGATTTCTATAACCTCGGCGTTGGGCCAGTTGTTCATATAACCCTCGGAGAACACCTTTACGCCGCCCACATAGGCAACGCCCAGGTCGAAGTTAACGCTGACGCGTTTATCGGTGGCCACGGGACGGCCGATGCCGATACCCACATACGGACGGACCTTGTTGAGGCCATAGGCGACGCGGGCGTTGATGACGCCATCGGGATTAGGGGTAACATTGCCAAAAGATACCAGGCCGTTACCGTCGGCATCCGGTTTGAGGGCAGGGTTGCCATTGGCATCCAGGGCGGTGACGGAAGCCTTGACCAGGTCCGGGGTGAAGCTGATGATGGCACCGGCGGTGAGGTGGAATTTGGAACCCTTGGCCGGGTAGAAATCCAGCAGCAGGTTAAGGTCTCGGGACTGTACACTGCCCACGATGTCCAGGGATTTGATGTTGACACCGTCTACGGATTTGTTGAATTCCTGTACGCTGTGATAAGGATTGATGGGCCCGATGTTGGGTTTGTTCTTGGTGATGGCGTTGGCAAGTGCCAGATGAGGGGTGAGCGTGGAATACATCGCCCGGAATTGCAGGTTGGGAAGGATAGTTGTGGCAACTGAAACATGGAAATCGCCGATGAGGCTGACGCCCACGGACCAGTGGTTAAAGAGGTAACTTTCTCTTTCCTCTTCTTGTGCAAAGGCGTTTACACTAAACAGGGAAACAGCCAGTGCGGCTACGATTGCAATGGTTTTTTTCATAGGTCGTTGCTATTAGTTACTGTTAATTTGCAGCTTATTTCCAACAAATATATGTATAAAAGTTTACAATGTCAAATTTATTTAAAGGCTCGTCAAAAGAAAGTCCCTCGAGGGGAGGGATTTAGGGAGGGGGCGACGTAAAAAAGGAGAAAGAGCGTTAGCCTTGGCGGACATGTATGTCCAACTGCGGGAATGGGAATTGGACGCCATATTTGGCGGGGAGATCGCGGTAGATGGTTTCCTGTAATTGGAACCGGGCGGTCCAGTAATCGGTGCCCTGCACCCAGGCGCGCACCACAAAGTTGACGGAACTGTCTCCCAGTTCCGTGAGGGCGCAGAAAGGATCGGCCGCGTCCGGGGTTTGGCTGTCCAGGAACAGGGGATTAGCCTTCACCATGTCCAGAAGGGCGTTTTTCACTACGTCGGCATCGGTGCCATAGGCCACGCTCACGGGGATATCCACGCGGCGCAGCTCTTTGCCGTTGACGTTGTTGATGTTGCCGTTGGACAGGGCTCCGTTGGGGAGGATGATGACGCGGTTGTCGGTGGTGAGCAGTTTGGTGCTCACGATATTCACCTCCGTCACCTTGCCGGCAAAGCCCTGAGCCTCGATGAAGTCTCCCACCTTGAAGGGTTTGAAGACCAGCAGCATGATGCCGCCGGAGAAATTCTGCACCGTTCCGCTGAGAGCCATGCCGATAGCCATGCCGCCGGCCGCCAGCAGTGCAGCCAGGGAAGTGGTGTTCACGCCCAGGGTTCCCACCACGGCGATAATCAGGAGAATCCACAGGCCGATAGTCACCAGGCTCTCGGTGAAAGTGGCCACCGTGGATTCCGTATTCCGGCGCCTGAAACTCCTCTTGAGAGCCTTGCGGATGAGGCTGATGATCCAGCCGCCCACCACATACAGCGCCAGGGCGGCCAGCACCTTGAGGCCGAAGATGAGGGCTTCGTGGCCCAGCATGGACAGGAGGTCCTGGGGCGGGGTATTGCGGAGCAATCCTTCGATATAGGCTTTCTTGGCCTCCAGGGAGTCGGCGGATACTTCCGGGACGGGGATGGTTTGGAGCAGGTGGAACATGGGTTACAGTTTGATGATGAGATAAGTCATATAGGCCACGAACAGAAGCAGGAAAAGGATGCCGTCCATGCGGTCCAGCTTGTTTTTCTTGCCCACATAGCAGCTGGCCAGAAGAGCCATTGCGCTCAAGATGAGCGCGCCCAGGTCTATGTAGGAAATGCCGTCGAAGGAAAGGGGAGTGATAAGGGCCGATCCTCCCAGGATGAGCAGGATGTTGAAGATGTTGGAGCCGATGATGTTGCCCAGGGCCAGTTGTCCCTTCTTCTTGACGGCGGCGGCGATGCAGGTGGCCAGTTCAGGCATGGAGGTGCCGCCCGCCAGGATGGTGATGGCGATGAATTTGTCGCTTACACCGATGGCGTGGGCGATGGCCGTGGCCGAATTGACAAACAGGTTGCCGCCGGCGATGAGGCCTGCCAAACCGCCCAGGATGAGCAGGATGGATACCCACAGCTTACGTTCCGGGGTGCTTTCTTCCGGGTTGGGCTGCTCTGTCTTGGAGGTGCGGAAACTGTGCCACATATACAGGGCAAAAACGGCCACCAGGATGAATCCGTCCAGGCGTGACAGGCCGTCGGTACCGAATCCGAAGAGGGTGCGTTCCAGTCCCAGTCCTACCAGAAGGACGGTAATGATGATGTTCATGGGGATGTCCTTCTTCCTGTTTTCCGGCGTAATGGCCATGGGGAGAAGGAGGGCGGTGGTGCCCAGGATGAGCAGGGTGTTGAAGACATTGGATCCCACCACGTTGCCCAGGGAGATGTCGGGGTTGCCCTGGGCGGCGCCGATAAAGCTCACCACCATCTCCGGGGCCGATGTCCCCATGCCCACGATGGTGAGCCCGATGATGAATTCACTGAGGCCGAAGCGGCGGGCGACGGAAGAGGCTCCATCCACCAGAAAATCGGCCCCGAAAACCACCATGGCGAGACCTAAAAGCAGCAGCAAGACGTTCACTAGCATTCCTTCAAAAAAAATCCAAAGCAAAAATAGTAAATTTTCCGGGATTTTACTACTTTTGTATCACTACTGAAACGCGTATAGAAACCTGCAGGAAACTGCCCAAAAACCTGTCCAATGATTGGTCCTGTCAAGCGCCGGCTCATGTGCCTTGCTTTCGCCACATTTTTGCTGTGCGGATGCAAGGAACCGGTGGTGCCCAAACCTCCCGTTCCGGAGCCCGAAGAGGACCCTATCACCCATGTCCAGGTACCCGGAGCCTATGGCGTAAAAGGGGGAGATAAAATCCTTTTGCCATCCTCGCAAACCGGTGTTTTATTCTATGATAAATCGTTCACATTCAGGATTATAGAGCCTTCATCGATGACGGTGGTATCGGTGTCCGGACTTCCAGTAGGACTTAAGGTGGGAGACCGTATTTCGCTTCGATATCGCCTCTCCCGAAGCGGAAGGACGCTGGAGAGCGAAGTATATGAGAACGTCCAAATTTTAATGACAAACGACAAAATGGCCTGGCTCAAGAAAAATGACGAAATTTTCTTCGTCATCCAGCTTTTATAGCTGTTTTGTTCCCCAAAAATCATGAAAAAAACGCTGCTTTTCATATCGCTTCTCCTCCTTCCCAAGTCACTACTTTCACAGGCTTCGGAGCAGCCCGTTTTCCCCTTGGGAGAAAAGCATTTTCTCACGGTTCTCGTAGAGTTCGAAGACGTGCGGTTCTCGGTGGAGAATCCGGCCGAAACGGTGGGTGATTTACTGTGCAAGCAGGGCTTTAACTTAGGCAGCGCAAACGGCTCTGTATCAGACTATTTTATAGACAATTCACGGGGTTTATTCCATCCTTTTTTCGATGTTTTAGGTCCCGTTTTACTCCCGGGGCGTATGGAGGAGTATGGAAAAGACGTTTTGAATAAGGGTGTGCGCGTGGGGGACATTGCGCCGGAAAGAGCCGTCTTTGATGCCTGTCAGCAGCTGGACGAAGATGTGGATTTTTCTCAGTATGATATTGATAATGATGGGTTTATAGATTTGGTTATGCTGGTTTATGCCGGCTATGACCAGGCGGCTGGTGGTCCCTCCGACGCCCTTTGGGCCCAACAATGGAATGTCCAGAACTTTGACAATCCGGATGTGATCGAGGCTTCCTTTGACGGCGTCCGCCTTGGGCAGTATATCGCCGCATCCGAGCTTCGAGGATCGTCGGGAAACCGGCTTTCCAGCATTGGATCCATCTGTCATGAGCTGGGGCATTTTTGGGGGCTGCCGGACTTTTTTGACACCGATTCCGCCCAGCAGGGGAATGCCGGCGGCGTGTACAATTTCTCCCTGATGGGGACGGGCCTGTACAACGATAATGGGGATACTCCTCCATCTCTTAATGCTTTGGAATTAAGTATTTTGGGTTGGATTAGTGAAAGTGATTTCGAGGTATTGCCCGAGGGCGTTTTTTCCCTTCCGGCCGTGTGGGACGGGAAGGTTTTCGTGAGTCCCACCGGGACGGAAGGGGAGTTTTTCCTCTACGAATTCCGGGATGGAAAAGGCTGGGATGCGCCACTTCCCAGGGGACTTGTGGTGTACCATGTGGATCAGTCGGAAAGGATGGTGGGAGAGTACCCGGCCATTGTACTTTGGTCCAACTGGCGGGAACACAATATCCTAAATGCCAGGGCTGACCATCCTTGTTTCTACCTGATTCCGTCTTCCAAGCCCGATGCGTTGGCCTACGACGCGTCCCTGGTGACCGGCCGAATGGTGTTTCCCGGTCTGAATCACGTCCTCTTCTATGAACCTGTGGACTGGGAAGGTGAGTTTACCGGGGTGCAGCTCACCAATATCACCCTGGATGATGATGGCCTGCGCATGTGGGTGCTGAAGGATGCAGGTCCCAATATCAACGGACGCGTCTTCGACGTAAACGGAATGCCGCTGGATGGGGTGGAACTGTCACTCGAGGGGCTGGATGACGTCCGGGGCGCCTCCATGGCCGACGGATTCTTCCGCCTGGATTTGCCGGCCGATGAAGAGGGAACACTCTTTACCATATCGGCCCAAAAAGAAGGCTATCTTCCTGTTACAGAGGAGATTTCGATGGAGAATCACCGTATGGTGAGCCTTTCCCTCACGCTCCCTTCGCGGGAAGAAGCCACGGAGCGGCCGCTTTCCAAATATGACAAACAGGCCCAGCTGGGGTATTTTGCCACGCCGGCCGTCCTGGGCGGTGTGCGCTTTACGGCCAATGACCTGTTCCCGTATGTAGGGGAGCGTCTTACGGAAATCACCTTCTATCCTTATATGCAGCCCTCCTTCGAGGGTGAGGTCTATGTGGTGGTGGAGCTGGGAGGGGAGCGGGTGCTTACCCGGCAGCTGGACAGCCTGAACAAGGGCCCCTACTTCAAGAATACCATAGATATCTCCGACGCCGGAATCGTCATTCCAGAGGGCCTGGAGCTCTTTATCGGCTATGGAAGCCCGTCTTCCGACGCCGGCTTCCGCATAGGGACGGTATATCCTGCTTCCAAGGGAAACAGCTTTTACAGCCCCTTCGGCCTGGAGAAATCCTCCTGGCAGGATATGTTTGTCAAAAACCTGGGCATCTACATGGATGTGGCCATGTCCGGTACCGTTACAGAGCAGTTAGAGGCTCAGGACCTCACGGAGTTGGGCTATTCCTATATCGATCCCGGCCAGGAAAAGCTGAAGGAAGGGGAGTCGTTCCCGCTCAAACTGCACGCGGCTCCTGGCGTAAAATCCGTAAAATGGACTTTGGACGGGGAACCGGCATTAGGGCAGTCTGTCAAGCTGCAGCAGGGGACACAAGTCCTGCAAGCCCATCTGGAGTATCAGGACGGGCGTTCGGAGGTTCTGGAGCTGTTACTGAAGGTAAACTAAGCTTTGCTCTTTAAGGCAACCACGTTCTCCACATGCATGGTGTGGGGGAACATGTCCACGGGCTGTACGGCCGTAATGGTGTAATCCCGGCACAGAATGGCCAAATCACGGGCCTGTGAGGCAGGATTGCAGCTCACATAGACCATACGGTCCGGGGCGGCTTTGAGGATGACGTCGGCCACGCTGGGATGGATGCCGGCGCGGGGAGGGTCCAGAATAACCACATCGGGGTGGCCGTGTTCCCGGATAAAGGCCTCGTTCAGCACGTCTTTCATGTCTCCCGCGAAGAACTGGCAGTTGTCTATCCCGTTGCGCCGGGCGTTGTCTTTGGCGTCTTCAATGGCCTCGGGGACGTATTCTATACCCAATACCTTGGCCGCTTTGCGGCTCACGAACTGGGCGATGGTGCCGGTGCCGGTGTACAGGTCGTAGACCACCTCGTTGCCGGTAAGGGCTGCGAAGTCCCGGGCTACGCTGTACAGGCGGTAGGCCTGGAGGGAATTGGTCTGGTAGAAAGATTTGGGGCCGATCTTAAAGGAGAGGCCTTCCATCTGCTCATAAATGGCGTCCTGGCCATAGTACAGGACAGGGGAGAGATCCCCGATGGAGTCGTTCAGTTTCTCGTTCACCACGTACCAGAGGCTGGTAATTTGCGGAAATTCCTTCACCAGGGCGTCCAGAAGGGCCTTTCTGGGGGCTTCGTCGGGTTGGGCGAAGCACAGGATGAGCATCACCTGACCGTCTTCCGTGGTACGGATGAACATGTTCCGGAAAAAGCCGTGGTTTTCCCGGATATTGTAGAATTCCAGGCCGTTCTTAAGACAGAACTGCTTGATATAGAGCCGGATAGCATTGGAAGGTTCAGCCTGCAGATGGCACTGCTCAATGTCCAGCACTTTGTCGAAGAACTTGCCCACATGGAAGCCCAGGCCGGGTTCCACCAGGTCCTGCGGCTCTGTTTTGAGCAGCCAGCGCTTATTGGAAGCACTGAATTCCAGCTTGTTACGGTAATATTGCGTTTTTGGGGAGGGGAGTGTCGGCAGAATTTCCGGCACTTCCAGATGTCCAATGCGAACCAGCTGATCTTCCACTTGCTGGCGTTTGGCGGCAAGCTGCATCTGGTACGGAAGCGGCTGCCATCGGCAACCTCCACAGACCCCGAAATGGCTGCAGAAAGGCTCCAGGCGATGCTCCGAGGGCTTCACAATGCGTTTGATGAAGCCTTCCATGTAATTCTTTTTCTTCTTGTATACCTGGATGTCCACGATGTCTCCGGGAACGGCGAAGTCCACGAACACCACCATGCCGTCCACGTGCGCCAGGGCTTTACCCTCGGCCGCCACGGCCTCGATGGTCACGTTCTCCAGCAACAGGTCGATTTTCTTCTTTCTGGTCATAGGGGATACGTTAACTTACACGCAAGTTAACATAATATAAATTGTGTAACAATTACAGATTTTCCTTGCTCACAACAGGATTGCCGTAAATGTGCAGCAATTCCTGGTACATTTCGCTGCGGTCCAGCGTGGATTCCACCTTGAGGAGCTGCTGCGCCAGGTATCCCTGGAATTTCTCCATATCTTCGGACGAATATTCGCCGGCGTACTTGCTGCCTTGATTCATGAGGTCGTAGGCCATGTAATTGGTCTTCCACAGCTTGTAACCGGCAATGACGCGGCGGTCCACCGCGTGGCGGATGCTCTGGTAGCGGTCGTTCTTGTCGCAGAACGAGGCTTCCCGGATTTCGTCCTCCGTGAGCGGGTCTCCAATGTGCAGATGAACGTGTCCCTTGGGCTGTTTTACGCCAATCATGATGCTCTGGAGGTCTTCTTCTTCACCTTTGACATACGTGCCCGTACTGCGCTTGATGACGGTTTCGCGGGCTTTCATGATGTCACAGGGCTCATATTCGTAGGAAATGCTCAGCGGTACAATGTGAACCTCCATGAAATTCTGGACGAAATCCTTGGTTCCGCTCATGTCCACCATCTTCAAAAGGCCTTGCTCGGTGATGTCTATGCCGTCTTTTGTGCGTCCCTGACGCTGGGCAATCCACACGGAACTGGTGCCGGAAGTGATGGTTTCACGGATGTATTTGGACAGGATTTGGGACGACAGATACAGTTCCCGGGCCGATATTCCGCGGATGACCTTGATCATACGGTTGGAGCGGATGAGCAGCTCTATCGTCTTCTGTTTGAGGAGGTTATCCCCTACGCAAATCTGGGTTTCCGGGAGCCCGTTCTGCTGAAGGACAATCTGCGTGAGGGCGGGATCCAGGATGATGTCCCGGTGATTGGACATGGCCAGGTACGGGGTCCCTAGGGCTTTGATATTCTCTATTCCGTCATAGGAGAATTCCGTAATGGTGTTGTCAATCACCCACTGCACGGCCGTGGACATCACAATTTGCTGGAATTCGTCCACGGTGTGGATGCTGCGCAGGACGTCCCTGAGGAACGTGCTGGGCTTGTCGGGAAAAAACAGCTTGGAAATCCACGGTACGTTGGGATGAATGGAAACGCGTGCAAGGGCTGCCGCTGCTTCTTCATCGTTAAACGGAGCGATATCGCTGAATTCGGTAAGATCCATTTTTTACAGGTTCAGATTCTGGGTAAAAATACTGCAAAAATAATGCTATACACACGCCCTTTCCAGCAGCGAACTGTCCCCATAGCTCAGGAAACGGAAGCCGTGGGAAAGCGCATAGTCGTAAATGCTTCTCCAGTCGCCGTTTACAAAGGCCGATACCAACAGGATGAGGGTGCTCTCGGGCTGGTGGAAATTGGTGACCAGCAGGTCTACCAGGCGGAAGCGGAAGCCCGGGACAATGATGATGCGTGTCCCGGCCACCAGCTGGTCCAACCCATGGCTTTCCAGATAGCCGATAATGGCTTCCAGGGCCTCCTGCGTGCTGTAGGGGTATTCCCTTTCATAGGGCGCCCACTGCGCTACGTCGGAGGGCTGGCCGTTCTCGATGCAGCTTACCCCTATATAATACAGGGATTCCAGGGTGCGCACCGACGTGGTTCCCACGGCCACCAGGGGCGTTTTCTTTCCGGCAAGGCGCTGCAGGAGGGTTTTGCTCACCACAAAGGGTTCCCGGTGCATGGGGTGTTCGCTCACCAGGGAGCTCTTCACCGGGAGGAAAGTCCCCGCTCCCACGTGGAGACAGACGGTTTCCATGTCGATTCCCTTGTCTTTAATGCGGTTCAGGACATCCTGGGTAAAATGCAAACCGGCCGTAGGAGCGGCCACAGAGCCTCTTATATGGGCATAGAGCGTCTGATAACGCTCCGAGTCTATCTGTTCCGATTCCCGGTTCAGATACGGCGGGATGGGCACGGTACCGGCCATTTCCAGCACGCGGGAGAAAGGACTGCCGTCTTTCCATTCAAAGCGCACGATGCCCGTTTGTCCGTCACGGTTTTCCAGCACGGCTTCCAGGCCGATGGCCGAAATGGCAGCGTCATCCTGGGGATTATACAGCCTCAGGCGGTCTTCTTTCCATTTTTTGGCGTTGCCAATCACGCATTTCCAGCTGCACTGCTGCGTGGCGGCAAAGGCCGTATTGTATTCCACGGGCTGTACGGGTTCCAGGCAGAATACCTCTATGACAGCACCGGTTTCCCGCTGGAAATGCAGACGTGCCGGGACCACCTTGGTGTCATTGAACACCATGAGGGCCCCTTCCGGTAAAAGATCGGGTAACTGCCGAAAGATGGTTTCCCCCACCTTGCCGTCCTTGTAATGGAGGAGCTTGGATGCATCCCGTTCCGGAAGCGGATACTTGGCGATGCGGGAATCCTCCAGTCCGTAATTGTAATCCTCTATATGAATTTCAGGAATCATAGGATTTCAAAAAAGTGACGCAAAGATAGCATTTATTATCGAATTGCGAAGGATGTGGTTAATCTAAAGTGATACTTTAAGTATTGTTTACAAGATTGAAACCGCAACCAGGCTTGTAATTCACGTATTTGTGAATACATGTGTACATTTTTGTTAACACTGCTAAACGGTTGCTAAATTTGCATAAGAAAATTTTATATATCATTTAGCAAGATGTATAAATGCCGTATAATCATTAGTTTATAATATATTATATAAAGTGTAATGCATATAAATGCTTTTTTGTCTCTGAAAACCCTTGGAAACTTGCCTTATTATTAGATAATCGTACTAATTTATTATAGGATAATCAAAGATTTATATATTTTATTGATAGTAATACTATATATCATTTTTACATTATTCTCCCCCGCCCTGTTCACTTTTGTTAATGGATGACATTTGGATTGTTTACAAAAATTGTTTACCTTTGTGACATAAATGTTGTAAATTATGAATCGACGTCTTTTACAGTTTTTGCAGGCCGAAAATATCACGCAATCTCAGCTGGCCGATATCCTTTCCGTTGCGCGGGGATCCGTTTCCCATATCCTCTCCGGGCGCAACAAACCGGGATACGATTTCCTGGAGAGTCTCCTCCTCCACTTCCCCAGCCTGAATCTGGACTGGCTGATGACTGGTAAAGGACGTATGTACAGGGATTCCGAGCCCTCGGATGCCCCAGAGAGTGCTTCCACTGACGTTTTGCCTGTGATTCATGCTTCCCTTCCCGCCCGCAGCGTGGAGCGTATCACCGTTTTCTACTCCGATAATACCTTCCAGGATTTCGTTGCTAAGGAATAAAATGTTAACTTCCCGTGTTTGACACTTAGGATTTACTGATTTGCCGATAATAACAGGCCACAGACCGCTGTAGGGGCGATTTGTGGCTTTTTGATTTTTTCTGA
>CAJOIQ010000005.1 GCA_905234795.1 uncultured Bacteroidales bacterium | reverse complement strand
CCCTGAATAGGGGTCCTGCTTGTCGTATGCAAATATGGCAAAAATAACGTTCTGAAAAAAATTTTACTTTTTTCTTGTTTTTTTAAGCAGTATCTTTGTGCTGTATAGCCATATTATAGGTAAATGAATCAGTTCGGACACTTCGATGACGCTCACCGAGAGTACGTTATCACCAACCCCGCCACTCCCTGGCCGTGGATCAACTATCTGGGAACAGAAGACTTTTTCTCCCTCATTTCCAATACAGCCGGCGGCTATTGCTTTTGCAAGGACGCTAAATTCCGCCGCATTTTAAGGTACCGTTACAACGGCGTGCCCATGGATTCCGGCGGCCGGTATTATTATATCAAGGACGGCGGCACGGTGTGGAATCCGGGCTGGAAGCCCTGCAAAACCCCGCTGGACTCCTACGAGTGCCGGCATGGCATGGGCTACACCCGCGTGACGGGAGAGAAGGACGGCCTCAAGGCCGATGTCCTGTTCTTCGTTCCCATCGGCCACCGCTGCGAGGTTCACCGCGTCCGTCTCACCAATACCGGGAAGGCGCGCAAGTCTTTCCAACTGTATTCCTTTGCCGAATGGTGCCTCTGGAACGCCTCCACGGACATGGAGAATTTCCAGCGCAACCTCTCTACCGGAGAAGTGGAGATCGAGGGCAATGTCATTTACCACAAAACGGAATACCGGGAGCGCCGGGACCATTACGCCTTCTTCGGCGTGAACCGTCCTTTTGACGGGTTTGACACCGACCGCGAAACCTTCATGGGCATGTACAACGGCTTCGAGGCCCCTCAGCAGGTGCTTTCCGGTACGTCCGGCAACACCCGGGCCCACGGCTGGAGCCCCATCGCCTCCCACCGCTTCGACCTTACCCTGGAACCCGGAGCATCGGAGGAACTCATCTTTGTGCTGGGCTATGTAGAGAACAAGCCGGAGGAGAAATTCACGTCCCTGGGTGTCATCAACAAGACCAAGGCTTTGAAGATGATGGACTCCTTTGCCACGCCGGAGCAGGCCGATGCCGCCTTCGCGCAGCTCAAAACCTATTGGGACGGCCTCCTGAACCGCTTTACCGTGTCCTCCGATGTTCCCGAACTGGACCGCACGGTGAATATCTGGAACCAGTACCAGTGCATGATTACCTTCTTCTTCAGCCGCAGCGCCAGCTACTTCGAGAGCGGAATCGGCCGCGGAATGGGCTTCCGGGATTCCAACCAGGACCTGGCCGGTATCGTGCACCTGATTCCCGAACGCGCACGTCAGCGCATCATTGACATTGCCTCCACGCAGTTCCCCGACGGTGGCTGCTACCACCAGTACCAGCCCCTTACCAAGCGCGGCAACAACGATATCGGCGGCGGTTTCAACGACGACCCCCTGTGGCTCATCTTCGGCACGGTAGCCTATATCCGTGAGACGGGAGACTTCGGCATTCTGGACCAGCCTGTTCCCTTTGACAACAAACCCGGGACGGAGGTTTCCCTGCTGGAGCACCTCAAGATCAGTTTCAAGCACGTGACCGACAACCTGGGTCCCCACGGCCTTCCGCTCATCGGCCGGGCCGACTGGAACGACTGCCTCAACCTGAACTGCTTCTCCGACAATCCCGACGAGAGCTTCCAGACCACGGAAAACAAGACCGAGGGCTCCAAGGCCGAATCCCTGATGATTGCCGGATTGTTTGTGGCCGAAGGAAAGGACTTTGCCCAACTGCTGGAGCGGATAGGGGAGCCTTCCCAGGAGGTTGGCGCCGCCGTGGCCGCCATGGAAGAAGCCGTAAAGAAGTACGGGTGGGACGGAGAATGGTTCCTGCGCGCCTATGACTATTACGGCCGCAAGATAGGGTCCGACGAGTGCAAGGAAGGCAAGGTGTTCATCGAGAGCCAGGGCTGGTGCACCATGGCCCGCATCGGTGCCGATGAAGGCCTGTGCGACAAAGCGCTGGATTCCGCGGTCAAGTACCTGGAATGCGACTACGGCCTGGTGCTCAACAACCCGGCCTACACCACGTATATCAAGGATTACGGGGAGATTAGTTCTTATCCGGAAGGCTACAAGGAAAACGCCGGCATCTTCTGCCACAACAACCCTTGGGTCATCATCGGAGAAGCCATGGCCGGCCGGGCCGATGCCGCCTGGCGCCACTACCAGAAGATTACTCCGGCCTTCTGCAAAGACCAGTCCCTGCGCAAGGTAGAGCCTTATGTGTTTTGCCAGATGGTGGCCGGCAAGGATGCCGCCCGTCCCGGAGAAGGCAAGAACAGCTGGCTCACCGGCACCGCTGCCTGGACCTGGAAGGCTGTCAGCGAGGCCCTGCTGGGCATCAAGCCCCAGTTTGACGGCCTCCTGGTGGATCCCTGCATCCCCATCGGCACCTACAAAGTCCACCGCCACTTCCGTGACGCCGACTACGACCTCACCATCCACTACACCGGCAAAAAAGGCGGCAAGTTCATCCCTTACCGCCCCGGAAAACAAGTTCTGGAGATAGAGCTGTAGCTTGTTTGGGCATCAGATGGCGCAGGCTCCCCCTACAAGTGGTGCTAGCTCTCCCTTCAAGTGGCGCTAGCTCCAAAATAGTGCCAGAGCCTGCGCCATCAAAAATGCCTCTCACGGACGTACAAGGCACATTCCATGGCGCTAGCCCCCGCTCTAAAATCAAGCCTGCGCCATTTTCATCGAAGCCTGCGCCAGGGTGCCGGACGTGGCAAGGTGCCGCCGCCTCGCAATACCAGGCTCGGCGGCTACGTCTCGCCGGTCCGGGGGGCTCCGGGGGCCCTCCTCCCGGCGGCCGTCACCAACTATTTTTGTGCTATTGCCCTAATTGGCTGATACGCAATAAATTAGCTTTTTCTCTTTGCACCATTTGGGATAAAGAGAAAAACTTAAGTGTTTGAATACTAGTGAATTAGATTAATCTCACCTTACGGCTTTACGGAGTTTTTTGGGGAGCGCGTTGCGGTTGAGGAAGATGTAGGTAGTGTTCAGGGCAATAAAATCCCGTGACATATACCAGATACCCTGATAGGGGCCGACCTTGCCCCAGGAGTTTTTCACCAGGTAGTAGGGCCTGCCTTGTTCGTCCACTGCCTTACCATAGATGAGCATTACGTGGTCATAGGTAAATGTCCAATTGTCCCACTGCTCCTGCCGAAGCTCCTGGGTGGGGACAACCCCCTCCGGCAAGTACGCCACGCACTCCTTCCGATAGAAATTCCCGGATACGTCTCCGCCCCAGGCCACCGTGTAACCCGCATCCAGCGCCTTGTCAAGAACTGACATCAGCTCATCGATGGGAATGTTATAGCTGGGCTTGAGCCTCCATTTGTAGGGAGACTCAATGACAAACCATTGATTGAAAGGATGATGTGTGAAACTGGTCAGACTCACGTATTCGTCAAGGTTGAGTCCCAGGCTTTCGGCAAAAGATTTCGGCGTATAAGTTTTTCCCTCATAAATGAAGGATTCGGGACAGGAACCTACGTATTTGTCGATAACGGACTGTACGCCCTCACGCCAGCCGGGCTTGGGTGCTTTGTTCCTCAGGGGAGCCTGCTCCTCCGTGGTGAAGCGGTTGAGCTCCGGTTTGCCTTGGCTCCAGACAATGCTGCTCACCTCCCTTTCCAGTTCGGGGAAGAAAACCCTGAAGTTGGCCAGCGAGTCACCTGTGAGGGATCCGGGGGCGGGCATCGCTTCTTCCGGGCAGATGCCGTATCGGCGGATAACCTCAATCACATCGTCACAGGAACCTCCTTCCGAAATCTGGCTGAAGCCGTGCATGCGGACGTAATGCGTGGCGTTGTCCATGTAGTCCTTGTTCACCACAAACATCTCGCACAGGTCGTAGGTCTTCCCGGTCTTGCGGAGAATCTCGCTCTCCAGGTATCCCAACGTGCCGAAATCCCAGCATGTCCCGCTGCGGTATTGGTTCTTGACGCTGGTGATGGGAAGTTCCTTGACCGTGGTGAAGGACTTGGGTGCCTGTGCCGATGCAATGGCTGCAATCAGCAACAGGGCTACGATGGCGGGCAATCTTTTCATACGGTTTGTCTTATATGCTGCAAGATAGCAATATTTTTTGACTTCCCGGCACGTTGTCCCATATCATTCTCCCTTTCTATCGGCCCGGGCATTTCGTGGTTTCCGGAGGATGGGGGACTCCCTACCGGTGGTGTCGCCGCCCTCGGCACATAAGAGGGAGGGGCCCGCTGGATACAAGTCCCGCAGGGACGCAGGAGACAGTGGGAGGGACGGAGTGGAGCGAAGCGAAACGGAGCCAACCGGGAGGGAGTCCCCATCCTTCGGAATAATCGGCTAATACACAATGAATTAGCTTTTTCTCTTTGCGCCGTTTGGAATAAAGAGAAAAAGCTAATAGGTTGATAATGAGCGAAATAGCTCCTTATTTCTTAAACCAGGACAGGCACTGGGCGCAGAGGGCCGATATGGAGGCCCAGTCGCCGGCGGCGATGACTTCCTTGGGGAAGAGCTTGGAGCCCATGCCCACGGCGGTGACGCCACTCTTGGCCCAGGCGGTGAGGTTCTCCTGCGTGGGCTCTACGGCACCGGTGCACATGACCATGGCCCAGGGCAGGGGAGCCAGCACGTTCTTCACAAAGGCGGGACCGCCCACGGTGCCGGCGGGGAACACTTTCACCAGGTCACAGCCGCGTTCCTGGGCGTGCACAATCTCGGTGACCGTGCCGCAGCCGGGGCTGTAGGGGATGCCGCGGCGGTTGGCCAGGGTGATGACTTCGTCCACGCAGCAGGGGCTTACCAGGAAATCGGCACCCATCTGGATGTACAGCGCCGCGGTGGGGGCGTCCAGGATGGTACCGGCGCCCAGTGCCATCTCGGGGCACTCCTTGCGCACGAACGCCATCACTTCTTCGAACACTTTGTGGGCGCCGTCGCCCCGGTTGGTGAATTCAAAGGCACGGATACCGCCGTCGTAGCAGGCCTTCACCACTTTCTTGGTGAGTTCGGCGTCCTTATTATAGAATACCGGCACGATGCCCGTATTCCGGATGATACCGATGGTATCGATTTTATTGAATATACTCATAATCCGTATGCTTTATGGGAGGCAGACACACATTTTCCCAACCTGTGGCCACCCTCGGCCGCATAAGAGGGAGGGGCCCACGAAGTGGGAGGGGTCGCGAAGCGACGGTTTGGAAATGTGTGTCTGCCTCCATACAGTCTAACGTGAAACGCGTCCGGAACCGCCGCCTTTGACCAGGGCTTCGACCTCGGCCACGGTTACGCGGTTGTAGTCGCCGATGATGGTGTGCTTGAGGCAGGAGGCGGCAGCGGCGAATTCAATGGCTTCCTGGTCCGTGGGATAGGTGATGAGGCCGTACAGGAGGCCGCCCATGAAGGAGTCTCCGCCGCCTACGCGGTCCACGATGTGGGTGATGTCGTAGCGACGGCTCTGCCACAGGGTTTTACCGTCGTACAGCACGCCGCCCCAGGTGTTGTGGTTGGCGTTGATGGAGCCGCGAAGGGTTACAGCCACCTTCTTGCAGCGCGGGAACTTGGCCATGAGCTGCTGTCCCACGCTGATGAAGATGCGCTGGTCGATCTCACCGCCGGTTTTCTCGGCGTCGAAGCCTTCGGGCTTGATGCCGAACTCCATCTCGGCGTCTTCCTCGTTGCCCAGGATGAGGTCGCAGCCGGCCACCAGGGCGGGCATTACCTCGGCAGCGGTCTTGCCGTATTTCCACAGTTTCTTGCGGTAATTGAGGTCGCAGGAGACCTTTACACCCATTTCATTGGCAATCTGGATGGCTTCCAGGCAGGCGTCGGCGGCACCCTGGGACAGGGCGGGGGTGATGCCGGTCCAGTGGAACCAGTCGGCACCCTTGAGGACCTCGCGCCAGTTCACCATACCGGGCTTGATCTCCGAGATGGCGCTGTGGGCGCGGTCATAGACCACCTTGGAACCGCGGGCCACGGCACCGGTTTCCAGATAGTAGATACCTACGCGGTCTCCGCCGTACACCACACCGTCCAAATTTACGCCGAAGCCCCTGAGCTCGGCCGTGCACATGTCGGCGATGTCGTTCTTGGGAAGGCGCGTCACGAAGTGGGCGTCAATTCCGTAGTTGGCCAGGGAGACGGCCACGTTGGCTTCTCCTCCGCCAAAGGTGGCGTCAAACTGGCGGGCCTGCGAGAAACGCAGGTAACCCGGGGTGGAAAGGCGAAGCATCACTTCGCCGAAGGTAACTACTTTTGCCATTATTGTTGCTTATTTGATGATTGACGGATAATGAGTTCCATGGGGATGACCTGGGTATCGGCCCGGCCCTCCAGGAAAGCGCGTGCGGTGGCTTCCCCCATCTCGAAGGGGTGTTGGTTGAGGGTGCTGAGGGTGGGGCTCATGAGGGCGGTGAATCCTTCATTGGAAGTGCCCACAATGCCGAAGTCCTCCGGGATGCGCAGACCTTTTTCCTTAAGGGCGTCGATGGCGCCCAGGGCACTGAAGGCACCGGCGCTGAACAGGGCGTCACAGCCGGCCTCGATGGCTTTGAGAGCGGCCTGGTAACCGGTTTCCCGGACGATGGCTTTCTCATAGACAATGTCGGGGTCGAAGGGAACGCCGGCCCTTTCCAGGGCAAGGCGGTATCCGGCCAGACGCTCGATGTAGGCCTGGGAGCTCATGAAACCGGCCAGTGTGCCGATTCTCTTGTAACCGGCCTGGATGAGGTGCATGGTGGCCTGGAAGGCGCCCTCGCAGTTGGCACCCACGATCTTGGCGCCGGGAAGGTCCGGAAACACACGGTCGAACTGGATGAGGGGAGTGTCTCCCAGGATATCCCTGACGTGATTCCCGTTGTGGGCGTCGATGGAATGGGACAGGAGCACGCCTGCCACGCGGTAATTCTTGAGGGTCTTGAGCGCCTTGATTTCGGCGTCCATACTCTCCAGTGTCTGGCAGATGAGCACGTTGTAACCAGCCTGGTTCAGGATGCTCTCGGCTCCGCCGATGACGTTGGAGAAGAATTCACGGTGGATACGGGGGACCACGATGCCCACGATGTGCGACTGGCCTTTGCGTAGGTTGGCGGCCACCACATTGCGCTCATAGCCCAGCAGCTTGGCCATTTTCTCTACGGCCACACGAGTTTCCTCCTTGACGCGGGGGTTCCCGGCCAGGGCTCTTGAAACGGTGGAAGGAGTGATGCCTAAAGCGTTGGCTATGTCGGTTATCGTGGTCATTTCGATGGCAAAGGTACAAACGTTTGTATTATTTTCCAAAGATTTTTCCAAAAATGTGCAAACGTTTGGATTTTTTTATATATATTTGCAGCATAGAAAGAAAAACTAATGGCCATATTTTCTTCCAAGTCACTGATAATTACTACATTATCATTTTTCTTGCTATCTTGTGCCCAGGATGGCAAACGTTTGTATTCTGCGGGCTCCGACATTCCTTTTTCCATGCCGGACATCTACGCTCCCTCCATTCCTGCCCATGAAGTGGTCCTGACGGACTTCGGCGCGGTGGGGGATGGCGTCACCCTTTGCACGGAAGCCTTCGAGCAGGCTTTCTCCAAACTGGAGAAGCTGGGCGGCGGCCGCCTGGTGGTTCCCGACGGCATCTGGTTCACCGGTCCCATCGGCCTCAAGAGCCACACGGAGCTGCACCTGAGCGACAATGCGGTAATTGTTTTCTCGGCCGACCAGGACCTGTACCCCATCATCGCCACCAACTTCGAAGGACTGGACATGCAGCGCTGCATCGCACCCATCCATGCCCTGGACGCTACGGACATCGCCATCACCGGCAGGGGCGTCATCGACGGCAACGGCGCTCCCTGGCGTGAGCTCAAGAAGCGCAAGGTGGGGGACGACATCTGGAAACCCGTAGTGAAAAGCGGCGGCGTACTCTCCGACGACGGCAAAACCTGGTTCCCCGACGAGGGCTACAAGAAGGCCCGCCTCACCGCCGGCAGCCTGAACAAGCAGGCCGATGACCTGGACCTGCAGGAGATCAAGACTTTCCTGCGTCCCGTGCTGGTTTCCCTGCGGGGTTGCGAGAACATCCTGCTGGAGGGCGTCACCTTCCAGAATTCTCCCGCCTGGAACATCCATCCCCTGTGGTGCAGGAACCTGGTGGTGAAAGATATCGTGGTGCGCAACCCGCACTATTCCACCAACGGAGACGGCATTGACATCGAGGCCTGCGAGAACGTGTACGTGACGGGCAGCAGCTTTGACGTGGGAGACGACGCCATCTGCATCAAAAGCGGCAAGGATGCCGACGGACGCCGTTACGGCAAGGCCTGCAAGAATCTGGTCATCGAGAACTGTACCGTATATCACGGCCATGGCGGCTTTGTGATCGGCAGCGAGATGAGCGGCGGGGCCAACAACATCCTGGTGCGCGACTGCCGCTTCCTGGGGACCGACGTGGGGCTCCGGTTCAAGAGCACCCGCGGGCGCGGCGGCGTTGTCAAGGATATCTGGTGCCGCAACATCTACATGAAAGACATCGTGGCCGAGGCCGTGACCTTTAATTTATATTACGCGGGCGTAGCCGCCACTGAAAGAAAGGCCGATGCTCCGGCGAATGCAACCCTTTCCCCTGCGGAGGCTTCGGCCGACCTGCCAAAAGTGGATGAGACCACGCCGGAGTTCAGGGACATTCACTTCGAGGGGCTGGTGTGCGCCGGGGCCAAGCAGGCTATCTACATCAACGGCCTGCCGGAGCTTCCGCTCAAGAATGTCGATTTCAGCAATAGTGTATTCACGGCCACCAAGGGCGTGGAAATGCATAATACCAACAACGTCACTTTCGTAAATGTGACTGTTAACGGAGAACAGTTATGAGAAGAATCCTGTATCTGGCCGTAGTGTGGATGCTGGCCAGCTCGTTTACCACCGTCCATCTGATGGGCGACAGCACCATGGCCGAGAAAGACCTGTCCAAGGCAGGGCTGGAGCGGGGCTGGGGCATGATGCTGCAGAACTTCCTGAACCCGGACCAGGTGAAGGTGATCAACTATGCCCAGAACGGCCGCAGCACCAAGAGCTTCCGGGACCTGGGCCTGTGGGACAAAGTGTACGGTGCCATTGAGCCGGGAGATTACGTGTTTATCCAGTTCGGCCACAACGACGCCAAGGAGAGCGACCCCACCCGCTATGCGGCTGCCTGGGGCGCTTACCAGGACAACCTGCGCTATTACATTGACGGCGTTCGGGAGAAGGGCGGCATCCCCGTGCTGCTCACCCCGGTGGCCCGCCGCTGGTTCAAGGAAGGCAAGCTGGACCGCAACTGCCATACGGACTATCCTGCTGCCATGAAGGCCGTGGCCGCCGAGAAGGACGTCACCCTGCTGGACGTGACCACGCCCACCCTGGACTGGATCGAGGGGCTGGGAGACGAGGCGTCCAAGGCCTACTTCATGATTTCCACCGGCAAGGACGACAACACCCACCTGGTGCCCGCCGGGGCCCGCAAGGTGACGGAGATTGTGTGTGGCCTGGTCAAGGAACAGCTTCCGGAACTGGCCAAAGCCCTGCAGTATTACCACATTGTGATATCGGCCGACGGCCACGGAGACTATATGACCGTGCAGGAGGGCATCAACGCCTGCCCCGACTACAGCCACCAGGAGATTACCCGCCTGCTCATCCGCAGCGGCGTTTACAAGGAAATGGTGAGCATCCCGCACACCAAGTTCCGCCTGTATATCAAAGGGGAGAATGCCGACAACACCCTCATCACCTTTGACAAATATGCCAAGGCCCTGTGGCCCGGCCGCGACATTGCGGTGGGCACCAGCGGCAGCGCTTCCATCTACATCCACGCCAGCTACATCACCTTCGAGGACCTGAGCTTTGAGAACAGCGCCGGCGAGGGCAAGGAAATCGGCCAGGCCGTGGCGGTGTTCACGGACGGCGACTTCCTCTTCTTCAACCGCTGCCGTTTCCTGGGCAATCAGGACACCCTCTATACCTATGGCCGATTCGGCAAGTTCGGCGGCATCAAGCGCAATTACTTCAAGGATTGCTATATCGAGGGCACCACGGACTTTATCTTCGGCACCAGCATCGCCTACTTCGAGAACTGCCTCATCCATTCCAAGAAGAACAGCTACGTGACGGCGGCCAGCACCCTGCAGGGGCAGAAGTACGGCTATGTGTTTGTGAACTGCAGGCTCACGGCCGATGAAGGTGTGACCAAATGCTACCTGGGCCGTCCCTGGGGCGCCTATGCCAAGACGGTTTTCATCAATTGCGAGCTGGGGAGCCACATATTGGCCGACGGCTGGCACGACTGGGAGAAGGAAGGGAAGCCGGACACCAAGAAGAATTCTTACTATGCCGAGTGGGGCAACTTCGGCCCCGGAGCACAGGGACCCCGTGTGAAGTGGGCCCATACCCTCAAGGAGAAAGACTTGAAGGAATATACGTTTGAGAAAGTGATGTACCAGTCCCAGGACGGTATTGTCTGGGACCCCTACAATAACAAATGATGCGTTCTTTATTTTCAATTGTGTGTGTGTTTGCCCTGGCCGCGTGTACGGCCAAGGCCCCGCTGTCTGTGGAGGTGGTGCGCTCGGAGATGGCTCGCTGTCCCGATGCCACCTACATTGACGGCTTGGAAGGCAAGCTCAAGTGGAACTACACCACCGGCCTGGAACTCAAGGCCATGCTGGATGCCGCTCCCGAAGAGGCCTTCGACTACGTAGACGCCTGGTACGACGCCATCATCGACAGCACTGGCCATATCTACAAGTACAAGAAGAGCAATTATTCCACGGACCACATCTGCCCGGGCCGCACCCTTTTCGGCCTGTATGACCTGACGGAGAAACCCAAATACAAGGCGGCCATGGACAGCCTTTACAGCCAGATCCAGAGCCAGCCCCGTACCCCCGAAGGCGGCTTTTGGCACAAAGCCATCTACCCTAACCAGATGTGGCTGGACGGCCTTTACATGGCCCAGCCCTTCTATGCCGAATACACCACCCGTTTCATTGCCGACAGCCTGCAGCGGGAGGCCAATTACAACGACATCGCCCACCAGTTCCAGACGGTGTACGACCATACCTTCGATGCCGAAACAGGCCTGCTGCGCCACGCCTGGGATTCCTCCCACAGCATGTTCTGGTGCAATGAAGAGACCGGCCAGAGCGACCATGCCTGGGGCCGGGCCATGGGCTGGTACGTGATGGCCCTGGTGGACGTGATAGAGATACTGCCGGCAGGGGAGCAGAAGGACGCCTTGGTGCGCATCCTGAACAGCTGCTTCCAGGCCATTCCGCTGTTTGCCGACCAAACCACCGGCATGTGGTACCAGGTGCTGGACCGTCCCTATGCCGAGGGGAACTACCTGGAAGCCACCGCCAGTGTGATGTTCGTGTATGCCATGCTCAAAGGCGCCCGTATGGGTGTGCTGGAGGGCATTACGGCCGCGGACGCCCGCGCCAGCTATGAGGAAATGCTCAGGACCTTCGTCCGCGTGGATGAAGACGGCCTGGTGAACCTGGACCACTGCTGCGAGGTGGCCGGTCTGGGCGGCAAGGACAACCGTCGCGGAGACTACGACTATTATATCAACGAACCCGTGCGCTCCAATGACCCCAAGGGCATCGGCCCCCTCATCTGGGCAGCGCTGGAATATGAGAGAAAATGAGAAAGATGAACCTGTTTGTTTGCATGGTGTTGACGGCCCTTTGCCTGTTCTCCTGCGGAAAGACCGCGCAGGAGGAAAAGGGCGGTGCACCGGCAACTCCCGTCAATTTGAAACTGCACAGCGCTACGGAGACCAGCCTCACCTTCCAGTGGAGTTTGGTTGACGGCGCCACCGGTTATTTCTGGACGCTTACCCAGGACGGAGCGGAAAAGCAAAACGGCAGCGTGACCTCCCGCAACGTGAAAGTGGAAGGCCTCACCAAGGCCACCGACTACCGTTTTGGCGTGAAGGCGGTGAATGCCGACGGAGAATCGGCCTATGCCTGGGTGGATGCCCGTACGGAAGGGGAGGTTACCTATGCCGATTTCGCCATTCCCGCCTGTGAAGAGGACGGCGTGGCCCGTGCCTTCCCCGGCGCCGAGGGCGGCGGTATGTATACTACCGGCGGCCGTGGCGGCAGCATCATCCATGTGACCAACCTGAACGACAAAGGCGAGGGATCCCTTCGCGCCGCCATTGAGGCCAAGGGCGCCCGTACCATCGTCTTTGACGTGGCCGGCATCATCGAGTTGCAAAGCGCCCTCACCATCAAGAACGGAGATGTCACCATTGCGGGCCAGACGGCTCCCGGAGACGGCATCTGCCTCAAGAACTACACCCTGCACATCAAGGCCAGCAACGTCATCATCCGCTATCTCCGCTGTCGCATGGGGGATGAGAAGAAGACCGAAGACGACGCCATGAACCTGAACGCCGGAGACAACGTGTCCGACGTTATCATCGACCACTGCTCCCTGAGCTGGTCCACCGACGAATGCGGCTCCTTCTACGGCATGACCAATTTCTCCCTGCAGTGGTGCATCCTGTCCGAGAGCCTGCGCAATTCCATCCACGACAAAGGGAAGCATGGCTACGGTGGCCTGTGGGGCGGCGAGAATGCCACCTATCACCACAACCTGCTGGCTCACCACGACAGCCGCAACCCCCGCCTGGACCACGACTACCTGAGCCTGCTCAAGGGCCCCGTGAG
Organism: uncultured Bacteroidales bacterium; assembly: GCA_905234795.1. GTDB lineage: Bacteria > Bacteroidota > Bacteroidia > Bacteroidales > UBA932 > Cryptobacteroides. The sequence continues at coordinate 53,200 of CAJOIQ010000005.1, read as the reverse complement.
CCTGGTGAACAACGTCATCTATAACTGGGGTGACAACGGAACTTACGGCGGAGAAAGCGCCAACGACAAAAACGAGTACCGGAAATACAACTTGATCAACAACTACTATAAACCCGGTCCCGCCACGGCATCGGGCAAGGTCCGCTTCATTGATCCCTGGACCGGATCCTGCAGCAACTGCACCAAGAAAACGGGATGCTCCACCATCGTTCCCGGCCACTACTTCCTGGACGGCAACTATATGGACTACGGCTCCGACGCCGCGGGTGATATGAGTGCCGACAACTGGAAGGGCACCTCGGCCGATGCGGCCACCATCGCCGTCATCAAGTCCGGCAGCCGCTTCACTTATCCCGACAAAGTGACTTCGATGTCGGTGCAGTCGGCCCAGCATGCCTACACCGCCGTGCTGGATTATTGCGGCGCTTCCCTCAAGCGGGACAGCGTGGATGAGCGCGTGGTGAAGGAAACCCGCAGCCGCAGCTATACTTACAAAGGCTCCAAGGGCTCCGACAATGGGTTTATCGACACCCAGAGCGACGTGGGCGGCTGGCCTGCTTATACCGGAGAGACATCGGCCTCTTTCCCCGACTGGGTGGGAGACCCCAATGCCTATACCCTGGACCCCCAGAAACGTTATACTAACCTGGAAATGTATCTCCACTACCTGGTGCGCGAGACTGTGAGCGCCCAGCATGCGAATGCAACATATAAACAATTATAACTAAATCATTAACCAAAAAACCAATTCCATGAAAAGTTTGACAAAGAAACTTCTTCTTTCTCTGGCACTTTGCATTGGAGTGAGCCTCGTGGCATCGGCTCAGAATACCGTCAAGGGTATTGTGACCGATGAGAACGGAGAGCCGCTGGTGGGCGCCGGCGTCATGGTGGAAGGAACCACCATCGGCACCATCACCGGTATCGACGGAGACTATGTGGTGACGCTCCCTGCAAATGCAGTGAACCTGGTCTATTCCTTCATCGGGCTGGCCGACCAAGTGGTGGCCATTAACGGTCAGAAGGAAATCAACGTGGTCCTCAAGGCCGACCAGACCTTCCTGGACGAGGTGGTTGTGGTGGGTTATGCCACCGTCAAGCGCCGCGACCTGTTGGGATCGGTCTCCTCTGTAGGAGCCGACAAACTGGCCGAACAGCCCGTGACCACCGTGTCCCAGGCCCTGTCCGGTAAGATGGCCGGCGTGTCCGTAGTGACCACCGAAGGCGACCCCGACGCCGACATCAAGATCCGCGTCCGCGGCGGCGGTTCCATCACCCAGGACAGCAGCCCGCTGTATATTGTGGACGGCTTCCCGGTGGAATCCATCAACGACATCCCTTCCTCTGAAATCCAGTCCATCGACGTGCTCAAGGACGCATTCTCCACCGCCATCTACGGTTCCCGTGGTGCCAACGGCGTTGTGATTGTGACCACCAAGAATGCCGAGAAAGGCCAGAAGGTTTCCGTAAAGTTCAACGCCTACTGGGGACTCAAGACCATGGCCAACAAGGCTGCCATCCAGCCCATGGATGCCGAGAATTACGTGAAGTTCCAGTACGAACTGGGTGTCCTGCGTGACAACCTGAGCTCCTACTACGAGCCTTACTTCGGCACCTTCGCCGACATTGACCTGTACAAGGGGATGGAGACCAACGACTGGATCAAGGGCGTGTTCGGCAACACCGGTTCCACCTTCTCCACCGACTTCTCCGTTTCCGGCAGCGGCGAGAACGTGAACTGGACCCTGGGTTATGCCCATATGGGAGACCAGGCCATCATGGCAGGCTCTAACTATACCCGCGACAACCTCAATTTCAAGGGTAACTTCAAGACTTCCAAGAATACCAGCATCGACGCCAACGTCCGTTATTCCCGCGTGAATGTGCGCGGCGGCGGCGCCAACGGTATCAATGACACCGGTACCACTTCCGGTAACGGCCGTCTCAAACACGCTGTTTCCTACAGCCCCATTCCCATTTCTTCCACCCTGCAGGGCGTGGACGAAGAGCAGGATTATGGCGACAACGCCCCGCCGCTCCAGTCCGTGGCCGACAATGACAGCCGCCGCATCCGCGTTACGCTCAATGCCAACGCCGCCTTCAACTGGAAGATCATCAACAACCTGAACCTCAAGGTGGAAGGAGGCCTGGAGAAATTCACCCAGACCGATGACCGTTTCTACGGCATGACCACTTACTACGTGGCCAACAACTCCACCGACAAGACCGGCGTCTCCAACCAGCACAAGGAGGCCTTCCGCACCAAGTACCGTAACACCAATACCCTGAGTTACGACTTCGCCGACGTCTTCAAGAACGACGACCATACCCTCACCGCCCTCCTGGGTGAAGAGCTCACCATCACCAAGAGCAATGTGCTCACCCTGATGGTGGATGGCCTCAACGCTTCTTACGACGCCCCCATGGCCTGGAACTTCCTGTCCTCCGGAAAACCGGCTTCTACCAATAACTATTACAATCCCGACGACAAACTGCTGTCCTTCTTCGGCCGCGTGAACTACGACTACAAGAAACGTTATTCCGTGGGTGTCACCCTCCGTGCCGATGGCAGCTCCAAGTTCTCCCGCGGTCATCGCTGGGGTATCTTCCCCTCCGCCGCCGTGTCCTGGACCATCTCCAACGAGAACTGGATGGAAGGCAGCAAGAACTGGTTGGACCAGCTCAAGCTCCGCTACAGCTTCGGTACCGCCGGTAACAACAACATCCCTTCCGGCCAGCTGGTGAAGCAGTACAGCTCCACCGTCACCGCCTGGCTGTCCCAGAGCACCAACTACTGGATGGCCGGTAAGGTGATGAACAATCCGGACCTCACCTGGGAGACTACCTACACCCACAACATCGGCCTGGATTTCTCCTTCTTCCAGAGCCGCCTGAGCGGTAGCATCGAGGTGTACCAGAACGACATCAAGGACCTGCTCATCAACTTCCCCATCACCGGTTCCGGTTATGACAGCCAGTACCGCAACCTGGGAAGCACCCGCAACCGCGGTATCGAGCTCACCCTCAACGCCCCCGTCGTCCAGAAGAAAGACTTCTCCCTGAACATCGGAGGCAACATCGCCTTCAACAAGAACCAGGTGATGAGCCTGGGCGGTCTGAAAAAGATCACGGCCCAGTCCTACTGGGCTTCCACCGAAATCGGCGACGACTATGTGGTGGAAGTGGGCCAGCCCCTGGGCAACATGTACGGCTTCGTGATGGACGGCTACTATACGCCCGATGACTTCACCTGGAACGGTTCCAAGTGGGTGCTCAATGATGGGGTAGTGGACTGCTCTGCCATCCTGGGTGCCAACTATATGGTTCCCGGCGCGCCCAAGTTCAAGAATGTGGACGGCAGCGAGGACAACAAGGTCACCGTGGCCGACCGCACCGTCATCGGCAACGCCAGCCCCGACTTTACCGGCGGCTTCAACTTCTCCGGTTACTGCCATGGCTTTGACTTCAGCGCCAACTTCAACTTCATGATCGGCAACCAGGTGTACAACGCCAACAAGGTGGAATTCACCAGCTCCCGCAAGTTCAACAACCGCAACCTCATCAACATGATGAATGTGGACAACCGCTGGACCAACATCGACTGGGAGACCGGCGAGATGATCACCGACGCCGAAACCCTCAAGCAGGTGAACGCCGGAAAGACCATGTGGGCTCCCTTCGTGGGCCAGGCCATCTTCAGCGACTGGGCCGTGGAGGACGCTTCCTTCCTGCGTCTGCAGAGCGTGACCATCGGCTACACCCTGCCCGAGAAACTCACCCAGAAGGTGCATCTGCGCCGCGCCCGTATCTACGTGACCGGCACCAACCTCTTCTGCCTCACCAAATACTCCGGATATGATCCGGAAGTGGATACCCGTCGTGCCACTCCGCTTACTCCTGGCGTAGACTATTCGGCCTATCCCAAGAGCATCGGCTTCGTGGCTGGTCTCAACCTCACTTTCTAATCCGCGAAGAATATGAAAAAGATTGTATACTATATTCTTTCCGTGGCAGTGATGGCCTTTACCGCTTCTTCCTGCGACAAGCTCCTGGACAGCTCATCCCCGTCGGCCTTTGACGCCGCCACGGTATATGCCAATTACTCCCTCACGGAAGGCACCATCTATGGTATCACCGAGGCTTTCTGCGAAGTGAACTCCTACCGCGGCCGTTTCCTGCCCTGGTATGGTCACAATACCGATATCGAGTGGTACAACACCTACAAGCCGGGCGACGGCAAGTCCGACATTTCGGCCTATGACTGCCAGCCCAACAACAGCCAGCTGAACCTTTCCACCGGCCCGTTCCCGCTCATGTACATGGGTATCGAACGCGCCAACCTGGTGATTGAAGGCATCCGCGCATACGGCAATCCCGAGACCCGTCCCGAGATGGCCTACCTGCTGGGCGAAGCCCTCACGCTGCGTGCCATGATCTACTACGACCTCACCAAGGCCTGGGGCGATGTTCCCGCCCGCTTCACCTCCCTCACCTCGGACAGCATCTATGCTCCCAAGGACAGCCGTGACGTGATTTACAAGCAGATCCTTGCCGACCTGGAAGAGGCCATCCCTTACCTGCCGTATCCCGGCCAGGATGCCGCCACTTCCCGTACCGACCGCGTGAACAAAGTGTTCGCCGAGGGTCTGTATGCCCGTATCGCGCTCATGGCTTCCGGTTACGCCATCCGTCCCGAGGACGGCGCCGTGGGAACCGGCGACCTGGGTACCGTGCGCCTGAGCTCAGATCCCGACCTCCAGAAGGAAGTGCTCTATTCCAAGGCCCTGGCATATTTGAAGGATGCCTACGGAAAAGCTTCCCTGGAACCCGATTACGAGACCTACTGGTACAACCAGAATAACATGAACAATCTCACGGCTGGCTCCAACTACGAGACGCTATACGTGATTCCCTTCGGCGCAGGCCGTGGCCGCTGGAATTTCACCTATGCCATTGCTTCCGAAGGCGCTTCCATCTCCAACGGCGTTTCCCGTGGCGGTGACGCCGGTCCGCTTCCCACCGTGTACTTCATGTACGACGAGGGAGACCAGCGCCGCGACGTGACCTGCGTGAACTACAAGTGGCTCAAGGACAACAGCCTGGAGCCCGCTGGAATCGGCAAATGGTACTTCGGCAAATACCGCTTCGAATGGATGGACGCCCAGCCTTATACCGGCGGCAACGACGACGGTATCAAGCCCGTGGTGATGCGCTACTCCGATATTCTGCTGATGGCCGCCGAGATTGAGAACGAACTCAACGGACCCGCCGAAGCCAAGAAGTATCTGGAGGAAGTCCGCGCCCGTGCCTGTGGCGCCGATGCTGCAGCTGCTTACGTGGCCGGCCTGGGCACCAAGGACGCTTTCTTCAACGCCGTGGCCAAGGAGCGTGCGCTGGAGTTCTGCGGCGAGTTCCTGCGCAAGGCCGACCTCATCCGCTGGAACAAGCTCAAGACCAGCCTGGATGCCGCCAAGGCCGATATGAAGGCCCTGCGCGACCTGAGCGGCGCCTATGCCACCCTGAGCGGTGACATCGCCTACAGCCTGTCCGAGGACGGTCTCTCCATGGATATCAAGTTCCTGGCTACGGGCGAAAAGGCCCCTGCCGGATACGAACTCTCTGCCGGTTACGTGAACAAGTACGACGATGCCAAGAAGACCGGTTTCTATGCCGACAGGATTGACGGCATCTACGTTTCAGACCCCGTGCAGCATATGTTCTGGCCCATCTTCCTGGACACCATGACCAACAGTCAGGGCATTATCAAGAACGATTATGGCTACGACAACCTTCAGTAAAACCCGAGAATGATGAAAGCAATGAATAAAATCAAATATGCGATTCTCGCCCTGGCCGCCATTGTTCTGGGCTCCTGCGCACGCGAAGAGTTCTCTCCCAACGAGGAGATGAACCTCACCCGCTGCCTGCAGCCCATGAACCTGAACGCCCGCGTAAGCTCTTCCCTGGGCGACGTTGTCACTTTCTCCTGGGATGTGACCAAGGACGCCGAGTCCTACACCCTCACCGTCACCGAGTTCAACGGAAAGGTTTATCTGACCGAGGAAGTGGCTCCCGCCAACGTTCCTCTTCAGAAAAAACTGACGGCCGACAAGACCTACACCTTCTCCGTGCAGGCCACGTCCGCTACCAAGGATCCTTCCAAGATTGCCGATTACGGCAAGACCTTCAAGACCTTCGCCGTGAAGGACAATCTCTATCTCAAAGTCACCGCCCGTACCGCTGCGGCCGTTTCCCTGGCCTGGAGCAAGGACGTGGCCGACTTTGCCGACGTTGACCGCATCGAGGTGACCCTTCCCGGCGCCGATGAGGTGGTGGTCAAACACGACCTCACCGCCGAGGAGATTGCCGCCGCGGCCGCTACCGTGGACGGTCTGGACGCCGCCAAGGAATATGTATTCACCCTCTATTACCTGAGTGCCAGCCGTGGCCAGGTGGATGCCTGGACCACACCTTCCACCGAAGGTTTCACGGAGGTGAACAGCCTGGACGCCCTTACTAACGCCCTCAAGACCGCAGGTGCCAAGGTGCTCTTGAAGATGGAGGGCTCTCCTTACGAGATTGGTTCCCTGGATATTGCAGGTGGCTTCACCATCGTGGGCGAAGAGGATGCTACCGGTGCCAAGCCGGTCGTGAGCGGCGAGTTCCATGTGGCCGACACCTGGGTAGCCGGTACGCCCCTGTACTTTGAATCTGTGGAATTCAACGGCAATCCCACCGCACTGAGCCCCTCGGGTTACGGCTTCGCCTTCCAGAACAAGAACGGCGGTACCGCCAAGGGCAAGAACATCGGCGACATTACCTATAAGAACTGCGTCATCACAGGCTATACCAAGGGCCTGATGTATGAATGGAGCAACGATATGGTACTGGGCGATGTGATCTACGACAGCTGCGAGATCACCAACATCAACCAGGACGGCACCGTGGGCGGTGACGTGTTCGACATCCGTCAGGCTTCCACCGTGAAGTCTCTCACCTTTGTGAACAACACCATTGCCCAGGGCATGCGTACCTTCATCCGCTTTGATGCCGGCACGTTGGGCGCCCTTAAGGTAGAGAACAATACCCTGTTCAACCTGAACTTCGTGGACAACACCAACAACGCCGGTATATTCGGCCTGCAGATTGTCCCCGACAGCTTCAGCTTCAAGAACAACCTGTTCCTCTACTTCTCCGGCAAGGCTGTCCTGGCCGGTGCCAACGCCAAGTACATCCCCGCCGCAGATATGGGCGTGGCCGCTTCCAACAACTGGTTCTACAGCCTGCCCGTGGGTGATGACGGCAGTGTGATTTACTTCACCGACAACTTCACCATGGCCCAGGCCGGCGGTACCATCCTGGATGCCGATCCCTGCTACAACGCTCCCGCCGGACTGTTCAACCTGAACCCGGATTCCGTAATCGCCGACAAGAACGTGGGTGCCGCCAAGTGGTGGACCCCGTATGTGGAGGAACCCGAGGACCTCACCCTGGGTAAGATTGAAGGCAAACACACCTGGGATCTTTCCAATGCTAAGTATTTCTCCGGCACCATCAAGAAAGAGATGGTCCGTGATCTGCTGTACATCAATGCCTCCGAAAACAACAGCATTGTGGTGAGCGGTGGCATGCTCAATTTCCAGAACGCAGCCGTGACCAACCGTCAGGGCGTTCCCACCAACGGCTATCTTGCCTTCAAGGTGGATGCTCCCGGCTCTCTGGTCATCAAAGCTGCCGATCCCGAATCGGCCGGCAAGCACTTCGTGATTGGCGTAGGTCCCGTTGACGGCACCTCCATCACCCTGAAGGGCGGTGCATCGGCCCTGGCCGACATGGCCAATGCCCAGAAGGTGCTCATCTCCACCATCACCGAGGAATCCCTGGTGTACATCTTCCCTTCCGGCCCCGTGAGCCTGGCCCAGCTGGCCTGGAGCACCGATGTCACTCCCGTGAACACCGCCCTGCCCACGCCTTTCCCCGTGGCCGATCCTCCTTCCTTCACGGCAGGTGAAGCAACCGACGTGCTCATTTCCTGGGATCCCGTGGAGAATGCCGCCAGCTACTCGGTTGTGTTCAATGGTAAGACCAGCACGGTGACCGAGACTGAATTCGTCATCGGCGGTAGCACTACCAGCATGCTGGATCCGCGTGCCTACGTGGTTGACGTGTATGCCAACCCCGGCAAGGACGATATCTACAACACCGAATCGGCTGCCGGCGTGGCCAGCTTCGCAGTACTGCCGAAGGGCGGTTCCGGTGAAGACACCGAGCTGGTGGTGAAGACCGTGGACGACCTCCTGGCCGCCATTGCCGCCGGTAAGGAAGCCATTACCCTGGCTCCCGGTGAATTCGACCTGGGCGGCGCCCTTACCGTTACCGCTCCGCTGGCCCTCAAGGGACAGGCCGATGCCGTGGTGAAGGGTGGCTTCAAGCTCAGCGGCCCCGCGGTAGGAAGCTTCTCCACCGAGAATCTCCACGTGGAAGCCAATGGTCTGGATATCTTCCTGAACCTGGACAACGCCGAAGGTGTGGTGGCCGAGAATGTGACCATTAAGAACACCGAGATCGATGGCTTCACCAAGAGCGTTATCTATGCCTCCAACACGGCCGACAAGTTCGATATCGAGAATATCGTCTTCTCCGGCGTGGTGGTGAAGAACCATGGTACCGGCCAGGGCGTGTTCGACCTGCGCAACGGTAAGTATCAGAGCTTCACGCTCACGGAGAGCACCGTTACCGGTGGCCGCGACTTCCTGCGCATCGACGCCCCTTGCTCCATCTACTCCGTGCTGGTGAAGAACAATACGCTGAATAACCTCAATGCCAGCGGCAACGCCGGCGGTATCTTCTGCGTGCGTGCTACGCCGGCCCTCTATGAGGTGAGCTACAACATCGTGGCCAATATTGAGAACTCCATTTCCGGCCGTACTGCCGCCATGGTTCCCAAGATGAAGCGGAATGTGTACTACAATATCGCAGAAAACTATTACAAGGGCTGCATCACGGCCGACAACGCGCTTGACGGCCAGGGCGTCCTGCTGAGCGCCGATCCGTTCAAGAATGCGGCCGAGGGCGACTACACGCTCACCAATGCCGTAGTCATGAGCCTGGGTGCCGGTGCTTCCCAGTGGAATCCTTCCGTTCCGTCTTCCGATACCGGTACGCCGGATATTACGGTGAGCTCTGTAGAAGAGTTCACGGCTGCCGTAGAAGCGGGTAAAACCAATATCGCCTTTGCCGATGGTGAATATGACTTTACGGCTACGCCTATCACCCTTGGTGCCGATATGAGGCTGGCGGGAGAGGGCTATAATTCCACGCTGAAGATCAGCCAGATCACTATAGCCGAAGGTGAACTGGGCAACCTGGTCATCGAGCGCCTGAACATCATTGGTGACGGTTCCAACAACTTCATCAATGTGGCGGGCGCCGCCGTGGTGGGCAACCTCACCGTGCGCAACTGCTCCATCTCCAACATCGGCAAGAGCGTCTTCTACGGCAATGCCGACGGATCCTCTTTCGACGCGGTCGTGTTCCAGAATGTGAAGATGACACAGCTGGGCGGTGGCCAGGGAACCATCGACATCCGCAAGGGTGCCTATGGCGTGGTTACCGTGGAAGGCTGCACCGTGGCGGGTGGCCGTGACTTCATCCGTGCCGATGCTGACAAGGTTACCGGTGCCGTGAAGATTGTGAACAACACGTTTGACGGAGTAACCCTGAACAACGGAAACGGTGTTCTCTATGTACGTTCCACTCCGCAGACTTATGTGCTCAAGAACAACCTGTTCCTGAACGAGAACGGCTCCAACAACAAGCTCTCCAAGGATGCGAGTATCACCGTTCCGGATGCCGTGGGCGGCAACTTCTTCTACAACTGCACGGCCGAAGCCTTCTGGACCGGTCTCATCAACCAGGAAGTGGCCCTCGCAAACGGAGGCGTCATTCTGGCAAACAACCCGGTACGGGATGCCGAGAACGGTGATTACACGCTGGTGGACGGCCTCTGCCTGGCTTCCAACGTGGGTGCCTACGACTGGAACCCGAATTCGGGTCTTGTGCTCCTGGACGTTACGGTGAGCAATGTGGCAGAACTGGTGAACGCCATGGATGCCGGCAAGACAGGCATCGAGCTGAAAGCCGGTACCTATGACCTCCGTGAGGCCAACGAAGGCGGCGTCCTTACGCTGATTAACTCGGTCAATCTGATGGGTCGCGGAAAGGTGGAGATTATCGGTGGCTTCAAACTGGGCATCGGTGTCGAATCCTTTACGGCTACCGGTATCCTGTTCAACGGTGCCGAAAAGGCCATGGGCAACACCCTTGAGATTGCCGAGGCAACCCAGTTGGATAAGATTCAGCTGGAGAACTGCGAATTCGTGGCCTATAACAAGAGCCTGTTCTACGGCAACGGCACCGACTCCAATGTGGATGTCTTCTCCTTCCAGAAGAATCTGGTACACGGTTTCGGTACCGGTCAGGGTATAATCGATATCCGCAAGGGTGCCTATGGCGTCATCAACGTGAGCAAGAACAGCTTCTACGACGGTGGCCGCGACTTCCTGCGCTGCGACGCCGGCCTGGCCGGCAGCATCGCCATCGTGAACAACACGTTTGACGCCTGCTCCGTCAATGCTGGCAACGGCTTGCTGTGGGTGCGTTCCCTTGCTGCCAACCCCGAGAAGTATGTGGTGAAGAACAACCTCTTCCTGAACATCGGCGAGAACTCGCTCGTTGCCAAGAAGGGCGCCACCGTTCCCACCATGTCCAACAACTGGTTCTTCAACGTGGGTGAAATCTTCTTCGACGTGGCCAACGAAAAGGCGGCCATCTCCCAGGAAGTGGCTACCGGTAACGGCGGCGGCATCCTGGAGGCCGATCCTTGCGCCGGTTCCGCCGAGTTCAACATGGTCCTTACCAACGCCGACCTCAAGGCCGGTGACGTGGGTGACCCTCGTTGGAATCCTGCTTCTCCCAGCTACTTCAAGAAGCGCTAATCTTTAATAAAGGGAGCCGGGGGTGATACCCCGACTCTCTTCCAAATCAAAACAATATACTATGACCTTTATAAACAAAGATTTCATGCTCCAGACGAAGACCGCCCGGAAGCTGTACCACGAGCATGCCGAGAGTATGCCCATCATCGACTACCACTGCCACCTGGTGCCGCAGCAGATAGCGGAAAACATCCAGTTCCGTGACATCACCCAGCTGTGGCTGGTGGACGGCCACTACGGCGACCATTATAAATGGCGTGCGATGCGCGGCAACGGCGTTTCCGAGGACTATCTCACCGGCGGCAAGTACAGCGCCTGGGAGACCTTCCAGAAGTGGGCCGAGACCGTTCCCTACACCATGCGGAACCCCCTGTACCACTGGACGCACCTGGAGCTGTCGCGCGTGTTCGGCATTGACAAACTGCTGTGCCCCGCCACCGCCCGTGAAATCTTTGACGAGTGCAACGCCAAGCTGGCTACGCCCGAATTCCGCGGCCAGGCCCTCATCCGCAAGTTCAACGTGGAGACCGTGTGCACCACCGACGACCCGGCCGACGACCTGCGCTGGCACAAGATGATTGCCGAGCATCCCTTCGGCACAAAGGTCATCCCCGCCTGGCGGCCGGACAAGGCCATGGCCATCGAGGACCCCAAGGCCTACAAAGCCTATCTGGAGCAGCTGGGTGCCGCCGCCGGTATGGAAATCGACTCCTACGCCGACCTCCTGGAGGCCCTCAAGAAGCGTCACGACTTCTTTGCTTCCATGGGCTGCAAGCTCAGTGACCACGGTCTGGAAACCTTCTATGCCGATGATTACAAGGAGCTGGAAATCGAGGCCATCTTCAAGCTGGTCCTTCTGGGCAAACGCCCTTCGGAGACCGAGCTGAACAAGTTCCGCAGCGCCTTCCTGCACGACATGGCGGTGATGGACGCCGAGTCCGGCTGGGCCCAGCAGTTCCACGTGGGCGCCATCCGCAACAACAACAGCAAGATGTTCGGCCTGGTGGGTCCCGATACGGGCTTCGACGCCATCCACGACCTTCCTACCGCGGCCGCCGGCCACAAGTTCCTGAACCGCCTGGCCAGCGAGGACAAGCTGGCCAAGACCATCCTCTACTGCCTCAACCCCAAGGACAACGAGGTGATGATGACCATGGCCTATACCTTTAACGACGGCACCGTGCCCGGCAAGATGCAGTTCGGCAGCGGCTGGTGGTTCCTGGATCAGGAAATCGGCATGCGCCGCCAGATGGACGCCCTCTCTGTCCTGGGCCTGTTCTCCCGCTTCGTGGGGATGCTTACGGACAGCCGCAGCTTCATCTCCTACCCGCGTCATGAGTATTTCCGCCGCATCCTGTGCGACGTCCTGGGCAAGGACATCGAGGAAGGCAAACTGCCCGCCTCCGAGATGGACACTATCGGCCGGATGGTAGAGGACATCTGCTACAACAACGCCAAGAACTATTTCAACTTCTGATATGAAGTACATCAAGATTAATCCGGCCGACAATGTGGCGGTAGCGCTCCAGGACCTTGCCAAAGGAGAGGTGGTGGAAGGCGTGAAGCTGCTGGTGGACGTGCCCCGCGGCCACAAGATAGTGCTGCAGGACCTCAAGGCAGGGGAGAACGTGGTCAAGTACGGGTTCCCCATCGGCCACGTGACTGTTGACGCTCCGGCAGGTTCCCTGGTGGACCATAACTGCATCAAGACCAACCTGGAAGGCTTGCTGGAGTATAAGTACGAGCCCGTTTCTTCTGTCATCCCGAGCGCAGTCGAGGGATCTCCCCGCGCTTTTAAGGGCTTCCGCCGCGCCGATGGCCAGGTGGGCATCCGCAACCAGATCTGGGTGATTCCCACGGTGGGTTGCGTCAACGGCATCTGCCAGCAGATAGTGGAAAGGTTCAAAGCCGGGAATCCCCATGACGGGGTAGATGCGATTGTGTGCTTCCCGCATAACTACGGCTGCTCGCAGCTGGGCCCCGACCACGAGAACACGCGCACGGTGCTTGCCGACATGGTGCATCATCCCAATGCGGGCGGTGTGCTGGTGGTGAGCCTGGGCTGTGAGAACAACCAGCTGGACGCTTTCCGCGAACTGGTGGGCCCGGTGGACGAAAAACGCGTGAAGATGTTCGTGTGCCAGAAAGTGGAGGACGAAGTGGAGTACGGCGTGCAGTGCCTGAAGGAAATCTATGCCGAGGCTTCCCAGGACGTACGGGAGGATGTTCCCGTCTCCGAGCTTCGCGTCGGCCTCAAATGCGGTGGCTCCGACGGCCTGTCCGGCATCACGGCCAACCCGCTGCTGGGCGTGCTCAGTGACTGGATAGTGGCACAGGGCGGCACCACAGTGCTCACGGAGGTGCCGGAGATGTTCGGCGCCGAGACCATCCTGATGAACCGCTGCCAGGACCGCGCCACCTTTGACAAGACGGTCCATCTGATCAACGACTTCAAGGAATACTTCATGAAGCAGGGGATGCCCGTGTACGAGAATCCCTCGCCCGGCAACAAGGCCGGCGGCATCTCCACGCTGGAGGAGAAATCCCTGGGCTGCACGCAGAAGTGCGGCTCCAGCATCGTGCGGGGTGTTCTCCGCTACGGCGAGCGCCTGCAGGTAAAGGGCCTCAATCTGTTGTCGGCCCCCGGTAACGACCTGGTGGCCTCCACGGCCCTGGCCGCTTCCGGCTGCCAGCTGGTGCTGTTCACCACGGGCCGCGGAACCCCCTTCGGCAGTTTCGTGCCCACCATGAAGATTTCCACCAACACGCCGCTGTCCCAGGCCAAACCCACGTGGATTGACTTCAACGCCGGTGTGCTGGCCCAGGATGAGGTGATGGCCTCCGTGGCCCCCCGCTTCATCGACTATGTGCTTTCCGTGGCCAGCGGCGAGCCCGTCAATAACGAGAAACACGGCATCCGCGAGATTGCCATTTTCAAAACAGGAGTAACATTATAAATACAATAACATGGAAAGACTAAACCGTACGTCTGCACCGCAGGCAAAACAGTACACCGAGAAGGTGATTCAGTTTGGCGAGGGTAACTTCCTCCGCGCATTCATCGAATGGATTATCTGGAAGACCAACCAGAAGACGGACTTCAACGCTTCCGTGGTGGTGGTCCAGCCCATCGAGAAGGGCATGGTGAGTTGGCTCAATGAGCAGGACGGCCTGTATCACCTGAACCTCCAGGGTCTGCAGGACGGCAAGCCCGTTGACAGCGTGGACCTGATTGACGTCATTTCCCGCGGCCTCAATCCTTACGAGGATTTCGGCTCCTACCTGGCCCTGGCCGAGCAGCCGGAGATCCGCTTCATCATCTCCAACACTACCGAGGCCGGCATCGCCTTCGACCCTGCCTGCAAGCTGGATGACAAGCCCGCCAGCTCCTATCCCGGTAAGCTCACCCAGCTGCTGTATCACCGTTTCCAGTATTTCAAGGGTGATATCACAAAGGGTCTCATCATCTTCCCCTGCGAGCTTATCTTCGAGAATGGCAAGCACCTCAAGGAGTGCATCCGCCAGTACATTGACCTGTGGAAACTGGGCCCGGACTTCAGCGCCTGGTTCGAGGGCGCCTGCGGCGTGTACAGCACCCTGGTGGACCGCATTGTCCCGGGTTATCCCCGCGACACCGCCGCCCAGCTGTGCGAGCGCGCCGGCTACGACGACCATCTGCTGGACAAGGCCGAGATTTTCCACCTGTGGGTGATCGAGGCTCCCAAGGAAGTGGCTGCCGAATTCCCGGCCGACAAAGCCGGCCTGCACGTGCTGTTCGTCCCTTCCGAGGCTCCCTATCATGAGAGGAAGGTGACCCTGCTCAACGGTCCCCACACCGTTCTGAGCCCCGTCGGCTACCTCTCCGGCCTGAACACCGTGAAGGAGTGCTGCGAGGATCCCGAGGTGGGCAAGTTCGTGCACAAGGTGATGTTCGACGAGCTTCTGCCCACCCTCAACCTGCCCAAGGAGGAACTCGTGAAATTTGCAAACGACGTGATGGAGCGCTTCCGCAACCCGTTCGTGAAGCACTTTGTGACTTCCATCATGCTCAACAGCTTCCCCAAATTCAAGACCCGCGACCTCCCCGGCCTCAAGACCTATCTGGAGCGCAAGGGCGAACTGCCCAAGGGCCTGGTCCTGGGCCTCGCCGGCATCTGCACCTACTACAAGGGTGGCAAGCGCGGCGACGACGAGATTGTGCCGCAGGACGACGAGAAGATTATCGGCCTGCTCAAGGACCTTTGGGCTACCGGAGACGTCCGCAAGGTGGCTTCCGGCGTTCTGGCCGATGCATTCATCTGGGGCGAAGACCTCAACGCCATCCCCGGTCTCACCGACCTCCTTTCCGCCGACCTGGCTCTCATCCAGGCCAAAGGCATGAGAGAAGCTGTTAAGTCTATTATTTAAATGATGATGGGTGTCTCTTTCTGAACCGTCGCTTTGCGACCCCTCCCACTTCGTGGGCCCCTCCCTCTTATGTTGCCGAGGGTGGCACAGGCTCAGAAAGAGACACCCGTCATCAAATAATGTGATTATGTCAACACAGAAGAAATTAATGACCAATTGGCGGTGGTGGATCTGTTCACTGCTGTTCATTGCCACCACGGTGAATTACCTGGACCGGCAGGTGCTGTCGCTCACGTATAAGGAGTTCATTGCGCCGGAGTTCCACTGGACCGATGCCGACTATGGTACCATCACGTCGCTGTTTTCCATCTTCTACGCCATTGCCTGCCTGTTTGCGGGCAAGTTCGTGGACTGGATGGGCACCAAGAAGGGTTACCTCATTGCCATCGGCGTATGGAGTACCGGTGCGGTGATGCATGCCGGTTGCGGCATTGCCACCACCTGGTTCGTGGACGGTGTGGATTCCGTGGAGGCCCTGCGGACCGTTGAGGCGGGGTCCAACATTGCCCTGGCCGTTTCCACGGTCTCCGTGTATCTGTTCCTGCTGTGCCGGGGTATCCTGGCCTTGGGTGAATCCGGCAACTTCCCGGCGGCCATCAAGACCACGGCCGAATACTTCCCCAAAAAGGACCGTGCCTTTGCCACGTCCATCTTCAACGCCGGCGCCTCCGTGGGCGCACTGGCCGCTCCGCTTCTGATTCCGCCGCTGGCCAAGGCCTTCGGCTGGGAATGGGCTTTCATCATCATCGGCGGCCTGGGCTTCCTGTGGATGTTCCTGTGGCAGTTCATGTACGACAAGCCCGAGCGTTCCAAGCACGTGAACGATGCCGAACTGGAATATATCCACCAGGATGATGCGTCGGAGGCTAACAAGTTTTCCGTCGCAGAAATGAAGGCCGATGCTCCGGAAAACTTGTCAGCCTCCTCCGCTGAAGGGACGTTAGTCCCCGAAGCTATCGAAGAAAAGACGATTCCATTCATGAAGTGCTTCGGTTTCAAGCAGACCTGGAGCTTCATTGTGGGTAAATTCCTGACGGACGGCGTGTGGTGGTTCTTCCTGTTCTGGGCCCCGGCATACTTCCAGGACCAGTTCAACGCCCCGGCATCGTCGCCGCTGGGCCAGGGACTTATCTTTACCCTGTACGCCATTGTGACGGTGATTTCGCTGTTCGGCGGATATCTTCCCAAGCTGTTTGTAGAGAAAAAAGGCATGCATCCGTACAACGGCCGCATGCTGGCCATGCTCATCTTCGCCTTCTTCCCGCTGGTGGCCCTGGCCGCCCAGCCGCTGGGTGCTTATAGTCCCTGGTGGCCGGCCGTCCTCATCGGCATTGCCGGTGCGGGACACCAGGCCTGGAGCGCCAACATCTTCAGCACCGTGGGCGACATGTTCCCCAAGAGCACTGTAGCTTCCGTCACGGGTATCGGCGCCATGGCGGGCGGTATCGGCTCCATGATCATCCAGAAAGTGGCCGGTAACCTCTTTACCTATGCCGAAGGGCAGGGCGCCGCGTTCCACTTCCTGGGCTTCGAAGGCAAACCCGCCGGCTACTTCATCATGTTCTGCTTCTGCGGCCTGGCCTATCTCATCGGCTGGATTATCATGAAGAGCCTGGTACCTAAGTACAAGCCGGTTGAGGTGTAAGAGGCTGATAATAAAACACTTAAGTTTTTCTCTTGATACCAAACGGGATCAAGAGCCAAAACCAAAAGGTTGATAATGAGGAAGTTAGCACATATGCTTGCGGCGGTTCTGCTGCAGGTGGCTTGCGGAAAAGCCACTCAGGCCGAAGAACCGGCGCCCCAGAAACCGGAAACCCCCGAGGTCCCCGTGACGCCGGAGCCTGAGGAACCCGCCGGACAGTGCGTGGATGCTACGCTGGTGGTGGAAGTGGCTGCCGATGCGTCGCTGGGCACCTCCGGCCTGGTGCAGGTGTTCAGGGCCGATGGTACCCTGGTGGACAAGATTGACCTCTCCGACATGGACAAAGTGAATGTCCTGGAAGACGGCACCATGGTTCCCAAAGAGCAGGGCGGCGGTTTCATGGACAAGCTGCACAGTGGATCGGCCACGCGCATGGTGCATTACACGCCGCTGCGGCTGGAAGACGGCAAACTGTACATCCAGCTGCACAGCGGCGTACTGGGCTTCGGCGGCAGTTATTACTTTACCGTAGATGAGTCCGTGGTCGGTCAGGCGGTGGAGAAGGAGGAATTTACCACCAAGGCAAAGCCCTCGGGCTCCACGCTTAGCGTAAAGGCCGATGGCAGCGGGGACTTCTGCACCGTGCAGGGTGCCCTGAATTATGCGGTTTCTCTGGGAAAAGAGACTGCCGTTACCATCGAGGTGGGGGAGGGAACCTTCCGGGAACTGCTGTACCTGCGGGACAAGAACAACCTTACGGTCAAAGGTGTTTCCCGGGAAAAGAGCATCGTAAAGTATCCCAACAGCGAGGTGTATGCCGAGGGTACCAGCGCCCGCTGCCTGTGGCTGGTGGAGAACTGCAACAACCTGGTGCTGGAAAACCTCACCGTGGAGAACAGCTTCTATTCATCGGACCACAAGGGACAGGCCGAGACCCTCTATTTCAATTCCGGGAACAACTCCCATCGGCTCACCATTGAAAACTGCGCTCTTATTTCCTGGCAGGACACGTTCCTGTGCAAGGGGGAGGTGTGGGTGCACAATTCGCTCATCGCGGGACACTGTGACTACATTTGGGGCTACCCCAAGGTTTGCCTCTTCGAGGACTGCGAGATCCGTTCCCGCGCGGCAGGATACATCATCCAGGCGCGTGTGCCGTCGGCCACGGACAAAGGCTTCGTGTTCCTGAACTGCAACCTCACCGCCGAATCCGTCGTCAAGGAGGGCTCCATGTACCTGGCCCGTTCGGCCGGTCAGAGCGACTGCTTCGACAACGTCACCTACGTGAACTGTTCCATGAGCGCCGCCATCCGGCCCGAAGGCTGGCTGGGCAGTCCCGCCCCCAATCCTTCCACTCCTACGGCTTCGGCCGGCTGGAAGGAGTACGGCACCACGGGCGTCTCCACCGACCAGCGTAACGCCTGCGGCCGCATCCTCACTGCCGACGAGGCTTCGGCCTATAACTCCAAAGCCGCTGTGCTGGGATGGTAGTTCTGCTGCTCATATTGGCACTGCTCTGCTGCGCCTGTGACCATCAGGTGGAGAGCGTGTCGTACACCAATCCCGTCCTGCACATGGATTTCAGTGACCCGGACGTGTGCCGGGTGGGGGAGGACTACTACATGACGGCGTCCTCCTTCAACTGCTTCCCGGGGCTGCCCATCCTGCATTCCCGGGACCTGGTGCACTGGAAGCAGATAGGCGCCGCCCTTACGGATTATCCCGGCGAAGGATGGGACAGCACTCCCGGCAGTGCCGATGATTTCTGCACCACCGTGCAGCACGGCAAGGCGGTGTGGGCTCCGGCCATCCGTTACCATGACGGCTGGTTCTACATCTACGTGGGAGACCCCGACCGTGGCATCTTCATGGTGCGCACGCAGGACCCTGCTGGCCGATGGGAAGCCCCCGTCTGGGTGGTCCGGCAAAAGGGTTTCATCGATCCCTGTCCGCTGTGGGATGCCGATGGCAGCGCCTGGCTGTCCCATGGCCTGGCCGGCTCCCGCGCCGGGCTCAAGAGTGTGCTGTTCGTGGCGCCGATGGCGGCCGATGGCACGCAGTTGCTGGGCCCGTCCCGCATCGTTTACGACGGTCATAAAACCCAGCCCACCATTGAGGGAACCAAATTCTACAAGCGTGACGGCTGGTACTATATCTTCTCTCCGGCCGGCGGTGTGTCCACCGGCTGGCAAACCGTGCTGCGTGCCCGGGAGCCGTTCGGCCCCTATGAGGAGCGCATTGTGATGGCCTGGGCACCCGGTACCGTCAACGGCCCTCATCAGGGCGCGTGGGTTTCGGCCCCCGACGGCAGCGACTGGTTCTTCCATTTCCAGGACAAGGGCGCCTATGGCCGCATCGTGCACCTGCAGCCCCTGCAATGGCTTGCCGACGGCTGGCCCCTCATCGGCGAAGATCCCGATGGTGACGGCGTAGGTCAGCCCGTGGCCTCCGGAGCCGTGCCGACGCAGCGGGAGCCTGCTGTTTCGGCAGGCATCGGCCATCAAATCAGCCTGTCATACGACTGGCAATACCCGGCCATTCCGTCCCCGTACTGGCACATGGCGCTGCCCGATGGCGGCGTAAGACTTTACAGTGTGGAACAGACCTGGCCGTACACCAGCCTTTGGGACTGCCCCAATGTGCTGCAACATAAGTTTTCGGCCGAGGCCTTTACCGTCACTGCCAAACTGTCCTTTACCCCCAATCCGCAGCTGAAACGGCGCGGCGAGACCGCCGGATTTGTGGTGACGGGTGACGATTACGCCGGCCTCAGACTTACGGATACGGCAGGTGGTGCCGTACTGACATACATGGAATGCCCGGGCGCTTCCAAAGGGGCATCAGAGACAGCCACCCCGCTGTGTACCATCCCTTATACGGCACATCCCCAGCCGCATTCATACGAATCCGGAAACGTGCCGCCTGTGAACTATCCCGACCGGCAGGAGGCCGTGCTGTGGGTTAGACTTGAAGTGGCCCCCAGACCGGTGGAAGGCCATGTTCCGGACGCGGTCTGTCACTTCTCCTACAGTCTGGACGGGGAGAACTGGACCCATGTCGGACAGGAATTCATCGCCAAGCCGGAACTGTGGATTGGCGCCAAATGGGGATTTTTCTGCAATCGCTTCAGTCCCAAGAACGATGCAGGTTGGTTGGATATAGAATTAATACATCAATAGTATGAATAACATTTTCTCTCTCGAAGGCAAGAATGCCTGGGTGACCGGCGCCGCCTACGGCATCGGCTTTGCCATTGCCAAGGCTTTTGTGGAAGCCGGCGTGAAGAACATCATCTTCAACACGTCCAACCAGGCCTCCATGGAAAAGGGCCTGGAAGCCTACAAAGCCGCCGGCATCACCAACGTGCACGGCTATGTGTGCAATGTGACCGACGAAGTGGCCGTGAAGGAGCTGGTGGAGATAATCCACAGGGAAATCGGCCAGATCGACATCCTGGTGAACAACGCCGGCATCATCAAGCGCATCCCCATGCATGAGATGACGCGGGCCGAATTCCAGCAGGTGATTGACGTGGACCTGGTGGGCCCGTACATCTGCGCCGCCGCCGTGGTGCCGGAGATGATGGAACGCCGGGAGGGCAAGATCATCAACATCTGCTCCATGATGAGCGAACTGGGCCGCGAGACCGTGAGTGCCTATGCCGCCGCCAAAGGTGGCCTTAAGATGCTAACGCGCAATATCTGCAGCGAGTACGGCGAGTACAACATCCAGTGCAACGCCATCGGCCCCGGCTACATCGCCACGCCCCAGACCGCTCCGCTGCGGGAAAGGCAGGCCGATGGAAGCCGTCATCCCTTCGACTCCTTCATTTGCGCCAAGACCCCTGCCGGCCGATGGCTGGAGCCCGATGAGTTGGCCGGCCCCGCCGTGTTCCTGGCCTCCAAGGCTTCCGACGCCGTGAACGGTCACATCCTCTACGTGGACGGTGGTATTCTTGCATACATTGGTAAACAGCCCAAATAATGGAAAGCGTTTTCAGTTATATCATTGGCCTTGGAGCCGCGGTGATGATGCCCATTCTGTTTTTCATCCTGGGCATCTGCATCGGCATCAAACCCGGTAAGGCACTCAAGAGCGGCCTGCTGGTGGGTGTGGGTTTTGTGGGCCTGAGCGTAATCACGGCCCTGCTCACATCCAGCCTGGGTGGCCCGCTCAAGCAGGTGACGGAGATCTACGGCCTGCAGCTGGGCATCTTTGACATGGGCTGGCCCGCTGCCGCATCGGTGGCCTACAACACCACCGTGGGCGCTTTCATCATCCCCGTGTGCCTGGCCATTAACATTGTGCTGCTGCTGGTGAAGGCCACCAACACCATCAACATCGACCTGTGGAACTACTGGCACTACGCCTTCATCGGCGCCGTGGTGTACTTCGCCTGCGACAGCATCTGGTGGGGCTTTTTCGCCGCCATCGTGTGCTTCATCATCACCCTGGTGATGGCCGACCTTACCACCAAAAAGTTCCAGAGCTACTACAAGGACCTGGACGGCATTTCCATCCCACAGCCCTTCTGTCAGGGCTTCGTGCCCTTTGCCGAGGGTTTCAACTGGTGCCTGGACCGCATCCCCGGCTTCAGCAAACTGGATATCGACGCCGAGGGCATGAAGAAGAAGTTCGGCCTGCTGGGAGAGCCCCTGTTCCTGGGCGTGATTGTGGGGGTGGGCATCGGCATCCTCAGTCGGGCCGATATCCCCGCCATCCTGGGCCTGGGCATCAAGATGGGCGCCGTGATGGAGCTCATCCCGCGCATTACGGGCCTGTTCATCGAGGGTCTTAAACCCATCGCCGAGGCCACCAAGGACCTGGTGTCCCGCAAGTTCAAGAACAGCGCCGGCATCAATATCGGCATGAGCCCCGCGCTGGTCATCGGCCATCCTACCACCCTGGTGGTAAGCCTGCTGCTCATCCCCGTGACCCTGCTGCTGGCCGTTATCCTGCCGGGCAATGAATTCCTGCCCCTGGCCTCGCTGGCCGGCATGTTCTACGTGTTCCCGGCCGTGTTGCCCATCACCAAGGGCAATGTGGTAAAGACCTTCATCATCGGCCTGGTAGCCCTTACCGTGGGCCTGTATTTTGTGACCGACCTGGCCCCTTACTTCACCCAGGCCGCACAGGACGTGTATGCCCGCACCGGTGATGCCGCCGTGGCCATCCCGGACGGCTTCCAGGGCGGCGCGCTGGACTTCGCCTCCAGCCTCTTCTCCTGGGTCATCTTCCACCTGGTACACGACTTCAAGTGGATTGGCGCCGGCATCCTGGTCATCGGCACCACCGTCATGGCCATTTTCAACCGCAGAAGAATTATCAAAGCATCCTTCGCCCCTGTCATTCCGAGCGAAGCCGAGGAATCTAAATAATATGAAAAGAATTGTAACCGTATTTCTGCTTTTAACAAGCATCGCTATGAGCGCACAGACCAAGTATACCATCCAGACCGCCTGCCATCCGGAAGATGCCAGGCATTATGACACCGAGACCCTGCGGGCCCGTTTCATGATGCCCGCCGTCATGGTGGCCGATGAAATCAACCTCACCTATTCCCTGTACGACCGCTTCATCTTCGGCGGTGCGGTACCTGCCACGGGGCCCCTGAAGCTGGAAACCATCGACCCGCTCAAGGCCGATTATTTCCTGGAGCGCCGGGAACTGGGTGTGATCAACGTGGGCGGTGAAGGTGTGGTTTCCGTAGACGGGAAGGAGTATACCCTCAAGTTCAAGGAGGCCCTGTATGTGGGCCGGGGCTGCAAGGATGTGGTGTTCAAGAGCAAGGATGCCGCCAAACCGGCCAAGTTCTACATCAATTCGGCCACGGCGCACAAGGCCTACAAGACCCAGCTCATCACCATCGACGGCCGAAGGGGTTCCCTTAAAGCCAATTCCTTTGCCGCCGGCAAGATGGAGGAATCCAATGACCGCGTCATCAACCAGCTCATCGTGAACAACGTGCTGGAAGAAGGTCCCTGCCAGCTGCAGATGGGTCTCACGGAGCTCAAGCCCGGTTCTGTCTGGAACACCATGCCGGCCCACACCCACGCCCGCCGCATCGAAGCCTACTTCTACTTCAATGTGCCGGAGGGAAATATGATTTGCCACTTCATGGGAGAACCCCAGCAGGAGCGCATCGTGTGGCTGGCCAACGAACAGGCCATCATGAGTCCCGAATGGAGCATCCACGCCGCCGCCGGTACCTCCAACTACATGTTCATCTGGGGCATGGCCGGAGAGAATCTGGACTACGGCGACATGGACAAGCTGCCGTACACCCAGATGCGCTAATGGGCTGCCTTGGTGGCAGCCAGGCGCTCAGCGTACTTCTGTTCCAGCTTTTTGTCCTTGGAGGCACGGGCCAGCAGGAGCATGTTCTGTACGGCCGTGAGGTCGTCGGGGTGCTTCTTGAGCACCTGTTCGTAGTATTTGCGGGCTTTCTTGAAGTCTTTGCGAACCAGGTAATAGCTGCCCAGGTTGTTCACGTACAGGGGCTCGTCCTTGCAGTATTTGAGCAGGTATTCGGAAAGATCCTTGAAGACCTGGGCCGATGTGTCGGTTCCCAGCCGGAACAGCGCCACACAGTAGTCCTGCATAAGGGCACGGAACTGATCCTCCGACACGCCGGAGAGACCTTCGTACTCCCACACCGGGTGTTCCTTGTACTGTTTGTCGGCCAGGGACTTTAACTCCTGCAGCGTCATCTCCGGCTTATCCTTTTCGTAGGCCAGGAGGATGTCGATGCGCGCCATGCGGTAATCCAGCCGCCAGGGTTTGAGGGATATGGCCTGGCCGATGGCGGCGAGGGCGTCGGCAAAAAGGTCGTCGTCATAGTCCACCACCTCGAAGTAATTGTGTTTCACGCCCAGGGAATCCGTCATGGGCAGCAGCGGCGCCTTTCCCAGGTACTTGTCCACGGGCATTTCCTGCAGACGGGTGGACTGGCAGCGGGCATAGCTGAAGCGGCACCGCGCTACGTACAGCTGGTGGTCTTCGGGCCAAGCGGCCTCCCACTTGTTCAGCAGGGTTTCCACGCCCACGCCCGCAGGCCCCACGCGGTCCACCAGGTTGGTATACCGGCGCAGGTATTCGGCCTGGGTAAGGTTTTCCTGGGCCGATGCCAGCAGTGGCAGCGCCAGGGCAAAAAGTATGATAAAAACTCTTTTCATCGGATATCCATTCGTATGCGTTTGTTCTTGGGATAGAGGTTGTTGCAGCGTTTGCCCAGGTTTTTGGCCGGGCCCAGCGGATGACCCCGGTAGCCGATGGTCACCGGGCCCATGGGAGCATCTTCCGGCAACACAATGGCATCTCCGTGCAGGTACTTCAGCGCCGTCTCCCGGTCTACGTTCACCACTGGGGTTTCCTCGTCGGCAGACGAAAGCGCACGTGCATCTTTCGCCTTGCCGTTCTTCTTGCTGGCGGGAGTTGCGTTTTTTGACGCATCGGCCATCTTTTTAGCGGCGAAAAACGCACTCCCGTCAGCAGAATGTTTCCGCAGGGCGGCAACGTACTGGCCCTCGCCGGGGACGAGGCCGGGCAGGAGAGCCTGGCCGCAGCGCGTGTTCACTATGGGCGGGAAGGACTCCAGGGGCAGGATGTCGGCCCCTAATTCGGCCGCAATCCAGGCCACGGTGTCGTCGTTTTCCAGATGGTTGAAGGTGCAGGTGGAGTAGATGAGGATGCCGCCGGGGAGAAGGGTGGGCCAGATATCGGCCAAGATGCGACGGGAACGGGCCGCGCAGAACTCCACGGTTTTGGGAGACCATTCGGCCAGTGCCTGGGCGTCCTTGCGGAACATGCCTTCTCCGGAGCACGGGACATCGGCCAGGATGGCATGGAAAAGCGGCTCCCTGCCGAAGGCCGACGGGTCCCGGGAAACGCAATTTACGCGGGCGTCTCCCCAGGTTTCCACATTGGCGCGAAGCACGCCGAAGCGGTTTTTCATCACCTCGTTGGCTATCAGCGTATAGCGGTCCCCGAAGCGTTCCCGCAGCGATGCCGCCAGGTCCGTGGTTTTTCCGCCGGGCGCAGCGCACAGGTCCAGCACCTGGCATCCGGGCTGCAAATTGGACGTCACATGCCGGAACACATGCCCCACATACATGGCCGATGTGTCCTGTACATAATAGCAGCCGGCATGGAACAGCGGATCCAGGGTGAAGACGGGGCGTTCTTTCAGGAGATAGCCATACGAGCTCCAGGGAACGGGCGTGGCATCAGGGAAGGGACAGTCTGTCAATTTGGACGGGTTCAGGCGGATGGACACCGAAGGCGCCTGCTCCAGCGCCTCCAGCACAACTTCGGCCTGGCCCGTAGAGGCCTGCAGGAGTTCTATGAATCCTTCGGGGAACACTATTTTCCCGCCCACTTGGACAAGTCGAAACCTTCCGGCATCTTGCCGTTGGAGGCGTCCACCAGGCCGTCTACCACTTTGTCCAGGGCTTCCTTTACCTTGCCGGAAAGCATCATCTTCATCATCAGGTTAAGGTCGGCCTCCACGGAAATCCAGAAGTCCGTGTGGTAGGGATTGTCGGCGGCGGGCTCAAAGTGAACCACGATGTGGAAGGCAAAGGGGGCGCCGTAGTCCACCAGCTCGATACGGCTGTAAGGTACCCGCTGATGCACTTTTACGCCAATGTTGAAGCCCTGAACCGTGGCGGTGAGGGTGTCCATATCGGCCGTAACCATGTCCTTCTTATCCTCCGGGAGCATCTTGGCAAAGTTGGACAAATCTGTGAACGACATGTACAACTCATAGGGCTGGCGGGAAACGATGCCGTGTTTACTTTCTATATTGGTCATCTTTTTTTATCTTTGTAATGTGCAAATATAGCAAAAACCATGCATAAAATCTATTTCGAGAAACGTTGCATCATTATTTGCGCCCCTACGGAGGAAGCACTGGCCGATCCTAACTCGGTGGAATTCCACGTGGGAGAGATCATTGACATCCGCGCCCTGGTGCGCATGTTCGAGGTCCAGGATACCCTTTCCCGCATCTATATCCCTACCACCGACATCGAGAAAACCTATCGGCGCATCTGTGCCGAATTCAAGGAAGTAAATGCCGCCGGCGGCCTGGTGAGCAACCGGCGGGGAGATTTCCTGCTCATTTCCCGAAACGGTCTGTGGGACCTTCCCAAAGGGCATCAGGAGGAAGGAGAGGATATTGAAGTGTGTGCCATGCGGGAAGTTCAGGAGGAAACCGGAGTGGACCAGCTGGAGCTGCGCAGGCTCATCTGCATCACGGACCACGTCTATTACCGCAACGACCTGTGGCACCTCAAGCACACCTGGTGGTACGACATGCTGTACACGGACCCCACCAACCTTACGCCGCAGCGCGAAGAAGACATAACCAAAGCGGCCTGGGTGGCCAAGAGCTCCCTGCCGCCATTCCTTAAAAATACTTATCCCTCCATCCAGGAGGTCTTCAGAGAGGCCAGGATATAATTATGGCAAAACAGAAATTTTGGGGAGCAAAATCCCAGGACGGTACGCCCAACGGATTCGGCGTCATGGTAGAGCACAGGATCCGCACCATCACGGAAACGTTTCAGCGTTCCTATGAGGAAGTGATGCGCACGGCCGAGTTCGACAGCTGCGGCCGCGTCATCCACACCATTTCCGGTTATTACACCCAAGACCGCCAAGAGGAAGAATGGTGTGTGCTGGAAATTGGCTGGTGGAAGGACGGCCAGCTGGAGAAGCGCTGGGAAATAGACGGCAAGCCCTGGACGTCCTGGATGCTCCATCACAGGATTACCGGCTGCTACGGGGACGAAGACTATACCGTCCGTCTCTCCGACGCCCTGGTACACCAGAAGATGAAAGTCAAGGACTTCACGCTCTATTACAGCATCATCGGCGCCGGAAAAGACTATCTTAAAATAGAGAAGGGCTCTACCAAAAACTTGCGTGTGCACAATGTCTTCAAGATCGGCCTGGACGGAAAGGCCGAGTGGGAAGAGGAGGGCGGCTCCTACCATTACGCGCACAAGGTGTGGCTGGAAAAGGCGTTATAAACGCTTCTCTTTCCGGTACAGCTCCCAGGAATTGAACAGATTCTGCCAGATGGCATAGAGGCCCCCGGCCACGGAAGTGACGGGGGTCATGTAGTTGTAGCCCAGCCAGATGAGGAAGCCGGTATTCTTTTGGCCGAGGGTCTGGCCCGCGGTGATGGCGTCGGAATCTGACGGCTCTTCGGGAGCGGGATCTTTCCGGAAGGCTAATTTGGTGGCCGATGCCTGCCGGAAAGACACCGCTCCCGCAGAGCCGATGCGGCGGCCCAGGAAGAACTGGGCAAAACAGCACAGCAGGGATACGGCCACGATGCCGGCGATGGCCCAGGCGCCCAGGCTGCTGAGCAGCAGCGCGCGGGTGGCCAGCACCATGGCAAGGGTAAGGCCCACGCCCCACACATAGAACGTCTTTGACGCCCAGCGCATGAGGACGCGCTGCAGTTTATGCGTGGTATAGCGGATGGTCCAGGCCAGAAGGCCGGGGAGGACCAGCAGGGGGAACACCTTGAGGGCGATGTGCCCCACATAGGCCCAGAAGTTCAGGCTGGCCGACGGATTCACCACCGGAATCACCAGCGGAATGAGGAAGGTGGCCGCCACGTTGATAAGGACCAGGTAGGATACCGTACCTGCCAGGTTGCCGCCCAGTTTATCGGTGACAACGCCCGCTGCGGCGGCGGTGGGGCAGATGAAGCACAGCATGGCGCATTCCAGCAGCATACGGCCGGGACCTGGCTGCAAAAACGTCACAACGGCGGCCAGGGCAAGGAACAATCCGGCCTGGATGGCCAGGGCCTTGGCATGCCAGCGGGTGAATACAAGGTCGTGCGGCGAAATCTTCACAAATTGGAAGAACAGCAGGATGGCAATCACCAGACGCTGCCCGTCGCTGGCCAGCGGGTGCAGCCACCAGCCTTGCGGGTGAAGCGCCGGAGTAAAGTGGTAGAAGATATACAAAGACGTCCCCAGGACGATGGCCCCGGGGAGCATCAGGCTATCCTGCCATTTACGCATCGTGCGGCGTAAAAGTAGAGGTAATGGGGCGGAACAGTTTGTCCAGCAGAGGATCTGTGACCCGCATGCACAGCCCGGTGAGTATGGCCAGGATGAGGGTTCCTTCCCGGATGACCACCGTGCTTCCGTTACCGGTGAGCAGGCCGAAGAAGACCCATGCCAGCAGGGCGGTCACGGCCACCAGCACTACGTCGAAGATGACTTTGACGGTGCCGAAGGGCTTTTTGCTTTCATCGGCCATCACGGCGGTGAGCATGTCTCCCGCCAGCATCCAGCTGCGGCCCAGGACCTCTATCTTGATGCCCAGCGCCGTAATGACAACCGCAGCCAGGCTCAGGAGGATTTGCACCGTGTAGTTGGTTGCAGGGGCATTGATGGAGTCGAAGAGCCAGATGGCGCCGTCGCACATATAGCCGAAGACAAAGGCGGCGGGAATCTGCATCAGGTATTTGAGTTTGAACCGCTTGCCCAGGATAATCCATTGGGTGAGGATGAACAGCAGGTGCATCATCCAGGTGAAAGTACCCACGGAAATGGCCGTAAACTTAAGGTTGAGGATGGTGGGCGGGCAGGAGGGAGGAGCAATGCCCAGGTTGCTTTTTATGGAAATGCCCACGCCCAGGGCAACCAAAACAAGACCCAGGGTGGAGATGCCGTATCTTAAACTCAGTTCTTTTGCTTTCATGGGTACAAATATCCGCAATAATGTGTAAATTTGCAAACTTACGAAATCAAAATACTACTTATTATTCATATGAAAAAGACCCTTGTTTGTATGATTTCCGTGCTTGCTTTTGCAGCATGCGCCCCTAAGAGCGGCGCTCCCGCTCTGGACATGAGCTCCCTGGATCCCACCACCAGTCCCAAGGAGGATTTTTACCAGTATTCCACCGGTGGCTGGCAGAAAAACAACCCGCTCCGTCCGGAATTCTCCCGTTACGGCAGCTTTGACGCTCTCCGTGAGCAGGCCCAGGAGAACCTGAATGCCCTCTTTGAGAGCATGACCACCATGGAAACCAAACCCGGTACCGTGGAACAGAAGATCAGTGACCTGTATAAGATGGCCCTGGATTCCACCACCCGCAATGAGTTGGGTGCCCAGCCCATCCAGAAATATATCGAAGAAATCAAGGCTGTTTCCTCCAAGGACGAACTGGCGACTCTGCTGGGCAAGATGAACCTCTACGGAGAAGGCGGTTTCATGGGCTTCGGCGTAGAGGCCGACCTCACCAACTCCGACATGCAGGTCCTGTACCTGGGCCAGGGCGGCCTGGGCATGGGAGACCGTGACTATTATTTGAAAGAGGAAAACAAGGAACTCTACAATGGCTACCGTGCTTTCCTGGTGAAAGTGATGGGTCTGGCCGGCCTCCAGAAACCGGAAGCCTATGCCGATATGGACCTGGTGGTAGAGAACGCTATGGCCAAGATCTTCTGGAGCCGTGAGCAGAACCGCGATATGGCAGCCATCTACAACCCCATGTCCACAGAGCAGATTTGCCAGAAATGGCCCGCCCTGCGCTTTGACAAGATGTGCGCCGCCGCCGGTGTGGCCCCTCAGGAGAAAGTGATTGTGGAGCAGCCTTCCTACTTTGACGGCCTCAACGAGATGTTTGAAAAGCGCAACCTGGAGTTCCTGAAAGCCTATCTGCTGTGCCAGTTTGTGAGCGGCCAGTGCAGCGCTCTGGACGACGAATTCTACACCGCCAGCTGGGAGTTCTTCTCCCATCAGATGGCCGGTGCCCAGGAGCAGCAGCCCCGCTGGAAGCGCGCCATGAGCGTCCCCAACGGCATTCTGGGAGAAGCCGTGGGTGAGATGTACGTTCAGAAGTACTTCCCCGAGAGCTCCAAGAAGAAGATGGTTGCCCTGGTGGAGAACCTGCGCACCGCCCTGGGCCAGCACATCGACCAGCTGGAATGGATGAGCGACGAGACCAAGGTCAAGGCCCAGGAAAAACTGGCCGCCTTCACCGTGAAGATCGGCTATCCCGACAAATGGAAGGATTACAGCACCCTGGACATCAACCCGGAGAATACCTACTATGAGAACCTGCGCAACGCCAGCGCCTGGTATGTGAAGGACAACCTGGACAAACTGGGCAAGCCTACCGACAAAACCGAATGGGGCATGACTCCCCAGACCGTGAACGCCTACTACAATCCCACCACCAACGAGATTTGCTTCCCGGCCGCCATCCTCCAGAAACCTTTCTTCGATCCCAATGCCGATGAACCCGTGAACTACGGTGGTATCGGCGTGGTTATCGGCCACGAGATGAGCCACGGCTTCGACGACCAGGGCTCCATGTTCGACGCCAACGGCAACATGGTGAACTGGTGGACCGACGAAGACAAGGCTAAGTTCAACGCCCTGGGTGACAAACTGGTGGCCCAGTTCGACGAAATCGAGATTCTGCCCGGTGTCAAGGCCAACGGCCGCTACACCCTGGGTGAGAACATCGGCGACCACGGCGGCCTGTCCATCGCTTTCACCGCCATGGAGAACGCCGTGGGCAACAAGAAGGATCCCATGATTGACGGCTTCACCCGCGCCCAGCGCTTCTATCTGAGCTATGGCGCCATCTGGGCCCAGAACATCACGGACCAGGAGAAGGCCCGCCTCACCAATCTGGACGTGCACTCCCTGGCTGTGAACCGCGTGAATGTGAGCGTGAAGAACTTCCAGAGCTTCTTCGACGCCTGGGACATCCACGAGGGTGACGCTATGTTCCGTCCCGAGGAAGAGCGCGTACACATTTGGTAGCCCAAGGCTTCATATCCAGAAAACTTAGATTTCAAGGAAACGTGGCGGCGGTGGCAATCGCCGTCAGTTTCTTTATTATCATCGTAGCCGTGGCCGTCAGCGCCGGGTTCCGGAAATCCATCCGGGACGGCGTGGCGGCCATGACCGGCGATGTTCGCATCGAACCCTTCGTTTCCGGCAGCGACGAACCCGTGCCGATGCCGGCCCACCTGCCCTCGGAGGAAGCCCTGCTCTCCATCCCCGGCGTGGTCTCCATCCAGCCTGTCGCCATCCGCGCCGGCATCGTCAAAAGCGGTGACCTCATCCACGGTGTTGTGGTGAAAGGCGTGACAAACGCCGATAGTTTGTTAGCCGAGGGAGCAGGCAAGTTTGGCGGGGCATCGGCCATCAAATCAGCCCCAGAGGCGACATTGGCCGTTTCAATACCGCAACGATTGTCGGAAATCACCGGCCTGGGCGTGGGCGACGACCTGGTCACCTACTTCGTGGGAGAGAAGGTCCGCGTGCGCAAATTCCATATCACGGCCATTCACCGGGACTTGGTGGAGGTGGACGACAATCTGCTGGTCTATGCCTCCCTGGAGGATATCCAGCGCCTCAATGGATGGAGCCCCGACGAAGTCTCCTGCCTGGAAGTGAAGCTTTCGGAGGGAGCATCCCGCAAGGAGACGGCGGGGCTTATCGGCCATGTACTCCTGAACAGCGGAGACCCCCGGGAGGAAGTCCTGTACGTGAGTTCCTCCGAGGATGCCTATCCCCAAATCTTCGACTGGCTCAAACTGCTGGATTTCAACGTGCTGGTCATCCTTATCCTGATGACCGTGGTGGCCGGATTCAACATGGTGAGCGGCCTGCTCATCATGCTGCTCAGGAACATCTCCACCATCGGCACGCTCAAGACCATGGGCATGAACAACCGTTCCATCGGCGGCCTGTATGTGCGCATCGGCGCCCGGGCCGTGCTGCGCGGCATGCTCATCGGCAACGCCCTGGCCCTGCTTTTCTGTCTGATTCAGGGCACCACACATCTCATCCCCCTGGACCCGGCCAACTACTTTGTCTCCTGGGTCCCTGTCCACGTGAATCTCCTGTGGATTGTGGCCGCCGACATGGCGGCCTACCTGGGCATTCTGGCCCTGTTGTGGCTTCCCTCCCTGGTGGTGGCCACCATCGACCCCGCCAAGACCGTCAAGGCCGACTGACCTGGCTGGAAGGCTGTGCTTTCACCGGAGGCTGATTTGATGGCCGATGCCTCCGGTGAAAGCACTGCTTTCCGGCCGGTAGAAGAACTACCGGGGATATAATCTGGAATAATACTGATAGGTATCCAGAACGTTGTTCACGTAGGACACCGTGTGGTGGCCCGCAGGCAGCAGGGTGGCCACATTGTCCCAGCGCGTGGCGTCCAGGCCCAGGGAATCGGCCCGGAAAATGAGGCGGGACACCTTGCCTTCTCCAAAATTGTAGGCGGCCAGGGAGAATTTGACGCTTTCCATGGGATTGGCTCCGGGGAACATTCCTTCCAGTCGGTGCAGGTAACGGGACCCTACGGACAGATTACGGGAAGGGTCGGCCAGTTCCTCGGGGGTGTAGCGGCTGCTCCGGATTTGCATCAGGCCGCGGGCGCCCTTTTTGGAGGTGGCGTCGTTGTGGAAGCGGGACTCATGGTATACCACGGCGGCCAGCAGGCGCCAGTCCCAGCCGATGCTGTCGGCCTGCTGACGCAGCAGGTTGTCGTACTGGGAGATGGATGTGAGATTTACCGGCTTGCCGGAAAGATACCGTTTCTGCATCCGGTTGAAGCGTTCCGACGCCGTGAGTTCCGTAATCCAGCGGTTGATTCCGCGGAGTCCTTCGGTTTCATCGGCCCGAACGGCCCACACGGTGCCGTCGGCAAAAGCGCGGGAGAAAACCACTTCGTCGGGTACGGGAAAAGTGTCCTCGGAGACAATCATCAGGTCCAGCGCGCCGCTCACCAGGGAATCCAGCGGCCAGTCTCCGGTGTGCACATGGATATCCAGGCCCGTGTCCTGCGCGTATTTCTCTACCAGGACGCGCTGGAAAGGCGCATCTTCTTCCGGCATCATGCAGGTGAGGGTGTTGGTTGGAGGCAGGGGTGTAGAACGCCGGGAACCGGTGACGGGAATCATCAGCAGCAGGGCCGATACAATGACGGCCTGGATGAGACCCTGATGTTTCATCGGGAAGCCTGTGAACCCCGGCCGGAACCGGATGTGCGCTGGGAATTGCCGCCAGATCCGCCACTTCCGGCGCTGCCGAAACCGCCGCTGCTGGCGCGGGAAGACATGGTGCGGGAGGCACCCAGTCTGGGATAGAACGGCCAGGAAATGCCGAATTTGAGAGCCGGCGCCGTCTGGATATAGTGATGCGCCGTAAAGAAGTCGTGCGACTTGCTGGGCCAGCCGCGGCCGGCGTTCTCAAACTTGAGGAAGATGCAGCACTTTTTCCACTGCATGTTGATGAAGATATCGGTGACGGGAACTTCTCCGTACTGGGTTTCCGTCTGCAGGGCGAAGGTGCCGGAAACGGGGTTGTACCACGGTGCGTACCACTTGGTAGTGAAGCGCGTGTTAATACCGATCTGCATCTGCAGCACCTTGGGATCCACAATGTTGAACTGGAAGTAATACCGCAGGTTGAGGGCCAGTGTAGGGAGGGGTAGGATATCCTGGGCTGATGATACCTGGAACAGGGCCGAGTTCTCCAGATGCAGCGGTCCCAGCACCAGGTGGTGCGAAATTCCCGCCATCAGTACGCTCATGGCCGATGTGTTCTGCCGGGCCACCCCCAGCGTGTCATAGTAATTGTAGCCCTTGATGAGCGAGTACCCCGCCTGGGCCTTGAGACGCCATCTGGGGATATCCAGCGTGGCGCTGATCTTGGTGGTGGACGTTTTCCCGAAGTTGTTCTCCCACTTGTAGTGGTTGGTGTAGAAATGCTGCTGGTAGAAGTCCGGTTCCTTGAGTGAAGTCTCGAAGTGGGCGCCCAGAGTGATGGGGCTCTTCCTGGCGCGCCGGAAAGGATAGAAACTCACCGCCGCATTGGCCTTCACATAGAAGTCTCCGACCTCGTGCCCCGCAAAGTTGAACAGGCCCGTGGCGTCCCAGCTGAAGTATCGGCTCAGTTTTCCCTCGGCCCCTGCATAGACATAGAAGGTGTTCCATCGGTTGTTGGCCGCCTTGTACAGGACCTCGTTGGGGCTTTGCAGATAGAAAGTCTGGAAACGGTTACCTATGCCGCCCTCTATTTTGGACACGATGGCGTCCTCCTTCCAGGGCTGCAGCCGCACGAAGATGCGGTTTTCCAGCCGTGAAGTGCGCAGGGAGTCGGTGCTCTTGTTGGGGTTGATGAAGAAGGTGTTGTTGTAGAAGGCCGACAGCGCCGTGGAGGTGTTGTCCACATACTTCTTGCTGTAGGTGGTGTATTCGGTGGATGTGCCGATAAAGCCGGTGGTGATGTCCTTGTCCAGGGTGTCGGCGGGAGTCCAGGCAGTGTCCTTGCGGTGCTTGAGCCTCTCCAGGAATTCGAAGGGGATGCGATAGCTCTGGTCCAGGAAGAAGGTCACTTTCTTGTAGCGGTTGGTGGCCGTGGCCAGGTTCACCTCGATTTCCCGCACGTCCACGGTGGTATCCCGCACCCACATGTTGTCCTGCACGCCGCCGCTTTCCTGACGGTTCAGCTGGTTGTAGATGAAGCCGGCGTGGGCCAGATATTTCTTGCCCAGCCAGTTGCCGGCCACCACGTAGGTCTTGTTCTTGGTTTCTTCGTTCTTGAGGGTGCCGGCGCCGCCGTAGCGTTTCATCTCCAGGGCAATGTTAAGCTGCGGCAAGACGTTCTGCGTTGTGAAAACGCGGAAGTTGTCGGCGCTCAAAGTGCTGCTGCTGAAAAGGTTGCCGAAGTACTCCAGCTCCGTATAAGGCGTTTTGGTATTGAACTGCGGTAGGTTGTCGGGGGTGTAGGTCCAGCTTTCCAGGGGGGCATAGAAACTGGTGGACGTTTCGTCGTCCCGACTGAAGTAATTGTACTGCTGCACCGCGCTGCCCGGCATGCCCAGCCAGGATGCACCCACATCCTTGCGCATGAACGGATAGTCGTAGAAATGGTAGTTGGCGGTGGTGTCCCACTGGAAGGTTTCCACGCTGTTCCACAGGCGGTTGTGCTTCCATGTGACCAGGCGCTTGTAGTACAGGGAATCGGGCAGGAAGGCGGTTTCCAGGATGCGCGGGGTGTTCTGGCGGATACTGTCCCTGATGAGCTGCAGGCTGTCCTTGCGGCGCAGGATGGAGTCCTGCCGATGCATAATGCGGGGGAGTTCCACGTGCTCATAAATCCAGCGCTTCTGCTCGGCCTTGGACATGGCGGCGAACTTGCGGTCCCAGGCCAGCTTGGCGGCCAGGGTGGAATCGGCCAGGTACAGGGAGTCGATGCGGGGCCAGATGAGGCTGTCTCCCTCGGCCTTGAGGGAATCCACCACCAGCTTGTGCGTGTACCCGTCCTTGGTGGCTACGTACCACTGATACAGGAAAGGGTCTGTGATGCGCAGGCTGTCGGGCACCTTCATGGTGTCCCGGGCAAAAACCTTGGGAAGGGTGTCTTCCTCGGCCTGGGCAAAGAGGTCGAAGTCTTCCTCGTCCTCCAGCTTGGCTTGGGTTGTATCGGCCAGGGCCTTGAGTACGGTGTCTTTCCGGACAAGGGTGCTGTCCTGCGCCATGGCTGTCACCGTGTCCCGCTGGGGGAACCAGGCACTCAGCCGCCGGGCGCGGTTCACTTCCACGCCCACCGTCTGCGCCGCCACCACTCCCGCGATGGCTACCGGTAGCACTATGCCCGACCAAATCTTTGCCATAATCATACAAAGATACTAATTATTTTTGACTCCGACTCTTTTGGCCGGTCCGGAGGACAGAGGCTTCGGCCGGCGTCGCCGCCCGTGGCACGTGAACGGGAGGGGCCCAGAGGAGATTGCCGGTCGTAGCCGGCAATGACAAATGGGAGGGATAGCTCCGAAGGAGCGTACCGGCCCGAAGCCTCTGTCCTCCCGGACTCCGGCGCAGGCACCACCTGGCATAAGTGGCGCAGGCTTCCCCTATAACTGGTGCAAGCTTAATTTTAGGACGGGTGCCAGCGCCATGGAATATGCCTTCTACGGGCCTGTGTGGCCATAATGCTGGAGCAGGCTCTGGCACTATTTTGAAGCTTGCTCCACTTATGACCGAAGCTTGCTCCACTTATGTACGGAGCCTGCGCCACATATGGTGGGAACCTGCGCCAGTTACCAACAAAAAAACCGCCCGGCGGGAAGCTGGACGGTTTTAAATGTAAGAAGTGAAGCTTATTTCACGCGCTGGCCGTAGGAGCGGTCGGTGGTGTTCACGGTGATGACCTCACCGGTCTCAATGAACAGGGGAACCATGATCTTGGCACCGGTCTCCAGGGTAACTTCCTTCAGGGCCGAAGTGGAGGCGGTGTTGCCCTTCACGGCGGGTTCGCTGTAGGTAACCTCCAGGGTCACATAGGTGGGAAGCTCGCAGGTGAGGCAGCGCTCTTCGGGCTCCGTCATGTACATCATTTCCACGCGCTGGCCTTCCTTCATGAGGTCGGCGTTCTCCACGACGTCGTGGGGCAGGGTAATCTGCTCGTAGGTCTCCTCATGCATGAAGTTGAAGGCCTCGCCGTCGTCATAGAGGAACTGGTACGGACGACGCTCTACGCTGATGGTATCCAGTTTTACGCCCGCGGTGAAGGTGTTCTCCAGGATGCGGCCGTTCTCCAGGTTGCGCAGTTTGGTCTTGACAAATGCCGGGCCCTTGCCGGGTTTCACGTGCTGGAAGTACACCACAACGCAGGGTTTGCCGTTGTACATAATGTACATTCCATTCTTCAGATCAGCAGTTGTTGCCATAAAAAGGTATGTTTAGTTAATCGTTAATTGCAAATAACTTACAAAAGTAACGATTTGTCCCTTTTTCTGCAAATTTTTGTTGCGTCCGGAAGGACAGAGGCTTCGGACGGCGTAGCCGCCCGTGGCACGTGAACGGGAGGGGCCCGGAGGAGATTGCCGGTCGTAGCCGGCAATGACGAGTGGGAGGGATAGCTCCGAAGGAGCGTACCGGCCCGAAGCCTCTGTCCTCCGGACTTTAAGCCTTAGGATATTTCACCGTGAAGCAGGCACCGCCCAGGGTGAAGGAGCGGGAGTAGGAGATGGTGCCGCCGCAGTGGTCCACGATGCGTTTGCAGATGGCCAGGCCCAGGCCGGAGCCGCTGGTCTTGGTGGTGAAGTCGGGAGTGAAGATGAGCTCCTGCTTGTCCTCGGAGACGCCCGGTCCATTGTCTTCCACCACAATGTCGTAGAAGCCGTCTTCCACGGCGTTGCGCACGGAGACTACCAGCCGTTTGTCACCGGACAGCTCGTCCACGGCCTGGATGGCGTTGGTGAGGAGGTTCACCACCACGCGCGTGAGCTGAGGGCGGGGAGCCATGACCCAGGCCGACGGCAGGCCGAAGTAGTCCACCTTGATGTCGTCCCGGGAGTCGAACAGTTCCACTTCCTGCCTTACCAGGGTGTCCAGGTCCAGACGTTCGGGATTTTGGTCATACATCTTGGCGAAGGTGGAGAACTGGTCGGCGGAATCGGCCAGCAGGTCCACGTGATAGAGGACCGTGGAGGCTACTTCGTCAAAGCGTTCCTGCCAGGCGGGATTGCCGGACGCCTTCATGCGCATGAGCATCTGGAGCTGCAGCTTGATGGGTGTAAGCGGGTTTTTAAGGTCGTGCGCCACGCGGCGGGCCATGTCGGTCCAGGCCTTGTCACGCTCTACCTGCGCCAGGCGGCGGGAGCTT
Organism: uncultured Bacteroidales bacterium; assembly: GCA_905234795.1. GTDB lineage: Bacteria > Bacteroidota > Bacteroidia > Bacteroidales > UBA932 > Cryptobacteroides. The sequence goes on along the minus strand of CAJOIQ010000005.1, from coordinate 15,481 downwards.
TCTCCCAGGTCCTGCACCATGCGGTTGTAGGCCTGCACCAGGGGCGTAATTTCGTCGTCCTGATCGTACTCCAGGGGCTCCAGATGGTCCACGTCGGTCACGGTCATCTTGCGGCGCATCTGCTTGATGGGCTCGAACATGCGGCTCACCACTTCAAAGGTGATGAAGCGGGAAATCATGAGCAGCAGCAGGAAAATGACAATGACGGTCCCCACGTGCAGGATGGCCTCGGTCTGGAGGTCGTGCGTGAGGTTGGTGAACGGGGAGGAGGCGATGGCCACCATGCGGCCGCTGCTGTTCATCACCGGGGCATACAGGGCGTAATAGCGGCGGCGGCGCGCTTTCTCCGGATGCATGAAGAAGCGTTTGTGGCCGTAGATGATGCTGTTGTAGGCTTTGTCGTCCAGCCGGTGTCCCAGGATCATGCGGTCGTACACTTCCGGCGTGGTGCTCATGAGGACGCGTCCGCTCACATCGAAGAGGGTGATGTCGCACTTGAGGTTGTTGCCCACGGTTTCCACTTCCCTCAGGATGGTGGCCGAAGAAACATCCTCGGGCTCCTCTACCGTGCGCATGTATTCCTGCAGCATGGACTGGAGGGAGTTGATGCGCGCGGTCATGATGCTCTGCATATCGGCATTGTTGCGCTTGTACACAAACCACACGCTGAAGATGGCCATGGCTACCAGCGTGGCGATGAGCGAGACGTAGACCACCAGGGAAATACGTGTCTGGTAATACCGGCGTCCTCCCGTGCGCTTGCGCCGCCAGGTGAGGACGGAGATGAGCAAAAATGCGATGATGGCAAAGAGGAAACCCTCCACCACATAGTACAGTTTCTCTGTGGAAGGGCGGGAAAGGATGACCACTTCCTGGTCCGATACATTGTGTACGAAGTGGGTCCAGTCCTCAATGTCCACATGCCCCGTGGGCCGTTTGAGCACGCCCTCGTGGACGGTAGGATAGGCGTAATCACCCTTATACTGAACCAGGCGTCCGCCTGCATATTTGGCCCAGGAATACACCGGCGGCAAGGACACCTGACCGGGCTCCGAGATGCCCAGCAGGCTCAGGTAGCCGCGGTCCTCGCGGTTGTGCTTGGACTCCACCGTCACCAGGATGGAGGAAGAACCGTAATCCTTAATATAATAAGAGAACAGGCCCGTATAGGAGGTGCGGCCGCTGCCGATGGAATTGTAGAAGAAGTGGGAATTGTCTCCCAGGCGCGTACCGCTGCGGATGCGTTCCTGGAACAGGGGAGCGGCGCCGATATCGGCCCCCGGCTGTATCACGGCAATGTCGTAGTCCTGGCTGATGCGGCCCATATAGTTGCCCACCAGGCGGCTGCGGATGAGGTCGGCCCCGTCTTCCAGGATGGACAGCGCGCCGATAACACCGTCGGCCGAAATGGCCGTCTCCACGGAACGGAGCTGGATTTCCAGGGCGATGTCACGGTCCATGGCCAGGCGGTTAGCCCACACGTCCACGCGCTGCTGCTCCTTGTGGAAACCCATGGTGGAGGAGGCCACCACGAAGTAAATGCCTACGGCCAGGGCGTAGACGATGCGGCCGATGGTAGAGAAGGCGTCATAACGGATGCCGAAGAGGCTGCGCACCAGCGGGGACAGCATCTGCACCAGCAGGGGTACCGTAAGGGTGAGCGCCAGGAAACTCACATAGACCAGTGCGGTATGGCGGGACAGAAGCCCCACCTTATACAACTCCAGCGTGATGTTGGAATTGTACTGAATGCTCTTGAAAGTGAGGTGGATATAGGTGCCGATGGCAATCACCAGCACGCAGATGGTGAGGCCCAACAACCCCTGTACCCACTTGCGGTTCTGGCGCCGAAGTCCCTTGAGCAGGGTCCAGCGCACCAGGTATAAGTCCAGTACCGCCAGGGTAATGGCCAGGTTCACCAGCACTACTGCACCCAGCGAATAGAGGATGTGGCCGTCGGCATACAGCAGCGGCGTAAAGAGCTGCGATACCTGGGACAGGTTGCGTCCGTAGAAATACATCCAGGCCAGGGTGGCCATCTGCAGGACCAGGATTACGCCCATCCACAGCACCGAAGGCCGGGTGGACAGGAACAACAGTGATGCGGCGATGAGCAGGGCCACGGCCAGCCAGGTGAGGGTGGAGTGCTGCTGGTAAGGCTCGGTCATGGTCTCGGCCGTGAGCTTCATGAGCGGAATACCGTTCACCAGGATAGGGGCGCCCACGCTGGAAGAGATGGGGCGTATGTTGAAGCGGGCGTCCTGACGGAAGTGCTTGTTGATGCCGTTGAGGCTGCCAGCCTGCAGCTCATTTACAACCTCCAGGCCCGCGATAATCTTGCATCCATCGCCCTGTACGGCCTTTTCCAGATACCATTTGGGGCCGTGGTTGGCATAGATCAGATGCTCCGGAACTTCGCTTAACGGGGAGGACAGATTGTCCCGGGAATCCCCCAGGCGCTGCACCAGGGTGCGGGGGCGGATGTCGTCGTTGCGGATGGGGAACTGGTTGGCCCAGCTTTGCAGGGTGTCTTTCACATAGCGGTACACCACCATGTCTTCCGGCAGCCGGTCCAGTTCCATCCATTCCTCGGGGTTGGAGTGGAGGGCTTCGTCAATATAGCGGTCCAGCAGGGCCATGCGCCTTTCCATCTTTTCCCCCAGCTCCTGTGCGGCGCTTTCCATGTTGCTGCGGCGGTTCACAGAGAACACGGAGGCCACCAGCACCAGGACGGCGGCGGCCAGCAGCGCAATGGAAAGCCATCGGCGTATGTTCATCCTTTTATTCATGGTGGTAGGGTTCTCCCTTGAGGATGGTGAATGCCCGGTACAGCTGCTCTGCAAAAATAGTGCGCACCATCTGATGCGAGAACGTCATTTTGGACAGGGAGATCTTCCAGTTGGCCCTTTTGTATACTTCGTCGGAGAAGCCGTAGGCCCCGCCCACGGTGAAAATGAGGTTCTTGGCCCCCGTGGCCAGCTGTTTTTCCAGGAATTCGGCAAACTCCAGGCTGCGGCATTCCCGGCCGTGTTCGTCCAGCAGGACCAGGATGTCCTGCGGCCCCACCTGCTTCAGAATGAGCTCTCCTTCCTTCTCCTTGATCTGCTGTTTGCTCAGGGCCGATACCTTCTTGAGCTCCGGAATCTCAGTTACCGAGAAAGGCACATAGTGCTTCAGCCGGGATGCATACAGGTCCAGGCCTTCCTTTACCCAGGGAACGTCGGTTTTGCCGACAGTGAGCAACACAACATTCATGGAACAAAAATAACGATTCGGCTCGGAATTTGCAAGTTAACAGGGCGGAATGAGATTCAGCGTACATACCGCTTTGGTGGCCGTTGCCCTTTGCATCGGCATTTCTGCCGTGGGTCAGAACAAGTTTCAGACCAGCGTGAAAACCATTCCACAGAACACTGCAGGGGAGTTTTCGGTGTTTGCCTCCATCACCAAATACCTGGCTTTGGGAGATGCCGTGTCGCTCTCCAGCTGGTTTGCCGACAACCTGGAAGTCACCGTCATCTCCAGCAACCGCAACTGCTCCCGCAAACAGGCCCAGGAAATCCTGCGCTCCTTCTTCGAAGCCAACACGCCACGCTCCTTCCAACCCACCCACAAGGCCTCCGAGGGCAATAAAAAGTACATGATCGGCCTATTGAACGCCGGCGGGGAACTTTTCCAGGTTACCATCTACGCCACCGCCAGCGCCGGAGACACCTACAAAATCCAGCAACTCATCATCGCCCGCCAAACCGCCTACTAAGCGGTTTTTTGTGTGCTCGGCCATCCTTTAGCCTCCCTGCCCTGCCGCCCTTGTGTGCCCCTACCTTTAAAGCACACAAATGGGCCTCATATGTGGTTTTCGTGCTTTAGCCATGCTTTGAACCCCCGTCTAAAGCACACTTTTGGGGTTGGGTTGCGGTTTTTGTGCTTTAATGAGCGGGGGTGGAGCAGGTTCCACCGTTAAGTGGTGCAGGTTCTCCCATCAAGTGGAGCAGGTTTGATTTTAGGGCCGGAACCTGCTCCAGTGATATGGCCTCTCAGGGGCCTGGAAGGCGCATTCTGCGGCGCAGGTGTCGCCACTATTATGGGACCTGCGCCACTCAGACCGGGCAACTGCGCCATGTATAGGCACGTCTGCTTGCAGGCTTGGGGACACACTCCCGGGGGTGTCGCCGCCCTCGGCACATAAGAGGGAGGGACCCGCTGGCTGGCCGTTCGCGGAGCGGACGAGCCGGACAGTGAGAGGGACGGAGTGAAGCGTCAGCGGAACGGAGCCTTCCGGGAGTGTGTCCCCAACCTGCGCCAGAAAGCCTATTCTGCCTCCAGCACAAACACGGCCGAGGAATACAGCCCGTACAGAACAGGGTTGAAGCCGCCGCCCATCAGGAAATCTCCCTGGAAGGACTGGCCGTTGCCCCACCAGCAGCTGCGGTCCACATTCTGTTCCACCACTTTATAATTGAGACCCGGATCCAGACCCTGCAGACGGAACACCTTGCCGCCCACGGTACGGGGTTCAAAGTGGATGCAATAGGTATACACCACCGCGCGCTTTTTGTCCGGAGACACATACATCAAACCGTAATAACTTCCGTCAAAAGGTGATGCCAGACGGTACAGGTCCCCGGTGAACACCAGGTCCCGGTACTGCTTGTAGGAGGCGATGCAGCGGTCCACGGTGGCGCGGTCCTGCTCACTGAAGTACTTGGGCTGGAGTTCCAGGCCTAATCGGCCGGCACAGGCGATGTCAAAACGGAACTTGAGGGGCGTCACGTTACCCGTCTGGTGGTTGGGCACGGTAGAAACGTGGGAACCCATGATGCAGGCGGGGTAGATCATGGTGGTGGCATACTGCATGAACACGCGGGACAGACCATCGGTGTTGTCGCTGGTCCATACCTCGTTGCAGTAGCGCAGGGCACCGTAGTCCACGCGGCCGCCGCCGGAGGAACAGCACTGCACAATCACCTTGGGATATTTCTCCCGAATCCGGCGCATCACATTGTAAAGTCCCTGGGTGTATTCCACATAGAAACGGTCCTGCTCGGTACCCAGATAAGTGCTGCCGAAGCTCTGGACAACACGGTTGCAGTCCCACTTGATGTAGTCGATGTTGGGGGCCAGCTGCATGGTGCGGTCAAAGATGCCGAAGACAAAGTCCTCCACGGCCGGGTTGGACAGATCCAGCACCCACTGGTTGCGGCCCTGGTAAATCTCACGGCCGGGGCTCTGGACCACCCACTCGGGATGGGCGTGGGCCAGGTCGCTGCGGGGATTCACCATCTCCGGTTCAATCCAGATACCGAATTTGAGGCCCTTGTCATGGGCATGCTTGGCCAGGTAATCGATGCCTTCCGGCAGCTTGGACACATTCACTTCCCAGTCTCCCAGACCGGCGTCGTCGTTGTTGCGGGGATAGTTGTTGCCGAACCAGCCGTCGTCCAGCACAAACATCTCCAGACCCATTCCGGCGGCATCGTCCATCATGCGCAGCAGGGTCTCGGTGGTAAAGGTGAAATAGGCACCCTCCCAGCTGTTGAGCAGCGTGGGATTTACCTCTCCGCCACCGTATACGCTGTACTGGCGGGCCCAGCGGTGCAGGTTGCGGGAAGCTCCGCCGGCACCATCGGCACTGAAAGTATAGATCATTTCGGGTGTCACAAAGGTGGCGCCTGCCTTCAGGGGATAGGCCGATGCGTGGGGGCTGATGCCCGCCAGGATGTTCAGCCGATGGGCGTCGTCCTTCTCAAAACTCAGGCGGAAGTTGCCGCTCCAGGCCAGGGCGCCGGCAATGACTTCACCCCTGGTCTCGCTGAACTCCTTGGTGTCCAGGCTCAGCAGGAACGAGGGATTGTTGCCCTGAGTGTTCTGCGTACCTCGGCGGCTCTCAATCACCTTCATATCGTGGCCCAGGACCTCGCTCTCCATCTGCATATCCGTGGCCCAGGCCCCGTAGAAGTGGGTGAGGAGGTATTCATCGGCATCGATATATAAAGAGGAGGAGGCATAATTAAGCAGTTGCACAGGCTGCTTGCCGCCGTTGAGAATCTCCGTGTGTTCCACAATGACATCCTCCTTGGCATAGGCGTCGTACACCAGCTTTACTTCCAGGGCGGTCACGTAATCCTTGAGGCCGATGACGGTGGTGGTGCAGCCGTCCCGCTTGGTGACCTGATGGCCGGTATAGTATAACTCCGTGTTGTGGCTGCCGTCGGCATACTTCACATGCAGGGCGGGCTCGTTGATGTATCGGCCGCCCGTGGCGGGATACGTAGCCCCGCGGAAGCCGTTGTAGTCTTCCGTATTCACGCTCTGCTGCAGGAACTGCTGCGGCTGGGCCAGCTTACCGCCATAATGCACGGTTTCCAGATGCCCGTTGGGATGCACCAGCAGCACCAGGGACGTGTTTTGCGTCTCGATGGAAATGACCTGCCGTTCCACCTGCGGGATGGCTACAGTTTCATGCGAATACTTTTTGGCTTTCTTTTGGGCGGCGGCCGGTACCAGCACCAGCGCCAGGGACACAAGGAGGAGGAAACGTTTCATACGATGTGGTTTGATACCACTAAGATAACGTTTTCTTTGGATATCGGCAATTATTTCTGCCATTCTTTCCCCTTTGACCACGTCGACCAAGTTTTGGCGCAGGGTGCCTGCGCCACTCTGGACAAGCCGAATCATCAGAACTTGGGATAGCGTGCGTCCACGGCAGGGGTGAGGGCGATGCACTCCATCTCCACCAGCCAGGCGGGGCGGCAGACAGGGCCAAGGACGTACAGGGCGTGCAGGGAGGGGCAGCGTTGGGAGATGATGGCCTTGACGCGGGGGGCGTCGGCAAGGTCCCGCAGGTACACGATGGCCATGGCAATGTCCTGGAAACCGGCATCGGCCTCCTTGAGCAGGGCCGATATATTCTCCAGCATGCGGCCGGTCTGGGCCTGGACGTCTCCCACGTGCATTACTTCTCCCCGGGCGTCGATGCTGGCGGTGCCGCTGATGAAGATGTGCCGGCGGTCTCCGTACTGCACCATGCTGCCGCGCTCGAAGGTGACGCCGTAGTCGTAGGTGGGGCTCAGGTGGTCCAGGGCATACAAATAGCCGACTTGTCCTTCTTTAAGGCCGCCGATGCTGTAGGCGTCCATCTCCACCAGGTTCCGGGGAACGGGGTGCCTTCCCTCAATGCCGGTGCTGGCAATGAAATGGGTGGAGGGGGTGAGGCCGATGCGGCCGAAATACTCCCGCCGTCCCGACACCACGCCACCGTAGTTCACGTCCACGTCCCGCACGAAGATCCAGGTGCGGACGGTGTTTTGGGCCACCGAAAGTCCCCGGGCGTCCAGACGGGCGTCCAATTCCCCGAAGATGCCGCTCATCTGGGCGTGGGAATCCTGCCCTTCACTCACCATGGAACCCTCCCAATAGTGCGTATAGCCGTTGTGGGAACCGTTTTCCATGGGGGAGGTGCAGTACAGCCAGAGGGCAATCTTGCTGCCGTCCAGGGGAGCCTGCTGCACCACCGAAGTGGGCACGCCGGGCATGGTTTCAAGTGCCTTTTCCAGCAGGGGAGCCTGGTTGGCGGCGTCGCTCAGGAAAAAGCGGCGGAAATGTACGCTGCGGCCCCGGGAAGCCTCACGGGAGGCCTCGAGTATGGCATCCAGCTGCTCCTCAAAAAGGAGCGAAGGACTGGCCTTGAACAGGAGGTGATACTCGGCCATTCCGCCCTCTTGGGGAACAAAGGAATATGTGAGGGTTTCGGTTTTCATAAAGGAGTGCAAATTTACTCGTTTTTCTTGGATAAATCAAACCGGAATCGGCCGAAAAATGACTATATTTGTACTCTAACCAATAAGTTTACGGATGTCTCCCTCACATAAATGGGCTGCAGTGGGAATGACGGTGCTTTCGGGCGCCGCCTTCTACTGTTTTTTCGCCCTTTTTTATCCCTATCACCTGCATTTTCAGGAACAGTATCAGCTGTTTGAGTCCACCTGGGACTACTTCCAGTCGGTAGCCTCCCTTCCCGGCGGCCTGGCCGACTGGATGGGCCGATGGGTAACCCAGTTCTTCTACTATGCCCCCGTGGGCGCGGCCATGATGTCGGTGCTGCTGTGCGGGGTGCAGCTGGTCACGTGGGCGGCCTGCTCCAAACGGACGCTGCTTACCTATGCGCTCAGCTTCATCCCCTCCGTTCTGCTGCTGGCCTTCTTCTGCGACGAGAACGCCCTGGTGGGCAGCGTATGGGCCCTCATCCTGTCTCTGGGTGCGGCCGTCTTGTGTCAGGGAATAAAGAAGGATCGTCCCCGCCACATCCTGAAAGTGGCCCTTGTCCCCGTCCTGTATATGGCCTGCGGCAGCCTGGCCGTGGTGTTCGTGCTGGTATCGGCCCTCCGGGAAGGCCTAAAATACTGGACCTGGGACCTGTCCATGCTGCTTCTGCTGGTGCTTTGCGTGCTGCTGGCCCGCCAGATCTTCCCGTATCCGCTGGAAAGGCTTTCCTTCGGCGTACACTATTACCGCTATCACAACCTGGTCCCTTTCCTGCTGTGGCTGGCCGCCCTCACTGCGGTGCTTCCCGCCGCCGTTTCCCTCGTTAACCTAAAAGAACCGAAAGCCTGGATGGGTATCATGGTCTACGCCGGGGTGGCTGCCGCCGGCGCCGGGCTGGCGTTCAACGCTGCCGATCCCACCAAGGAAGAGTGGATGAGATACGACTTCATGGTGCGCATGCAGATGTGGAACCGCATCATGCTCACCGCCGACAAGAAGAACCCCGGCAATCCCAAGACGGTTTCCTGCCTCAATCTGGCCCTGGGCAAAACGGGCCGTATGCCGGACTACCAGTTCTCCTATTTCCAGAACGGGCCCGAAGGTCTGCTGCCGGGATTCGTGAGGGATCATACCAACCCTGTGGCTACCGGAGAAATATACTGGCACCTGGGCATGGTGAACACCGCCCAGCGTTTTGCCTTCGAGGCCCAGGAGTCCATCCCGGATTTCCAGAAAAGCGGCCGCTTTTACCAGAGACTGGCCCAGACCAATCTTGTGAACGGAGACTGGGATGTGGCCCGCAAGTATCTCAAAGCCCTGCGAAACGCCCGCTTCTACCGTGGCTGGGCCAACGAAACCCTGTCCCTGATGGACAGCGGGGAAATCTTCGAGAAGCGCCCGGAACTGGCGCAGGCACGGGATTTCCGGCTCAAGGAACACGACTTCCTATTCAGCGACGAGGAAAAAGACTCCATGCTGGGCCTCCTTAAGGTGGAGAATCCGGGCAATACCCTGGCCCTGGATTACCTGATGGCCTGGTGCCTGCTTCGCAAGGACCTGGACCGCTTTGTGGAATGCATCGGCATGGTGGAAGAGCCCATGATGCCCAAATCCTACCAGGAGGCGCTCCTGCTCCGCTGGGTGCAGACCCACCAGGACTTCGAGGGCCTGCCCGGATTCCTGGCTCCCGCTCACGCGCTTCGCATCAACCGCTTTATCGCCGATATGAAATCCGGCAAGAGCGAGGAAAAGATGCGCAAAGACTACGGAGACACTTATTGGTTCTATTATTACTTCAGATACCGCAACGCCGAATGAAACATCTGCTGCATATAGGCCTGGCCGCGCTGGCAATTATTGCCTGTTCTCCCAGGGAACATAACGCCCTACAGGTTCAGGAACTGCCTGCCATTGCGCCCGATTACGTGGGCGTCACCATCCCCGCCGGGATAGCCCCTCTGGATTTCAGCCTTCCCGGAGCCGATGCCCTGGATGTGCAACTCCAGGCCCCGGACGGCACCGTGCTGCGCAGCAGCGGCCGGGAAGCCACCCGCTTTCATGAAAAGCGCTGGGCCCGCCTGCTTGTCAAGAGCGTGGGAGGCTCTCTCAAAGTGACCGTCTCCGGCCGCTTCCACGGCCAGTGGAAGCGTTTCCAGCCCTTCGGCATCTATGTGTCGAAGGATGCCATCGACTATGGGCTTACGTATCGTCTGATTGAGCCCGGTTACGAGGTTTTCAGCCACATGGGCATATATGAAAGGGAACTGTCTTCCTTCCGGGAAAGGCCCCTTCTGGAGAACACCCAGTTTGACGGCTGTGTCAACTGCCATGCTTCCCGCCAGGGCAAGCCGGAGGATTTTACCCTGCACATCCGCGGCAGCCACGGCGCCACGCTCCTCAGTCTGGACGGCCAGCTGGACGCCTACAATACCAAGACCGATTCCACGCTGGGCTTCTGCGTTTATCCCTACTGGCACCCCTCGGGCCGCTACATTGCCTATTCCACCAACACCACCCGCCAGGGCTTCCATGCCCAGAAGGACAAGATCATCGAGGTTTTCGACCTTGCCTCGGATATCCAGGTGTATGACGTGGAGAAGAACCAGGTCATTACCGCCCCGCAAATCAAGCAGTCCCATCTGTGGGAGACCTTCCCCGTATTCAGCGCCGACGGAAAAACCCTCTTCTTCACATCGGCCGCCCAGGTGGAGATTCCCGGGGAATTGCCCCAGTCCCGCTACAGCCTGATGAAGGTGAGCTTCGACCCCGAAACCGGCACCATCGGCCGGGATGTGGAAATGGTCCTGGACGCGGCCAGCTTTGGCGGCAGTATCAACTTCCCCCGTCCTTCCTACGACGGGAAATACCTGATGTTCACCCTGTGTGACTACGGCACTTTCCCCATCTGGCATCATGAGGCCGATTTATGGCTGCTGGACCTGCAGACCGGGGAAACAAGGCCGCTGAAAGAGGTGAACAGCACCGATACCGACAGTTTCCACAACTGGAGCTCCAATTCCCGCTGGTTTGTGTTCTCCAGCCGCCGGGGAGACGGTTTGTTCACCCGCCTGTACATCGCCCACTTCGATGAAAACGGCGTGGCCGGCAAGCCCTTCCTGCTGCCCCAGAGGAATCCCGTCACCTATTATGAGGACCTGTTCCGCTCCTACAATGTGCCGGAATTCGTCTCCGGTCCCGTTCCCCTTAATAAAATACGCGCCCAGAAGTTAATCAATTCTCCTGAGCGCGTACCGTTCGGTTTCCGCTGGTCCAACTAAGGGGCCGAATTGTATACGCTTTCCAACGTGTAGGCCGGATCCTTGGTGGTGACGGCCTTGATGATGATGGCTACCAGTTCTTTAGCCGTCTGGTCCATGTATTTTCCGGTACCATGGTCAATGTAGGGATGGTGCTCGGGACCGCTGCCCGCAGCGCCGTTGTCCCACAGGAGCATGGGGAAGCCGCTGTCGGCCGCCGCCTTGCAGAAATACTCCATATAATATTTCTGGTAGTCGATATCGGCCGCTGCGTGACGGGAGCAGCCGAATTCGCCCAGATATAGAGGAATGCCCTTGTCCACATAGGTTTCCTTGAGCTGGCCGAAGGTCCAGCGCAGGCCGGCTTCATTGTCGCCGCTGGGCTTTTTGGAAGCATCGGCGGTGTGGCCGAACTGGGACAGCATGGGGTCTTTGATGGTGTAATCGTAGGGGTCGTAGTCGTGTGCGGCCACCAGCAGGCGGTTGGCGCTGGTATAGTCATTGGGCAGCACCAGGCCGGGGATGGTGAAGGTGGGGCTGGCGGCATAGCCGGGAATACCCAGCCAGCGGGTGGCGTTGTTGCCGCCGGTGGAACGGACGGCGTCCACAAACACCTGGTTCCAGCTGTTCAGGATGTTGTACTGGGCCTGCGGATTGGCTACGAATTTGTCGCTCCAGCCCCATCCGCCGTCCTGAATCTCGTTGAAGGATTCAAAGATGAGCCATTCTCCCTTGTTCTGGAAGCGCTGGGCAATCTGTGTCCACACGCTGTAAATCTGGTCCTTGGTGGTCTCGCTGGCCTTGTTGATGTCCAGCCAATAGCTTTCGTCGTGGTGGGTGTTGAGGATGGCCACCAGACCGGCCTTTTCGGCATAACCCACAATCTCTTCCACGCGGGAGAGCCACTTTTCTTCCAGGCGGAAGGCGGGAGCTGCGCCGATATGGCCTTCCCACGTGACGCAGATGCGCACGCTCTGGAAGCCGGCTGCCTTTACGCCGTCAAAGGTGGCCTGGGTGCATTTGGGGTTGCCCCAAACGGTCTCGTTGGCCACGCCGTTGGAGATGGCGTCCATGTGGTTGCCCATGTTCCAGCCGGGGCCGATGGTCTCGAAGGCGATTTCCGGGGTCACGGCCGTGGTGCTGGCAATGGCGGGCGTCTCTCCGGCCTTACCGCTCACGTTAACCGTAACGCTCTGGTCTCCGCAGCTGATGGTGACGCTGCCGGTGCGGGCATCTTTCGTACGGTTGGCACCGGCCGAAATGGTGACCACCGTCTCTTTGTCGGCGGAAATGGTTCCCACTTCCACGCCGCACCACTTGCTGTCGGTGGTGGCCGTGGGCTGTTGGGAGGAGGTGACGGTAACGGTTTGTTCTCCGCCAAACTGGTCGAAGGAAACGCTGCTGGCGCTCACTTTGAGTTCTACCTGAGCTACATTCTGGGTGACAGAAACCATCAGGCTCTGTTTGTCACCGATGACGCGGATGCTGCCGGTGCGCGGAGCGGTGCCCGTGAATTCGGCGGCTTTTACGCTCACGGTGAGGACGTTGGAGGCATAGCTGCCTTCGGTGAGGGTAATCCAGGCGTCGGAGGTGCTTACCGTGGGCTTGATGCCGCTGGTAATCTTCAGTTCCTGGCTTCCGCCGGCCGATTCAAAGGTGAGCTGGGCCGGGTTGGAGGCAAGCGTGACGGTTTGCTGGCCGCCGTTGTCTCCTTTTCCGCATGCGAAGGTCAGAAAGGCGGCCATGGCCGCGAGGACAATCTTCCAATTCATATCTTTATGGTTTAATTAAATTGTTCGGCTGGTACTTCTTTCCAGATACGGCCGATTTCCCGGGCGTCGAAGCCCACCGGGGCGTTGCCCAGGTCCGGCACGTTGAAGGAACGAAGCATCTTGTCATAAAAATGAGGGTCTTTCTGGGGAAGGAGGAAGGGTTTGGAGACGCTTCCGTCCGGGGATACGTGGCAGAAGTACGGTTTTCCGTACAGACCGTCACCCCGCTTGGAGGCGAAGACGAACCATTTTCCGTCCGACGACCAGCTGTGGTAGGTGTCCGATCCCGGTGCGTTGACCCCGTCCAGGCTGTATTCTTCTCCTGTGGACAGGTCCAGCAGGTGAAGGTCGCATTCCCGGTGGTTGATGGGGAAGGTGCCGTAATCGGCCACGGTGAAAAGGAGCCATCGGCCGTCCGGAGAAGCTTTGGGATGGCAGGCCGATGCCTGGTGGGCCGGGCCGCTCCAGAGGGTATCGGCCGATGTCCCCAGGGTGCCGGTTTCGGCATCGAAGGGTATTCTCACCAGGGAATAGCGCATCTGCTCCAGCTCTCCGGGAAGATTCCCGGCGGGGGCGGCGCAGTAGTAGACGAAGTTGCCGTCGGCGCTGAACACCGGGAAGGTCTCAAAGACATCCTCCCGCGCAAACTGGGGGAAAGTGAGCATGCGGTTGCCGTCAAAATCGGCTATACACAGGTCCGATGCGGTGTCGTACACCTCCATCCGCTTGTTGCCCAGGGAATGCATGGCCGGGATGATGATGTTGGTGGAAAATACGCCCCAGCGCCCGCCAGGGTGGATTTCTCCGTACACAGTGGGGGAGATCATGGTCCCGCTTTTGAGGGTGAGCTTGCGCAGCTGCCCGCCCCGGTTCAGGATGGCGCCGCCGCCCTGGCCGCGGAGGTAGAACATAGAGAGGTCTCCGCGTCCCTGGCTGTGGATGTGGCAGTTCATGCATTTGTTCTCAGTATTCCGGTAGTCGGAAATGGCGCGCACGCCGAAGCTTTCCAGGTTCCGTTCCAGGATTTCGAGGTCGTCCCACACTTCAAAACCGGGCTCGATGAGGCGGTAGGTGAGATAGCCGTCGATGGGATCCCCGCTCACGTGGATGTTCCAGGAGAAGGAGACGGGACCGGAGGCCGTTTTATAGGAAGATTCTACCTGAATATCGCTACCTGCGGCGGCAGAGAGCAGCTGTTTCCAGCGTTTTTCTTTCCACACTACTTCCCGTCCCTTGAGGGTGAAGGCTTCTTCGCCGGCCCGGAATACCGTGACAAAACGGGAAGCGTCCGGGGCGGTATAGTAGAAATGGAGCGGCGCTATGTTGCAGGGGATGGTGACCTCCCGGTAGTCGGGGAAGATAGCCTCGGCGCGGTCCGTCCTTTCTCCGGAAGGGCGCACGTCATAGCTTCTTCCGCACCCCAGGAGCAGAAGAAAGCTCAGAACAAGAAGCAGGGCATTACTGTTTTTCATTTCGGCGGGCAAAATAATAGTAATACCAGTAAGTTTTTCCAAAATCCCGGGTAAGGTTGGTGAGGGCGCCATTGTCCCGCCTGTAAATGGTGACAAAGCGGTTGAAGCGTTCCAGCGTGTTTCCCGAGACATTGTAATGCCGGAAATTCTCGGCGTCCATCCCGCCTTTGGAGGCCAGGAAAATGAGCACGGCCTCTTCATACAGGACAGATTTCGTGAGAGAGGGCGCGAAGTCGGCCATAAAGGCGTCCAGATTCTTGGTAAGGAGGTCGTAGCACAGCAGATAATCCAGCGCCATGGTGTTGGAGGCGTTGGAATTGAGCAGGATACGCAGAATCGTGGGTGTCTGGTCCATGCCGTGCACAAAGTCCATCCGGGGCAGGAAAGAGCGTTTGTACTCGATGAGGCTCCGGTATTCGGGGGTCCAGTTTTCCGGCAGGCGGGCGCTGGCCCAGGCTTTGTCGGCGCGGGAATTCATCAGGATCCTCAGGTATTTGGAAGCGGCCTCGTAGTCTCCTTTCACCAGGTTGGACTCGGCCAGGCGGCGCAGATAACGGGACCCGTTGTGGGCCGGGGAAAACAGCAGGCCCAGCATGGCGTCCCTTTCGGCCAGGGGCATATAGTTAAGCGCCCACCACACATCTCCGGCACAGCCGATGACAAAAGGGGAAGATTTCTCTCCCACTGGCAGGAAAAGGCCTGTCTCGAAGGGCTGATAAAAGTCCAGCAGTTTATCCGGGAGCTGCCCCCTCATGGCATTGGAGAGGTTGTAATAATAGGTGCCGATTCCCGTATGGCGGTCCTTGCGGGAAAGGCGCTCTACGGCGTCCCAGTTCTCGAAGGAGGCTTCCACGGCCATGCCCATGTTGGCCTCCGAGGCCTCTGAGGGATGGCCCCAGATCTGGCGGGCCTGGTGCAGGCTCACACCGTTGATGGCGGCATATTTCCGGAAGTAGGGATATCGGAGAAGAAAACAGACCTGGCTTCCCCCGGCCACCAGAAGCAGTGCGGCCAGGGTAATGCCCAGAATCCATCTTACTTTCTTTCCCGTCATAATTTATTCCGTAGGTGCTGGATAGAGATTCATCAGGAACTCTCCCAGGATGCTGTCCTTTCCCAGTGCACGGGCCATGGCGCGGGTGCGCTCTTTGTAGGCGTTGTGTACGGAATCGGCTTCAGCCCTCCTTCCTGCATCATAAAGCGGGCCAAACAC
>CAJOIQ010000004.1:115611-118433 GCA_905234795.1 uncultured Bacteroidales bacterium | reverse complement strand
GCGACACTAATATAGTGATAATCAATGAGATATGCAATAACTCTCAAAGATTTCAACCTTAGCTTTTTTCTTTTTTTAGCTACTTGCGAAACTTAAATTAAGAAATTATCGCTTGTGTTGAAAAATCATTATCTTTGTGAGAAGAAGAATGAACAGTTGGATATTGCTTAAACGATGATATTATGAGAGGTATTTTTTATTATCATTCAATGGCCGGTATTATTCTGTCGGCGATGTGTTTGTCATCGTGCTCGGATAATTCCGCAATTGAGAAAGGGGATGATGCTGTTGAGAACAAGCCGGAAACCGTAGAACAGAAACCGATAGTATTATCCGATTCCGAGCGTGCTGTTTCTACGGCTGTGAACACATTCGGCCTTGAGTCATTTGCTGAATTACTTAAAGATGACAACCTGCGTAATTCGTCTTTCGTGTATTCTCCACTGAGCCTGTCGTTGAATCTCGCCCTCTGCCAGACCGGAGCCAGAGGAGAAACTGCCAGACAAATCCAAAGTACCCTTGGATTTGAGAATATGGTAGCAGGCGGAGAGCTGGAAAGCTATTACCGGAAAATCTCTAAAGGACTGGCTGCCGTTGATACCACAGTCACTTTTAACAGTGCCAATGCTGTATGGGGGGACATCCCTGTTGTATTCAACAACGTCTTTGCAGAAAAGGCCGACGCTTTCTTTGGCACAAGTTTAGAAACCTTGGACATGCATTCCGATGGGGCGATTGACGTCATAAACCGGTGGTGTGGAGAGAAGACAGATGGCATGATTCCCCAGTTGTTCTCCAGACCGTGGGATGACACACCGTTGGTTCTGATAGCCAATGCGCTTTGTTTTAATGCAAAATGGCCCAAGGGCCTGACCCCTTCCGTTAAGGATGGCATTTTCCATTCCCTTGCAGGTGATGTCTCACTGCCCTTCTTAAAGTTCGAAGGCTTTTTCCTGTGTTTTGAGACAGATTCTTTCCAGGCCATATCAATTCCCTATGGGAATGGATATTACAAAATCCTGCTTGCAATGCCCCGGGAAGGAAAGACAGTGCAGGATGTCGTTCTGAATATAGGCGATTCAGTGAGTGATATTATATCTCTCGTTGAAGATTCCATTATCTACAATGTGGATTGTTCGTTCCCCGAGTTCAAGATTGACGCCGCAGACATTCATCTGAGAAATATGCTTGAGAAAGTTGGTATGGTCAATCCGTTCTATCAAGGAATCGCCGATTTTGGGGCAATGGCCAATTGTGACGATTTGTTTATCACTGATATCCTTCAGAAAGCGTGTATAGATGTTAATAAAGAAGGGACAAGTGCCGCTGCCGCTACTGCCAGTGATGTGGGGTCATTCAATCCGGAACAGGAACCCAGGGAATTGACGATAGACCGTCCATTTTTCTTCATGGTTTATGAAATTGGTTCGGGCACTATTTTATTTGAGGGACAGAAGATTTAATTTGTCGCTTTAATCGTTCTTGTTTGGTATTTTCACCAAAATTGCGTACCTTTGCGGTCCCTCTGAGTATGGGGGGATCGCAACTTTTATGTTAAACCATTAATTATCAAGACAGTGGACACACTTAGCTACAAAACAGTCTCCCTGAACAAGGCAACTGTGAACAAGGAGTGGCTCGTCATTGATGCAACCGACATTCCGCTCGGTCGCCTGGCTTCCCGCGTTGCCCTGGTGCTTCGTGGCAAGAACAAGCCCGGCTTCACCCCGCATGTGGACTGTGGTGACAACGTGATTATCGTCAACGCCGAGAAGATTCGTCTCACCGGCAAGAAGATGACCGACCGCGTCTATGTCCGTTACACCGGTTATCCGGGTGGACAGCGCTTCACCACTCCCAAGGAAATCCTTGCATCCAGACCCGAGGAACTCATCCGCATGTCTGTGCGCGGTATGCTGCCCAAGACCCGTCTGGGCGACAAGCTCATCAACAACCTGTACATTTATGCAGGTGCAGAGCACAAGCAGCAGGCACAGAACCCCAAAACCATTAAGTTTAACGAAATCTAAACAGAGCACATGGAACAGAAACACGCCCTTGGAAGACGTAAATCAGCTGTCGCTCGTGTTTATGTAGTACCCGGTACGGGCAAGTTCGTCATCAACGACCGCCCCATGGAAGAGTACTTCAAGGAGGGAACCCTCCAGTACATCGCCAACCAGGCCCTCGAGGTCACCGGTACTGCAGGTCAGTTTGACATCAAGGTCACCCTCGTTGGTGGTGGTACCAAAGGTCAGGCCGAAGCCGTTCGTCTCGGAATCGCCCGCGCACTGTGCGAGGTGGACAAAGAGGCTTACCGCTCCACGCTGAAGGCCGCCGGCTTCCTCACCCGCGACGCTCGCGAAGTTGAGCGTAAGAAGCCCGGTCAGCCTGGCGCACGTCGTCGCTTCCAGTTCAGCAAGCGTTAATCGCACTACTGGAGTTACGTCAGCACGGCACGGGTGCTCATCAAATCCTGAGACCCCGGTGAGGATGAGAATCTTCCCAGGCTACAATAAGGATTGCCCGGCCGCGAAAAAATCCCGGAGACCAATCGGAGATTGCTACTTCGGATTGATGAAAGAGTTAAAAACAAAGACAAAAACAAACCCATGTCTAGAACAAATTTCGAACAGTTGCTTGATGCAGGTACTCACTTCGGCCACCTGGCCCGCAAGTGGAACCCTAAGATGGCTCCGTATATCTTCGACCAGAAGAACGGCATCCACATCATCGACCTGCACAAGACCGTCGTGAAAATCGACGAGGCAGCCGAGGTCCTCAAGGAAATGGCCCGCAGCGGTCGCAAGGTCCTCTTCGTT